>NZ_JACSNI010000002.1:0-694096 GCF_018619055.1 Exiguobacterium sp. s130 | reverse complement strand
CCCGAATTCCTCCGCCATAATCTGGTATCCGTCTCGTCCCGTCAGATAACGTTCAACGACCTTGATCTTAAATGCCTTCGTATATTTGATCATAAAAAACACCCCATAAAAGTTGGATTTTTATGTCCAACTTTTATGGGGCAGTTCACAGCTTCCACTGTCCTTTTTTGTATTAAGCATGTGCTGAATCTTTTAAATGACGCCATACTTTTCCATCACAATACGATAGAGAAGCACATTTCTGTTGTAAGACCAGTTTTTTTAGTTCGTGTTCAATCTGGGATTCAGGAGCGTCATAAATAAAGGCGATTTCAGCCGTAGTTGCTGTTTCATACCGTCTCAAGAATTGTTCAAGTGGTGGCTTCGGTTGTTTTTCAATCGTATGATCTAGCAGTTCACTTAAGATCGAAACATAGACCAAATACTCATAAGGTCCTTCAGCCTTAATGGCTTCCTCATCTCCAACGAAAGCGAGTGTCGGAAGAATTCGGACATCCCATTCCGTGACCAGTTCAGTCTCTTTCTCAAGCATTTGCTGAATCGTGTCCGACGAGACATCACGGTGGAATTCACCTAAATCCAGACCATACTCTGTCAATGCTTCGGCTAACCGCATCAATGATGGACGGCTGTAAGCACTCTCACCTTCGACATTATGAAGCATCCGAAGGCGTCGCATGAACCGCATACCAAACGTTTTTCCTTGAAGCTCGATTGCTTTTAGGATGACGAGTGGTGACATATCGCACGCGGAACGTGAAGGAGCACAAGGAATCGTAGCAATCGTGCGGAGACGAAAAAGATGACCATATTCTAGCTCTAATTTCTTGAGAACGGGTATCAACCGTAAACCGTCCGTTTGTGTCACATCTAGAAAATGATAGATTTCCAGAGGTTTCGTCGGTTGTTGAATCGATGGTTCGTCCAATGAACAATAAGATCCGTTACATTGTGCGTGTTCCATCCGTTCACCCCTTCCTGTTGTTATCGTTACCCTATTTTAGCAACGAAAAAAAAGAAAGAGCAAAGGTTTTGCTTGTTCAGTCCTACACGAAAATTCAAGTAAGCGCTTTACGTTCCATGAAGCGAACGATTTTATTTTTAGTTTTGCGCTGCGGAATATCGTGTGCTAAAAGAAGTCGCTCGAAATCCTTTTGCCCTTGTTCGAAGTTGCTGACCTCAAACTCTAACTCATAATCGGTATGTCCGAGATAGCGACTTTTATCAAGGACGAGTAAGCCTTCTGGAAGCACCGTCTCGATGCGTTCGGTTTCTAAACGTCCTAAATGTTCCAACGAACCTTGCAAGTCAAAAGACGACAACTGGTGATTCATCTCTTCGGAGTGAATCAGACCGTATTTGAATAGATCTTCCGCTTCACTTGCTGATAGTGTGACATGTGTTTCAAGCAATCCATTTTCATGAGGTTGTTTTAAAGTAAGGACGAGTCCTTGTTTTTTTTCACGTATCCGTAAGGCAGCACCTTTTTTTCGAAGTTCGAAATCAGGCGTATCAAAATAATCATTTGCTTGCCAAATGGGTTGTTTAGTTGACGCATAATGGGTAAATAACGATAGATATTCTTGTTCAGACAATAAGTTCTTGAATTCGATTTCCAATTCTTGTCTAATCGGAATCACGCCTTTCTAGTTGAATGTCTGAAAATATGATAACATGAATGAGGTAGGAACAGGCACTGAACCAATACTATTCGATTAAAAGTGGTGACAAATCAGATGACAAAAGAAAATTGGGATTTATTTCTTGCGCCGTATCAAATCGCGGTCGATGAGTTGAAAGTAAAGCTAAAAGCGATTCGTAAACAATTTCAGCAACGGGGAGAGCATTCACCGATTGAATTTGTCACAGGACGGGTCAAACCTGTAAAAAGCATTCTTCAAAAAGCAGAACGAAAAGCAATTGCGCGTGAATCATTGGAACAAGATATGCAGGATATTGCCGGATTACGCATCATGTGTCAATTCGTCGATGATATCATTCATGTTCTTGAACTATTACGTTCGCGCGGTGATTTTAAAATCGTCGAGGAACGTAACTACATCACTCAAAAGAAGGATAGTGGTTATCGATCGTATCACGTCATCATTGCTTATCCAGTACAGACGATCGAAGGTGAAGTACCGACATTAGTCGAGATTCAAATTCGGACGCTTGCGATGAACTTTTGGGCGACGATCGAACACTCGTTAAATTACAAGTACCAAGGGAACATTCCGGAAGAAACGCGTGAGCGCCTGCGGCGGGCGGCAGAAGCGGCATTTTTGCTTGATGCGGAGATGAGTCAATTGAAAGTAGAAATCCAAGACGCGCAACTCGTCTTTCAACGCGACGCTAAGGCGTCGGAACGATTAAAAGAGTAGGGGGATGACCATGCGTTTTGCAATCACGGCTCGTGATGATGAGCGTTCTCATGCGCTAAAACAACAACTCGAGCAGGCGTTGACGGAGCGGGGATGTGTGCTTGATGTCAGTCAACCGGAAATCGTCGTCTCAATCGGGGGAGACGGGACAATGTTACAAGCGTTCCATTCGTATCTCGATCAAGTAGAGACGATTACCCTTGTAGGGATTCATACAGGGCACCTTGGTTTTTATGCGGATTGGCGTCCTGAAGAGATGGATGAGTTGATTGATCATATCGCGAAGCAGGATTTAGCGACGGTCGAATACCCGCTGCTTGAACTATCAATTGACTATGCGGATGGCTCGCATAATCAACTGCTTGCTTTGAACGAGTGTACGATCAAAAGTTTCAATCAAACACTCGTCTGCGATTTATCGATTCGAGGCGACTATTTTGAGACGTTTCGAGGTGACGGGTTATGTATATCGACACCCTCTGGTTCGACGGCATATAACAAGGCGCTCGGCGGTGCGATCGTCCACCCGGCACTCGAAGCGATCCAAATTACAGAAATGGCTTCGATCAATAATCGTGTTTACCGGACGATCGGCTCACCGATGTTATTACCGAAACATCATGATGTCGAAATTCGTCCCGTCAATCCGATTGATTTTCAGATGACCTATGACCACTATGCTTCGATTGTCCATCAAAATGTGACATCGATCCGGTGTCGGGTATCAGATAAAAAAGTGAAATTTGCTCGTTTTCGTTCTTTCCCGTTTTGGCAACGGGTGCGGGAATCTTTCCTGGCAGACGAAAGACGTTGACGCAGTATGTAAAGGAAAGAGAAACATGAATGGATTTCAGCTACGACAGACGGTTACTGATATCGAGGATGGCTGGCGCGTCAGTCATTTTTGTACGACCCGTCTAGGTATCTCACGAAAAATGTTAGTATCAATCAAAAATCATGGAGATATCACGCGGAACGGTCATCATGTCAACGTCCACGACGTCTTGTGCGTGGGTGACCGCGTCCACGTCTTCTTCCCGGAAGAAACACCAGCACCGGACATGGTAGCGACAGAAGGGGAACTCGATATTTTGTTTGAAGATGATTGGTTACTCGTCGTCAATAAACCACCGGGGATGGCATCGATTCCGTCACGATTGCATCCGGAACACTCATTGTCGAATTATGTTCTTGGTTATTATCGAAAACAAGGAATTCCGTATGCGATCCATATCGTCAATCGACTCGATCGTGATACGAGTGGTCTTGTCTTGTTCGCGAAACACGGGCTTGCCCATCACCGGATGAGTCTCATGCAACGATCCAATGAATTAGAACGACATTATTTAGCGTATGCACCCGGAAACGTACCGGTACAAACAATTGATCAACCGATTGGTCAAACTGATCATTCCTTCATGGAACGGATGGTACGACCAGATGGTCAACGAGCCATCACACATATCTTAAATAGCCGTCTAGTTCGAGCCTTTGACCAAGAAATCTCATTACTCGATATCCGACTAGAGACAGGTCGGACACACCAAATTCGTGTCCACCTTGCTTTTCTTGGGCATCCTTTGATTGGCGATACGATGTATCAAGGGAACCCGTTACTTCCGCGTCAGGCGCTTCATAGTGCGTCAGCAACGTTCCTTCATCCTGCGACGGGAGAACAGGTTCGTTTTGAAGCACCACTTCCTGAGGATCTCCGACTGGAATGATAAAGTGCACAAATAAAAGGCAATGGACTTGGTCCACTGCCTTTTATTTGTGTTTAGTCTTCATCGAACATGGAAATCCGAGATTGAGAGGCGATTGCCATGATCAATCCTAGACCGACGAGGTTTACGATCATCGTTGATCCACCATAACTGATGAACGGTAGGGGAAGGCCTGTGATCGGTAAGACACCAATCGTCATCCCGATGTTTTGGAAAATTTGGAACGTAAACATCGCGACGTATCCTGTCACGATATAGGTACCAAATGGATCCGCTGTCTCGAGAGCAATCTGAATCAACCGATAGACGAACAGGAACAATACGATCAAGACGATGGCAGCCCCGATGAAACCGTAGTGAGAGGCAATCGTCGTAAAGATGAAGTCTGTATGCAATTCCGGAACGAACACTTGCAGTTTCCCGTATCCAACGCCGAACATTTGCCCTGAACCTGTAGCGTTGATTGCTTGGACGAGCTGGTACGACAGATCATCCGCATATTCGAACGGTTGCAACCAAGCCATGATCCGGTTCATCGCGTGACCTGGGAAAAAGGTTGCGAGTAAATCATTTTGGAAAAAGAACAGGTAAAAGAAGATGATGACGGCTCCTGCGAACAGACCGAACATCGTTAAAAGCCATTTCCAGTTTAGTCCGGATAACAACATCGCACATGCTAAGATGACGCATAGAATCAAACCGATCCCTAAATCGGGCTGAATGATGATAAGACCGAGCGGCAAGGCTGTAACCGCGACTAACTTGATAAGTAACAAGAGATCTCTTTCATGTTGAACATAACGCGCATTGTGCTCGGTAATGACGGCAGCGAGCGTCACGATCAAAAAGAACTTCATGAACTCAGCCGGTTGAACCGTACCGATAACGGGGAATTGATACCAACCGTATGCCCCTTTGATTTCAGTGACGATTGGTGTGTTTCGAAGAACGACAAGACCGATCAATGACACGATACCTGCTCCATATAAAAACCAGTGGAATCGCTTCAACTGTTCATAATCGATGAAAATGACGACGGATAACGCCATGAAGCCGATGACATACCATTGAATTTGTTTGGCAGAGAAGTTGATGGCACTGATCGCACCTTTAAGCGAAGGTTGTGCTGTATAGATGGCGATGATACTGATGACCATCAGACAGGCGAGTAAAAAAAGCAACGTATGATCATAACGTTGTGTAAATGATTTGAATCGATTCATTTCATCCCTACTTTCTATCTCTTTCTATATTACCGTAATTTATCAAATCCGCAATATCAAGAGCGATGGTTGACAGAAGCGTTACGTTTTTGTAACCTGAAGATAGGTTTTATTACCAGGTACTAATTCAAGGGGGACTTTATCATGAATATTTATCCTTCACTCGAAGGCAAGACGTACGTCGTCATGGGCGTCATTAATCAACGTTCGATTGCATGGGGTATCGCACGTGCGCTCGACGCTGCTGGAGCAAGCCTGGCATTTACATATGTCGGAGAACGTTTCAAGGCACCACTTGAAAAATTAGGACAAGAATTATCACGACCGGCTTCTTATTATACGTGTGATGTCACGAGTGACGAAGAGATTGAACAGGTCTTCCAAACGATTCATGCGGACCACGGTAAGATTTCAGGGATCGCTCACTCGATCGCATTCGCGGATAAAGAAGCGCTTCGCGGTGAGTTTTCTGGGGTAACGCGTGAACAGTTTGCGCAAGCACTTGATATCTCAGCCTACAGCTTAACAGCAGTCGTCAAAGCGGCGAAAGACTTCTTTACAGAAGACGCATCTGTCATCACATTGACGTACCTTGGTGGTGAGAAGATGGTTCCGAACTACAACGTCATGGGTGTTGCGAAAGCAGCATTAGATGCTAGCGTTCGTTATCTCGCTGCTGAATACGGACAGCAAGGTGTTCGTGTCAATGCGATCTCTGCTGGTCCGATCCGGACAGTTTCAGCAAAAGGTGTTGGCGATTTCAACTCAATCCTTGATAGCATCGAAGAACGCGCGCCACTTCACCGTAACGTTACGACGGAACAAATCGGTCAGAGTGGATTATTCTTACTTTCGCAAATGTCGAGTGGTGTAACAGGAGAAATCCTTCACGTCGATAGTGGATTCCACATTCTGTAATAGGTGATTTAGTGAACCGGGCTTCCCTTAGGAGGGGAGCTTGGTTTTTTTTGTGCTTAATCGGGGAAGTGTCAAATATGAACATGTTGAAGGAGAGAGGAAGTGCAGAGGATGAACGCAATCGATTTTACAGTCGTACAATATGTCAATCGTCAAGTACGTGTCGATCCACAGCTAAAGACTGAACCAGTCGCTCGAGTTCAACCGATACGCCCAACTGACCCTTACCGCGAACACGAAGCGGACGACTTTTTAGAAGAACAGGCAAATGCATACGGTGTATTACCAGAACTAAAACTTCCCGGTCGAAGCTTCGACCGGGAAGTTTAATCATTCATTGACCTGTGAAGCGGAATGTCTCATAGACACTCCAAGCACCGTTCTCCAGTTCATACAATAAAGCCATTTTCGTGACGTCCTCTTGGAAACGGATATCTTCCATCTTGAGACGTTCTAGTACATCGAACAGTTCGACATCCGACAGTTCTTGACCGATTGTGATGTGTGGCAAGAAATCGTATTTCGGCTTATGTTCGAGTGGTCCCGTATGCAAAGCGCGATGTAATTGTTCTAACTCATCCGTAGGCATTACTTTAAGGAACAAGACATTGTTCGTCGGATGGAACGAACGAGCTCCTTGGATGTGCAAATTGACAGGCTTCGTTTCGGACGCGATTCGATTCAACTCCGTCACGATGTGGTCTAATTCTGTCTCATCGACTTCCATCCGCTCCCGTAGCGTGATATGAGGTGTGATCAGTGCATACTTCGAGTCATATCTTTTTCGGTATGAATTTGCAAAATCTTGAACGCGTTTCGATGGAAACAATACAACCCCGATGTTCATCGAAAATCCCCTACTTTCCCCTGAAATGATAACGCTTTACAAAATAATCATGACGGATTCTGGCGTCGATGTCAAAGAAGTTTGAGAGGAGCTTCAGAATCCGTGTATACTAATGAAGTACTTTGTTGGAGAGGTGGATATAGTCATGAAGAAAACACATTCAAAAGAGGTCAAACAGGCAGCTATCGATAAGTTACACGAACGAGGGGTGACGATTCATGCAATTGCTGAGATCGTGTACCAAATGCAGGCCCCATACACAGTGGATCTGACAATTGAAACATGTGTCAGTTCAGTGGAACGTGTTCTTGAAAAACGTGAATTACAACATGCGATTCTCGTCGGAGCAGAACTAGATATCTTGGCGGAAAAAGGGTTATTATCAGAACCCCTCCTGTCCATCATCCAAAGCGATGAAGGGCTATTTGGCGTAGATGAGACGATTGCGATTGGTGCCGTCAACACGTATGGTTCGATTGCGGTTACGACGTTCGGCTATTTGGATAAAGCAAAGGTCGGTATTATCAAAGAACTCGATACGAAGCTTGGGGACGGAAAAGTCAACACGTTCATGGATGATATCGTCGCGGCCATCGCAGCAAATGCATCAGGGCGTTTGGCGCATCGTTTGCGGGATAAGGAAGATTATTCAGCAGAAGAATTAGAAGAACGTAAGGGGACATACTAATGCGGGGGGCAAGAGCGGCGTGGGTGGGTGCATCCATCGCTGTCGTCTTGTTCGTGATCATCGCCGTCTCGATTCGAATGACGGGCTATTTTTTATTTGACGCTCAATTATCGTCGTACATGTCTCAACATGTTCCAGGGGACTATGTCTCTTGGTTCACTCAACTAGGCTCTGGTCCTGGGGCGATGACAATGACGATGTTACTTGGAGTAGTGAGTTATGTCTTGTGGCGAGATCGTATCGCAAGTATTTGGTATGTATTGATGGCGATCTCTGTAGGAGCATTGAATCAAGTCGTCAAATTTGCCTTCGTACGAGAACGTCCTTCATTGAATGAGTTAGTTGGTGGTGTTGGCTATAGTTTTCCAAGTGGTCATTCCGCGATGGCATTCGCTGTATATGTAGGATTTCTTGTCGTCGCTTTCCGGCATTTAAAAACGACTGGCAAAGTAATCGTATCGGTGTTGACGATTGGGTTATTTCTTGCCATGGGAGCTTCCCGCATCATTTTAAACGTTCATTATTTTTCAGACGTCATCGGTGGTTATTGTTTTGCAGCGATTCTTTTATGTAGCTCCTATGCATTCATCGTCTCCCGCAGAAAAAAAGGAGTGTCTTAATGCTAGTATTAGATGTAGATCATAGTTTATTATTTGATGAAGAAACGATGCGTTCCATTGATAAACCGACCTTGCTTGTTGAGCGAGTCGCCGGACGACCGCGATTCATGACGTTGCGAGCGCATCTTAGATTAAAACGATTGGTCTCAATCAACGGTGTCATTCCGGTGACGAAACGAACGATGGAAGAATATCAGCAGTTGGAACTTTTCCAAATCGATGCGCCGCCTAAATGGGCAATCATTGCTAGTGGAGAGATATTGCTGAAAGAGGGAAAAGTAGATCGTCGATATGAAAACTGGCTTCGTCAATTTAAAAAGGAAAGCTCACTTGATTCTATCCTTGAGTATATTATTGAGATGGAACAAGTGTCGTTTGATGTATATCCTTCCGACACATTATCGAATCAAATCGCACTTCCGCACGAACCGATTCATCGTATGTTGGACGAAGCGATGTTGCTAGAAGAATTATTTCGTAAATACGAAGCAAAATAAAGAACCGGACAGTCTTTTTAAGGCCGTCCGGTTCTTTATTTTTTAATGTTAGGTATCAAGTTGTAGGTAGAGAAATGTCGTCGAACCAGAACACGCCGACCGTCTCAGCACCAGCATGTGCCAAGATGGAAGGACCGAATTGCGTGATACGAACGTTGATTTCAGGATGTTCCGTTACAATCAAACGTTTCAATTCTTCAGCAGCAGTATGAGCGAGCGTATGACCGATATATAGCGTTCGATCGTAGACTCCTTGTGCTGTCACTTTAGAAGTGATCTCGGTTATCATTTCCTTAAATGCTTTTTTGATCGAGCGTACCTTCTTGAAAGGAACAAGCTGTCCTTCTTCATTAAATTGAACGATCGGCTTGATGTTGAGCATGTTCGCTAATAAAAATTGACTTCCTGAAACTCGACCACTACGTCGCATCGTCTCCATATTTCCAATAATCAAATAAAAATGCGATTTGTGTTTAAACGTTTCAAGTGTCGACATGACTTCCTTTGGATCGTTACCAGCAGCTACTAGTCGCTGTGCGATCCGGACAAGTTCTTGTTGATTGGCAGCACCCGTGTATGAATCAATCGCATAGAGCGGGAAACCGACAGCCTCAGCTGCAGCGACCGAACTGGAGTAGGTACCACTTAAGCCACTCGTGATGTGAATCGCATATCCGTAATCATAACCGTCTTCGAGTAACTGTTCATATAGAGTTACGAAGTCACCAAAAGACGGTTGCGAAGTCGTAGGTGAAATTTTCGAATCATCCTGCATTTTTTGATTCAATTGTTCAATCGAGATATCGACATACTCCCGGTAAGACTCCCCGTTCAAGATGAGTAATGTCGGTATCACATGGACTCCGATTTTTTCAGCCTCTCCTGGCTCGAAAAAAGCCATGCTGTCGGTAATCCAAGCAATCTTATCCATGTATATGACGCCTCCATTAATATAACCATTTTGTTCATCATACCATAGCTACGAAAACGGAATCACTAGCTAGCGCGTTTTTGTGTGACTGAAGCGGTGGAAACGTGTCCAAACCATGAACTGATACCAAAGGCGATAAGTGTCGGAAATAACCATTCTAAACTTTGATCCACTAAAGGAAGTGATTGATAGAAGGTTTTGAGATTTCCCGGGAAAAGAGAGAGTTGGTTTAACGCACTACAAAGTGAGAAGAAAATCGTTACTCCAAGAGTGGACTGATAAACGACCGACTTGCGACGGAACAGATGACGCATGAATGTTAGTGCGATTAAGACGATGACGATTGGATAAAGGAACATCAACACGGGAACGGCAATTGATAACAATGTCTGTAATCCGACGATAGATACTGTGAGACCAAGAACAGTCGTGAAGATACTTGCTGTTTTTAATGTGATACGTGCAGAAAGAGTCATCATATATTCTGCAAATGCGGTGACGAGACCAACTGATGTCGTCAAGCAGGCAAGTAGGATCGCAAGACCAAGTACAGCTAAACCAATTGAGCCAAACGCTGTATTCGCATAATGCTGAAGAAGTGTCGGACCATCGACTTTTCCGATTGCGGCAAATGTATTACGTCCGATCATTCCGAGTCCGATATAGACGAGTGTCAAAGCAACCGCAGCAATCGTTCCAGCACGAGTGACGACTTTAAATTGTGCTGTTCGTTCATGAACGCCTCGACTTTTTAATGTATGAAGTACCACGACACCGAAGACTAAGGCGCCGAGTGCATCAAGCGTTAAGTATCCTTGAAGAAAACCTTGGATGAATGCTTGACCTGTCGTCTCATAGGCTTTGCTTGGTGAAGCGACACTTGAAAGTGGTGAGACGATGCTACTGATGCTTAACACAGCAAGTGCAATCAGCAATAAAGGTGTGATGAAACGTCCGATGATTTCAAGTAATTTACCAGGACGCAATACGAGGTAAAGCGTAGCAATGAAAAAGAGACTTGATGAGAGAACTAATGTCATTTGTGAAGGTGCACCGAGAAATGGTACAACACCGAGCTCATACGTGACAACCGATGTCCGAGGAATTCCGAAGAAAGGTCCAATGGCAACGTAGAGAGCAAACGTCAAGGCAGCACCTACAAAACGAGGGAGAGGGGCAGCAAGCGTTTTGATGCCGCCTCCGATGGATGCGACAGCAAGTAAGCCGAGCAACGGAAGACCAACACCTGTCACGATAAAGCCGAGGATGGCTGGGAGGAATTGTTTACTTGCAAGGGCGCCGAGTTCTGGTGGGAAGATTAGGTTACCTGCACCGAAAAATAATGCGAAGATCATAAATCCTAAAGCGAACGTATCTTTTGTCTTAAACATGTGTTGTCCTCCATTCATTCTAATTTCAATAAAAAAAGCCTCATCCACGATGTGCGTGGATAGGCGTCGTGTGATCAGACGCCTTGTCGAAATGACGAAAAGGGCCTGGTCTTCATCTTCTCAATCGAGAAATGAATCTTCAGTCCCTGGTCATAATCACAATCAGTCGTACTTGGATGAGCGATGTATATGTCATGTTTAAAACCTCCTGTTTGAATTTTTCTAAGGATAACATGAAGAATCTAAGAAAACAATATTTTCTGAAAATTTATCACCGAAGCTTTTAAACAGAAAAAAAACCTTAACTCAAGAATGGAAGTCTTGAGTTAAGGTTTTTCATACAAATGTCAGCTTGTCGCAATCAAGCGTATTTTTTTATGGCGTTTCAATTTATGGAGGAGCCAAGCGTGAACGACCTCACAGGATTGACGTGGTAACGTCAGTTCAACAAGCGATTCCTGCTGTTGCCCTTTAATGACGAAAAGTCCATTTTCTTCATCGACAGGGGCGATGGTCATTGAACTCGCTTCATTCAGCGACAGTTTCACTTCACCGAGTGTCGCATCCTTTAATTTGAGGATGTTCCCGTTCGTCACAAATTTCGTGAATGAGCCAATTCCGTTCACTTTTAACTGATCCATATTGAATTCCTCCTTTTGCTGATTCCAGTACCATCCCTACAAAAAAACAGGTCTAACTTCTATCTTAAAAAGGTTATCCTCATTATAGCGAAGTCCTCACAAGATGCTAGTCTTATTTTGTGTGAAAATTCGAAAAATTTTTTAACGATATTGTCACATTGTCCAGAATAACCGTAAAGAAGGAATCATCATTTAAAATTCAAATAGAACAAAAGCATCCTTTTCTAAAAGAAAAAGATGCTAAAGGTCAATTTAACTCAAAACTCCATTTCTTTTTTCGGCACACAAGCGTTCCACGTCTAAGAATTGATTCTTTCTCGGCTTCAAAATCTTCATGTAACACGCTCATGTCTTCATAACGGCCAGCCACATAGACAGGAATCGTAATATTTCTTGAAAAAACAGATCGCTTTGCGCTTTCGAAATCAATCAGGACCCCTTCTCCGAGAAAATGACGGATATGAATCATGATTTCAGCTGTTAAAGCAACAGAGGCAACGGATCGTGCGTGCTGTCGGAATTTTCGTTGCACAAGATCAGCAATCAATTGTTCGACGCTTGCCCAGTCTTTTAAGTAAACGGAAGCATGAAGTCCGTCATGCTCGCTAAAATAGACCAATTCATTTTCAATCGAATCAAGGAAGGGAAGTGGCATTCCACGTTTCATATGCATTAGAAATAATAATTCCGCGATTTCGACATCCGTTAATACGTCGAGTGAATGGGAGGAACGAATATCGATAGCGATCAATGGATGACGCTGCACATCCGTGGATTGTGAAAACTGTTCGATTTCATGCGCTTCGATATAATGTAGCATTGTCCGAAACGATTGTTTCGTCTGCTTGAAATCACTTCCTGAAATAAGCAAAGGACGCTTTAAATCGACGGCTGCGGCGAAATCAGAGAAATGCACCCCTGACATCGTCAAGCGTTGATTTTCTTCGTCCTCATATAAGTAAAGTAACGCACTTGACATACCACTTCGCTTCCTTTCCGTGACTAACTCATTCATAATTCAATAGTAGCAAAACTTCGAATTGCCTGAAAGGATATTTACTCCTGAAAACGGGCATACTACATAGAGAAGCATAAAGAGAGGTGATGGAGCATGTGGGGCTTGCGAAAGCCATTCCCGGAATTGCGAACCGAGCGCTTCGTATTACGTGAGCTCGAAAACCGTGACGCACGTGAATTGTTTAAAATCCTATCAGATGATGAAGTCATGTACTATTACGGATCAGATCCGCTTGTGACAGTCTATGAAGCAAAAAATGTCATCAGTTACTTCAAGGAACAGTTTACACAAGGTAAAGCGATTCGCTGGGCAATTGCTGATGCAGAAACGAATCAATTGATCGGTACGATTGGTTTTCATAACTGGCTTTCCCAATACCATCGAGCTGAAATTGGCTTTGAAGTCAGTCAAGAGTATTGGCAACGCGGGGTGGCTTCCGAAGCGGCTCGAGCTGTTCTGACTTACGGATTTGAGGAATTCGCTCTCCATCGTATCAGTGCTCTCGTAGCACCTGAGAATCTTGCTTCCAATGCATTGGTTCAAAAATTAGGGTTTCAAGCAGAAGGATTATTAGAAGATTATGCATATAGTCATGGTCGTTTCATGAACTTGACGATGTACCGTATGCTCGCATCTGAGTGGAAGGGATGAGGTAGTCAATGGAAAAACAAACACTTGTACTCCTACATGGATTTACAGGAGGGACAGATTATTTTAATCGGGTAGAGGCAAATTTACGACATTCTTTTGAAGTTTTACCGTTGAGTTTACCAGGACATGAAGGACTGGATGTCGGACCTGATACGATTGAGGGGTTCGCAGAATGGGTCATGGATGATCTAGAGCGACGTGGTGTTGAAAAGCCAATCATCGTTGGTCACTCTTTTGGCGGGTACATCACGGCTGCAATCGTGGAAAGGTATGCCGACCAAATCAGTGGATATGGTCTCGTTTACTCAACGGCGAAAGCAGATGATGAACAAGCGAAACAAAAACGAAATCAAAATATCACGCGCGTCGAAGAAGTTGGAGTAAGAGAATTTGTCAATGGTCTTGTTCCGTCCTTATTTGCGGAAGGAGCCGATGAATTCGCTGTTGCTGAAGCACTTGAAATTGGGTATATGATGACCGTCGAAGGAGCCATCCGTGCACTCTCTGCGATGCGAGATCGTCGGGATATGACGAAAGCTTTAACGAAAGCAAACGTAAAAGGTGTCATCATTCATGGTACGAAGGATCCATTGATCTCAGAGGAAAGTGCGTTTGCACCAACAAATGATCATCTCATACATCGGTCAACAGACAGTGGACACATGGGGATGCTTGAGACACCGGATGCCTTCGTTGCAATTATCGAAGAAGCATTCAAGTAAGTTTTTGCCCTACGGTCATGTCTGTAGGGCATTTGCTTTGCATTTCAGATTAGATATCTGAAATGATAGAAGTGGAGGGGATACACATGAAAATCGTAGCGATTGAACCAACACCAAGTCCAAATAACATGAAAGTCATCGTTGATGAGATCTTTTCGGAAAAGGGGCAGACATTCGAGCATGCCTTTGGCGCACCGGAACACATTCAGCGATTACTTGAAATACCTGGCGTTAAGTTTGTTTATCAGGTCAGTGACTTTTTATCGATCGAGCGTTATCCGAAATATGATTGGCGTTCGCTTGTCATCGATATACGACGTGCGTTCGGTGAAACGTTAAATGACGTTGAACAGCACGAGACAGATGCTGAGTATGAGCCAGTCCATTTATTTGTACAGTTCATTTTAGGCGTACCAATGCAAATCAAAGGTGTGAAAGGCTTAGAAGAAAAACGAGAAGGGTTGCCAGAACGATTCCGAGAAGCAGCGCTATTCGTCCAACCGTTCGTTCAGAATGTCATTAGCGATCGACGCTGGGTGGAACAAGCACCTCGATACGGTGACCTTGACGAAAGTTTGCGTGAAGTAGCGAATGAGATTGAGATCGCATATCCAGTCGAACGTATCGAACGTCTCAAGTCGCTCGCAGCAGGGGAAGATATTGCCTTTAGTGGTCAAGCTATTCGTTCGTCTGATTGGAAAGAACGATTCGCGGCGCTCGATGAACTGCCTGTTGAAATGGAATGGGTTCCGGCGTATGCACGATTATTACAGGATGAAAAAATGCAAATTCGTCGTCAAGCAATCGTAAAGCTTGGGATGTTCGAAGAACATCGGGAAGAATTACTAGAGTATCTGACAAGTGCACTCCATGATCCATCAGGTATCGTACGACGAACAGCAGGTGATACGATTTCGGATTGGGCGATGCCAGAGGCTGAACCAATGATGATGGAGGCTTTGACGGATAAAAATAAACTAGTACGTTGGCGGGCTGCTCGATTCCTGTTCGATGTTGGAACAGAACAGTCGATTCCAAGACTGCGTGAAGCGAGCCGAGACCGAGAATATGAAGTCGCTTTACAGGCGGAACTCGCCTTGACTCGAATCGAAAGTGGGGAAGAAGCACTAGGGACGGTCTGGCAACAAATGAATCGAATGATAGATGAAAGTTCATGAGAACTCAAAATAATATTGTGTGAAAGAATCATTCGACAAAATGAGCCATCGATTGTCTAGGTATATTTTCCCTGTTATCTAAAAATGATGGTAAAATAATCAAAATTATGTTGTCATCTTTTTGAAATCGAAATGAAATGTGTTGGAAACGCTCGTAAAAACGCTTGCATGCAACAACTATGTAGATTATTCCAAAATATCCCTGTTTGAACTGAAATATTGTTTTGAAATGAAATGTCGAATGACTATTCTCTTCTTTTTTCATCTCTTTGATACAGTAAACCTACAACAACGAATTCGAAGCATGTAGGTCATCTTTTGGCTTGGCATATGAATGAGAAAAGGGGAGAATCGGGGATATGTTACTTTTCGCTGAAACTGATTTAGCAGTAGGATACAAGGAACGGACAACAACAGGGGTATATGTCACGATCGAAACAATGGACAGTCGTACGATTACATTGGTTGCACCAGCAAACGCGGCAGAAGATATCTGTGACGAACTGTTTGCGACAGGTTTAGAGCAATTGTTTTCATTCAAGATGAATCCATCTACTTTACCTGTAGCATAAGAGATGAAATGTGCGAGAGAGGAAATCCTCTCTCGCTTTTTTTTGTGATAAAATTGATTAGATAAAAGGAGGGATGAAATGAAACGTCTCGTTTTCATTCTGTTGCTGCTTACTGTTTGTTTAGCAGGTTGCCAAGAAAAGAAACAACAGGCAACAAAAACCATGAACGAACCGATTCAGATTGCAGTCAAAACGACAAAGCAAGACAGTATGATGCAATTAGACATTTCCTTAACAAATCCAAATGATCACAGTGTAAACGTGACATACCCTTCCTCACAACGATTTCAGGCTCAATTGATTGATGCGAAACAACACGTAACGTATGATTTTGAGAAAGAACAAGTATTCACGCAAGCGATTGAAAAGGATACGTTCACAAAACGCGAAACGAAACAGTACACGGTGGAATTACCGATCTCCTCTTTAGGTGATAGCAAGGAAATTCGCGTATCGACAATCCGCCAGTTCAAAGGAGCAAATGCAAAACAAACGACGGATCAACAAATGATTGATTCAAAATGACGATCAAAACGATGTGAAGGAGTGAATTTATTCATGCAACAAGAAATCATCCAAGTAACAGGCGTTAAACCTATCATTGATCCAGCCCAAGAAGTAAACGAGCGGGTAGCCTTCTTGAAGGCGTATCTCAAGCATACAGGGGCGAAGGGATTCGTATTAGGCATCTCCGGGGGACAAGATTCAACGCTCGCAGGTCGTCTATGCCAACTGGCAGTTGAAGAGTTGCGAAAAGAAGAGGGACAAGATGTCTCATTTTATGCGGTCCGCTTGCCTTACGGTGAACAACAAGATGAAGCAGACGCACAGGCAGCCTTGACTTTTATTCAACCGGATCATTCGCTTCGTGTGAATATCAAACCAGCGGTCGAAGCATCGATGCGGGCATTCGAAGAGGCGACAGGTGCAGAACTTTCAGACTTTAGCAAAGGAAATACGAAAGCGCGAGAACGAATGAAGAGTCAATATGATTTAGCTGCTCATTATGGCTGTTTAGTCGTTGGAACGGATCATGCAGCCGAATTCGTGACGGGATTCTACACGAAACATGGGGATGGTGCATGTGATTTAACGCCATTAACGGGACTGAATAAACGGCAAGGGAAACAACTCTTACGTTACTTGAACGCCCCAGAAGTCTTGATTGAAAAAGTTCCGACAGCAGACCTTGAAGAAAATCGTCCGGCACTACCAGACGAAGTGGCACTCGGAATGACATACGAAGAAATTGATGATTATTTGGAAGGTAAGTCGATTTCAGAAGCAAGTCAAGAAAAGTTAGAGACGCAGTATAAACGTGTTGGACATAAGCATCATATGCCCGTCTCACCACTTGATGAATGGTGGAAAGCATAATCAAAAATAAGAAGATATGATTTCATGATTGAAATCATGTCTTTTTTCATGTTCTTCGATTCTTCTCCGGTCGTTATGGGAAAAGAAGAGAAACGATGGTTGAGGAGGCGAGAGTATGACGATTGGGATCATAGGTGGAGGGTTATCCGGATTGACAGCAGCGGCATTATTTGCAAAACAAGGAACACCGGTCACGCTCTGGGATGCTGGATTACTCGGAGGACGTGCCACCTCTCAAACCGTAAAGGGCTTTACATTTAATTACGGTGCCCATGCGATTTATGGACGCGATCAATCAATTCTTCGCAAATTAACGAAACAACTCGGTATCGAAGTGACGTGGCTTGATTTTTCAGCGAGTCGTGCGAAATATGAATTTTCAGGTCATTTGACGGCTGTTCCTGCGAATGCCTGGGGACTACTGAAAACAGAAGTCATCGAAGGAACGAACAAAGTACGTTTTACATGGGAGATTATTAAAACGATTTTACGAGTCGAACGAGGGAATCCGCAACAATCCATCGGGCAATGGTTAAAAACAGAACGCGTCGATGAACAAGTGGCACAGTTGATGCTTGATTTGGCATCAACGAATTTTTTTACGGCAGAACCAGAAAAAATTCCATCAGATGTCTATTTCGAGTATTATCAAAAGCTTTTTCGGACGCGAAAGCCTGTCTCATACATCGAAGGGGGTTGGCAAGGGTTAGTACAGGAATTGGAACGGATCATCCTAGAGAACCGCGGAGAGATCTTGAAAAAAACAAAAATAACAGCAGTCGAATTGACTACGACAGGATTCTTGGTACGTGATCGAAAAAAACAAGAATGGAATGTGGAACGGATCATCTTTGCCGTACCACCACGTGAAATCTTAAAAATGGCGACTCCAACGACGATCCAAAAATTCGTGACACCGCATGCGAGTCATGAACCCGTCGAAGTTTTCGTGTATGATCTCGGACTTCAGCCTTATATCCAAACACCGTATTCATACATCTACGACCGTTCGCATCGAGCGTTCATCACGGATTTATCGCATTATGATGCAAGCCTCGCACCAAAGGATGGTCAAGTCCTTCAAGCAATCGCTTATCTTGAACACGATCGACTTGAGGATCCTGATTATATCGGACATGTTCGAAAGGGAATCGAACAGATGCTTGACGTTCATTTCACAGACTGGAGAGAACGTATCGTTGCAGAACGAACGATTAAACGAGCAGTCGTACAAGAAATCAAATGGAAAATGGGGCAAGGTCCTCTTGCGACTCAAATTCCGGGACATGCAGGTGTCGCTTTCGTCGGAGACTGGTGTGAAGGGACGGGACAACTCTCAGAGCTTGCGTTCTCAAGCGCCGTAAGTGTTTTCAATCGATGGACGTGATGTAAAATGACGAAAGAAGGAGAAGCCGAATTGACTTCTCCTTCTTTGTATTGACCAAAGATTCATATCTTACGCTTCATTGTTCGAACGTGCTGGATAGAACGCCAGAATTAATAGTAATGTAAAGGCAATGAGACTCATCATCGGAATCGTCAAGAAACCGAAATAGTTGACCCATTTGATGAGACAGCCACTCGAACATAACGCTTCGCCATCGGGTAAACGCTCAAGGATGACATGGTACAAGGCGACACCAAAGCCGGCAAGCACATATAGGCGTACAAAGAGTGGATCGATCGTTTTCGACCGGAATAAGGAAATAAGTAAATAAAAGGCTGTCGTATACATGAATAGTCGTTGCCACCAACAGAGAGGGCAAGGGATGAATCCACGAATTTCACTAAAATAGAGACTGCCAAGCGTTGCAATCGTTGAGATGATGAACATAAAATGATAGCGTGTCATATGTATCGTCCTTTCTAACGTGTTAAACTAATGCCATCTTATATCATGAGGAGTCGAATCTCACATTGCAAGTGTCGGAAATGGAAATGTTGATCACTTTATCGGAAGAATTGAATATGAGGCGAGCTGCTGAACGATTATTCGTTTCACAACCTGCGCTTAGTCAACGTCTTGTTGCGATTGAGAGACGCTGGGGAACCAAACTATTCATTCGTTCATCGCGTGGCTTAAGCATCACACCGCAAGGAGAAAAAGTGATTGGTCTCGCAAAAGAGATGAATCGGAAGGAACTGGAACTAAAAAGTGAATTGACAGCAGAAGAGGGAGCCGTGTATGGAACACTTCGAATTGCTGTCGCCTCCATCATGGGGCAATATTGGCTTCCCCGTGTCTTAAAACGATTCGTCGAGCGTTATCCGCATGTGCGTGTCCAGTTGGTCACCGGATGGTCAAGTGAGATGATGCGTCATATGTTAGAGGAACACTTTCATATCGGGATCATTCGTGGAAACCCGGACTGGAAAGGTGTTAAAGAGCGCCTTTTTTCAGACCCGCTCTATCTAGTTGATAGTGAGTTGACGTCGATTGAACAATTGCGTGTGACGGATCGCCCGTTCATCCAGTTCAAAAGTGATTCGACGTACTATCAAGAAATTTTAGAGTGGTGGCAAGATCGGTTCGCAAGTCCCCCATCTCGGACACTGGTCGTCGACCAAATCGAGACATGCAAACAGATGGCGTTACATGGCATCGGTTTTGCGATCTTACCTGAGTCGACGATTCAGCAATCGAATGAAGTCATGCAGCTTCCGTTGAAGACATCATCCGGAAAAGTACTGAAGCGAGATACTTGGATCTTGTCCACGGAGTCGATGCTTGAATTAAAACAAGTCCAAGCTTTTTGGGACATCGTAAAAGAAGAAGGAGGAAGTCAGTCAGATGGAATACGCCATTGAAATGCGGCGCGCGCTTCATAAAATACCGGAACCCGGGTTCAAGGAATTTAAGACGCAAGCTTTTATATTGGAACAAATTCGTGCATATCCGCCAGATCGTGTCACATATGACACGTTCGAAACGGGTGTTTTCGTTCGAGTGAAAGGATTGACTGGAAACCGAACGATCGGGTATCGCGCAGATATTGATGGGTTACCGATTGAAGAAGCGACAGGGCTTCCGTATTGCTCAGAACACCCAGGGTTCATGCATGCATGTGGTCATGACATGCATGCCTCGATTGCTTTAGGGTTGATGAAACGGATCGTTGAACTACCAGTCATGGATGATGTCGTCTTTTTATTCCAACCGGCAGAAGAAGGACCGGGCGGGGCGGAGCCGATGATTAAAAGTCCGTTATTTGAAAAATATCGTCCGAGTGAGATGTATGGTCTTCACGTTGCACCGGAATATCCAGTCGGTACGATTGCTAGTCGTCCAGGCGTACTGTTCGCGAGTGCTCGAGAAGTTCATATCACGATCTATGGTCAAAGTGGTCATGCGGCTTTTCCTCATTTGACGATTGATACAGTTGTTGCGCAAGCAGCCTTGATCATGCAATTGCAAACGATCGTCAGTCGATCCATTAATCCGATGAATTGTAGTGTCATCACGATTGGGAAAGTGGATGCAGGTATTCGTGAGAATGTCATTGCTGGTAGAGCGGTTCTTGACGGAACGATGCGTGCGCTAAACGGCGAAGACATGGAAAAACTCGAACGTCGTGTCCGTGACATCATTCGAGGAATCGAAGCTTCGTTTGGTGTTAAAATCGATCTGCAATTCGGTAATCGCTATTATGAAGTCGTCAACGACCGGCAAATCGTGGATAAATTCTCATCATTCGTCAAGATGAATGCCAACTATATCGAATGTGACGCGGCGATGACAGGGGAAGATTTTGGTTTCATGCTGAAAGAGATCCCAGGGATGATGTTCTGGCTCGGCGTCGATAATCCGACATCTGGTTTGCATCAACCAACATTAAACCCGGATGAATCAGCCATTTCTTTTGTCATTGATTTACTTGACCATTATTTCCGAGAGTATGTTTAAAAGTTTTTATGAAATAATAAAGGATATAAAGCTTTCCCTTTCGAATTCAGGAATGGGAAAGTTTTTAATATATGTAGGAATAAGAGTTTTCGAACATTTTGTGAAAAAAATCACGTGTATATGTGAACAATTTGTTACATCAAACATTATAAACAGACACAAAGGGTTATGTTCTCTATGATACGGTTATAGACCATATAGAGAAGTATGTTTTAGGAAGAGGGGGCTAAATACATGTTCAATGATCCCGTAGTGCTCAGTCGATTGTTGACAGGGCTCACACTAGCGTTTCATATTATTTTCGCGACGATTGGTGTCGGAGTACCGCTCATGGTACTGGCAGCTGAATTCATCGGTCTGAAACGCAAAGATCCAGATTATATCTTATTAGCAAGACGGTGGACGCGTGGATACGTCGTTACCGTAGCGGTCGGTGTCGTAACAGGGACGGCAATCGGCTTGCAACTATCATTACTTTGGCCGTCACTCATGCAAGTAGCGGGTCAAACAATTGCTCTGCCACTATTTATGGAGACGTTCGCGTTCTTCTTTGAAGCGATTTTCCTTGGTATTTACTTGTATACGTGGGACCGGTTCAAAAATCCGTGGTTGCACTGGTTGATTGGGATTCCAGTCGTCATTGGTGCGACAGCATCAGCGTTCTTCATCACGACAGTCAACTCCTTCATGAACTCACCAGAAGGATTTAAGATCGTTAATGGTACGTTGACGCAAATCGAACCATTAAAAGCAATGTTTAATACAGCGACACCGACGAAGGCGACACACGTCATCGTTTCAGCTTACTTGACTGTTGCCTTTATCTTGGCAGCAATCGCGGCGTTCCATTTGCTTCGCAAAAAGACACTCTCAGCAGCAGAGACGGCATATCATAAGAAAGCTCTTCGTCTCACTGTCATGGCTGGTCTGATTTTCGCGTTCTCGACAGCACTTGTCGGTGACTTCTCAGGGAAATATTTAGCGAAATACCAGCCAGAAAAACTAGCAGCTGCGGAATGGCATTTTGATACGACAAATGAAGCAGAATTGATTTTTGGTGGGATACTTGATCAGCAAGAAGACGGCAGTTATGAAATCAAAGGAGCCGTCAAAATCCCATATGCGCTCTCAATTCTTGCAGGTGGGGCTCCGAATACGGAAGTCATCGGTTTAAACGAATTCGCAAAAGAAGATCAAGCACCACTGATCGTCCACTATTTCTTTGATATCATGGTATCGATTGGGATGTACTTGACTGCTATCTCTGCTTTGTTCATCTTGGCATTCCGATTGAAAAAATTGAATCCATATAATAAGTGGATTTTACGAGGGGTGTTCATCGGTGGTCCGTTAGCGATGATTTCAATCGAAGCGGGATGGATGTACGCTGAGATTGGTCGTCAACCTTGGACGCTTTACGGTATCATGCGAACAGCGGACGCGGCGACGACTTCAACAGCGGTTGGTCCGATGCTCATTTTATTCAGTGCATTGTACTTGTTGCTTGGCACGATTTGTACGGTCGTCTTATTACGGATGTTTAAGAAAAACACGGTTGGAAAAGAACTTCAAGAACTTGCTGAAAACCACCATGCACGCGGTGAAGCAATGTTCGTGGATGATAACAAGTAAGGAGGGAACGATTTGGACGTTCAAACACTAGGGATCACGGTCCTTTGGACTTTCCTGTACGGATATCTCATCGTTGCCTCAATTGACTTCGGTGCTGGATTTTACGCCTTTTATTCAAAATATACGAAGCGGGATCATCTGACGAATCGATTGATTCTTCGTTACCTCTCTCCTGTTTGGGAGGTAACGAATGTCTTCTTCGTATTCTTCTTCGTAGGACTAGTTGGGTTCTTCCCAGACTCCGCTTACTATTTCGGTACGGCACTACTCGTACCAGCGTCAATTGTTCTTGTCTTGATTGCGATTCGTGGTAGTTTTTATGCGTTCGCCAATTATGGATCAAATGACAGCATGTTCTACACATTTTTATATGGAGCGACAGGGTTGCTGATTCCTGCTGCGATGTCGACGACATTGACGATCAGTCAAGGTGGTTTCATCCGCAAAACGAATGATACAGTTGAGTTTTTAGGAACGAAATTATTTTCGAACTTTTACTCGTGGACGGTCGTAGCGCTCGCTATCGTATCTGTCTTATACATCAGCGCGATGTTCCTCTTATTCTACGCGGATAAAGCGAAAGATGAGGGAGCTACGCCGCTTATTCGGAAATGGGCACTCTTCTGGAGTGGACCAACAATCCTCGTCTGTGCGCTCGTCTTCTTTGGACTGAAGAACCAAGCAGCATGGCATTATGAAAATATCCTAAACGGCAACTGGTGGTGGTTCGCTGCTAGTTTCTTATTTTTCCTCATTGCCGTGACACTCGTCTATATGAAGAAAAACTATGGCATCGCGTTCGTCGCGGTCATGCTACAATATGCAGTCGCGTGGTTTGGTTACGGATATACACACTTGCCGTATATCTTGTATCCATATATCGATATCAACAAAGCAGTCGTAAACGAAACGATGGCTTCCGCACTCGTCGTCGTTTTCATCTTCGGACTTTTACTCTTAATTCCGGCGTTGTATTTGATTTTACGGCTCTTCTTGTTCGATAACGATTATGTACGTGGAAAATCATCAAAATAATGAATGGATAAACGCCTCTGCGATTCGCAGAGGCGTTTATAGTATTTTTAAATTGAATCGGGTACACTACTAAGGAAGAGCGATTGTGAAGGAGAGTTGTGAAAATGAATGGAGAGTTTGCAGTAATCGGACTAGGGCGTTTTGGTGGCTCGATTGTCCGCGAATTATCGAAAAACGGCTATGATGTCTTGGCAATTGATTCCGATGAGGAACGTGTCAACGAATTCATGGGGATTGCGACACATTCTGTCATTGCCGATACGACCGATGAGAACGTTTTAAAAAGTTTGGGGATTCGAAACTTTGATCATGTCATCGTCGCTATTGGGGAGAACATTCAAGCGTCTATCTTGACGACGTTGATCTTAAAAGAGCTTGGTGTACAATCGATCACCGTCAAAGCAACGAATGATTACCATGAAAAAGTATTGCGAAAAATCGGAGCGGATTTCATCGTTCACCCTGAGCGGGATATGGGGGTTCGGATTGCGAACGGATTGATGAGTTCGAATATCCTTGATTACTTAGACTTATCACAAGAATTTTCAATCGTTGAGATTAAAGTCAGTGATCAGATGGCAAAACAAACCTTAATTGATCTCGACTTACGAAGTAAATATGGAGCAAACGTTGTCGCCATCAAACGGGGTGAAAATGTCATGATCTCCTTGCAGGCAGATGAAGTCATTGAAAAAGGCGATTATCTCGTCGTCATTGGTGAGAATGAAGATCTTGATCGCTTAGAACGCGCGATTCATAAAGTAAAGAATTAAAAAAAGCTGAGGCATGCCTCAGCTTTACATCTATCTATTAGATGAGTTGGAATTCTTTAAGTCCATGTGCGATACCGTCTTCAAGAATAGGTTTCGTGACATAATCGGCAGCGGCTTTTGTTTCCGGAAGTCCGTTGCCCATTGCAATACCAGTCCCGACATAGCGTAGCATTTCAAGGTCATTGAGAGCATCTCCAAAAGCAAAGGTATCCTCGCGGCGAATGTTTGTCAATTTCAAGAACTGTTTGATGCCTTCTGCTTTCGAGGAACCGACGTTGATGACATCCATCGCATGGGGATGCCAGCGAATGAAATCAAAAGCATCGTAACGTTTGATGTAATCTGTTTCTTCTTCTGCCGTACAGTAGACAAGCGTTTGGAACACATCGTGAGACAAGAAGGCTTCTTCATCGTGAAGCGGTAACGGCATGTCGAGATCACCGAGCGAATCAACGACATGAAAATCATTTGATTTCGTTGTAAAACCTTTTGTTTCGCCAAGATAGACAAGCGTATGTCCGTTTTCCTTTGCTTGTTGCGTCAAATGTGTCAGATCGACTTTAGGTTGTGGACGTTTGTAGATGATTTCGTTTTGATGAACCACAATTTGCCCGTTGTAACCGATGATCGTATCAATGTTGAGCAACTCACGAATCCCAGATAACATTGCGGGACCGCGTCCAGTCGCGAGTGCTACATACACACCGTTTTCTTGAAGTTGACGAATTGCCTGTTTTGTTGATTCCGGAACGAAATGACCATCATGCAATAAGGTTCCGTCGATATCGAAAAAGACGACTTTCTGATTTGCCATGGTTTCACCTTCTCTTTTTAATTGGTCGAAATGACCTGTTCATGTGAAAGTATAGCATAACCAAAAGCGTGTTGCCGGAAGGGAACATGCGGAATAAGGATGAAAAATAGTCCATGTATCGTGTATACTGTACTAAGGACAAAAAACAATGTACTGATAAGGAGTTGCTAGACATGATTTTTAAAGTATTTTACCAACCGCTTCGTTCGGAAGCACCTGTTCGTGAACGGACAGAAACGATGTATGTAGAAGGGGAAAGCATTCGTGACGTGCGATCAACGATTGACCACCTCAAAGAGATCAACATTGAGTTCATCCGCGAAGTTAGTGGAGAATTTTTGACATACGAACAACAACATCCTGACTTCAAGGTTGCGACGTTCGAATGAAGTTCGTCAAAAACCATCAAGCCGCCGTCTTCGCACTCGGTGGACTCGGGGAAATCGGAAAGAACACGTATGTCGTTCAATTCCAAGATGAAATCATCGTCATCGACGCGGGTGTCATGTTCCCTGAGGATGAATTACTCGGAATCGACTATGTCATTCCGGATTACACTTATTTGATCAAGAACAAAGATAAGGTCAAAGGGGTCTTCATCACGCATGGTCACGAAGACCATATTGGCGGTCTTCCTTTCTTGCTTAAACAAGTAAACTTACCGATTTACGCTGGAAAAATTGCAATGGGTCTCATTAAAGTCAAACTAGAAGAACACGGTTTGCTTCGGAATGCAGAACTTCATGAAATCGATGAAGATTCGATCATCAAGTTTCGGAAGACGAGTATCTCGTTCTTCCGTACGACACACTCGATTCCGAACTCGTTCGGTGTCGTCGTCAAGACACCACAAGGCAATATCGTGCATACAGGGGACTTTAAGTTCGATTTCACACCGGTCGGAGAACCTGCTGATTTAGCGAAAATGGCTGAACTTGGTAAGGAAGGCGTCTTGTGCCTCTTATCGGATTCTACGAACGCTGAAGTGGAAGGTTTTACGATGAGCGAACGTGTCGTTGGGGAAACGATTTCAGACATCTTCCGTAAGGCGGAAGGACGGATCATTTTCGCGACATTCGCATCGAATATCTATCGTCTCCAACAAGTCGTCAATGCTTCTGTTGAAGCAGGACGAAAAATCGTCGTTTTCGGACGTAGCATGGATAAGGTCATGATGATTGGTCAAGAACTTGACTTCATCAAGGCGCCGAAGGGTACGATCATCGAGCCGAACGAGATGAAGCGTTATAAATCAAACGAGTTGACGATCCTTTGTACCGGTTCACAAGGAGAACCGATGGCGGCCCTTAGCCGTATCGCAAACGGAACACACCGTCAAATCTCAATCATTCCAGATGATCTCGTCATCTTCTCTTCGTCACCTATCCCGGGGAACGTCGTCTCAGTCGGAAAGACGATCAACCAGTTGTACAAAGCTGGCGCGGATGTCATGTACGGTAAATTAAATGACATCCATACATCAGGTCATGGTAGTCAACAAGAGCAGTTGCTCATGTTGCGTCTATTGAATCCGAAATACTTCATGCCGATTCACGGAGAATACCGGATGCTGAAGAAGCATATGTCGCTAGCAATGGATGCTGGTGTACCGGAAGAAAACTGTTTCGTCATGGATAACGGTGAAGTGCTGGCATTAGATGCAAATGCAGCCGCTATCACTGGGAAGATTCAAGCGAACGCCGTTTATGTTGACGGAAAAGGAATCGGTGATATCGGTAACATCGTCTTACGAGACCGCCGTATTCTCTCAGAAGAGGGACTTGTCGTCGTTGTCGTGACGCTTGACTCTAAAACGAATCGTCTCGTCTCAGGACCGGATATCATCTCGCGCGGTTTCGTCTACATGCGTGAGTCAGGTAATTTGATTAAAGATGCTGAACGTCTACTCAAGCGCTCGCTTGATCAATCGCTTGCGAACCGTAACACGAAATGGACGGACATCAAACAAGTCATCAATGATACGCTCACACCGTATTTAACTGAAAAAACACAACGTCATCCGATGGTCATGCCGATCATCATGGAAGTCTGATTCGAAAAAATCCTCGTTTCCGGAAACGGAAACGAGGATTTTTATATTATGTGGCAGAACCATATTCCTTGAATGGTTCTTTTTTATCGATCCGATCATAGAACATGACGCCATCTAAATGATCATATTCGTGTTGACAGACGATTGCTTTCATACCTTTTAAACGTAATTTTACCGGATTTCCGTTATGATCGATGCCAGTTAGGGTAATACGCATATAGCGCGGTACATGTCCTTCGACTTCACGGTCGACGGACAAACATCCTTCGCCGCCTGTTAAATACGTCTGCTCGACGGAATGACTGATGATTTTTGGATTATAAATACCGAATTCCAATAAATCGTCACCATCCGGTAAGCGGATTGCGAACATACGCTTGTTGACACCGATTTGTGGTGCTGCAAGTCCAATGCCGCTTCGTAGGTCATATTTCTTCGCAATTTCATCATCTTGACTATTAGCGAGGAACTCGCGCATGAGTCGCATCGTTTCCTTATCCTCATCGCTGAGAGGGAAGGTCACTTCTACTGACCGTTCGTGAAGAGCAGGAACGTCTTCGCGTACGATTTCATTCATGGTGATCATGAACAACACTCCTTTCATCTACAAAAAGTATAGCATAGGAAAGTGGGGAATGATGACAACTAACACAGTAGGAAAATATCGAATGATACAGAAGATGGAATATTCTAGTTTTGTGATTGAATTCACAATGTGAATCGCGAAAAAAATAAAACATTTCCTTTGATTTTAAGGTGTTACAGATTTATACTTGTAACGTAATGAACAAGACACTATAACGTGTCGATTCATGATAATACAGTTTACTCAACTGAATAGGTACACAGACACATGTTCAAAGGATAGTCACACGGGACTTCGTTTTTTGGACACTATTGTCATGTGGGCAAATCAGTCAGAGGAATATTTCGCTGAACGCAGTGAAAGGATGAGGTGAAAAGATGAACGTAAACATGTTTAAAAACGTGGAAGAAAACTTTGAAACGTTCCGCATTCTTGACGAGAAAGGTGAAGTCGTCAATAAAGACGCTATGCCAGACCTCTCGGATGAAGAGCTTACGGAATTAATGCGCCGTCTCGTATACACACGTATCTGGGACCAACGTGCAATCTCACTTAACCGTCAAGGACGCCTTGGTTTCTATGCTCCAGTAGCTGGACAAGAAGCGTCAATGATCGGTACGCAATTCGCTTTGGATAAAGATGACTGGATTCTTCCTGGATACCGTGATATTCCACAAATGGTCTTCCATGGCTTCCCACTTTACAAAGCATTCTTGTTCTCACGCGGTCACATCACAGGCGGTCAGATTCCTGAGGGTGTTAACGTCTTAATGCCACAAATCATCATCGGTGCGCAGATCGTTCAAGCGGCTGGTGTTGCTCTCGGTCTTAAGAAAAGCGGTAAAGAACAAGTAGCGATCACTTACACAGGTGATGGTGGTTCTTCACAAGGGGACTTCTATGAAGGAATGAACTTTGCTGGAGCTTTCAAAGCACCTGCAATCTTCGTCGTTCAAAACAACCGTTTCGCAATCTCGACACCTGTCGAAAAACAATCAATGGCGAAAACTATCGCTCAAAAAGCTGTTGCTGCTGGTATCAATGGTATCCAAGTCGACGGTATGGACGTTCTTGCTGTATACGCTGCTACGAAACAAGCACGCGTAGAAGCACTTAACGGTGTTCCGACATTGATCGAAACATTGACTTACCGTTATGGACCACACACACTCGCTGGTGATGATCCAACACGTTACCGTACAAAAGACATGGATGATGAGTATCAAGCACAAGATCCACTCGTCCGTTTCCGTGCTTTCATGGAAGCAAAAGGTCTTTGGAACGAAGATAAAGAGAACGAAGTCATCGAGCAAGCTAAAGCTGACGTTAAGGAAGCACTTGCACAAGCTGACAAAGAACCAAAACAAAAAGTTACAGATTTCATCAACGTGATGGCTGAAAAGCTTCCACTAAACCTGCAAGAGCAGCTTGATGAGTATACAGCAAAGGAGTCGAAATAACCCATGGCACAAATGACGATGATCCAAGCGATCACTGACGCAATGCGCGTCGAGATGAAACGCGACGAACAAGTTCTCTTGTTCGGTGAAGACGTCGGTAAAAACGGTGGGGTATTCCGTGCGACAGAAGGTCTTCAAGATGAACTCGGCGAAGACCGTGTCTTCGATACACCACTTGCGGAATCAGGTATTGGTGGTCTTGCTGTCGGATTCAGTCTGACAGGATTCCGTCCAATCATGGAAATCCAATTCTTCGGATTCGTATTCGAAGTATTCGATTCAGTTGCAGCACAACTAGCGCGTCTCCGTTACCGTTCAGGTGGCACATACAATGCGCCTGTAACAATCCGTTCACCATTCGGTGGCGGTGTTAAAACACCGGAACTTCACGCAGATAACCTCGAAGGACTCATGGCTCAGTCACCAGGACTTAAAGTTGTCATTCCTTCAACACCATACGATGCAAAAGGTCTCTTGATCGCGTCAATCCGTGATAACGATCCAGTCGTATTCCTCGAGCACATGAAACTCTACCGTTCATTCCGCGGTGAAGTGCCAGAGGGCGATTACACGATCGAACTCGGAAAAGCTGATGTAAAACGTGAAGGTACAGATGTAACAATCGTCACTTACGGTGCGATGGTGCACGCTTCACTTAAAGCAGCAGAAGAGCTCGAAAAAGAAAACATCAGCGTCGAAATCATCGACTTGATGACGATCAGCCCGATCGATATCGATACGATTCTTGCTTCTGTCAAGAAAACAAACCGTGTCGTCGTCGTTCAAGAAGCACAAAAACAAGCGGGTATCGCTGCAATGGTTGCAACTGAAATCCAAGAACGTGCAATCCTTGACCTCGAAGCGCCAATTCTTCGTGTTGCTGCTCCAGATACGATCTTCCCATTCGCACAAGGTGAAGACGTCTGGATTCCGGATCACAAAGATATCGTCGAAAAAGTCAAGACTGTCTACAATTTCTAAGAGCATTTCGGAAAATATGGAGAGGGGTGCATTCTCTCCTTGCTTCCGTTTTTACAGATAACAATCGACTAGAAGAGTGAACTAAAAGGAGGCATATTCAAATGGGTTTATTTGAATTCAAATTGCCGGATATCGGTGAGGGTATTCATGAAGGTGAAATCGTAAAGTGGTTCGTAAAAGCGGGCGACACTGTCAAAGAAGATGATGTTCTTCTTGAAGTACAAAACGATAAAGCAGTCGTTGAAATTCCATCGCCAGTTGATGGTACTGTTAAAGAAGTAAAAGTTGACGAAGGTGTCGTAGCTGTCGTTGGCGACGTCCTCATCACTTTCGAAGTCGAAGGCGAAGGTTCTGCTCCTTCTGAAGAAGCAGAGCAACCAAAAGCTGAAGAAAATGCGAAAGACGTTCAAGATACGGATCAAAAAGTGGAAGACAAACCAAATGAGGTTCAAATCCATAAATCAGAACGTGTCATCGCGATGCCATCTGTCCGTAAATATGCACGTGAAAAAGGTGTCGACATCCGTGAAGTCCAAGGTTCTGGAGACAACGGTCGTGTCGTTAAAGAAGACATCGATGCATTCGCAAACGGTGGACAAACTTCTGATGCACCAGCAACAGAAGAAAAAGCACCAGCTGCTTCTGCACCAAAAACAGAAGTGAAGCCATACGTTGCTGCTCAACCTGAACTTGAAACACGCGAGAAAATCAAAGGAATCCGTAAAGCGATTTCGAAAGCAATGGTTAACTCGAAACATACAGCTCCACACGTAACACTCATGGACGAAGTGGATGTTACGAACCTCGTTGCACTCCGTAAAAACTTCAAAGAAGTTGCGGCTGCTCAAGGTACGAAATTGACTTACCTTCCGTTCGTCGTAAAAGCATTGACTGCTGCTGCTAAAAAATACCCGGCAATCAACGCATCAATCGACGATGTAAACGAAGAAATCGTCTACAAAAACTACTTCAACATCGGCATTGCTGCTGATACAGACAACGGTCTTGTCGTACCAGTCGTTAAAGATGCAGATCGTAAATCGATCTTCGCACTTGCTGACAACATCAATGACCTTGCTGGTAAAGCGCGTGACGGAAAACTTTCTGGCGACGAGATGAAAGGCGGATCAATCACGATCACTAACATCGGTTCTGCTGGCGGTCAATGGTTCACACCAGTCATCAACCACCCAGAAGTTGCAATCCTCGGTATCGGTCGTATCGCTGAAAAAGCGGTCGTTAAAAACGGCGAAATCGTTGCTGCACCAGTTCTTGCACTTTCATTCAGCTTCGACCACCGTCTCATCGATGGTGCAACTGCACAAAACGCGCTTAACTTAGTTAAACGCCTATTGAACGACCCACAACTTCTCATCATGGAGGGATAAGCAATGGTAGTAGGTGAATTCGCACAAGAAACAGATTTACTCGTAATCGGGGCTGGCCCTGGTGGTTACGTTGCTGCAATCCGCGGCGCGCAACTTGGTATGAAAGTAACAATCGTTGAACGTGAAAACGTCGGTGGCGTCTGCTTAAACGTAGGATGTATCCCATCAAAAGCCTTGATCACTGCAGGACATAACTTCCAGCACGCTAAAGGTTCAAGCGATATGGGGATCACTTCTGAGAATGCAACTGTCGATTTCTCGAAAGTTCAATCTTGGAAACAATCTGTCGTCAATAAATTGACTGGCGGCGTTAGTGGTCTTCTTAAAGGGAACAAAGTCGAGACTGTCGTTGGGGAAGCTTACTTCCAATCAGAAGATACAGTCCGTATCATCAACGAAGATTCTTCGACTCCTTACAAATTCAAGAAATGTATCATCGCGACAGGTTCGACTCCAATCGAACTTCCAGCTTTCAAATGGTCAAAACGCGTTCTTTCTTCAACAGGCGCATTGAACCTTCCTGAAATCCCGAAAAAACTCATCGTCATCGGTGGCGGATACATCGGGATGGAGCTTGGTACAGCGTATGCGAACTTCGATACAGAAGTCGTCATTCTTGAAGGAACAAAAGACATCCTTTCTGGTTTCGAGCCTGCTATGACGCAAGTCGTTAAGAAAAAGCTCAAACAAAAAGGTAACATCACGATCCACAACGAAGCACTTGCTCAAAGTGTGGAAGAGTCGGAAGATGGCGTTAAAGTAACATTCGAAGTCAACGGTGAAGCACAAACAGTTGAAGCGGACTACGTCCTCGTCACTGTCGGTCGCCGTCCGAACACTGGTGATCTTGGTCTTGAAATGGCAGAAGTCAAAGTCAGCGACCGTGGTCTTGTCGAAATCGACGATCAGTGCCGTACTTCAAACGAAAACATCTACGCAATCGGTGATATCGTTCCAGGACCACCACTTGCACACAAAGCTTCATTCGAAGCTAAAATTGCTGCTGAAGCAGCTGCAGGACACCCTGCATACCTCGACTACAGCGCGATTCCAGCAGTCGTCTTCACAGACCCAGAACTCGCTACTGTCGGTTACACTGAAGCACAAGCGAAAGAAGAAGGACTCGACTACATCGCGTCTAAATTCCCTTACGCTGCGAATGGTCGTGCACTTGCACTCAACGAGCCAGACGGCTTCTTGAAAATGATCACTCGTAAATCAGATGGTCTCTTGATCGGCGCGCAAATCGCTGGTACAGGCGCATCTGATATGATCGCTGAAATGGGACTCGCAATCGAGTCTGGTATGACAGCTGAAGATATCGCACTCACAATCCACGCGCACCCATCACTCGGTGAAATCGCAATGGAAACTGCTGAAGTTGCAATCGGTAGCCCAATTCACATCATTAAATAATTTCGAAACACCTCATACACGGGGAGCCGACCGTGTATGAGGTGTTTTTTTGTTTTGTCTTGATTCAAAAAAGGAAAAGAGTAAAAAATGGAGAGGGTGGACGCATATGGAATCCGTGACTGCCTTAGAGGAGCTGTATTACGTATCAGAGATGGATAAGGTTCGCTTTGTAGGCTGGACGACCGCATTCGCTCGCTATGATTTCGCTGTCATCTGTACAGGACAATTTTTTGGGAAAGTACTCGTCGTTAGTTTAACCGGTGGTCAGTCAGCGTTACTTGATCAACAGGATGTGTTGAATGGAGAAGTTTTAGTTCGTACTTTTGCAATTGAGCAAGAGGATGTTGCATTAATTGGTGAAGCATTAGCGGCATTCATTCCTTGTTCGCCAAACGATGAATATGCAGAATGAAACGATCCAATTAAAAAAGCAGTAATCCTCATCTAGTAAGGATTACTGCTTTGTTTTGTCTTCACCGAATTGCATTCGATTGCTGAATGACTTTGATCGTCTCGAGCGAATGATCCTCAAGACCTTGAACCGGAAGACCAGCTTCAATGTTTTCTTTAATATAGGCAAGATTGTCTGCCGTGATCATTTCGCCAGGAATAAAGATGGGAATACCAGGAGGGTACACCATCATGAATTCAGCTGAAATCCGTCCGACCGCATCGACTAACGGAATTGTCTCTGTTTCTTCATAGAAAGCATCACGTGGGCTGAGAGCGAGCGCTGGAATGTCTGGAAGGACGATTGAGTGATCAGTCGTTTCAGCGCCATTATTCTGATAGCGTGCAACAAGTAAAGACATCGCATGTAGGAATGCATCGATTGTCTCTTCCGAGTCACCAGAAGTGATGATGACAAGGATATTATTTAAATCAGAAAGTTCAACTTCGATCCGATGTTCTTCACGCAAAAACTCTTCGACAAGGTGACCAGAAATACCAAGTCCCTTAACGGAAACGAGCACTTTCGTTGGATCAAAAGCGAACGTCGCACTTGAATGAAGATCGGATTCGCCGAAAACGGCGAGATAAGGAAGCTTCGCTAATCCGAAACGCATCCGTGTCGCGAGCTCGAGTGCCCGACGATTCATTGCTTCACCGTTGATTGCAAGATGGCGCCGTGCGCAGTCAAGAGAAGCAAGCAGTAGATAGGATGTTGAAGTCGTCGTCAACATCGAGAGTACCGCTTGGACCTTATCTGGAGAGACAAGACCCCGGCGAACGTTTAAAACAGAGCTTCCAGTGAGTGACCCACCGAGTTTATGGACACTCGTTGCTGCGAGATCAGCTCCTGCTTGCATCGCAGATAATGGCATATCTTCGTGGAAGGCGATATGGACGCCGTGTGCTTCGTCGACGAGTACCGGAATACCCTTACTATGGGAAAGTTTGACGATGCTCTCCAAGTCGCCAGCAACGCCGAAATAAGTCGGGTTGATGACGAGCACTGCCTTTGTATCAGGATGAAGTGCAAGGGCACGTTCTACCGCGCTTGGTGTGATACCGTGTGCGATACCAAATGTCTCATCGAATTCAGGATGAATGAAAATCGGGTGCGCACCAGAAAGAACGATAGCTGACATCACCGATTTATGAACATTCCGAGGAACGAGAATTTTATCATCAGGTCCGACGACGCTCATGATCATTGCCATGATTGCGGTTGACGTTCCTTGTACGGAAAAAAACGTTTCGTCGGCATGGAAGGCTTGAGCTGCCAATTGATGAGCTTCCTTAATGATTGCCTTTGGATGATGAAGATCATCAAGGGGAGCGATATTGATTAAATCGATATCGAGCGCATTCTGACCGATGAACGATCGAAAGGCTGGATCCATTCCTTGACCATTTTTATGACCGGGAATATGAAATTGAATTGGTTGACGTTTCGCATGCGCGAGTAGCGCATCGAATAAAGGTGTATCGAGCTGTGTTAAGCTTTTTGTTTGCACCAGATTTCCCCCCTTAAAACCGAATAAAAATACAATCAAACAAGCTAACTATAACAAGTTTTCGAACGGTTGCAACTGTTTTATGCTTCTTTTCCGTGTAAAATAGAAAAGTGCAGAAAGGAAGTGGGAATGATGGCATTGAGTTATCCGCTCAATTCCGATTGGTCGACGGAAGAAATCGTGAAAGTCATCGACTTTTTCAATTTAGTCGAACAAGCGTATGAATCAGGTGTAGAACGACAACGTTTGCTCGAGGCATATCGGGAATTTAAGCAAATCGTCACCTCGAAATCCGAGGAAAAACAGTGGGATCAGTTTTATATGGAAGAGACAGGTTGCTCAAGTTATCGGACGATGCAACAGGCAAAACGCCAAGAAGATCCAATCGTGCGCATGAAAAAATAATGACATCATAAAAGATAAGACTCCTATGCGATCGTATAGGAGTCTTATCTTTTATACGGACTGGAAATGTGCGGAAAATGATCATCATTTGTTTAAAGTGGAAGGGAAGCGGCTATATACTACATACAAGACGTTATCCTTACAAATATGTGAAACTGTATTTTTTAAAATTAGATGCTTTACATCTAAGTTGAATCGTACTATTATTGATTCAATCCACTGATAAGTCGCAATTGTCTGACAAATTAAACGTCTGTTTATCCCGCGAAGGAGTGTGGTTACTGTGAAACAAGTGATAGAAGCATACAAGAGAAAAGATGCAGAAAAACGCATTCCTGTATTGCGTCTCGAAATCGACTATGAGCTTGCTACATTACATGATGCGATGGTGGCAAGTGACGCAGAAGCTGTTGGTGCAAGTAAAGAGCGCCTCGAAAAATATCGTCAAGAGATGGTACGTCTTGAAGCTTGATTTCAACGTCCTTTTCTCTACCTTATAATAAAATATCACTACTTCAACCAGCGAATCGTTCGCTGGTTTTCTTTTTTTGTTACTATAGAAGAAGCTGGAAACGATGATGAAGGAGTGAAGGAAGATGCAAATCGAGTTGGATGCGATAGACTTGATCAAGCGAGCAGGGAAATACATTCGCGAAAAGATTGATGTGTCGTATCACATTGAACAGAAAACCGGAAAAAGTGATTTAGTGACGGAGATTGATCAAGCCGTCGAGGATTTATTGATTAAAGGTATTCTAGATCGCTATCCGGATCATCATATTTATGGTGAAGAGGGGCGCATCGCTCGACCCGATACACTCGAAGGTACGATTTGGTTCGTTGATCCGATCGACGGAACAATGAACTTCATCCGTCAAAAGCGAATGTTCGCCATCTCAATTGCGATCATGATGGAAGGGGAATTACGGTACGGATTTGTTTATGATGTCATGGCTGACGAGCTATTTCATGTCATCAAAGGACAAGGGGCTTATCAAAACGGTATTCGGTTACCTCAACTGACAGAACGGAGCGTTAAGGAAGCGATCATCTGTATGAATGCTACCTGGGTGACGCCGAACCGTCGAATTAACACGGATCGTCTTGCTCCACTCGTGCGACACGCAGTAGGTGTACGAGCGATTGGTGCAGCTTCCCTTGAACTCGCATGGACGGCTGCCGGACGCGTTGATGGATATATCACGATGCGTAACATGCCTTGGGATTATGCAGCCGGTCAGTTATTGATTGAAGAGCTTGGTGGACGTGTCGGGACGATTACCGGAGAGCCGATGTCGTTTCTCGAGCAAACGAGTGTATTAGCAGGGAGCCAGACATTCGTTGAAGATGTATTGACGTTCGTACAAACACAAGAGGGTTGAAAAAAGGTCCTTTCGTTTAAAAACGAAAGGAACCTTCCCAGTCATGTTTGTTTGCGCAAACGTGCCTTTAAAACGAATCCGGCACCCATCGCAACTATCATCAAGACGACAGAGGCAATCGTCATCGCTACGTTTTGTTCCGCGATGAAAATGCCGATGGCTGCCATGGATCCTACTGCAAGCATGGCAAGTAACAAAAATAGTAGACGCATGTTTTTTCCCCCTCTACCCGTGAGTACGTTAACAGTGTAGCGTGAATGAAGAATAATGAAAAGGCTTTCGAGATGATGTCGAATCTTAGTCATTGCCAATTAGGACTCTACCTGTGCTATACTCTTAAAGTTGACCGAAAGTATGATAAGATTTATTTAAATGAATAGAAAGAGGTACACACCTATGACAACTTTAGTACGAAATGATTTACGCAACGTTGCGATCATCGCTCACGTTGACCATGGTAAAACAACATTAGTCGATGAGCTTTTAAAACAGTCTGGTACGTTCCGTACGAACGAACAAGTCGAAGAACGCGCAATGGACTCAAATGACATCGAGCGGGAACGTGGAATCACGATTCTTGCGAAAAACACTGCAATCGACTACAAAAACACACGCATCAACATCGTTGATACGCCAGGACACGCCGATTTCGGTGGAGAAGTTGAGCGGATCATGCGTATGGTGGACGGCGTCATCCTCGTTGTCGATGCACGTGAAGGCTGTATGCCACAAACACGTTTCGTTTTGAAAAAAGCACTCGAGCAAGGACTTCAACCAATCGTCGTCGTCAACAAAATCGACAAACCGATGGTCCGTCCTCTTGAAGTCGTCGACGAAGTCGTAGATCTCTTGATCGACCTCGGCGCTGACGAAGATCAACTCGAATTCCCAGTCGTTTATGCATCGGCAGTCAACGGCTCAAGTTCATTTGAACCTGAATTAGATAAACAAGAAGATACAATCACGAACGTTCTTGATTTAATTCTTGAGCATACACCAGCACCTGTCGATAACACAATGGAGCCACTTCAGTTCCAAGTTACGATGCTTGACTATGATAACTACCTCGGACGGATCGGTGTCGGTCGTGTCTTCCGTGGCGAAATCAAAGTTGGCGATAGCGTTTCACTTTCAAAACTTGACGGTTCAACGAAGAACTTCCGTGTCACGAAGTTGTTCGGTTACTTCGGTCTAAAACGTGTCGAAATCGAAACTGCAAAAGCAGGAGACTTGATTGCGATCGCTGGTATGGAAGACATCAACGTCGGTGAAACAGTTTGCCCGACTTCACACGTTGATCCACTCCCATTATTACGTATCGATGAGCCAACGCTTCAAATGACATTCATCGTCAACAACTCGCCATTCGCTGGTCGTGAAGGAGATCTCGTTACTTCACGTAAAATCGAAGAGCGTCTTGAAAAAGAACTCGAAACAGACGTTTCACTTCGCATCGAAAACACAGACTCACCGGACCGCTGGATCGTTTCTGGTCGTGGGGAGCTTCACCTCGGGATCTTGATCGAGAACATGCGCCGTGAAGGATACGAAATCCAAGTATCTAAACCGCAAGTTATCATCAAAGAAGAAGAAGGTGTCAAAGTCGAGCCATTCGAACGCGTCGTCATCGATACACCAGAAGAGTACACAGGTTCTGTCATGGAATCGATCGGTCTCCGCAAAGGTGAATTGACGAACATGCAAACAATGGACAACGGTCAAACAAAAATGGAATTCATCGTTCCTTCACGTGGTTTGATCGGTTACCGTAACGAATTCCTTTCTGCTACACGCGGATACGGAATCATGAACCACACATTCGAAGAATACCGTCCGTTCATCCAAGCGGATATCGGTGGACGTCGTAGTGGAGTTATGGTCTCAATCGAAACAGGTAAAGCAACTGCTTACGCGATCTCAGCTCTTGAAGACCGCGGAACGATCTTCATCGAGCCTGGTATTGAAGTATACGAAGGTATGATCATCGGCGAATGTAACCGTGATGTCGATCTCGCTGTCAACGTCGTTAAAGCAAAACAATTAACGAACATGCGTGCATCTGCAAAAGATTCAACAAACGTTCTTAAACGTCCACGTGTCTTCTCACTTGAAGAGTCGTTGACATTCTTGAATGAAGATGAGTACTGTGAAATCACACCACAATCGGTTCGTCTCCGTAAACAAGTCTTGAACAAAAACGAACGTGAAAAGCAAGAAAAACGTCGTCGTCTAGGTAAAGATTGAGTCTTGAACGAATAGGGGGATTGGCAATGAATGCACAAGCTGCCGTTGCTTCTGATTTTCCGAAATACGATATTCCGTTCATCGCGAAACTTCTCGGTGTCGGAAGTGATCCGAATAACATCGAAACGGGATTTTATCCTTTAATGATCACTGTCGTCATCTTGACGCTTGTCGTCTTTAAGTTAGGATTTGCAAAGGAACTAGCATGGTGGAAATCACTGATCGTCTATCTCTTGCTCGCCGTCTTCTCGGCAGCATTGACGCTTGTCTTCTGGACATGGCCGATTCCTGAAGTACTCCTTGCGATGGTCTTCGTACTTGGTATTTATCGCTTCCGGATGTGGATGGTCAAGCGTGAACGTGAACGGACAGCTTCTTGACGGAAGCATGTCATGAATCAAAAGAACGAATCTCTTCGGAGGTTCGTTCTTTTTTTGTGCTAATTCAGATGCATGATTTAAAGCGTAGCGGGAACAGGGATACTAAAAGGGGGGAGAAAACAGTGAAAATAAGGTATGTCATACCCCTGCTGTTAGCGGGTATTCTGATCGGCTGTACACAAACGTCAGAAGAATCGTCAACAAAGGAAACCAATCAGAAGACACAAAAAAACAATCAACAGGATTCAGGTAATCAAGAAGATACGCAATCATCACAAACGCAAGAAGGAGTCGTATTTAAAGAGCTAAACGCCCCATGGAATATCGTTCGCGAAGGAGAGACTTTTTATATTACAGAGCGCGAAGGAACAATCGTCAAAGGAAAACAAGGTGATTATGAGAGGATGCGCTTGCAACTGAAGAAAGATGTAATTGCTGAAGGAGAAAGTGGATTACTCGGTATGGTACTTGACCCTGATTTTAAGAACAATAAGACGGCATACGTCTATCATACGTATGCAAAACAAAATCAAGCGACCAATCGTGTCATTGCAATCAAAGAAGAAGGCCATCAGTGGGTCGAAGAGCGTGTGTTACTCGACGATATTCCGGGAGCGACGATTCACAACGGAGGACGACTTGAGTGGGGTCCAGAAGGTGCACTCTACGTCACAGCAGGAGACGCAGCAAATCCTGAACTGGCGCAAGACATTGATTCATTGGCAGGAAAGATTTTACGCATCACATCTGAAGGAGAACCGTTCAAGGGGAATCAAAAAGGATACGTCTACAGTCTCGGTCACCGGAATCCACAAGGACTTGTTTTCGTCGATGATCAACTGTATGCAAGCGAACATGGGCAAAGTGGGCACGATGAGATCAATCGAATCGAACAAAAGAATTATGGATGGCCGACGATTGAAGGGAAAGAGCAAGCAGACGGACTGGTGACGCCGTGGTATGAAGTAGGAGAACAATCTGTTGCACCAAGTGGAGTTGCAACAGCAGAGAATACACTTTATTTTGCAACACTTGTCGGGCAACGATTACAAACTATCGATCTAGAGACGAAGCAAGTCAAGACGATTGTCGAAAACCAAGGTCGGATTCGCGATGTCTGGATTGACGAGACATCGATTTACTATATTACAAATAATACGGACGGAAGAGGGAATCCATCGGCAGATGATGATCGATTGGTTCGAATCAATCGATGAACAATAAAAGGTCTGTCAGGGAATTTTCCCGCAGACCTTTTGTTTACCAGTGTTTTCGTTTCGTTTCCCAAGTCGGGTATAAATGGAATTGTCCAGAAGCGTGGCGTTCAAGTGTCCGTTCTTCTACGCGTGATCGACACTCATCACAGATATGGACACGAACAGGTTTATTGCGTAATCGCTTCGCCGTGAAGGACCAATCATCAATCGTTTCACGCTTATCGCAAATCGTACATTTCACTCGCATGTCAGGTCCTCCCTTTTTTTCTTAGTATATCATATTAGAAGATTATTCAGATGTAAAAAAGGGAAACGAGAAGTATATCTCGAAATATCATCACTAAGTCGTAGAGGGGGTGATGTCATGGCAAATAAAGTTGAACAACAGCTTAACTCAGGTCAACTAGAAGCACTATCGCAATTACCACTCGTTTTTTTGATTACGCATGATCAATCCAAACATTGGCCCATCACACATGCAATCAGTTGGGTACATGCGACGGATTCGCAAACGGTTCGTTTTGCAATCGAAGCAGATTCTCATCTCGTTAAAACATTACGAGAACATCCGGTCTTCACGTTGATCTTTTTTGCAGATCAGTCGACGTACAGCTTAACGTGTACGGACGTCAAGGCGTTTACGCCGCAAGAAGACCTTCCGTTGCCACTCGCTTTTTATGAGGGACGCGTTGAGGAGGTGCGTGACATCTTGTTTTACGGAGCAACTGTCACACAACGACCGACTATCGAAAAAACATACGATGAACAGGCAGCCGAACGGTTGGATCAACTCGTTCATCGCATCCTAAAAGCGTAACATTCATCACAAACTCGACTCTAAAGGGGCGAACGATGGAATGAAAAAAATATACGTACTTGATACCAATGTCATGCTTCATGATCCACTTTCTCTTTTCCAATTCCAGGAGCACGACGTCGTCATACCAGCGATCGTACTAGAAGAACTAGATGGAAAAAAACGCAACATGGATGAGGTTGGACGTAATGCACGAGAAACAGCTCGCATCTTAGACCAATTACGGGAAACTGGTCAGCTTCATGCGGGAGTGCCACTCGGAAACGGTGGCATTCTTCGCGTCGATATTGGGGACTCCATTCATGAAGGTTCGCCGTTTACGCATGAATCGAACGATAACAAGATTATCGAGCTCGCATGGTCGATTCATCGGGAACAACAAACTGAAGCGACCCCACGAGATGTCATTCTCGTCTCAAAAGATATCTTAGTCCGCGTCAAAGCGGATGCGTATGGATTAGTCGCTGAGGACTATATGACGGATCATATCGCTGACTTGACTGGTCTTTATACAGGATTCATCGAAGTGACCGTCGATCAGGAATATATCGATGCTTTCTATCAGGATAAACGACTTTCAGTTGATGTATTGCCGGAAAAAGTGCAACCGAATGAATTCATCATTCTAAAAAGTAATATGTCAAAAGCCTCTGCCATTGCTGTCGTTGATCAGAATTTGCCGATCATCCGGGCACTTTCGATCGATGTTGATCAAGTCTGGGGTGTTATTCCCCGAAACGTTCAACAACGGATGGCGTTTGAGTTATTACTTCGAGACGATGTACCGCTCGTTACACTCGTTGGGAAGGCAGGTACCGGAAAGACATTACTTGCACTCGCTGCGGGGCTCCTGCAAGTAGAAGACGAGCATAAATATAAAAAACTGGTCGTTGCTCGTCCAGTCGTGCCGATGGGAAATGATATTGGCTACTTGCCAGGTGAGATGGAGGAAAAGCTTCGTCCGTGGATGCAACCGATCTATGATAACCTCGAACATCTCTTTAATACGGGATCAGGAGACGAACTTGGTAACATTCTCGCGGGAATGAAGACGATTCAACTGGAAGCGTTGACATATATTCGAGGACGGAGCATGCCGGAGCAATTCATCATTATCGATGAAGCGCAGAATTTGACGAAACATGAAGTCAAGACGATTTTGACACGTGTCGGTGAAAACTCGAAAATCGTGTTAGTCGGGGATCCGCAACAGATCGATCACCCGTATTTAGATGAATATTCGAACGGTTTATCCTACGCCGTAGAACGCCTTAAAAATGAGAAGATGACGGGACACGTCAAACTCGTCAAAGGGGAACGCTCGAATCTGGCGCGCCTCGCAGCCGACTTATTATAAAAAACGTGGTGCGTCTATTCAGGCGCACCACGTTTTCCTTATATGACGGTAACCGTGTGAATAGATTTGACGATCCGTTGTCCGTGCAACAGGTGAACGGGTCCATCTGATAACACTTTGCCGTCTTGTGAGAACTGCAGGTACACTTCGTCGAGTTTCTCAAGTGGAAGTTCGACCGTTTCTTCACCTTCGAAACGAATAGCGGTCGCTTCCGGTAAGAGTTCAGCATTCCGGATGAACGGTGCGAGCGCCATGGCGAATGACCCTTGAAGCGCGGCTTCTTTTTCAGCGCGTGTCATCGGACGATTATGATCCGTACGACTGCCTTCCATGATGCCTTTATCCCACGCTGCCCCCATTTTCGCGTAGTACGCCTCTTGTTCGCTCGTATCTGCTGGTTGGCCAATCTTCTCAATCGCAACCTTTCGTTCATCAAAGATCCAAACTGTCGGATCAATCGTCAACTGGTGCCGTACTTTACCGTTAATCGGAAAAATCATTGTTATACCCCCTAAATGTGTAAGTCCAACAAATCCATTATACCGAAACGTTGAATTGTTGGCGAAAGTAAGGTAAAGTTTAGCTATAACAGGAACGCGTCATTTGATGAGGAGGGATTGGATTGTCAACTGAAATCGAGACAGTTCATCGCCAGCGCGCTCTTGAGCTACTAGAAGCGGATGCACAAAAAATCCGCCGGTTGATCGAGGTCCAGCTTGCGAATTTAACGATGCCACAATGTCCTCTTTACGAGGAAGTATTGGATACACAAATGTTCGGATTGTCCCGTCAGATTGATTTTGCGGTACGTCTTGAACTGATTGATGCGGGTGAAGGGAAACAGTTGCTCGAATCACTTGAACAGCAATTATCTGATTTACATGATGCGGAGACGTGCTGATTTTCTACTCAAACGTGAAATGCGGCGTTTGGGTATTTTTTTTTAGAAAACGAAAAAAAGGACGTGTACATATGTTAGCGAAGTTTAAAGAAAAACGAGCATTTTTTGACTACGGTCTCTTCTTTACGATGCTCATCCTCATGGCGATCAGTACAGTCATGGTCTATAGTGCCAGCGTGTGGAACGGTGGCGATTATGCGAATACGTCCTTCTTTGAGAAGCAGTTGATGTTCGATGCGATGGCCATCGTGCTGTTCCTTTTAGTTTCGCAAGTGAATCATGAAGTATTTCGTGGACCAATCATTCGTTTACTCTTGTACGCGATTACATGGTTGATGCTGATGGCAACACTATTTTCGGTTCCCCTAAACGGAGCTCGCGCCTGGTTGAACTTCGGTATCTTCTTGATTCAACCAATCGAGCTTTGTAAATTCGTGCTCGTCGTCGGGCTTGCCAGTTATTTTGATCAAAAGCACAAAGGAAAGATGGATGGCGTGATTGGGATTGTCCATCACTTCATCCATCGTCAAATTCCAGCGACGTCCCCCGGAAAACGGATTTTACTTAGTTTCTCGGACTGGATCTTGATTCCGATGGTCGTATTACTTGCACCTTACGCGATCATCATTCGTATGCAACCGGATGACGGCGGATTATTCATTCTGTTACTCATCACGGCGATGATTTTATTTGCAGTAGGATTACCGAGTGGTTACATCATGTTATGTGTCGTTACCGTTCCGATCATCTTCTTGTACGCATGGAACAATTTTTCCGATAATCAGATGCAACGGATTCAAGCGAGTTTGAATCCCTTTCTTGACGCAGAAGGTAAGGGATATCAGCTCATCAACTCCGTCATATCGATTGCCCATGGGGGATTGTTCGGAGTGGGTCTTGGGAATAGTTTTCAAAAGTATGGTTATCTGCCAGAACCTGAAACCGACTACATCATGTCGATCATCTCGGAAGAACTCGGCTTCATCGGGGTCCTTGTCGTACTCGGTCTATTGTTTTACCTGATGATTCAAGGGGCGATCATCGCTAACCGGTGTGTCTCACTTTACTCGAGCATGCTCGCACTTGGGATTTCCGGTATTATTTTCATCCAGACATGTATCAATATTGCAGCCATGTCTGGTCTGTTTCCAGGTACAGGTGTCACCTTGCCATTCATCAGTTACGGTGGGTCATCGTTACTCGTCATGAGTACGATGCTTGGTGTAATGGCAAACATTTCTATGCAAAACAAATATCGGGTGGCTTATCATAAAGAAGTGCAAACTGCACGTTCGATGAGTGCCACGAGCTCATTAACTAAAGGGGGAGCATCAGTTGACTAAAATCCAGAAGATTCTCGTAGCAAACCGCGGGGAGATCGCGATTCGCGTTTTCCGTGCAGCGACGGAACTCGGTATTCGTACCGTTGCTATTTATTCACGAGAGGACATGGGTTCTCTTCATCGTTATAAAGCCGATGAAGCGTACCGGATCGGAGAAGGAAAAAAACCGATCGAAGCCTACCTCGACATTGAAGATATCATCGCAACAGCGAAAAAAGCCGAATGTGATGCGATCCATCCTGGTTATGGATTCCTCTCTGAGAATATTGAGCTAGCCAAACGTTGCCGCGAAGAAGGAATCATCTTCATCGGGCCGCAAGAAGATCACCTGTATAAGTTCGGAGATAAGGTACGGGCACGGACGACTGCAATTGAAGCGGGTCTTCCTGTCATTCCAGGAACAGATGGTCCGATCTCATCAATTGATGAAGCGTATGCGTTCGCAAAAGAAGCAGGCTATCCACTCATGGTCAAAGCATCGCTTGGTGGTGGTGGACGTGGTATGCGTGTCGTCCGGACAGAAGAAGAGCTTTCAGACATGATTGAACGAGCGAAATCTGAAGCTTTAAAAGCATTCGGTTCGGATGAAATTTACGTTGAAAAATTAATCGAACGACCAAAACATATTGAAGTCCAAATCATCGGGGATGCACATGGAAACATCATTCATTTGTTTGAACGAGACTGTTCCGTACAACGACGTCACCAAAAAGTCGTCGAAGTGGCGCCATGTGTCACGCTTTCAGAAGAAGGGCGTAAAAAGATCTGTGACGCGGCTGTCACGTTGATGAAACATGTCGGATACGAAAATGCGGGTACGGTCGAATTTCTCGTCACACAAGATGAATCGTTCTATTTCATCGAAGTCAACCCACGTGTACAAGTCGAGCATACGATTACGGAGATGATCACAGGCGTTGACATCGTTCAGACTCAAATCCGTGTTGCTGAAGGCGAATCGTTACATAGCGACCTTGTCGGCATTCCACAACAAGAAGAGATTAAGATGCTTGGTTTTGCGATCCAGAGCCGAATTACTTCAGAGGACCCAGAAAACGGCTTCTTGCCGGATACAGGTAAGATTAAAGCGTATCGTTCACCAGGCGGATTTGGTGTACGTCTTGATGGTGGGAATGCCTATGTCGGAGCAGAAATTTCACCGTATTATGACTCGTTGCTCGTTAAAATCTCGACGCACGGTTTGACGTATGACCAAGCGGTCGCGAAAATGCGTCGAAACTTAAGTGAATTCCGGATTCGTGGTATTAAGACGAACATCCCATTCTTGAGCAATGTTTTGAAACACCACGCGTTCGTCAGCGGCGATTACAATACATCGTTTATCGATGATACACAAGAATTATTTATCTTCCCAAAACGTCAAGACCGGGGAACGAAGCTGTTGACGTACATCGGAGAGGTTTCCGTCAATGGATTCCCGGGAATCGGAAAACTGGACAAGCCACTTGCGCGTGACGTCCGAATTCCAAAAAATCTTCCGGCAGACTACACGCCAGGCGCAAAAGCGATCCTTGATGCAGAAGGTCCGGAAGCTGTCGCGAAATGGTTGAAAGCACAAGACAACGTTTTGTTGACGGATACGACATTCCGTGACGCTCATCAATCGTTACTTGCGACACGAATGCGGACGAAGGATCTCGTTGCGATCGCAGAGGCGGAAGCGAAACTGCTTCCTGAATTGTTCTCAGTCGAGGCATGGGGAGGGGCAACATTTGATGTTGCGTATCGATTCTTATCAGAGGATCCATGGGTTCGTCTGATGAAATTGCGTGAAAAGATGCCGAACGTCCTGATTCAAATGTTACTCCGTGGTGCGAACGGCGTTGGTTACAAGAACTATCCAGACAATGTCATCCATACCTTCGTCAAGGAAGCGGCGCAAGCGGGAGTCGATGTCTTCCGGATTTTCGACAGCTTGAACAACCCGGAATCAATTCAACTCGCCATCGATGCGGTCTTGCCAACAGGTAAAATCGCGGAAGCAGCTGTCTGTTACACAGGGGATCTGTTCGATGCGAATCGTCCGAAATATCATCTGCCGTATTACGTCAATCTGGCGAAACAACTGGAAGAGAGCGGTGCTCACATCATTGCCATCAAGGATATGGCGGGTCTCTTGAAACCGGAAGCAGCCTATGCGCTTGTATCGGCACTTAAAGATGCAGTATCGTTACCAATCCATCTTCACACCCATGATGCGAGTGGAAACGGGATTTATACGTATGCGCGTGCGATCGATGCCGGGGTCGACGTCGTTGACGTCGCGGCATCAAGTATGTCAGGACTGACGAGTCAGCCAGCGGGTGGTAGCTTGATTCATGCCCTAAGTGGTCATCCACGTCAACCACTCGTCTCAGCACAGAAGTTCGAACAGATTTCAGACTATTGGCAGGACGTGCGTCATTTGTATCAAGCATTCGAACTTGATATGATCGCACCAAATCCAACCGTCTACGATCATGAGATGCCGGGTGGACAATATTCGAACTTACAGCAACAAGCAAAAGCGGTCGGGCTTTCGGATCGTTGGTCTGAAGTCAAAGAAATGTATGCGCGTGTCAACATGTTGTTTGGCGATATCGTTAAAGTCACACCGTCGTCGAAAGTCGTTGGAGACATGGCGCTCTTCATGGTCCAACATCATCTGACGGAAGAAGACGTACTGCACCGAGCAAGTGGACTTGACTTCCCGGATTCAGTCGTTGAACTGATGAAGGGTGAACTCGGAACTCCGCCGGACGGTTTCCCGCAAGAAGTACAACGTGCCATCTTGAAGGGAGCTGCTCCGTTGACGGAACGTCCTGGTAAGATGATGCAACCTCTCAACTTTGATGCAATAAAAAATGAGTTGTTTGAGAAACTTGAACGACCAGTCACTGAATTTGATGCTCTCGCTTACGCGCTCTATCCAAAAGTCTTCATGGACTACAGTTCATATGTCGCGCGATATGGCGATATCTCGGTTCTTGATACGAATACATTCTTCCACGGTATGCGCCTAGGCGAAACGATCGAGGTCGAAATTGAACGAGGGAAGACACTATATCTCAAGTTGATTCAAATCGGTCAGCCAGACGATCACGGGATGCGGACAATCTATTATGAGATGAATGGTGTTCCTCGTGAAGTCGAAGTCAAGGACATCAGTATTAAGGAAAGTTCATCAAGCCGTCCAAAAGCAGATCGAAGTAACGCAAAACAGATCGGTGCGTCGATGCCGGGTAGTGTGCTGAAGGTACTCGTTGAGACAGGCACTCGTGTCCGTAAAGGAGAACAACTTCTCGTTACGGAAGCGATGAAGATGGAAACGACGATCCAAGCACCAGAAGACGGTGAGATCAAAGCCGTCCATGTTAAAGAAGGCGAAGCTATTGCGAGTCAAGACTTATTGATTGAATTCGTATAAGGTCACAATGAAAAACAGGCGCACGCTCGGCGGGCTGCCTGTTTTTCATTCAATATGTAATGGGAGAGGATACGGTTGAACATTATTTGTTGGATTCGAAGCGATTTTCGATTACAAGACAACCACATGTTGGCACGTGCGATTGAATTACTGAAGGAAAATCCAAAAGCGACAGTCGAGTTCGTCTTTTGGCTCAATCCAGATTACATTGGAGAATATGAAGCGCGGCAACAATATTTCTTTCAAGCGCTCGAATTGTTTTCAGATGATTGTAAAGAAAAAGAGATGCCGATTCGCTTCATCGAAGGCGATGAACAAGCTTTCTTAGATGCAACCAATGATGCGGACGTTCTGTTATTCAATGCGGAATATGTCGAACCATTCAAGGCGCGGGATGAGAGAATCATCAAAAAACGTAAGGAACGACAAACGGAGCGCTTGTTAGACCGGCATCTGCTCCATCCACATGACATTAAAAAGCAGGATGGAAAGTTCTATAAAGTATTCACGCCGTATAAGAATGCGTTCATGAAAAAAGAAATTCCAACACCCTATGATGTGAAGTGGCAAACGCTACGGGATCATTATCATAAGCGCCAGCACACTAATAGTTTCATTGATGCCTATTTTAAAAAGGCACAGTCTGATGCGGCATTTCATCCGGGTGAGAAGCAAGCGAAACAACGCTTAAAGAAATTCATCGAGCAATCGCTTGAAAACTACGAAGAGAATCGTGATCTTCCAGCGATGGACGGTACGAGTTTACTCTCACGTTATCTACGGACCGGTGAGATCGGGATTCGAACGGTCTATGCAGCTATTCAAGATGCAAAAGAATCGAAAGGGAAGCAGACATTCATCACCGAACTCATCTGGCGTGAGTTCTATTACATGATTTTAATGCACTTCCCGGAATCGAAACGACAAGCGGTCAACACCCAGTACCGAGAAATCAAGTGGGAAGAAAACGAGGACGGATTCAAGGCTTGGTGTGAAGGGAAAACCGGCTATCCGATCGTCGATGCAGCGATGCGTCAATTGAACCAAACCGGTTGGATGCATAATCGTCTGCGGATGATTGTCGCGTCGTTCCTGACAAAAGATCTATTGATCGATTGGCAAAAAGGGGAACGTTATTTCCAACAGAAACTCGTCGATTATGAAGCGGCTTCGAACATCGGTGGTTGGCAATGGGCGGCATCGGTCGGGACGGATGCCGTACCGTACTTCCGAGTCTTCAATCCGACGACACAATCAAAGAAGTTCGATAAGGACGGAGAGTTCATTCGGCAGTATGTCACGGAAATCAAAGATCTGTCGAAGCAATATATTCATGAACCGACGCAGCAACAACGAGAAGACTCTGGATACCCAGAACCAATCGTTGCACATGATGAAGCGCGAAAGCGTGCAATCGCTCGATTCAAGTAATGAAAAAAGGATATTCCTCAGCGGAGGAACATCCTTTTTTTACGACCTTATTGAAGACGGCTATTTGCTTTACGTGTTCGGAATGCATGATACGTCAAGTAGGATAAGACACCGAAATAACACGTAATCAAGAAGGCGTGCAGTAACGGTACATATGTTGCATGTCCACCGAGAACGATCCAAGCACCTGTAGCAACTTGACACGAGATGAAGAACGTCGCGAATGCCATGCCGATTTTCGTCGTCCGGTGTTTTAAGCGAATGGCTGTAATATGAACGAACAACGTGTAGAGGAATAATAGCCCAGCCATGATTCGGTGAATCATTTGGACCCAGGCTTCGAACGTCATCGACGGTTGGGAACAAACGGGCCAACCCACACACGCATATGTAGCGCCAACATGGCGAACGTAAGCACCAGTATAGACGACGATCAGCGTGTAGACGAGCAGACCGTACAAGAGCTTCCGCAAGAATGCTGGGACAGATTCCCTGAATTCCTGACCAGGACGCTCCATGATCAATATCGTTAAAATCAATAAGGCAGCAAAGGAAATCAAGGAGATACCAAAATGTAACGCCATGACGAGATCTGATTGTTGCCAAACGACAGCTCCTGCTCCGACGAGGGATTGAATCAACATGAAGATGAAGGCAAGAAATGCAAAAATCTTCGTATCTAATCGATCCTTAAAGGCAACGAGCGTCCAGAGACATAAGGCGATGATTAGGAGTCCAACGACTCCGGTCACAGCGCGGTGACTATATTCAATCATCGTTTCAACACTTGGGTTCGTCGGAATGAGTTCCCCATGACAGAGTGGCCAATCTGTTCCGCAGCCATCTCCCGAGTCCGTTTTTGTGACTGTCCCACCCATCAGCAAGACGATCATCATCGTAAACGTGACGAAGGCTGAAAACATCGAAAGCTTTCGATTCAAGATTTGGACACCACCTTTCTAAAAAATACGAAATACATGGATTTCCATAGGACTAGTATCGCATAAAAAGTCTCGAAACGCTTGCAATCTTTTAGAACAACGCTATTCTAGTATTAGGTAAATATGGTGAACTGTGATGAAAATCACATAGATTTCACATTTTGTTCATTATGTCGAAAGTATTTTCATACGTCACGGTCCTAAATATGTGGTATCTTTTATAGAGAAAAGGACGTTTCGTGGCATGTCTGTGTTATTTCTGTGAAGAAATTACGTGAAGCCTAGGTGCTACACGGAAGCAGATGGTGAAAAGGAGGGAACAGCATGGCGAAAGTTACTGGAGAGGCACTGGATATGGCAATCGAGCAGGCGGATCAGCCCACATTCAAGGACTATGTCACCCTAGCAAAAATGGGGATCGTCCGTGCCAATCTGATTACGGTCTTCGCAGGGTATGTCGTGGCGGCATCGTACATAACGGATGATGTCCTATTGTATCTATGGCAAACCAAGTGGATGTTACTGTGGACGCTTCTCGGGAGTGGATTAGTCATTGCCGGAAGTTGCTACCTCAATAACTACATTGACCGGGACATCGATTATAAGATGGAACGGACGATGGGAAGACCAAGCGTTACTGGGAAGATGGATGGACAGCGAATACTCGCGCTAGGACTCGGGATTCTTGCGACCGGTACGGTATTGTTGTTGATCGTCAACCATGTGGCGGCAGTGTTCGGATTGATCGGATCATTCGTTTACGTCGTGATTTATACGATGTGGTTAAAGCGAACACACACGATCAATACAGTCGTAGGTGGTATATCAGGAGCTGTGCCACCAATCATTGGATTTGCGGCAGTCACTCCGACGCTTCACATTGATGCGTGGATTTTATTCCTCATCATGTTCGTGTGGCAACCACCACATTTCCTCGCACTCGCGATGCGACGGACAGAGGAGTATCGGGCAGCAGGTATCCCGATGTTACCTGTCGTAAACGGATTCGCGATCACGAAACGACAAATTGTATGGTGGATTGCAGTACTTATTCCATCATCACTCCTCTTAGCACACTATGGCATCATCTACATGATCGTCATGGCATTGCTCGGTGGATATTGGCTCTATATGGGACTGAAAGGTCTGAAGATCCAAGATGAACAAGCCGAAATCAAATGGGCGTCGAAGATGTTCTTCTTCTCACTGTTTTATTTCACGGCTTGGATCGTGACGGTCGTACTCGTTTCTTTCTAAAACGATTTGACATAATTCACGTACACCATTACGAAAGACAAAATTGGGGACAAAGAAAGTGGGGATGGTTGTGAAAAAATCAGTAAAAATGCTCTTCCGGCTTCTTCCAATCGGCTTGATGGCACTCATGTTATCAGGTTGTGGAATTCCGGAATTGTCTGCGCTACAGCCTCGCGGAGAAGGCGCTGAAATGCAACTTGAGATCATCAAGCTTAGCTTGTGGGTCATGTTGTTCGTCCTTGCGATCGTAGCCGTCATTTATATTTACGTACTTATGAAATTCCGTCGTAAATCAGGTGATAACACGGTTCCGAAGCAAGTCGAAGGGAACCACACGCTTGAAATCATCTGGACAGTTATTCCGATCCTTCTCTTGATCGTTCTTGCAATTCCGACGATCAAAACAACGGTTGAACTTGCGGATGCAAAAGAAGCGAAGAAAAACGAACAAATCAACGTTACAGCGAACCTTTACTGGTGGGAATTCGAATATCCAGACAAAGGTGTTTCGACAGGACAAGAACTTGTCATCCCAGTCGGTAAACGTGTTGCGGTTAACTTGACGTCTAAAGACGTCATTCACTCATTCTGGGTACCGGCTCTTTCTGGTAAGACAGATACAAACCCAGGTCTTGATAACGAAATGTGGTTACAAGCAAAAGAAGCAGGCACGTACTACGGTAAATGTGCCGAGTTGTGTGGTCCTTCTCACGCATTGATGGACTTTAAAGTCGTTGCGATGGAGCAGGATGACTACGACAAATGGTTGAAAGACATGAAATCTGCAAAAGAAGCAGAAACAAAACAGCTTGATAAAAAGAATGAAAAGAACTGGACGACTGGTGAGCAAGTCTACGCCCAGAATTGTCTCAGCTGTCATGGCGGCGGGAAAGTCGCACCTAGCTTGACGAACTTCGGTGATCGTCAGCGTATCGCGGGTTACCTCAAGCATGATAAAGAAAACCTCGAAAAATGGATTCGCGATCCACAAAAAGAGAAACAAGGTACAAAAATGCCTGGATTCTCTGAAGATAAGATCAGCGATGAAGAATTGAGCGAATTGGCAGATTATCTATTGGACAAAAAGCTCCAATAATTTTTTAAGGGGGAATCATAGTGGGGACACATACTATGGGTATGCCGCAGAAAAAAAGCGGCATCATGGACTGGCTAACGACAGTCGACCATAAGAAAATCGGGATTCTCTACATCATCTCTGGATTGTTCTTCCTTCTAGTTGGTGGCGTAGAAGCCCTAATGATTCGTTTTCAATTGATTAAACCGATGAACGATTTCGTCAGCGGTGAACTTTTTAACCAATTGATCACGATGCACGGTACGACGATGATCTTCTTGGCAGCGATGCCGATGTTGATCGGTTACATGAACGCAGCAGTACCGCTTCAAATCGGAGCACGCGATGTTGCGTTCCCATTCTTAAATGCACTTGGTTTTTGGTTGTTCTTCTTTGGTGGAGTCTTACTGAACCTTTCATGGTTCTTCGGCGCTGCGCCAAACGCAGGGTGGACAGCTTACGCACCACTCTCGACAGTACCAGAGTCGCTCGGTGTTGACTTCTACTCACTCGGGTTACAGATTTCTGGTTTCGGTACACTCATGGGGGGGATCAACTTCCTCGTTACGATTTTGAACATGCGTGCACCAGGTATGAAACTGATGCGGATGCCGCTCTTCACATGGACAGCATTCGTTGCTTCTGCCTTGATCGTTTTCGCATTCCCACCACTTACGGTTGGATTGTTCCTCTTGACGTTCGAGCGACTCTTCGGAGCGCATTTCTTTGACCCGGCAGCGGGCGGGAACATCGTCATCTGGGAACACCTCTTCTGGATCTTCGGTCACCCGGAAGTTTACATCTTGATTTTACCGGCATTCGGTATCTTCTCTGAAATCATCCCTACCTTTGCTCGTAAACGTCTCTTCGGATACACGACGATGGTCTTTGCGACGATGTTGATCGGTTTCCTCGGATTCATGGTATGGGTTCACCACATGTTCACAGTCGGTCTCGGTCCGGTTGCGAACGCGATCTTCGCAGTAGCGACGATGGCGATCGCTGTACCGACAGGGGTCAAGATCTTCAACTGGCTCTTTACGCTATGGGGCGGGAAGTTGACGTTCCCAGTCGCGATGCTTTATTCGGTCGCCTTCATTCCATCATTCCTTGTTGGTGGTATGACAGGGGTCATGCTTTCAGTAGCACCTGCCGATTATCAGTACCACGACAGTTATTTCGTCGTTGCCCACTTCCACTACGTTATCGTTGGTGGGGTCGTCTTTGGTCTCTTCGCAGGTCTTTACTACTGGTTCCCACTCATGTTCGGGAAACAACTCAACGAGTTCTGGGGTAAAATTCAATTCTGGTTGTTCTTCATCGGCTTCCATTTGACATTCTTCCCACAACATATTCTTGGTCTTACAGGTATGCCACGTCGTGTCTTCACGTACTTGCCAAACCAAGGCTGGGAAACAATGAACTTACTTTCTTCAATCGGTGCAGCCTTCATGGGTGTGTCGACGATCATTCTCGTCATCTCGATCGTTGCCGCATTGATGTCAAAAGAATATGTAAAACGCGACGTATGGGGCGATGGACGTACGCTTGAGTGGACACTTCCTGTTCCAACTCCAGAATACAACTTCGCACAAATTCCACTCGTCAAAGGTTTAGATACGTACTGGCTCGAAAAAATGGCAGGTAACAAAACAGTCTCTGTTTCGGAAGAAGTCGGTGATATCCACATGCCGAACAACTCGATCTTGCCGTTCGTTATGTCAGTCGGTCTGTTCCTTGCAGGTCTTGGATTCATTCTTCGTCTAGATTACGGTACTGTCGGTCTGGTCATTGCCTTGATCGGTCTTGCGATGACATTCATCGCGATGTTCTTCCGTTCTTGGATCGACGATGAAGGATACTACATCCCGAAATCAGTCGTCGAAGAAGATCTACGCCTTGAAGCAGAAAAGGAGGCGAAGTAAGATGGGTCATCATTCAGTACCAAACAACCCGATCACGGGTATTCCGGATCATGTTGAAAAAGCAACACTTGAGGGTAAGAATAAATATGTAGCCTTCTGGTTCTTCCTTGGAGGAGAGACGACTTTGTTCGCCTCTCTCTTCGGAACATACATCGGACTTCATAACTCCGGTGCTAAAGAAGGTCTACGCAGTTATGACATCTTCGAAATGGGTCTCGTCTTCATCATGACGATGCTCCTCTTGACAAGTTCGTTGACAAGTGTTCTTGCGATGATGGCGATGAAACGTAATGATGTCAAGAAGATGAAAATGTGGTTGATTATCACACTTGTTCTTGGACTAGCATTCTTAGCGGGTGAGATTTATGAGTTCAATCACTACTACCACATCGGTCATACATTCACGTCGAGTGCATTTGGTTCTGCCTTCTACACTCTCGTCGGTTTCCACGGTGCGCACGTCTTATTCGGTCTTCTTTGGATCTCGACATTGCTCATCCGCAACTGGAACCGTGGCATCACGGTCGTGAATGCGCCGAAGTACTATGTTTCAAGTCTTTACTGGCACTTCATTGACGTCGTCTGGGTCTTTATCTTCTCAGTCGTCTACCTCATGGGGATGGTGAAATAAGATGGAAAAACACGAACCGCAACTTACGCGCAATCAAATCGAGCTTGAGTTGAAAGCAGAACGTGGTCGTGAGACACAACTGCAACTCATCAGTTTCGCACTCATGATTTTCTTGACGCTCATCGCTTTCGGTGCTGTCATGGCTGATCTCATGCCGCACTGGGCAGCTGGTGGCTTCCTGATCATCATGGCAATCGTTCAGGTTTACCTTCAGCTTTACATGTTCATGCATATGAACAATAAAGGCAACACATGGATCAAAGTCATGATGGGTCTTGGCATCTTCGTCGCCTTGACGATCGTCGCGACACTCCGTCTGTTGATCTGGTAAGAAATGTGACCATTCTGCTAACGTTTAGCAGGATGGTCTTTTATTTTGGAATCGTTTTATGAGAAACCTTTACAATGAAATAGGGGAACGGTAATCTTAGTTTGTAAGAGAAAGGAACGGGGTGAAGAAATATGTTAGGCAATTTAAGGGGAGCACTTTCGCAATTCGAATGGACTGTCTTATGGAGTCCGTATTATGCGTTGATACTCGTTGGATTGTATATCCTATATGCTGTCGTGACAGAAAAGCTGCGTCGTCCGGACGAGCCGGAAACAACGCTTGGGCAAAAGTTTTCGATGCTCGCGGCATTGATCGTTTTTTACATCGGTTTTGGAAGTCCGTTAGACCTGCTAGCACATATCACGTTCTCAGCACACATGCTGCAGATGGTATTCGTCTATATGGTCGCACCGCCGCTCTTGTTGATTGCACTACCAGAGTGGCTTTATAAGCGCTTGTTCAATATACCGTATCTTGGGAGGATTCTTCGTTTCTTCGTCAAGCCGTTGATTGCACTCGTCGTCTTTAATGCCTTGTTTACGTTTTATCATATGCCATTTATTTTTGATTATGTCCTGACGAACTATACCGTTCACCGTCTGTTCCATGGAACACTTATTTTCTTGAGCATGACGATGTGGTATCCGATCATTGCACCCGTCAACGAAAACGATAGTTTGTCTGACCTGAAGAAGATGGTCTATATCGTCGCGAACGGTGTGTTGTTGACACCTGCCTGTGCCTTCATGATCTTCAGTCAAAGTTTTCAGTATCAAGCGTATCAGGATCCGGCGACGTTCGCGAAAGTACTCGCTTACTGTATGCCTAACAATGATTTAAGCGGATTGAACCTGGAACGATTGCTCGGAACGACAGATGACTTATTAGAGGACCAACGCTTTGGTGGTGTCCTCATGAAGCTCGGTCAAGAACTCGTGTATGGTCTATTCTTCGGACTGACCTTCTTTACATGGGTGCGCCGTTCAAAAAGTACTGCCGTGGATGAAGGCATGTCCTTCACACCAAAAGCGGATTAAATTGGAGGAAGTTGGAACATGATTTATTTGCCGTTGATTTGTGTATCGCTGATTGTCATCAGTGCGATTTTCGTAGCGATTGGCTGGTTTTTGATCGCCCAAACGCGTCGTAACATGAAAGCTCACCAAACCGTGATGACGATTGCAGCTGCACTCGCTTTATTATTCTTCATCATGTATGCCTTGCGGACGATTCTGCTCGGCAACACAGCCTTTGGCGGTCCAGAGTCTGTCAAAGCCTACTACACAGGATTCTTGATCTTCCACATCCTTCTTGCGACATCAGGTGGGGTGCTCGGTTTGATGGCACTCTATCACGCGTATAAGAAGAACTTTGCACGTCACCGTAAAATCGGACCAGTTGCTTCGATCATTTGGTTTTTGACGGCCATCACCGGTGTGATCGTGTATTGCTTATTATATGTCGTCTACGATCCGGGTGAGACGACGAACGTATTCCGGGCGATCTGGAGTCATTAAGGGGGAGCCAACTTGAAAAAGAACAGTTACTTGACGGTCGCTGCCGTCGTCCTCATCTTAGTTGCGGCAGCCGGGGGATATTATTATTTCTTCATGAAAGAAAAGTTACCTGTCATCGCTGAACCGACGCCATTTGAATTAACGAATGCCGTAGACGGAAAATCATTCAATTCAGAAGACGGAAAAGTCAAAGTGTTGACGTTCTTCTACTCGAACTGTCCTGATATTTGTCCGCTGACATTGAATGATTACCGAAAGCTTGAGAAGAAGCTTCGGAGTGAAGAGTTATACGGAAATGACGTCGAACTCGTCGCTGTGACGGTTGATCCAAAAGTGGATACACCGAAAGTCCTGAAAAAGTATGCTTCGAACTTTGAAGCGGATGCTAAAGGATGGAAAGTATTGACGGGAGATCCAGTCGTCATCGATCGTCTGACACGTCAGTTGAATTTCTATTACTCAAAAGCTGAGAGTGGCTTAGTGACTCACGGAACACAAATGTTCATTTTGGACCGTGAGAATAAAGTACGGGCGATCTCTTCGATGGCGAAGACGCCGGATGAACCGGTCGACTTAGAAGAGGTCATGTCTTCGGTCACACAATTAGCAAAGGAGTGAAGGTAGATGACTTATGAAGAGTACTTGCAAGGAGATGTTACCGTCTCTATTCAAGCCATCGAGGAATTACTTGCTTGTGCGATCGAGGATTATGGAATCCATCACTCCCGGATCAAACGGATGGACCGGGAAGAGATTGCATTTAGCGTAAAGGTCAATGCACCGGCAACGTCACTTCACGCGCTTTATCTTCATGTACGCGAGCAGCTTGGGATTCAGCTCGGAGACGATGTCGTATCTTATGTACAATTCGTCGCGCGTTAAAAGCGGTTTCGCGCGTATTAAAGAATAACAATCAGGTGGACAGAACAGCTAATGATTTCGTGGATGATGCGAGGTCGTTAGCTTTTTTGTTTGGAATGAAGAACAAAAAATAGAGGCTCCTTAATTTGGAACCTCTACGTGTGGATCTTATTTTTCGAGTGTTTCGAGCAATGCTGCTAAACGACGTTCGCAGTCCTTGACGATTTCCGGAGGGAACGTCTCATCATACTCGACACCGTGTGGATAGTAGTGTTTCCCTAGAAGTGGTGTCATCATACGGACGACAGCATGGCGGTCTTCAATCTCGCCTTGGATCGCATAGACAGGAACACGGAGATAGAATACTTCGCCTGTTGATTGTTTTTCGTATTTCATGTCGTACATCGCACGTTCGTAATCCCATTGTCCTTCGCGAACGAAACGGTGATGATCCATAATTGTTTCAAGAAGACCGAACTTCAGTTCCTTGCCTTCGATGCCATATTGTTCAAACTTCATGTTTGAATCCCCCTATACCCCAGTTTGCTAGTAGATACTAGTCTTTCCAAACTATCATACCATAATGAATGAAACGATGACGTAAAAGTTGTGAAGTCATTTTGAAGAATTCATGAACTTCCGTATTTTCGTTCAACGTACTCAAGGATCGTATCTGGTGCATGAATGCCGAGGTGATTAAGTCCTTCACCACCAAAGAAGACGTTGAACTCGAGAACGTACCATTGTCCGTCGCGGATGATAAGATCAAAACCAGCGTGATCGATATCAAGCTGTTTCGCAAGCGCGAGCACGAAATCAATTGCACCTTGTGGCACATCATCGAAATCAAGGACGCCACCTTGAGCAACGTTATTTAAGAACTGTGCACCACCGACGCGCCAATACGCAGCGAGGACTTGATCACCGACGACGACGACACGTAAATCCTTTTCGTTCGGAATGTACTCTTGGATGTAGAACGTCTCGTGGGTATCCGTGTATTTCTTCCAGTCCGCTTCGTTTTTGATGAGATGGACACCTTGCCCCATCGAGCTACGGACTGTCTTAGCGACGAACGGAAACGAAAATTCACGTAAGACTCGATCGACCGTGAACTCATTTTTCCCGTAGATGCCTGTTCGAGGGATATTATCCGGAATGACGGTCTGAAAAATCCGAGTCATCTCAATCTTGTCATGACCTAGGTGGAACGTAGCAGCAGATGGAAAAATCGGCTTCTTCATTCCATAGATGATCGAGTGGATTTGCCAGTATTCCGGGAACAAGACGACATCCGCCTGTTCAATCTTTTTCAAGGAATCAAAGTGATAATCTGATTTGGCATGTTCCGTCTTGATTCCAATCGTCCGGAACATATTAAAAGAGAGCAGTTGCATAAAGTTCATTCCTTCCTTCTGAACAAATTATACACAATTCAACGGGCTAGGAGGGAGAGAAATGTTATGATAAGATGGTAAAGTTAAGGAGGAGATTCGTTGTGATATATACCGATAAGACGATTGACCTCATCAACGCAGCGGAAGACCTCATTCGATCTCTCGCTCAAAGTGAAACGGGGCAAGCATATAGATGTGCGAAACAAGCACAGCAAGAGTCAGTAGAGGCACAGGCTGTCATTCGCGATTTTCATCAAGTCAAGGAAGACTACGAACTCGTACAACGATTCGGACGATATCACCCTGACTATCAGACGATCACGAAAAAGGTCCACGAAGTCAAACGGCGACTTGATTTACAAGAAGAAGTCGCGCAGTTTAAAAAAGCGGAAAAACAACTCGAGACGTTACTCGGGCAAATCAGTCTGAAGCTCGCTGGAGAAGTATCACCGCAAATCAAAGTACCAACGGGGAATCCATTCTTTGATCAAGGATGTGCCGGAGGCTGTTCAACCGGTGGCAGCTGCAGCTGTAGCGGATAACGAAGATGAAGGGGGTAGGCTGGCGTGATCAAGGAACGAGTGGGACTCATCGTCTATGTCAATGCGATGAAAGCATCCCGTCAATTGCGCCGTTACGGGAACGTCTACTTTACGTCTAAACGTGAACGATACGTTCATCTGTATGTCGATTTAGATCAGCATGAACAGGTGATGGAAGTCATTTCGACTCTCCCGTTCGTCGAATCGATCAAACGATCAGAACGACCGTTCATCACGGAGACGTTCGCGAACAAAAAAGGAAAAATGCAAGAAGAAGCATAATCCATGGAGCGATGAGGACATCCTCGTCGCTTCTTTGTTGAAAGGAATGAAGGAAATGCGAGTCATTTCAGGAGAACGGAAGGGAACACGGTTAAAGGCTGTTCCAGGCGATCAGACACGACCGACGACGGATAAAGTAAAAGAATCGTTATTCAACGTCATCGGTCCTTATTTCAACGGAGGGCGAGCGCTTGATTTGTTTGCCGGTAGCGGAGGTCTCGGCATCGAGTCTCTTTCAAGAGGATGCGATGAGGCGGTATTCGTCGACCAACACCATAAAGCCATCCAGACCATTCAAGATAACCTACGGACGACACACTACACGGATCAAGCACGTGTGTTGAAAAAAGATGTTACGATCGCCTTGACGGAACTAGCCTCCGAAAAGCCGTTTAAATTGATTTATTTAGACCCACCCTATGCAAAAGAACGATTGACGGAACACGTCACGTACATAGAGCAACACGACATGCTGACAGACAATGGTGTCATCGTGTGTGAACATGACTCTGCTGTTGTATTACCGGACCGAATCGGACGGCTAGAGGTCGTTCGTCGACTTCGTTATTCCGCTGTCATCTCAATCACGTTATATGAATTCATGGAAGCGGAGGAAGACCACGTATGAAACGAATCGCCATTTGCCCAGGGAGCTTTGATCCAATCACGAACGGACATTTAGACATCATTGAGCGGGCTGTTCCGATTTTTGATGAGATCATCGTTGCCGTATTGAACAATTCTTCGAAGCAACCGCTCTTTTCTGTTGAGGAACGGATGGAGTTGATTGCAGATGTGACGTCGCATCTACCACATATCAAGGTCGATTCCTTCAATGGATTGCTTGTCGATTATGCGGAGGAAGTCGGCGCAACTGCAATCGTCCGCGGACTACGAGCGGTCTCGGACTTTGAATATGAAATGCAGGTCGCATCCATCAACAAAAAGATGAATGATCAAATCGAGACACTGTTCATGATGACGAACAATCAATATTCCTTCTTAAGTTCTTCGATCGTCAAGGAAGCAGCTAAATACGGGGCTTCCGTCGTTGATCTCGTACCGCCATCCGTTGAAGAGGCGCTACGTCAGAGATATACGAGAGGAGAACTGTGATGAAAGCTTGGAAACCGGCCTTAGCAGCGGTCATTGCTGCCTTGCTCGTGTTTTTCGTGCCACTTCCGTATTTCATCTCCTATCCAGGTGATGCGACATCGACGGAAGATTTGATTGATGTGTCTGGGGGTGACAAGGAGCCAGGCGATTTGATGATGCTGACGATCGCCCAACGTCGGGCAACCCCTTACTTCCTCGTAGAAAGCCTCTTCCTGCCGTTTTCTGAAACATCTAGTGTAAGTGATTATTTGTACGACGGTGAGTCAGACGCACAGTATGAAACACGTCAGAAACTATACATGGAAGAAGCACAACATAATGCGACGATCGAGGCCTATGAATTAGCTGATAAAAAGGTCGATATCGACTTTAAAGGAGTTTACGTGTCCGGTGTCATTCCAGGAGGTCCAGCCGAAGGAAAACTAAAGGCTGGGGACCGAATCACGGGCGTCGACGGAAAACCGATTACGTCGTTTGACGGATTCATGAAGACGATTCAATCGAAAAAAGCAAAAACAGCTGTTCCAATTCAGTTCACGCGTAAATCGGAAATCAAGAAGACGACGATTCGGGTGGATCAGTTGTCGAAAGAAGTCAAACGTGTCGGACTTGGTATTTATGAACCATTACCGATCTCAAACGTAACGACGGACCCCACTATTAAGTTTCAGATCGAGGATGTCGGTGGTCCTTCTGCCGGGATGATGTTCACGCTTGAAATCTATGATCAATTGACGCCGGGTGATTTGGCGAAAGGACATAAGATTGCCGGTACAGGGACGATTGAAGAAGGTGGTAAAGTTGGACCGATCGGTGGAGCGTGGCAAAAGGTCGTCGCTGCTGACGAGGCAAAAGCTGAAATCATGTTCGTACCAGCAGGAGAGAACTACAAAGAAGCAAAACCATCCATTAAAAAACTCGGAACGAACATGAAGCTCGTTCCGATCAAGACAGTTGAAGATGCGATTGATTATTTAGAAGAACTTCCAGCGAAATAAGGAAAACGACGGTGTTCGAGCAACGCGTCGTAGCGAGCCAAGGGCAGTGCGTATGCAGCTGTCACTTGGCTTTCTTTCGTTAGCCAAGGATGGCTCGTGAAGGTACTTAAAACAGGGACACGCGTTTTAATACTCTTAAGTGCCAGTCGTCCTTGTTCTGAAAAAGCGAGGGGGCGAACGAAATCAACATGGTCATAATCAATCCGTGCGATCTCTTCCGTTGTCGTTGAAGTCAACAGATAGACAAGGGCACGCTGCAGGCTCGTACGCGTATAACGACGTGTTTTGACGTGATTTAAAAAGAAATCGAACGTCTCTGCTTGTTTGGCACTTTCAATGAGACGAGGAGCTAGTGAAGCATCAATTCCGGCGATTCGTATCAACTCAGATACGGGAGTCGTCAATAGGCGTTGTCGAATCCATGGATAATAGTGCGAAAAATGAGCGAAAGAGGCGTTTGTCAGGACGTCCTCCGTCTGTTCGGGAAGTGCGAGCAGCTGACCGTGCGTCTGGTAATGGGCGCGTATCGCAGTGGCGCTCATGATAGCTCCGGTTGATAGGTCATGATAGCCACTTCCAATTCGTTTGGTCGTATGAAGCGAAACGGTCTTCGCGGCGCGAGCATAATAATAACCAAGTGTATTGTTCGGTTGTGTCAAATCAAGCGTCTGTGAGACACTCTTGAACGCTTGACTAGCAGCATGAGCAGAAGAAAGACCAGCTGTTAATCCGTCACGTAACGCTTGCTTATATGCAGGAATCTCTTCAATTTGTTCCGCTGCCGCATGCAAAAAGGGATGGATGTCTCCACATTCGCTTCCGAACGAAAGCGACTCACAACCGATCGTCTCAGCGATCGTCACCCCACCGAGCGCAAACCGATCTGCGCGTTGGACGGCAAAATAAAAGGGGAGTTCAAGAACGAGATCAACGGCACCACTTGCGACTGCTGCTTGAGCACGTGTCCATTTGTCTGTAAAAGCGGGCTCCCCACGTTGCATGAACGTCCCGCTCATGATGGCGACGATGACGTCGGCATCTGTTTCCCGTCGTGCTGTCGTCGCTTGATAATAGTGTCCATTATGAAACGGATTGTACTCTGAAATGATAGCTGTCATCCTCATGAAAACTTTCTCCTTTGCAAACCGAATTAAGTGCGGTAATATGGATAAAGACGTCCAAAAGTGTTCGTTCTCTAGCGATTTCAGTGTAAAGAAAAAACATTGACAAAACAAGATGTCCTCTCTATAATTCATATTGTTGCAATTGAGGTGATTCGGATGAAATGGTCCCTGATGCAATTGAATAAATTGCGCAATCTGGGTCAACTTCAGGTTAACGAGACGATCGAGCTCAATGAGCTAGTCGCCCTCCATCCGGATATCCGGGCGGTGCAACCTGTGCACGTTCGTGCAAATGCATCGTTTACATCGAATCAATTAATATTCAATCTCCGGATTACCGGCGAAATGACGCTTCCGGATGCCCGGACGCTAAATGACGTCGCTTATCCATTCGAGATTGAATCCATCGAGCCATTCCTGCTCGAGGTTGATGCTGTTTCGAACGAAACAGATGACATCAACGTGCCGATCGGGAATACGGTCGATCTTCGACCGCTCGTGCAAGAATTGATTTTACTTCATGTGCCAGTGCAAGTGCATGGGGATGATGAAGAGAATCAGTTGGTTGAGGGGGAAGGCTGGACAATTCTTTCTGAAGAGGATCCAGAGGAAACCGAACCAAAAATCGATCCGCGACTCGCGGGTCTCGCTCAGTTCTTTAAAAAAGATCAGGATTCCTGATTTCTGAAGTAAAGGCGAGTGTATTTTTTCAAGGAGGTGGACAACGATGGCAGTACCATTCCGCAGAACGTCGAAAACACGCAAACGTCTTCGCCGTACTCATTTCAAACTCCGTGTACCAGGTATGGTCGAGTGCCCAAACTGTGGTGAAATGAAACTTTCACACCGTGTTTGTAAAGCATGTGGCTCGTACAAAGGTAAAGAAATCGTCAGCAAGTAAGCTGATTGATCGGTATAAAAGCGACCTTCGAATCGAGAAATCGGTTTTGGGGTCGCTTTTTTCATGAAAGGGGAAATGATGAAGATGAACGTTGGAATCATTGGCGCGGGAGCCATCGGTTTATTGCTTGCCTCTTATTTATCGGAAGAGCATGCAGTCACGCTCTATACTCGACAAGAACAAGAAGAGGAACGTTCGATCATTCGCGATGGACAGGCAAGTCGACTTGTACGAATCCGGAAGATTGATCGACTCGAGTCAGAAGACTTGGTGTTTGTAGCGACAAAGTCGTATGATATAAAAAGTGTGATTCCATTCCTCAAACGGCTGACGTGTCCCGTCATGTTCCTGCAAAATGGAATGGATCATTTGAAATGGAAAGAGCAATTGCCGCAAGTCTTATTCGGTGTCGTCGAACATGGAGCCATGCGCACTGCGCCGTTTGAAGTCAGGCATACTGGACAAGGACGCATCCGCTACGGAAATCAAGAAATTTCGAACTTGTCGTCAATACAGCTCCGTTTTGAATTCGAGTCGGATATGGAAGCGGTCTTATTGACGAAACTGTTCATCAACGTCGTCATCAATCCAGTGACGGCATATTACGGTGTTGAGAATGGCTCCTTGTTAGAAATGCCTTATCGACAAGAAGCACGTCAATTATTTGACGAAATGCAGACGATTTTTCCGAATCATAGCATTACTTATTCCGAAATCGAGCGAATCATGGAGAACACGAGTAAAAATCGTTCTTCGATGTTACGAGATCTTGAGCAAGGACGCCAAACAGAAGTGGAACCGATACTTGGATACGCGTTACGTCAGGCGACGACTGCGACGCCACGTTTATCTTTTTATTATGAACAGATCAAACAGAGGGAGGGTCCGCAGTGACGGTCTTCATCATTTTTCCTTTATTCAGCCTACTTGCGTTGTATCTCATCTTTTTACTTCTGTTTCGAAAACACGGGAAGGCAGTCCGATTCGCACTCGACGTTGGGACATTCATTGTTCTATATGCCATTCATGTCGCATTGATTGCCTTGACCGGAACAAATTACTTAGGATGGATCGTCATCGTCGTGTTGGTAGTGTTTGCGTTGAACGCGCTCTGGCAACGGATTCGGCAACTTGATGTCGATTTAAGACAAATGATTCGGCACAGTTGGCGGATCATCATCTTGCTAGCGTTACCCGTTCATTTCGTGTTGTTCGTGCTCGGTATACGTCAACTGTTCATCAGCTGACGAGTTAGGTAAGAAAGAAGGGATTTTGTTTGAAGGTACAACCATTTGAAGCCTTATATGATGACAACTCGCTGATGCATCGTGCTTCACGAGAAGAATTCTTAACATATGTCGATCACCTCGGAACGAGTGGTTTAGCGTCGAGAAGCCGCTTACTTGAAGAGCGTCACTATCCGCATCTTGCGGCGCTAACGGACGAACTCGAACGCCAAAATCCAAATATGACGGAGCGATTGCGGGAGCGTGTCGCGAAACTTCGTACAGGTGAGGCACAAGCTGTGGTCACAGGGCAACAAACCGGCATCTTTGGCGGACCATTATATGCCATCTATAAACTGTTGACCTGTCTTAAGGTCGCGCAGCAGGCGGAAGCGACACTTGATCGCCCTGTCGTTCCGATTTTTTGGCTCGCGACCGAAGATCACGATTTTGATGAGATCAATCATGTTTATGTTCCGACAGCAGATTTTCAAACGCGAAAAATCGCAGTCGCCCCTGCGGAAACGATTGCCCGCTCGGTCAGTCGCTTGTCTTTTGATCAGCCGGCACTTCTAGAAATCATTGAAGAAACGTTCCGGGCAATGCCGGAGACGATCCACACGAAACGATTAGTTGCGCGGCTGAAACAACTCGTTGAAGAATGTAGATCGTATGGCATGTTTTTCTCACAATTAATCGGCGAATTGATCGATTTCGATATCGTCTTCTTTGATGCTGATACACACCCTGTCCGTGAACTCGAGATTCCGTTTTTTGAACGATTGATTCAAGACAATGCGGAATTCAGACAGGCATTGACGGACGGAATAACACAGACGAAAGAATTACCCGACACATTCTTGAACGAGGAGGCCGCGCATCTTTTCATCGATGATCACGGTCGTCAGTTGCTTTATCCGACAGCAAGCGGATTTGAGACGAAACAAGGGAAGCAGTATACAGAACTTGAATTAATCGCGTTACTGTACGCCAGTCCGGAACGATTCTCAAACAGTGTCGTGACCCGACCATTGATGCAGGATTATCTGTTCCCGACGCTTGCCTACATTGGTGGACCGGGAGAATTAGCTTACTGGACGCGCTTACGCCCACTGTTTCACCATCTGAAGTGGACGATGCCGTTATTGATTCCTCGTATGGGCGGATTACTCGTGCGTCATAGCGATGAAAAACGGCTTATGAAACTCGACGTGTCGCTCGAAGAGATCGTCCGGTCAGGCGTTCCGATTCCCGTCTATTCGGAAGAGCAGATGACAGGGCGCCTGCAGACGGCAGCGATGCTGAAAGATAGCTTCGTCTCCGAGTTTCTTTCGCTCGAACATCAGCTACTGCGAACTTCGAGTAAGAGTGAGAAAATCAAGAAACAACTCGAACAATCGATTGCTAGTTTGTTAGCAGAAGATCGACGTCAATTTGATCGACAGACGCGACAGTATAAAGAAACGGCCTATCATTTGCTACCGGATGGAGCGCCACAAGAAAGGATTCACTCCATCTTACCGTGGTTGAATCATCATGGTCCTGATTTTGTTCGGGACTTAAGGAACGCTTATGAGGCAAATGCGGCTGAACAACTGAAAATTTTCCTTTAAACCTGCTGAAACAAGCAGGTTTTTTTGATTTTTTAGCGAAAATTACACAAAAGTTAAATAAATCAAGGAAACTGTCTCATTTTCGTAACGTTTTCATGAGAGAATGTGATACATTGAAAAAGAGTAACGTCCTTCAAGGACAGTGAAAGGTGAGGCAGGACATGTTTGAGCATGAAACGGTATTGAAATGGGAGTCAATCGAAGGACTCGCGATTAAACCCGACGGTATTTACGTCGATTGTACATTAGGTGGAGCAGGACATAGCGAAGAGATCGTCAAACAACTGACGACAGGTCATCTATACGCATTTGATCAAGATGATGTCGCCCTTGCTCATGCAGCAGAACGTCTCGCGGCGTATGAAGGTCGCTTTACTTTAATAAAGAGTAATTTTGCTTATCTAAAAGAGCAATTAGCAGCACATGGCGTCGAGAAAGTAGACGGCATCTTATTCGATCTTGGTGTCTCTTCACCACAATTAGACGAAGGGGAACGGGGATTTAGTTACAATCACGATGCACGTCTTGACATGCGTATGGATCAATCTTCTCCACTTTCTGCCTACGAAGTCGTCAATGAATGGTCTTACAATGATCTCGTACGTATCTTCTTTACATACGGGGAAGAGAAGTTCTCAAAACAAATTGCACGCAAAATCGAAAAAGCGCGGGAAGAGCAACCGATTGAGACGACGTTCGAACTCGTCGAATTGATCAAGGATGCGATTCCAGCACCAGCACGACGTAAAGGTGGTCACCCTGCGAAACGGACGTTCCAAGCGATCCGAATCGCCGTCAATGACGAATTGAACGTCTTTGACCGTGCGGTACACCAAGCAATTGATGTGTTACGGGTTGGTGGACGTTTATGTGTCATTACGTTCCATTCACTTGAAGATCGTATGTGTAAACAGGCGATCAAAGAAAAATCATCACTACCGGAGCTTCCACCGGGATTGCCGATGATACCGGTCGAGATGGAACCCGAACTCCGACTCGTCACACGCAAGCCGATTACAGCTGGTGTCGAAGAGCTGGATGATAATCGTCGCGCTCGATCGGCAAAATTACGAATCGCTGAAAAAATGAAAGAATCTTGAGAGGAGCATTCCAATGGCAGAACCACTTCGTAAATCGGTCCAAACGGTTCAACCCGTTCGTCAACAACCTGTTCAGGAACCACGGAAGACGGAAGATATCGCACGTCGCGTCGCCGTCCGTCCGAAGTATCGCTTGTATCCCTTTGAAAAATTCTTATACAGTGCGATGATTGGTGGTCTTGTGTTATTTGGGAGTTCGACGATCAGTACGCACAACGAGGCGTACAATGTCAGTCGTGACTTAGCGAAAGAAAACCAAGTCACACAGTCACTCAAAAAAGAAAATGAACGTTTACAACTAGAGGTCACGAACTTAAGCTCTCCGGAACGGATTTATAAGATTGCAAAAGAACAGGGTCTTGATATGCGTAAAGGGAACATCAAGGTGATTCCTAAATGAATCCACTGAAAAAATCCCGTTGGAGAGTAGCCTTTATCATGGTGATATTTGCTACTCTCTTTTTTGTGTTTATTGGCAGATTTTTATACTTAGCGACAACCAAACAATTCCATGGGGAAGATATGATTGCCTATGCTGAGAAAAAGCGATGGGAGTCCCAGGAGACGCTTGGGGCAGAACGCGGTGAAATTTTTGACCGTCTCGGTTCTCCAATCGCCATTAATGTTCCGTCGTATCACCTGATTGGTATTTACCGACTAGGTGGCGTCAAGGATCCGGATGAGACGATCGTCGACTTCAAAAAGACGGCTGAAGGTCTTGCGCCGATACTTGGAATGACGACGAAGGAACTGGAAACCTATTTGATTGAGAACAAAGAACGTTCGCAAATCGAATTCGGGAAAAAGGGAAATGACTTAACACTCGATCAAAAAGAGAAGATCGACAAGTTAAAACTCCCTGGAATCCGGATGATCGAAGAGCCAAAACGATACTATCCGAACGGTATCTTCTTGTCCGATACACTCGGATTCGTCCAAAAGATCACCGAGGAGAATGGTCGTGTCGCGTTACAGGGACAAATGGGGATCGAAAAACAGTATGATAATGCCTTGAGTGAGTCTTACGGTGCACGCGTCTTCGAGAAAGACCGGAGTGGTAATCCGTTGATCCAAGGTTCTTCACGTGTCTCGAATGAACCGAAGGACGGATCGAATCTGTACTTGACAATCGATCATCGCATTCAACAGTCGCTTGAGAAACAGATGCAAAAAATGTACAACACGTATAAGCCGAAAAACGCAACGGGTATCGTCATGGATGCGAAGACTGGTGAAATCCTTGCCATGGCGGATCGGCCATCGTTCAACCCGAATTTACGTGACATGAAAGATTTTACGAATTTCGCCGTATCCTCACGATTCGAACCGGGTTCAACGATGAAGATTTTTACGCTCGCAGCAGCGATTGATGCGGGAGTCTTCCGTCCGAACGAGAAGTATAAATCGGGTAGCTATAATTACAAAGGAACGGTCATCAAGGATTACAATGATGTTGGTTGGGGCACAATTCCGATGATCGAGGGCGTCTATCACTCCTCGAACGTCATGTTCTCGAAGTTGACAGCAGAAAAACTTGGGATCGAACGGTATAAAGAATACTTTAAGAAGTTTCATTTTGACCAACGAACGGGTATAGACATCTCGGGAGAAGTAAACAGTCAGTCTGATTTGTCAAAACCGCTGAATGCGCTCATCACTTCATGGGGACAATCAACTGCAGTCACACCAATGCAATTACTCCAAGGGGCAACAGCAATTGCTGGTGACGGTGAAATGGTCAAACCGCATATCATCCAAAAAGCTGATCATACGGATAAAGCACCTTACCGAGCGAAAACAGAAGTCGTCGGTAAGCCAATTTCGGCAGAGGCGGCCAAAGCGACGCGGGATGCACTGGACGGTGTCGTCAACAGTAAAATCGGAACGGGTCAAATGTACAAGTTGAAAGACTACCGTGTCATCGGTAAGACCGGTACAGCTCAAATTTCTGAGAACGGAAAATACATTCAAGGAAAATTCATTCACTCGTTCATCGGCATGGCACCAAAAGATGATCCGGAATTGATCATGTACATCGCGGTCGATCGTCCGTCAAAAAATGAATCATCGGTTTCAGGACCACTCATCATGAGTCCGGTGTTCAAAAGTGTCATGAATACAGCATTACAGTACCGGAGCATTCAACCGGAAACGCAAAAAGATTCGGTGGATGTCAAAGCGAAGATTACGCCGAGCTATATCAAGAAGAGCGCTCGACAAGCAACGGATTTGGCGAAAGAACAAGAAGCTGTTCCAATCATCCTTGGGGATGGAGCGGAGGTCGTTTCGCAGATTCCGTCTCGTGGTCAAGAATTCGTCAGTGGAGAACGTGTCTTGCTGAAGACAGCGAACACATTTAAGATGCCGAATCTGACGGGGTGGTCGCAGCGAGACGTCAAAAAGCTCGTCAGCTTATATGACTTGAAGCTCGATGTCATCGGTAAAGGTTTTGTAACCAAACAATCAGCTCGAACTGGTACACTAGTGAAGGAAAATGGAAAGTTGACGGTCGAACTAGCTGAACCTAAAGAATAACGGTGGGGCAAGTTTCCTGATTTCTACAGGAAGACGAGGACGAACAGGAGTCATTCGTTGACTTTTGCATTCGTCCTCTTTTGTTGTCATCGAATGGAGGTATATATCATGTTAACAATTACGCAAATTGCTGAGTGGCTGCATCTTGATGTCAGAGACGATCGGGTCGTCCGCCACTTCGCAACGGATTCACGCGCACATCTTGAAGATGGTCTCTATGTTCCGATTCAAGGAGCACGCGTCGATGGTCATCGCTTCCTGGAAGGCGCAAAAAATCAAGGAGCGATCGTCACCTTATGGAAGAAAGGGATTGATCGACCGGACATCGATGTCGTTTTCTTAGAAGTCGATGAACCACTGGTTGCCTTGCAAGAGATCGCTAAACAATACTTAATGCGGATTGCGCCAAAAATCGTTGCCATCACTGGATCGAATGGCAAGACATCGACGAAAGACATGGTCGAAAGTGTACTCAAGACAACGTTCAAGACACATAAGACACAAGGGAACTTCAATTCGGATATCGGGATGCCGTTAACGATTCTCATGATGCCGGCTGACACGGAAGTCGCCGTACTGGAAATGGGAATGAACGGTTTTGGCGATATCGAATTCTTATCGAATCTTGCTGAACCAGATATTGCGCTCGTCACGAACATCGGTGAATCCCATGCGGAGCAAGTCGGTGGACGTAGTGGAATCGCCAAAGCAAAGCTTGAGATTCGGTCTGGTCTTAAACCAGGAGGTCATCTGTTCGTTGATGGGGATGAACCACTTCTAGCAGAAGTCGAAGCGGAGAAAATCGGTTATCAGATTGGGAATACGTACCGGATCGAGACGACAGAAGCAACATTTCTCGGAACAGCCTTTGCTTACGATGGTACTGCCTTTCATCTCCCTGTGTTAGGAAAACACCAAGTCCGAAATGCAGCGTACGCGATTGCGACAGCGCGCGCGCTTGGCGTGACGGATGCCCGGATCCAAGAAGGATTCGACGCGGTTGAACTGACACCAATGCGGATGGAACGACTGCTCTTTGAGGAGACAGCGGTCATCAACGATGCGTATAACGCAAGTCCGACATCGATGAATGCAGCGATTGAGACAATCACTGCATTAGAAGGGTATACGACGCGCGTTCTCGTGCTCGGCGATATGTATGAACTAGGAGACCAGGAACGCTTGTTACATGCCTCGGTCGGAAAGCGGATTACGTTACCGGTCTCGCATGCTATTCTAGTAGGGGAGAAAGGCGCGTGGATTGCTGAAGGAATCAGCGACCCATCTGTCCAAATCCAATTTGCGGCAACTGTTGAGGATGCTGCTGAACAATTGCGTCCGCTGCTTGGAGAACGAACAATCGTTTTATTGAAAGCGTCACGTGGGATGGCGCTCGAACGGATATTGACCTATCTGAACGAAAACTAATTTTTGAAAAAGGGTGTCTGCTATGATCACATTATTCATCAGTCTTATTCTTGCATTTCTTGTTGTACTACTTGTTATGCCAAAGGCAATTCCGTTTCTACACCGATTGAAGTTCGGTCAGGAAATTCGGGAAGAAGGACCTCAATGGCATCAAGTCAAATCGGGAACGCCAACGATGGGCGGGATCGTCATTCTCGTTGCGATGATCGTCAGTGTTCTTGGTGCGATCGTCATGGGTGATTTATCAACGACACAGTTATCGTTACTCTTTTTAACACTTGCATATGGTGCGATTGGTTTCATCGATGACTACATCAAAGTCGTCAAGAAGCGTAATCTCGGTTTGAATTCGAAGCAAAAACTGATTGGGCAAATCGTCGTCGGATTGTTATTCGTTTGGTTGAGTGGTGGATTTACGAGTGACGCGACGTATCTGTCGATTCCATTCACAGACTTCAAACTTGATTTTGGTATCATCTATCCGTTCGTTGCTCTGTTCTGGTTAGTCGGATTCTCGAATGCTGTCAACTTGACAGACGGATTAGACGGTCTCGTATCATTTACGGCGATTCCGACATTCCTCTTCTTCGGTTTGTACAGTTGGTTCATCGCGGATGAAGTGGGTGCTGCTTGTTTTGCCTTCTCAGCAGTTGGTGCCCTAATTGGATTCCTCTTATTCAATGCTCATCCAGCAAAAATCTTCATGGGTGATACAGGGTCCCTTGCACTCGGTGCCGCACTAGCAGGTCTATCGATTGTCCTAAAACTAGAACTTCTCCTTGTCTTGATCGGCATTGTCTTCGTTGTAGAGACACTATCTGTCATTCTACAAGTCATCTCATTTAAGACGACAGGGAAACGTATCTTTAAAATGAGTCCGATTCATCACCATTTTGAAATGGTTGGTTGGAGCGAATGGCGGATTGTCGGTACATTCGCAGGAATCAGCTGTTTGATGGCATTTATCGCCTACGTATTTATGTGATAAAAACGAAGAGAGAAAGTGAGCGATTCAACAATGGAACAACGACAATGGAATGATCAAAAGGTGCTCGTTCTCGGAACGGCGAAAAGTGGAATCGCAGCCGCTCGTTATTTAGCGAGCGTAGGTGCAGAAGTGACAGTGAATGACGGGAAAACACCGTCCGAGAGTGATCAAGCAGTGCTTGCATCACTCGATGTCCAAACGGTTTATGGTGGGCATCCGCTTACACTACTCGATGACATCGATTTAATCGTCAAGAATCCAGGGATTCCGTATCAGATCGAATTGTTACAAGAAGCATTACGACGCAACATTCCCGTTTGGACAGAGGTGGAACTGGCGTATCACGCAACAGATGCGACGTGGATTGCTATCACAGGATCAAACGGGAAAACGACGACGACGACACTCGTTCATGAATTGTTGAAAACAGGGTCTCGACGTGTGCATTTGGCAGGAAACATTGGATTCCCGGCAATTGAAATCGCACGTCAGGCGAAACAAGATGACATCATCGTCATTGAATTATCGAGTTTTCAATTGATGGGGATCGATCAGTTCCGACCATACACAGCAGCCTTTTTAAATCTATCACCGGCACATCTCGATTATCATGGTGATTTTGAATCATACGGAGAAGCAAAAGCTCGGATTTTCAAAAACATGACATCTTCGGATCGGCTTATCTTGAACGCTGATGATGCATCGGTCAACGAGCTCGGTAAGACAGCAAATGTGACGCCGCTCCTATTCTCACGTCGTCAATCTGCTTATGCAGAAATAGTGAATGATGTGTTGACGATCAATGGATCGAGTATTCTACCCGTCAAAGAACTTGCTCTCGGTGGTGGTCACAATGTTGAGAACGTCCTCGCGGCCTTAGCGCTCGTCGAACCATTCGACTTACCATTAGCGAATGTCCAGCATGTGCTACGGACATTCGGAGGAGTAGAGCACCGGACACAGTTCGTCGGTGAAATTGCTGGTCGAAAAGTTTATAACGATTCGAAAGCGACGAATAACGTCGCGACGGAAGCAGCCCTATCTGGATTCACGACAAACATCATCTGGTTATGTGGTGGGCTCGAGCGTGGAGCGGATTTGACACCGCTACTCGATGCGATGAAGCACGTCAAACATGTCATCGGACTGGGAGAAACCGGACATCGCTTCGGAACGCTTGCATCTGAAAACGGCTATTCATCAACGGTCGTCAAGACGATGGATGAAGCCGTGAAAGTAGCGTTTGAAGTATCACAACCTGGAGACATCATTCTTTTATCACCAGCATCCGCAAGTTGGGATCAGTATAAGACATATGAAGAGCGCGGCGATCATTTCGTTCGTGCCGTACATGAAGTAGGGGGAACAACAGTATGAAAATCGTCGTCTCTGGTGGCGGTACAGGTGGTCACATCTATCCGGCACTTGCCATGATCCGAGAGCTCGAAGAACGCATGCCGTGTGAGGTCCTCTATATCGGAACAGAAAACGGTCTCGAAGCGGATATCGTCCGTCGGGCAGGAATTCCATTTGAATCGATTGAGATCTCTGGCATCCGTCGTTCGCTGTCGTTCGAGAACGTCAAGACGGGTATCCGGTTCGTCAAGAGTGTCCGACGGGTTCGCCGACTACTGCGCCAGTTCCAACCGGATATTGTCGTCGGTACAGGTGGGTTCGTCTGTGGACCTGTTCTGTACACGGCAGCAAAAATGGGTTTTAAGACACTCGTTCATGAACAAAACAGTCTTCCCGGTATCACCAATAAATTTTTAGCGCGTTATGTGGACCGTGTCGCATTATCCTTTAAAGGATCCGGTCATCACTTCGGTAAAAACGAAACAAAGACGGTTCTGATCGGAAACCCACGCGCTTCTGAAGTAGCGGAGTTACAAATCAACCCAACGGAAGAGCGTCAACGTTTCGGTTTCGAGGAAGGGCGTCCACTCGTCGTCATCTATGGTGGTAGTCGTGGTGCGCCTGCCATCAATGAAGCAGTCGTCGACATGATGCCGAAAGTTGAACAAGCCGGATGGTCGCTCCTCTTCGTTACGGGTCAGATTCATTACGATACGATTGTTTCACGCGTTGGCTCAGTACCTGAACGCATTCAACTGCGTCCATTCGTATATGATTTACCGAACATCCTAAAAGCAAGTCAACTTGTCATTTCGCGTTCGGGAGCAAGTACATTAGCAGAACTGACGACGCTTGGGTTACCGAGTGTCCTCATTCCAAGTCCTTACGTGACAGAAAACCATCAAGAAGTCAATGCATCATCGCTCGTCGAGACAGGTGCGAGTCTATTGATTCGTGAACAAGAACTGACAGGTGAACGGTTATTTGATGCATGTGAAAAAGCATTGGCGCAACAACAAAAAATGTCTGAAGCAGCACTTGCGCTCGGTATGCCGAATGCATCACGAGACTTAGTTGATGAATTGTTACGACTAACAGGACAAAAAAACTAAACTATTGCAGGAAAAGACCGATAGGGAAATGAACTGTTACGTATAGAGGAGGAATGAGACGTGAGGGAACGGAGAGCGGTCGAACGACCGCAAGAGGACAAGAACGTCCGCAGTCTCGAGGATAAGATACCTTATATCCGTGAACAACGTCGCAAAAAAGCTAACCGAAGACTCATTTATGTCCTGATTTTGATTGGTCTATTGGTCGGTGTCGTCTTTTATCTGCAGTCAAGCTATTCCCGGGTCGCTCGATTTGATGTTGATGGTAACGTCAATGTGAAATCAGAGGATATTTTGCAAGCATCCGGGATCAAGGTGAAAGAGACACATGCCTTTAATGTGTCAGAGGAAGACGTTCTTGAACGGATTGAGAAGGTCCCAGGTATTCAAGAAGCAACGATGCAAAAGCAATTTTTGCACCAATATCGCGTGACGGTGACGGAAGAGAAAGAGATTGCCTATGCGAAAGATAAACCGGGAGACCGGATCGTCCTTGCGGATGGAACGATCATTCCCGGTAAGTCGAAGGAAGAATTGTTTGACGCTCCGATCCTGACTGGCTTCACCGATCAATCTCTAAATCGATTGACGAAGGAGCTTGTTAAAATCGAGCCGAAAGTACGAAGCCGGATATCCGAGATCGTCGCTAATGATAAGACTGACAAAGGTGGTCTGAAATTATTCATGACGGATGGGAATACGGTTTTGCTCAGTACTTCTGCCTTTTCCAATTCATTGAATGAATATGTAAAGGTCATTTCTGCCTTACCAAAAGGAAAGACAGGAACAATTACAATTGATGGTGGTATCTATTTCAAACCATATAAAGGGAAAAAATAGAAGATTCGTAAAGAGCTGACGAACAAAAAAACAAACATGTGTTTTCATTCGTCGACCTTTGTTTGAATCGTCATCAAATCGTAATCTATTAGGACGCTAAGACGGGCAATAACTTCTTTTCGTAAGTATTTATATAGTGTAGACTTAAACGAGAAGAAGCCTGATCTATTCCTAGAATATAATTAGGAATAAAAAGGATTAGTATTATGAAAGTGGAGGTGTCACTCCCATGGAAACGAAAGGTACGATTGCCGCACTCGACATTGGGACATCGGAGGTGAAACTCATCGTCGGTGAACTACTTGGTGGAACGCTGAACGTTCTTGCTGAAGGTTCTGCACCATCCGCGGGTGTTAAACGAGGTGTCATCGTTGACATCGATCAAACGGTACATGCCATTAAACAAGCGGTTACAGAAGTGGAACGCACACTTGGTGAACCAATTGGTGAAGTATATGTCGCTATTTCCGGCGAGCACATTCAAGTCAAGGATTGCCAGGGGATGACGTCGATCAAAGGTGAGGACAATGAAATCACGGATGATGATGTGAAAGATGTCTTGCATTCCGCAATGGTCATGCGAATTCCAAATGAACTCAGTGTAGTTGATGTCTTGCCGAAGACGTTTACGGTTGATCAGCAAACAGAAATCACTGATCCAAGAGGAATGATTGGTTATCGTCTCGAAGTAACAGGGAAGCTCATCATCGGAGCGAAGACGATCCTACATAGCATTAAACGTTCCATTGAACGGGCTGGTTTAGAGCTTGCTGGATATGTGCTGGAGAGTTTAGCGGTATCTAGAATCGCAGCATCGATTGATGAACTAGAACTCGGTGTTGGGATCATCGATATCGGACATGAGACGACGACGCTTTCCATCTATGAAAAGAACGATCTCGTCTACTCGACGACGTTGCCTTACGGCGGAGATCATCTGACACGTGATTTGACGTACAAGATGAACTGCAAATACCAAGATGCGAAACTCGCTAAAGAAGAATACGGCGTTGCACTCGAAGCACTCGGTGATCCGGAGGAAAAAGTCTCATACGTCACGATCAACGGGGAACATCGTTTCGAACCACAATCAGAGATCGGATTCGTTTTAGAAGCGCGACTTGAGGAAATCTTCGAGATGATTCAAAAACGAATGACGCAAGCGGGATACGCTCACATGAACAGCGGCTTGATCTTATGTGGTGGAAGTTCTTCACTACCTGGCATCGATCAGCTCGGAAAACGGATTTTCAAGCAGAGCGTCAATGTCTATCAGCCTGCTAGTCTTGGTATTCGTCATCCGAAGTACGCCGTTGCAGCTGGTATGTTACGTTATGTACTCTCAAGAAGCGCCGTATCGAAATCAGGTTTCGACCGGGCAGAAGAGAAAGAAGTCGTAGCATCCGGACGTGAGCAGGATGCACTGCTCATGAACGAACAGGCATCACCTGCTCGTGAAGAACGACCAACGCGTGAACAGCCTCCAAAAGAGAAAAAGTCATTCAGTAGTTTCTTTGAGAAATTCTTTGGTTAATGCCTACAAAAAAATCCAATGAGTAAAAAATATTAGGGGGCCCTTTTTATGTTGCATTTTGATGAAATGATGGACCAAGTAGCAAAAATCAAGGTCATCGGTGTAGGCGGTGGCGGTTCGAACGCCGTCAACCGAATGATTGAACACGGTGTCCAAGGCGTAGAGTTCATCGCTGTAAACACAGACGCTCAGGCATTGAACATGTCACAAGCTGACGTGAAATTACAACTCGGCGCAAAATTGACACGTGGTCTCGGTGCGGGTGCAAATCCGGAAATCGGTAAAAAAGCGGCAGAAGAAAGCCGTGAACAATTAACAGAAATCCTTTCAGGAGCTGACATGGTCTTCGTCACAGCCGGTATGGGTGGCGGAACTGGAACAGGAGCTGCTCCAGTCATCGCTGAGATTTCAAAAGAAATCGGCGCATTGACAGTCGGTGTCGTGACAAAGCCATTCATGTTCGAAGGACGTAAACGGATGCAACATGCTGTTTCTGGTGTCCAGAACTTCAAAGAAAAAGTCGATACGTTGATCGTCATCCCGAATGATAAGTTGCTTGAAATCGTCGATCGGAACACACCGATGCTTGAAGCGTTCAAAGAAGCGGATAACGTCTTACGTCAAGGTGTACAGGGGATCACGGACTTGATCGCCGTTCCTGGTCTAATCAACCTCGACTTCGCCGATGTGAAGACGATCATGACTGAAAAAGGCTCTGCTTTGATGGGTGTAGGTGTCGCAACAGGTGAACATCGTGCGACGGAAGCCGCTAAAAAAGCGATTTCAAGTCCGTTGCTTGAAACATCAATCGAAGGCGCGAAAGGTGTTCTAATGAACATCACGGGTAGTGCGAACCTCAGCTTGTATGAAGTAACGGAAGCCGCACAGATCGTTCAAAGTGCAGCAGATGAGGAAGTTAACTTGATCTTCGGTTCGGTCATCAATGATAACCTAGAAGATGAAATCATCGTCACAGTCATCGCGACGGAATTCGAAAACGAACCACTCGACTTCGAAATTCCATCCGCACAAGAGATGATGAAAAACCTATTGAAGAAAAAACAAGCGACTCCACCACCAACAGAGGAGTCTAAACCACAAGTCGAAGAGACGCCTGTCAGCTCAAATCCTGAACCAGCTAAAGCGCCAGATGTCGAAGAAACGATGGACATCCCATCTTTCCTTCGCCGGAATAATCGTTGATCGATGTTCCAGTGACACGACTGCTAAACCAAGAGGTGTCGCGAAAGCGGCGCCTCTTTTTTTAAAATCGAAGGAGGCATCGACATGTTTGGACAATGGATCAAATGGGATACACCAACAGGTACCGTACGTGCCGCCTTTACGACGAAGTTTGCAGCACCACATGGAAACGGTAACTTAGGATTACATGTCAACGATGATCGTGATGGCGTCATTCAGAACCGACAAGTCATTGCTCGACAGCTTGATCTGTCTCTTGAGAACTCAATTTGGGCGCAGCAAATCCATGGGAATCACGTTGAACAGGTGACGACACTTGACTCCGGACGCGGCGCTCTGGATTACGAAACGGCAATTCCGGGTACAGATGGATTGGTGACGACTGACTCGAATGTCTTATTGATGATGCTCTTCGCTGATTGTGTTCCGCTTGTCTTCTGTGATCCGACGACAGGAATCATCGCGAATACGCACGCCGGATGGCGGGGGACTGTTGGCAATATCGTTGAAGAGACAGTCAAACAAATGGAGCGTGCAGGTGCGAGCCGCTCATCAATTCAGATGGTCATTGGTCCATCGATTCGTGATTGTTGTTACGAAGTCGATCAACCCGTCATTGATGCGATCGACGCACTTGAACTCGAGGAGTCTCCTTACATACGCAAGGAAGATGGAAAAGCGATGTTATCGCTACAAAAAACAAATGCTGCGCTTGCTGAGCGTTGTGGAGTGGGTGATGTCCTTGACTCAGGTCTATGTACACATTGTCAGGCGGAAGATTACTTCTCTTATCGCCACGGCGACCACGGCGGTCGGTTTGCGAGTTTGATTGTAAAGGAGTCATTGGATGTCAATTCTTGAAAATGTACAAGAGGTTACACGACGGATAAAACAAGCGAGTGAAAAGAGTTCATCCAAAAAGCAGGTACAGTTGATTGGCGTGACGAAATCAGTCTCAAGTCAAGTTGCTTCTGAATTATTAGAGGCCGGTGTAACGCATCTTGGAGAAAATCGTCCGGATGGACTGCTCGAAAAACAGGCAGAGCTCGGACGTACAGCCTGTACATGGCACTTCATCGGCACGTTACAGACCCGTAAAGTTCGTCAGATCATCGATGCCATTGATGTGCTGCATTCGCTCGATCGTCTTCATTTAGCGGAAGAGATCAATAAACGAACGGACCGAATCATTGATTGTTTCATTCAAGTCAATATCTCGGGAGAAGAATCGAAGCAAGGTATTGCACCGGAGGATGTACCGTCGTTCTTACACGAAATCGGTCAGTATCCAGCGATTCGTGTCATCGGACTGATGACGATGGCACCGTTGACGGAAGACACGACGCGTATACGTGAGGTATTCCGGTCATTAAAAACATTGCAAGAAGAGGTCAAGGCAAAAAAATTGTCGTATGCTCCATGTACAGAGTTATCCATGGGGATGTCATCGGATTTTGAGATTGCCATCGAAGAAGGGGCGACGTTCGTCCGAGTCGGGACGACGCTCGTTCACACCTAAACGAGAAGAAGGGAGAATGGATATGGGTTTCAAATCAAAAATGCAAAATCTATTTCTCGGCAACAGCGATGATTTAGATGAACTGGAATATGAAAATGATGCTACAATAAATAAAGGTAGAGGTGCTTCACAACAAGAGTACGAAGAGTATTACGAGGAATCTACCCCAAGTGTTACTCAAAAGGAGGACAGCGTGAGACAATCGAATATCGTGCCGCTACATGCGACGAAAAAAACGAAATCGCAGGTCATCTTGAGTGAACCACGTGTCTTTAACGAAGCCCAAGAGATTGGGGAACATCTTCGTCAGAACCGTGCTGTCATCGTCAATATGCAACGTATGTCAAAAGATCAATCACGACAGATGATCAACTTCTTATCTGGTGTCGTTTTCGCTCTCGATGGAACGATCACGACGATCAGTCAGAATACCCTCCTCTGTGTTCCAAACAATGTCGAGTTGGCTGGTAGCATCTCGAATCTTCTAGGAGAAGATGATATTAATCATAAGGGGTGGTAAGTATGGATTCACAAGTGATGTACGCGATTGGTCGTACATTAAGTACGTTATTACAATATTATAGTTATGTCATGATTGTGTACATTCTGCTATCTTGGTTCCCGAATGCCCGTGATTCGAAATTCGGACAAGTGCTCGCGATGTTGGTCGAGCCATTCCTAGCACCCTTCCGTCGTATTATCCCGCCTATCGGAGGCATGCTAGATATCTCGCCGATTGTTGCCTTTCTCGTCTTGAACTTGGCACAATCCGGTATCCGAGCTATCTTCTTCGTATGAGTGTATATGATCATTATCGTGGAAGCGAGCGGGAATTCGTCGATTCGGTCTTGAACTGGATTGATCACGTGGAAGCGACGTATACGTTTAAATTAACGGATTTTCTAGACCCTCGTGAACAGCAAATCACACAAGAACTCGTCGGTTCGAAATGCGCCCTCTTTTTTGAGGGCGGTTTCGAAGGCGCCGAACGTAAACGAGCAATCCTCGCACCAGACTATTATGAATACAACGCGGATGACTTTGACATTTCCATTTATCGCATTCATTATCCTACTAAATTCGTTGAACTATCTCATCGTCAAGTCACCGGTACATTATTGAACGTCGGATTGAAACGTGCCAAGTTCGGCGACGTCATCATCCAGGATCAAGTGCAATTTGCTGTCGCGGACGAAGTTGCGACATATATCGAAGCAAACGTCGAACGCGCAGGTAAGACGAAGATTCGTCTTTCGCGCGTAGACGCAGAAGATCGCTTGAAAGTGAAGGAACAAGAGTGGGAAGAGACGCTCGGGTTCGTCAGCTCACTTCGGTTCGATACTGTCGTCAGTGAAATTCTCGGCTTCTCCCGTCAAAAGGCACAGACGCTCATTAAACAGGGTGAAAGTAAAGTGAATTATAAGGTAGTCGATGACGTGAGTTTCATGCTTGAAGAAGGGGATCTGCTTTCCTTACGTGGAACGGGACGCGTCAAACTGATTGCGATTCTCGGATCAACGAAACGGGATCGAATCAAACTACAATACGGTATTTTAAAAGGATAAAAAATGCGGAGGAGGAATTCATCATGCCATTAACGCCACTCGATATTCATAATAAGGAGTTCACACGAAAGTTTCGCGGCTACGACGAGGATGAAGTGAACGAATTCCTAGATCAGGTCATCAAGGATTTTGAGTTGTTGTTACGTGAGAACCGTCAACAACAGGAAGTCATCCAAAACATGCAAGCGCGTGTCGATTACTTTAGTTCGATGGAAGAAACATTGAATAAATCGATTATTGTCGCACAGGAAGCGGCAGAAGAAGTGAAAGCGAATGCTTCAAAAGAAGCAAGCTTGATCTTGAAACAGGCAGAACGCGAAGCAGAGCAATTGCAAGATGCGGCACAACGCCGGGCACAACGGACGGACTTCGAAGTGGAACAGATGCGTAAGAAAATCGAACTCTATCGCAATCGCTTCAAAGTGTTGATCGATGCTCAAATGGAATTATTGACGAGCCACGACTGGGATGCATTTGATTTCTCTTCACGTGGAGCGCTTGACGATGTTCCAGCAGTTGCGTATAATGACGACGATGTCGTATAAATAAAATCAATGATAAGGACACGTCGCATCTTGGACAGTTGACAGCGAATCGGGAAATGGTGGAAGCCCGAGCAACGAAAGAGATGGGATATCCCCTTAGAGTGTATGACTGAACGTTCGCCGAACAGTAAGTCATGCCGGTTCACTCCCGTTAGCGAGTTCTTAAGCGGTCCTGCGTCGTCGAACATACGAGCAGGATTAGTAGGGTGGTACCGCGAGTTCAGCCAAGCTCGTCCCTATCTCAGGGATGAGCTTGGTTTTTTTGTACTTTTAAAGCGAAAGGTGAGAGATGGTCAGATGGATTACAAAGAAACCTTATTGATGATGAAAACGGAGTTTTTAATGCGAGGCAACTTGCCAAAACGTGAGCCAGATATGCAAGCACGATGGGAAGAGATGAATCTCTATGCTGCGGTCCAAGAAAAGAATGCTGGAAAGCCGACGTTCATCCTTCACGATGGTCCTCCTTATGCGAACGGTGACATCCACATGGGGCACGGATTAAACAAAGTTTTAAAAGACTTCATCGTCCGTTACAAATCGATGAATGGCTTCCAGTCCCCTTACGTACCAGGTTGGGACACACATGGCTTGCCTATCGAGACAGCACTTCAAAAAGCAGGTGTTGACCGCAAATCGATGACGGTCGCGGAATTCCGTGAGTTATGTGCGAAGTATGCGCTGGAACAAGTCGATCACCAACGTGATCAATTCAAACGCCTCGGTGTTCTTGGTGACTATGACAATCCATATATCACGCTTCAACCAGAATTTGAAGCAGCTCAAATTCGTTTGTTCGGGGATATGGCGAACAAAGGCTATATCTACAAAGGGAAAAAGCCGGTCTATTGGTCACCGTCTTCTGAATCAGCACTAGCTGAAGCAGAAATTGAATATCAAGACAAACGGTCAGCTGCGATCTATGTTGCATTCCAAGTCATGGATGGAAAAAACATCCTTGAGCCGACGGATCATTTCGTCATCTGGACGACCACTCCATGGACGATCCCAGCGAACCTTGGAATCTCTGTCAGTGCGGAATTGACGTATGCGCGGATCGAGTATCAAGGAAAAGGATATATCGTAGCGGAAACACTTGTTCCAGAAGTCATCGAAGCGCTCGGATGGGAAGACGCGACAATTGGACGTGTCTTCAATGGTGCGGACTTCGAGTACGTGAAAGCGAAACATCCGCTTTACGACCGTGAATCACTCGTCATGCTTGGCGACCACGTTACAGCTGAAGCGACGGGTGTCGTTCATACAGCTCCAGGACACGGGGAAGATGACTTCCGTATTGGTCAAGCATACGGGCTTGACGTTCTCTGCCCAGTTGACGATAAAGGTGTCATGACGGCAGAAGCTCCTGGATTCGAAGGCATGTTCTATGAAGATGCGAACAAAGAAATCGGTCTCGCACTCGAAGAAGCTGGCGCTCTCTTAAAACTGTCATTCATCAAACACTCGTATCCACACGACTGGCGGACGAAAAAACCGGTCATCTTCCGGGCAACGCCACAGTGGTTCGCTTCAATCAAAGACTTCCGTGCGGAAATCCTTGATGAGATCAAAGGTGTCCAGTGGGTACCAGAGTGGGGTGAAACACGTCTCCACAACATGTTCAAAGACCGCGGCGACTGGGTCATCTCCCGTCAACGTGCTTGGGGCGTTCCACTTCCAATCTTCTACGCTGAAGATGGAACGGAAATCGTCACACCAGAAACGATTGATCATATCGCGAATCTATTTGCGACTCACGGATCAAATGTCTGGTATGAGCGCGAAGCAGTCGACTTGCTTCCTGAAGGATTCACACATCCAGCAAGTCCGAACGGTATCTTCAAAAAAGAAACGGACATCATGGATGTCTGGTTCGATTCTGGTTCATCACATGCCGGTGTCCTTGCGACACGTCCTGAATTGACACGTCCAGCGGATCTCTATCTTGAAGGTTCTGACCAATACCGCGGTTGGTTTAACTCGTCGCTATCGACAGCCGTCGCAACGACTGGGAAAGCACCATACAAAGCGGTCGTCAGTCACGGATTCGTTCTGGATGGTCAAGGTCGCAAGATGTCGAAATCGATTGGTAACACGATTGCACCAATCCAAGTCATGCAACAATTCGGAGCAGAGATCCTTCGTTTGTGGGTGGCATCTGTCGATTATCAAGCTGATGTTCGGGCATCGATGGATAACTTCAAACAAGTCTCAGAATCATATCGTAAAATCCGGAACACGGTTCGTTTCCTTCTCGGAAACTTGGATCAATTCGATCCTGCGACGCACCGAGTCGCATTTGAAGACTTACCAGAGTCAGACCGTTTCATGCGTACGAAACTGGACCAACTTGTTGGAAAAGTAAAAGCGGCTTATGATGCGTACGACTTCATGTCGGTCTATCAATTGCTCCACAACTTCTGTGTCCTTGATTTGTCGTCGTTCTACCTCGATTACACGAAAGATATCCTGTATATCGAAAAAGCAGACGCGACATCGCGTCGTGCGGTTCAGACGGTCATGTATGATACAGTCGTCGCCTTGTTGCAATTGATGGCACCTGTTTTGCCACACACGGCAGACGAAGCATGGGAATTCGTACCAGCTGTTGAGACGAAGAGCATCTTCTTGACGGACCTTCCAGAAACGGTCGAAGTCTCAGAAGAAGGACTTGCTCTCATCGAGAAATGGAACGCGTTCCTGACGTTCCGTGATGATGTCTTAAAAGCACTCGAGGAAGCACGCGTCGAGAAACTCGTCGGTAAGACACTCGAAGCAAAACTCTTGCTTGCACCGAAGGAAGAAACGAAAGCATTGCTTAAAACGATTGATCATCTTGAGCAGTTGCTCCAAGTCTCACAACTCGAATTCGTGGATACAACGGATAAGATGTATGAGACGACCGGTATTACAGTTCAAAAAGCTGACGGTGAAAAATGTGAACGTTGTTGGACATATTCGACAGAACTCGGACAAGATCCGGCTCATCCGACGCTTTGCCCACGTTGTACTGAAGTCGTCAATTCTTTATAATGATACAAAGGGAGGGGCGACTGCGACTTCGCAGGACGTCCCTCATTATTTTTGGATGCGGAGGACAATAGGATGTGGCTTTACTTAGGGATTGCTGCTTTACTCGTTGGAATCGACCAGTTGACGAAATGGATCGTCGTTCAAAATATGACGATCGGTCAAGCGATCACAGTCATTCCGGATTTCTTTTATCTCAACTCGTATCGGAACCGTGGCGCCGCATGGGGAATGCTCGAAGGTAAATTCGGTTTCTTCTTCTTCGTCACGATTATCGTCGTCATTGGATTGATTTACTTCCTCTACAAGGAAGGCACGAAAAATAAGGTGTTTGCTTGGAGTATCTCGCTACTACTTAGTGGTGCGATCGGAAATTTCATTGATCGAATGGTTCGAGGAGAAGTCGTTGATTTCTTCCACTTCTTCCCGTTCGGCTATAATTTCCCGATCTTTAATGTCGCAGACGTCTGTTTGACGTTTGGTGTCATCACGATGCTGATTAGCGTCATGTTCGAAGAACGGTTGACTAAGAAAGGAACGATGGATAAATGAATGAAGTAGAAACATGGTCCGTACAAGCGGATGGAGCGACAGGGCGCATTGATAAGTGGCTCGCAGAACAAAATGAATGGTCGCGTTCGCAAGTACAGGAATGGTTAAAAGCGGGACGCGTCGAAGTCGATGGTCGTGTCGTTAAACCAAACTATAAATTATCGGGAACAGAATCGATTACCGTTCATATCCCGGAAACGGTAGAACTCGAGATTTTACCAGAAGATATCCCGCTTGAGGTCGTCTACGAGGACTCAGATGTCATTGTCGTCAACAAACCAAAAGGAATGGTCGTCCACCCAGCGGCAGGTCATGTCTCAGGGACCCTCGTCAATGCCTTATTACATCATTGTCAAGATCTCTCGGGCATTAATGGTGTCAAACGTCCAGGAATCGTTCACCGAATCGATAAGGACACGTCTGGTCTATTGATGGTTGCTAAGAACGACTTAGCGCATGAATCACTCGCGCATCAGTTGAAAGAGAAAACGACGGAACGTCTCTACATTGCGCTCGTACACGGTGAGATTCCGCACGAGCTCGGAACGATTGAAGCACCGATCGGACGCGATAAGAACGATCGTCAACGGATGACGGTAACGGATAAGAATTCAAAATCTGCCGTAACCCATTTCCGTGTTCTCGATCGGTACGAAGGGTTTACAGTCGTTGAATGTAAACTCGAAACAGGGCGGACACACCAAATCCGTGTCCACATGCGTTATATCGGTTTCCCGCTTGCCGGTGACCCGAAATATGGTCCACGTAAGACGATGAAAATGAATGGTCAAGCCTTGCATGCTGCGGTTCTCGGCTTCGAACATCCACGGACAGGCGAATGGATGCGTTTTGAAGCACCACTCCCAGAAGAGATGACATTTGAAATCGGTCAGCTGAAAAAACTTGAATTAGAGTCTTGACGTTTTTCTAATAAAACGGTAGAGTATCACCTAGAGAGCGATGCGAGACATCCTCTACTGACACTTCGGTCGTCCGAGCGACGATCCTACCAAACTAGTATCACCTTTAATCGAGTCCGGAGAGGCTGCGAAAGGGAGAACCTACCACAAACGTGCGTAGGCATGCATACAAGACGTATGCCATGATTCTGTCTTCGAAGACCTTCTGCGGATTTCCGCAGAAGGTCTTTTGTATGAAAGGAGAAACCATGAAACCAGCCGTCATCTTAGATGAAGCCGCGATTGGACGCGCACTGACACGGATCGCCCATGAAATCATCGAACGTAACAAAGGTATTGCTGATTTAATGATCGTCGGAATCAAGACGCGTGGTGAGACACTCGCGCGCCGCCTTGCGAAGCGGATCGAACAGATTGAAGGAAAGCCGGTCTTACTCGGTGTCGTCGACATCTCAATGTACCGAGATGACTTGTCAAAGCGAAGTTTAGAGCCAGAAATAAAAGGATCTGATCTACCGGAAGACATCACCGGAAAAATCGTCGTCCTCGTTGACGATGTCCTCTACACAGGACGCACCGTCCGTGCCGCGATGGACGCACTCGTCGACCACGGAAGACCGAGTATGATTCAACTCGCTGTCCTCGTCGATCGTGGGCATCGAGAGTTACCGATCCGTCCAGATTTCATCGGCAAGAACGTTCCGACGTCACGTGACGAGCAAGTCGTCGTCGCGCTCGCTGAAGTCGACGAAGCCGATCAAGTATTCATTAAACGCTAAAAATCAAAACCTTTAAGGTGGTCCAGAGAGACCAGAAAGGGAGTCATCCATATGGCAAAACATGCCGCAGTACTTGATGTACAAGAAGTACCTACTCACCCTCTAAATTGGCTGATGCTCAGCCTACAACACGTCTTCGCGATGTTTGGTGCGACCGTGCTCGTCCCGCTCTTAACGGGACTCAACACATCGGTCGCGCTCGTCGCAAGCGGAGTCGGCACACTGATTTTCCTCGCCGTCACTCGCTTCAAAGTACCCACATATCTTGGTTCTAGTTTTGCCTACATCGCCCCGATCATCGCCGTCAGTGAACGGTGGGGTGTCGAGGACGCCTTAATCGGCGGAATGGTCGCTGGACTCGTCTACGGACTTGTCTCACTTCTCATCCGTTACACGGGGGCTGCTTGGTTGCTTCGCTTACTCCCGCCTGTTGTCATCGGTCCGGTCATCATGGTTATCGGGTTATCGCTTGCCCCGACCGCTGTCAACATGGCGATGAACGGAGCGGACGGTAAGTACAACGGACTTTACTTCCTCGTCGCGATGGTCACGCTCGGTGTCACACTTCTCGCAATGACGTATTTAAAAGGAATGTGGAGCACGATTCCGATCCTGTTCGGAATCACGGTCGGTTATCTCGTTGCGGCATCGGTCGGAATCATTGACTTCAAACCACTTCAACAGGCAACGTTCTTCCACGTGCCGGACTTCACGATTCCGTTCTTGAATTACACACCATCATGGAATACAGCTGCCTTGCTTCTGATCGTTCCCGTGACGCTCGTCACACTGACGGAGCACATCGGCGAACAAAAAGTGACATCACGGATCATCGGGCGCGAGACGCTCCTTGATCCAGGGATGCACCGGACAGTACTTGGCGACGGAATCGCGAAGACAGTCGCTTCGATGCTTGGTGGACCACCGGTTACGACGTACGGTGAGAACAACGGCGTCATGTCGATCACACGGGTCTACAGTGTCTTCGTTCTAGGTGGGGCAGCGGTTCTTGCGATCAGCTTCGGATTCCTCGGATATGTCGAAGGATTCATCAAGACGATTCCTACACCAGTCATGGGTGGCATCAGTATTCTCTTATTCGGAGTCATCGCGTCAAACGGTCTCCGGACACTGACGGAAAGTAAGATCGACCTTGCTGATAAACGGAACTTGACGATCACAGCTGTCATTCTTGTCACGGGAATCGGAGGGGCCGCCTTGAAAATCGGGAACTTCTCCCTCGAAGGTATGGCACTGGCGACGATTCTTGGGATCATCCTGAATCTGATCCTTCCGAAAACGACGGAACAGGTCGAAGAAACAGCTGAAACAACGGAAAACTCTACAACTCAATCTGTAGCGAACAACTTTTAAGACGTTCCGAGAGAACGATAAAGTGAAGGCCATGAAAAGATGCAGGGACTCCTCTGTCTTCTTTCGGCGCACCTTCACTTAGAAGGTGCGCCTTTTTCATGACCTGAAGGAGTGAAATACATGAAAACGATCTTGCAAACCCGACATTTCGTCAATTTAGAAAGCTTATCCATAACGGAGATCAATTCGTTGATTGAACGTAGTCTCGCTTTTAAACAAGGCGAACCGGCACCAGACTTTTCCGACAAGACACTCGTCAATCTGTTTTTTGAAAACTCGACGCGGACACGCTCTTCCTTTGAAATGGCAGAGCATCGCTTGAACATGCATCTACTGCCGTTTGAAACAGCGACGTCATCCGTGCAAAAAGGGGAGACGTTACACGATACGTGCAAAACACTCGAAGCGATTGGCGCCGATGGATTGGTCATTCGTCACGGTGACACCGGTTATTATGAAGAATTGATTCAGACACTCGATATTCCGATCATCAATGCAGGAGACGGGAGCGGACAGCATCCATCGCAGTCCTTGCTTGATTTGATGACGATGGTCGAGACGTTTGGAACGATTGTAGGAAAAGTAGTCGTCATCTGTGGGGATTTACAACATAGTCGTGTCGCTCGGTCGAATGCCGATATCTTAAAACGACTTGGCGCCATCGTCTATGGATCAGGGCCACGCGAATGGTATGACGAAGCGATGGGAATACCGTATCTTTCAATGGACGAAGCAGTTGAACAGTGTGACATCTTGATGTTGCTTCGAGTCCAGCACGAACGGCATGACGGAACGACACGGTTTGATCCAGATGTCTATCACGTCACACATGGATTGACGCATGAGCGGATGAATCGACTGAAACCTTCAGCGATCGTCCTACATCCGGCACCGGTCAATCGCGGAGTCGAGATTGCCGACGAACTCGTCGAACACCCGCAATCGCGGATTTTTGAACAGATGAAAAATGGTGTCTTTGCGCGAATGGCGATTCTGGAATGGTGCTTTTCGATGAAAACAATCAAAGGAGACGATGCAGATGACAACACGAATTGAAAATGCGAGATGGTACGAGGCTGGACAAGTTCGAACAGGGGATATTCGAATCGAAGCTGGAAAAATCACGGACTTAGCAGCAATACCGCAAGTTGGGGAAACGGTCATTGATGCTTCCGGATTATTCGTTGCACCAGGATTCGTCGACATCCATGTCCACCTGCGGGAACCGGGCGGCGAACATAAGGAGACAATTGCGACAGGTACGGCAGCTGCGGCAGCTGGTGGATTTACGACGATTTGCCCGATGCCGAATACGCGTCCCGTACCGGACGATCGTCAAACACTTGATGCATTGTTCCAAAAGATTGAAGAGACGGCATCTGTCCGGGTTTTGCCTTACGCGGCGATTTCAAAAAATCAACTCGGACAAGAACTCGTCGCGTTCGATCAATTAACGGATGCCGTGGCATTCACGGATGATGGTGTCGGGGTCCAGACGGCAGCCGTCATGCGAACGGCAATGCAACAAGCCGCACGGCTCGGGAAGACGATTGTTGCCCACTGCGAAGATGATTCGTTAAAAGCAGGATGTGTGCACGAAGGAAACTACAGTCGACGGGAAGGTTTGCAAGGTATTCCATCGCTTGCTGAGAGTATCCACATCGCACGTGATGTCCTGATTGCAGAAGAAACCGGCTGTCATTATCACGTCTGTCATGTCTCGACGAAAGAATCCGTTCGCGTCATTCGTGACGCCAAACGAGCAGGGATCCGAGTGACAGCAGAAGTCACACCGCACCATCTTGTATTGATCGATGAAGACATATCGAATCAGGATCCGAACTTTAAAATGAATCCACCACTGCGGAGTGAGGCAGATCGCCAAGCATTGCTCGAAGGATTAGCAGACGGAACGATTGATTGCATCGCAACGGATCACGCTCCTCATGCAGCAGAAGAGAAGGCACTCGGTATCGAACGCGCCCCGTTTGGCATCACAGGATTCGAGACAGCATTCCCGCTCCTCTATACGAAGCTTGTCGCTGAAGGCAAGATGACACTTGAGACACTGATTCGGAATTTGACGGACAAGGCAGCAGCGATTTTTGAACTACCTTACGGCAAACTCGAAGTGGGGGCGGAAGCAGACTTAGTCCTGCTTGATCTAGAGACGGAGCGGACGGTTTCACCGGAACGGTTCCGTTCAAAAGGTAAGAACACACCGTTCGCAGGAGAACGGTTAAAAGGATTCCCGGTCATGACGCTCGTCAAGGGAGAAATCGTATTCAAGGAGGACATAGCACATGCGTAAACGGACACTGGTGTTAGAGGATGGTATGACGTTTGAAGGAACGGCGTTTGGATCGGACACGACAACAACAGGAGAGGTCGTCTTCCAAACCGGAATGACTGGTTATCAAGAGATGCTATCGGATCCATCTTACTGTGATCAGATGATCGTGCTGACGAATCCGTTGATCGGCAATTACGGAGTCAATCGAGAAGACTATGAAACGACGCGTCCACTCGCTAAAGCATTGATTGTCCGCGAACATTGCCAAACACCGTCGAACTTCCGCAGTGAGATGTCGCTCGATGCAGCTCTTCGAGATCTTGATATTCCAGGATTAAGTGGAATCGATACGCGACAGTTAACACGACATATCCGCTCGAAAGGCGTCATGCGCGGCCGACTCGTTGATGGAGAGTTCGACCTAGAAGAGGAATTAAGCCACCTGCAAAATGCACCAATCGAGACGGATCAAGTCAAACGTGCTTCAACGGAACGGGCGTATATCATCCCAGGAGCTGGACCACGAATCGTTCTCGTCGACTTCGGAGCGAAGCTCGGAATCGTCCGCGAACTTGTCAAACGCGGCTGTGAAGTTGTCGTCGTACCATACGACGTGAGCGCAACGGAAGTCTTACGCTATCGTCCGGACGGTGTAATGCTATCGAACGGACCAGGGAATCCAAAGGATGTCCCAACGGCGATTCCGATGATTCAAGAATTGACGGGAAAAGTCGTCATCTTCGGCATCTGTCTCGGTCATCAGTTGATTGCACTAGCGCACGGGGCGGATACGTTCAAGCTCCCATTCGGTCACCGAGGGGCGAATCATCCAGTCCAAGATATCCGGACAGGTCGCGTCGATATCACGTCGCAAAACCACGGGTATGCCGTCGACGAACAGTCATTACGCGATACCGTGCTTGAAGTGACGCATCTTGCGATCAATGACGGAACGGTCGAAGGCATCCGTCATACGACAGCAGCGGTCTTCTCCGTCCAATACCATCCGGAAGCATCACCTGGTCCGATGGATGCGAACGGTCTATTCCAACAGTTTTTAGAAGAAATCACGAAACAACAGGAGGTCTCTCATGCCTAAACGTCAAGATATCCAGAAAATTCTCGTTATCGGGTCCGGTCCTATCGTGATCGGACAAGCAGCTGAATTCGACTACGCTGGAACACAAGCGTGTCAAGCCTTGAAGGAAGAAGGATATGAAGTCATCCTCGTCAACTCGAACCCTGCAACGATCATGACGGATCCAACGGTCGCTGATCGTGTCTACATCGAGCCCCTCCAAGCAGAGTTCGTCTCACGGATCATCCGCAAGGAACGTCCGGATGCCTTGCTTGCGACACTTGGCGGTCAGACGGGTCTGAACTTGGCTGTTGAACTAGATCGTCTTGGTGTCCTAGCTGAATACAATGTCGAGTTGCTCGGAACGAAATTATCAGCAATCGAAGAGGCAGAAGATCGTGATTTGTTCCGTCAACTGATGTTTAGACGCGGACATGGCGTACCGGATAGTGAAATCGTGCATTCGCTCGAAGAAGCACAACAATTCCGACAACAGATTGGTCTACCAATCATCATCCGTCCAGCATATACACTCGGAGGAACGGGTGGTGGAATCGCCCATACACCGGAAGAGTTCACGCGAATCGTCGAAGGGGGACTCAAGGCAAGTCCGGCAACACAAGTACTCCTTGAAAAATCAATTGCTGGGATGAAAGAGGTCGAATTTGAAGTCATGCGTGATGCAACGAACCAAGCCATCATCGTCTGTGCGATGGAAAACTTCGACCCGGTTGGTGTTCATACCGGAGACTCGATCGTCTTTGCTCCGACGCAAACGTTATCGGATCGCGATTATCAACTGCTACGTAACGTCTCGCTCGATATCATTCGCGCACTCGGTATCGAAGGTGGATGTAACATCCAGTTCGCGCTGGATCCGACGAGCTTTGACTACTATGTCATCGAAGTCAATCCACGTGTTTCCCGCTCGTCCGCACTTGCTTCAAAAGCGACCGGTTATCCGATCGCAAAACTTGCTGCAAAGATTGCCGTCGGGTATGCCTTATCTGAATTAAAGAACCCGATCACCGAGACGAGCTTTGCTTCGTTCGAACCGGCACTCGATTATGTTGTCGCCAAAATTCCGCGCTGGCCGTTCGATAAATTCGAAATGGCAGATCGGACGCTCGGGACACAGATGAAGGCGACCGGTGAGGTTATGGCAATGGGGCGGACGATGGAAGAGGCATTACTGAAAGCCGTTCGTTCGCTTGAAATCGGTACAGCGGATTTGTACATGCCACGCTTCATCGAAATGGCAGATGATGCTTTGCAACAAGCGATTCGCCAGGCGACAGATGATCGACTTTTCGCCTTATACGCTGGTTTTGTCCGCGGCTATAGCGTCGAACAGATTCATGCTTGGACGGCAATTGATCGCTTATTCCTCGAAAAGCTACAGCACATTTGGCAACTTGAGCAATCGGTCGCTACCGGTTTGACACCTGAACTGCTACTTCATGTGAAGCGGTATGGATTCAGTGACCCAATGCTCGCCCGGATCACAGGACAAACGGAAACAGAGATTCGCCGGATGCGTGAAGCGCAAGCGATTCATCCAGTGTATAAAATGGTCGATACGTGTGCGGCAGAGTTCGCTTCTGATACACCGTACTACTATGGAACATACGAACGCGAAAATGAGGCAATCGCGACGAATCGTTCTTCGATCCTCGTCTTAGGATCGGGTCCGATCCGGATTGGTCAAGGAGTCGAGTTCGACTATGCGACAGTCCATTCGATTCAAGCGATTCGTCAAGCTGGTTATGAAGCAATTATCGTCAACAACAATCCGGAAACCGTGTCGACCGACTTCTCGATTTCCGATCGACTCTACTTTGAACCATTAACGACGGAGGATGTCCTCGAAGTCATCCGAAATGAACGTCCGCTCGGTGTCATCGTCCAGTTCGGTGGACAGACAGCAATCAACTTAGCTGAGTCATTAGCAGCAGAAGGTGTAAAAATCCTCGGGACATCGCTTGAGGATTTAGACCGGGCAGAGGACCGAAAACAGTTCGAAGCAGCGTTGACGGCGCTCGACATTCCACAGCCACCAGGTAAAACGGCCGTCACGGTCGAAGAAGCGGTCACGGCAGCAGCGTCACTCGGTTACCCGGTCCTCGTTCGTCCATCGTATGTTCTCGGCGGTCGGGCAATGGAAATCGTCTATGCACAAGAAGAACTGGAACATTACATGAAACACGCGGTCATCGCCTCACCGGAACGACCGGTCCTCGTCGACCGTTACCTGACAGGAATTGAACTCGAAGTCGACGCGATCTGTGATGGAACAGATGTCGTCATTCCAGGCATCATGGAGCATATCGAACGTGCCGGTGTTCACTCAGGTGACTCGATTGGAGTTTATCCGCCACAACGTGTCTCCCAAGACATCAAGGATCGGATCGTCGACTACACGACACGAATCGCCAAAGCATTCGGCATCAAAGGATTGCTCAACATCCAGTTTGTCTATGCGGACGGCGCACTCTATGTTCTTGAAGTCAATCCGCGTGCCAGCCGGACGGTGCCATTCATCTCGAAAGTGACGGGACTTCCGGTCGCGCGGCTCGCGACGGACATCATTCTCGGTGAAACGCTCGCTTCTTACGGGTTAACAAGTGGTGTCCTACCGGAAGAATCGCTCGTCTCGGTCAAAGTACCGGTCTTCTCGTTTGCGAAGCTTAAAGAAGTCGACCCGACGCTCGGACCGGAAATGAAATCGACCGGAGAAGTCATCGGAACAGACCGAACACTTGAAAAAGCACTCTACAAAGGATTGCTTGCTTCTGGGATGGCGATTCCAGAACACGGTCGTGTTCTCTTGACGGTCGCAGACCCGGACAAAGCAGAAATGACAGATCTCGCACGACGCTTTGCCTCACTTGGATTCACGTTGCTTGCGACGGAAGGAACGGCAGCGTACTTGACGGAGCAAGGGTTACCGGTTCAGACGGTCGGTAAAATCGACTCGTCTTCCGAATCGATGCTCGACGTGATTGAAAAAGGGGAGATCGAGTATGTCATCAATACGATGAGTCGCGACTCACAAGTCACGAAAGACGGCTTCATCATTCGCCGGGCAGCAGCGGAGAATCAAGTCGTTTGTCTAACATCACTCGATACGGCGGAAGCGATTCTACGCGTCATCGAGAGTCGCTCGTTCGAAGCGAGTGCGATTCAAGCCTTCACACACGAAAAGAAAGTGGTGATCCAATGAAGCAACTCTTGACGGTCGTCTCTCGACGAACGGTAGCTCAAGGCGCGACAGAACTCGTCTGTCGCCTCGAGCAACCGCAGGACATTGCGCCGGGGCGATTCATGCATCTACGCGTCGGTCCACTCTTACGCCGACCGATCTCGATTGCTCGGGTCGATCGTGATCTGATTACGTTTCTCTTTAAAGAAATCGGACAAGGGACAGCAGAACTAGCTTCCTTGCGTCCCGACGACAAAATCGATGCCCTCGGACCACTCGGAAACGGTTTTCCGATCGACGCCATCAACCGAGATCAACGGGTCGTTCTCGTTGGTGGAGGGATTGGGGTACCGCCGCTGTATGAGACGATGCGCCAACTTGTCGCCCGGGGCGTGACATGTGAAGCGATTCTAGGATTTGATACGGCAACAAGTGTTTTTTACGAAGCGGAATTCCAAGCACTCGGTAAGACGACGGTCACGACCGTCGATGGAACGCATGGCACGACAGGATTCGTCACGGCAGCCTTACGTCCAGAAAGCTATGACGTCCTACTCGCTTGCGGACCAGAGCCGATGTTGCGGTCACTCCAGCAACAACCGATTGAGCATAAGTATCTCTCCATCGAAAATCGAATGGGGTGCGGCATCGGTGCTTGTTTTGCCTGTGTCTGTCAAACACCGACAGGCGGGTACGTCAAGACTTGTTCCGATGGTCCAGTCTTTCGGGCAGAGGAGGTCGTATTATGATGGAACGATTACATGTCGAGTTGCCAGGACTTTCCTTGAAAAACCCGATCATGCCGGCATCTGGATGTTTTGGATTCGGTGAGGAATACGCGAAGTTATATGATTTATCAGAGCTTGGGGCAATCATGATCAAAGCAGCGACGGGCGAAGAACGTTACGGAAATCCGACGCCGCGTGTCGCGGAGAGTGGAATGGGGATGTTGAATGCAATCGGTCTCCAAAATCCGGGTGTCGATGGTATCTTAATGAAAAAACTACCGTTCCTTGAGACGTTTGATACAGCAATCATTGCGAATGTCGCCGGATCGACACCAGAAGAGTATGAGCTTGTCGCAGAAAAAATGAGCCGTCACCCTGGCATTCATGCATTGGAATTAAATATCTCCTGTCCGAACGTCAAATCAGGTGGAATCCAGTTCGGAACGGATCCGTTGCTTGCCGCTGAATTAACGCGTCGAGTCAAACAGGTCTCGACCAAACCGGTTTACGTTAAGCTTTCACCGAATGTCACTTCAATCGTCGAGATGGCACGTGCCGTCGAAGCAGCAGGTGCAGACGGGCTGACGATGATCAACACACTCGTTGGGATGCGAATCGATGTCCGAACGGGACAGCCAATCCTTGCCAACCGGATTGGTGGATTATCCGGTCCATCCATCAAGCCAGTCGCGATTCGGATGATTCATGATGTCGCACAAGCAGTCTCGATTCCTATTATCGGGATGGGTGGCGTGATGGAAGTCGATGACGTCTTAGAAATGATATACGCTGGGGCTTCCGCTGTTGCCGTCGGTACCGCAAACTTCGTCAATCCATACATCTGTCAAGAATTAATCCAGCAGTTACCGGGTCGCATGGATGAACTCGGCATCGACCATATCTTAGACATCAGGGGGAAAGCATATGAATCAACTTTACATCGCGCTTGATTTTCCGACCGAAACAGAAGTGTTTTCGTTCCTCGAACAGTTCAAAGAGACACGACCAGCCGTAAAAGTTGGGATGGAATTATTTTATGCTGCAGGTGGACCGTTCGTCCAAAAACTCGTCGAGCGTGGGCACGCTGTATTCCTCGATGTCAAAGTCCATGACATTCCAGAAACGGCGCGCCGGACGATGCGCATCATCGGGCAATTAGGTGTTGAATTGACGAACGTCCATGTTGCCGGTGGGAAAGAGATGATGATCGCGGCGCGAGAAGGACTTCGTGAAACGAATGCCGAGACACAACTAATCGGCGTGACGCAGTTGACATCGACGGATGAAGCGATGTTACGCGACTTAAAGATTGAAGGAGCGATGCCGGCAGTCGTTCGTGAGTATGCGCAACTGGCAGAAGCAGCCGGACTAGATGGTATCGTCTGTTCGGCGCTCGATCTTCCTGAACTAATCGAAGTTTGCCGAACGGACTTCCGTTTTGTCACACCAGGCATTCGTCCTTCTAGCAGTGAAGCAGATGATCAAAAGCGAGTCGCGACCGTTCTTGATGCGCGTCGAAATGGAGCGACGGATTTAGTAATTGGTCGCCCGATTACACGTGCCAAACATCCAGAACAGGTCTATCAGGCGTTACTCGAAGAATGGAAGGGGCAATTATCATGGTAAATCCAATTGCAAATGCATTACTCCGTATCAAAGCCGTCACGTTATCTCCAAACGATCCGTATACGTGGGCGAGTGGGCTCCGTTCTCCGATCTATTGCGATAATCGGTTGACACTTTCGTACCCAGAAGTCCGCTCCTTGATTGCCGATGCCCTCGCTGAGAAAGTGAAGGATTTAGGAATCGAAGTCGTTGCCGGAACAGCGACAGCAGGTATTCCTCACGCGGCATTCGTCGCGGAACGATTAGGGTTACCGATGGTCTACGTGCGTAGTGGCAGTAAGAAACATGGGAAAGGTAATCAAATCGAAGGTGTTATTCAACCAGGCCAACGCGTCGTCGTCATCGAAGACTTATTGTCAACGGGGATGTCTGCGATCGAGGCAGCGGAAGCACTCCAAGCAAAGGGAGCGAACGTCATTCGGATTCAAGCGATTTTCTCTTACGGGATGGAACGCTTGAAGAATAATCTCCGAGAAGCGAAGATTGACGCGGATGCATTACTGACGTTCGAAGCGTTACTCGAAACGGCACAACAACAAGGGGATATCACGCTAGAAGAACAGGAACAATTGGCAGATTGGTCGAAGGACCCAGTTGCTTGGAGCGAACGTTTTACCGCAAACGTGTAAAAACAGATAGATTCCGTCGGACGACCTACGATTTCTAGTGCATGATTTGGTACACTATAGAAATAAAGGAGGTCGTCGACTATGGTGACGCATTATCGTGATTATGAACAATTCAAAATGGTCGTCCTCCCGTTTCTGCTTGAACGTCCAGATACGCATCAGTTGATTCTAGGTATATTGGAACGGGGAGATGAACCGCTCTTGATGGCAACGGCACAAGAAGGCGATCATCGTCTCGTCATATTGCAAACGATACCGGAGCAAGTCATCGTCGCAGGGGATATGTTCTCGCAAGAAGGGATTCGAAAGCTTGCGCGAATTCTGGATAGTCCAGGATTCGTCGGAGAACAGGTCATCTTAGCGCCGCTTTTACTCCCACATTCCATGTATGAGGTACATATGGAACAAGGGATGTATGCATTGACGAAGGTCGAGATGCCACATGTTCAGGAGAACGTCGTCTTCCGACCGGTTTTGAACGATGAAGGACAACAAGCCTTAGAATTTGCGTCCGGATTTTTATATGAGGTCGAAACGCGTCCATCTGATCGACAGCTTACGCAACTCCATCAGTCAATGACGCGACACATTCAGCAAGGAAGCTTGTTCGGATTGTTTAGTGGAAATACGCTCGTCGCGATGGCGGCAGCGACACGTCCCACGCAAACTGGGATTACGATTTCTTACGTCTATACGCCGAAAAAACTACGTGGGAATGGATATGCTTCTTATCTTGTCGCAAAACTATCTGAACACCTCCTACAGTCTTATCCGGTCGTGACGCTCTATACCGATTGGTCGAACCAGACAGCGAATAAAATCTATCAGCATGTCGGTTTCGAGTTAGTCGGACGATCCTTACATATCAAAAAACAAGAACGCTACCGGTGAACATGGCTGATGCTTTTTCAGTCAACGTTCAGGAATTAAAAAATAGAGTACGACAGCAGCCGACCGTCCTATTATCTAAGGACAGTCGGCTGTTTTGTGCCACGGCAAGTATTAGTTAAATTTAGCGATGATTTTACCACGGACGTGACGTTCAGATAGACGTTGTAATCCTTTGACGATGTCAGTTGCTGGAATCTCCTCTGTGACGAGTGGATCGAGTTCTTTCGCTGCGACGAGTTTTAATAATTCACTTGCCATATGACCGAGGTTTCGGATCGCACGGTCATCTTCGCTGGCATAAGCAGCCGCGAGTGCCACTTCATGGATCGAAGGGGAGAGCGTGAACGGCTTGACGACCGACTGATCGGGACCACCGGCGATGAAGGCGAGTTGCCCCGAGAAGGCAAGACGTCCGAGATCCGCTGTTGCTTCATCTCGACCGACCGTATTGAAAATCAAGTCAGCACCGCGACCGTTCGTCCAATCGCGAATGACATCCGTGACATTTTCTTTTTTGTAGTCGATGGCAAGATCGGCACCGAGTCGCTTGACCCACTCATGGTTTTCTGTCGAAGCAGTCGTCGCGACCTTAAGACCAAGGCGTTTCGCGAGTTGAATGCCGATGCCACCGACACCACCTGCACCAGCATGAATGAGGATCGTTTCTTTCCCTGTCGTGTTCATCTTCTGAACGATCGCTTCATAGGCAGTCATGCCTGCGCAAAGAATCGCAGCGGCTTCAGTGAATGAGATGTCTTCCGGAATCAGGGCGAGGGCACGCGTATCGACGAGTGCATATTCAGCAAAAGCACCATCGCGTTGCAGGTTCGTATGAATCGCTACACGATCACCGATTTTCACTTCTGCGCCTGGGCCGATTTGTTCGACGACACCCGCTAGATCGACGCCTGGAATATGCGGGAACGTCCAAGCTGGATTGTTGGTCGCCTTATAGTCGACGGGATTCAGTGCGACCGTCTTGACGCGAATCAAGGCTTGTCCTTCTCCTGGCGTCGGCGTCTTGACCTCTTCGAATGTCCATTGATCAATCGCTGTACCTGAGTGATTTAACCATGCTTTCATGTTTAATAAGCTCCTTCCGAATAGGTAAGTTCATACGAGTGAGAGTAGATTTCAACGAGGTTACCGAATGGATCCTCACAGTAGACCATTCGATACGGCTTGTCTCCCGGATAGTATTCGCGGATTGGCATCCGTTGTTTGCCGCCGTGGGCGACGATTTTTTCGACGAGTCCTTCGACGTCTGGATCTTGGATCGCATAATGGAAGATGCCTGTTTTCCAGAATTCGAAGTTATTTTCGGGTTGTTCATTGTTCGGGAACTCGAACAACTCGATTCCGATGCGGTCACCTGTCGCCATGTGAGCAATCCGGAACTTGTTCCATCCTGCACCAAAGACATCCGTACACATGACACCGATGGCAGAGTCATCTTCGAGGACATCAGATGGTTCCATGATGATATACCAACCCATCACCTCTTGATAAAAACGGACGGCTTCGTCGAGATTCGGTACAGAAAGACCGATGTGCGAAAAATTACGTGGATACGTCATGCTTAACACTCCTTTTGCAAAATGATTTACGCATACTCTAACTTACGCTACACTCGATTGCATAGTACGCACTTTGAAGTAACTACTCTGGAGGAGAGAACAACATGTCGACAGAACAATTTCCGGTCAATCGGGCGCTCGCCATCATCGGCGGAAAATGGCGTCCACAATTATATTGCACGTTAGAGAACGGTCAGAAACGTTTTTTAGAGTTACAACGTGCCATTCCCGGGATTTCTCGGAAAGTCTTGACGGATCAATTAAAAGAACTCGAACGTCTCGGAATGATTGAACGGATTGAGTATGATGAAGCCGTCTTACATGTCGAATACAAATTGACAGAAGCGGCATTTACACTGCAACCAGCCATGAAAGGTTTATGCGCATGGGGGGAAGGGAATCAATTATCCGAATCCTAATCGAGAGGCAGTGAATTAGATGAAGCTAACTTATCATGGACAGTCAACAGTAACGATTGAAACGAATGGTCACCATCTCGTCATCGATCCCTTCTTTAGCGGTAATGAAAAAGCGACGACGAATCCAGATGACGTCAAGGCAGATTTTATTTTGTTAACCCATGCCCATGCCGATCATATGCTTGATGCAGAGCGGATCGCGAAAGCAACGGGGGCGACGATCATCGCTACGCATGAGTTGGCAACGTATTTAAGCTTCAAAGGATTGAATGTCCACCCGATGAACCTTGGCGGACAGTTTGAATTCTCGTTTGGTAAAGTAAAGATGACACAGGCATTCCATTCATCAAGCATCATCGATGAAGAGAAACAAACCATTACGTATATGGGGATGCCGGCTGGATTCTTACTGACGATCGAAGGCAAAGAAATCTATCACGCAGGCGATACGGCACTGTTCGGGGATTTAGCCCTTTATGGCGCCCATCATGAAATCGATTTAGCCTTCTTACCGATCGGTGATAACTTCACGATGGGTCCGGATGATGCGTTGATCGCTGCAGATATGTTGCAAGCGAAAGCAGTCGTACCGATCCACTACGATACATTTGATTTAATCAAACAAGATGCGAACGCATTCTGTGAACAAATTGAAGCGCAAGGTCAAACTGGTCATTTACTCGCGATCGGCGAGTCACTCGAATTATAATCCGTTCTTAAGCAAAGGAGAGGAAACGTCAAGGTTCCTCTCCTTTTTGTCGATTATTCTTCTGGAATATCTGTAGTTCATCCGATGACGCTTCCTTCTTCCGCCCGATGGCGAAACAGTGAACTTCTTCTATGATAAGTAGGGGCTGTTGACAGCCGATTCAGATATTCGGAATAATGGTAGACATGAGATGGAGGGACTGACATGGAAGAGCATAACAGTAGGAGTGTGCGGAAACGAAAACAATCGTCGTTCACACGCTTAAAAAATAAACAAAAACAAAAGATGGATGCACGGTTGAATCGCATTGGAGAAAAAGGACCAGTGAAGCGACCGCTTTATTTGTACGGTGGTGTCGTTCTCGGACTTGTCGTCATCTATTCGATTACATTGCTCGTCTCAACGGAATTGTTATCGCGCGGTGAAACATTCAAGACGACGAATCGCTATAAGTCTCTCGCCATCGAGGCGCCGCACGCAACCGTACAATTCGTTCGAAGCACAGACGGAAACGTCCAAATCAAACTCGTCGATAGTGCATCGAGTGGAAAACGACTGAAAATCAGTACATCGACGAATACGGTAACGGTGACAGGACGAGATGGTTGGCTGTCTCGACTCGGCAATCGTCCGAGCGAAAAAACAGCAGACTATACGATTCAAGTGGGACTACCGAGTTATATGAACCGTGTCGATGTCGATGCTGGAACACTTAAAGGAATGGGCATCTACGCAAAAACAATCGAGATGAACGGAGAAGCGATGAGTCTCGATAAAGTAAAAGGTGATGAAATTACACTGAATGCATCACGTGCGATTTCCATCAAAGAGATGGATGCCGTCCATGCGCAAGTGACAGGTGAAAGTGTTTCTCTTGCGGAATATGTGGCGAAGTTGAGTCTCGACGTCACAACGATTGACGGCGCTACGAAGCTAAAACCAAATAAATCAGCCGGTACGATTACGATTGACACAGGAGGCGACATTAAAGCCTCTGACCGATATACGAAACAAAAGAATAAGGATGAGACAATTTATGAACTGTCGAAACAAGAAAAACCGGAAGTGACAGTCAATAGTGAAGTCGGGCAGGTGACGCTCGAGTGAAATTAAAGTTTCGGATTGGACTACGAACGGTCAAGACCGGTATCGCGGTAGCTCTTGCGCTTAGTATCTCCTGGTATGTGTTCGATATTTATTCGGGAATGGGGGCTGTCGCAGCAATTGTTGCGATGCAACCGACGATTCATCGGTCGTTTAAAATCGTCTTCAACCGGATTTTCGGAACAGTACTTGGATTAATGTGTGGTCTTGCGATTGTTGCGACACTTGGGGCGAATCCGCTGACGATTGGACTCGCCGTAATTGTCTCGCTCGTCCTTAATTCGATGATTGGAAGAACGGATATGTCGACGTTCGCGGCTTTTGCCATCGTGTTGATGTTCGAGAGTCCGACCGCCGACTACGTCCACTATGCCTTATCACGGTCGTTGCTGACTGTCGTCGGTGTATTATCTGCTGTCCTCATCAATTACATCGTCTTCCCGCCACATTATGAGGATCGTTTACTCTTGCTTGTCAAAAAAACGACGCAACAGTTGATGGAAGATTGGCGGAGCCTTGTGCAAGATGATACGAGGTTGCTTGCCGTTCGGAAACAAATTCTCAAACATGAAGAAATGATGTTGATGCTTCAAGAAGATCAAAAATATCCATTGATGGCAAGCGGTCAAAGTGAAGCGTTCATCCGACTGAAGGAGCTTGTCGATCTTGAAGACAAGTTGCTCGTCTTGCTTGAAAGCATTGCCAGTCATCGGGATATCCCGATGACAGAAGAACAGGAAAAGACGCTCGGCCAGGAAATTGATTTCTTACTCAGCCATCATTACGATGTCATCTTCTCCCACGAACGAAAACAAGCGATGTTCTCATTCGATCAAGAATTAAGCGAGGCGAAGGATATCATCCATGGGCATTTGCTCGATTACCGGGAACAGTTAGAAAAAATGAAGTGAAGATGAAAAAGCGCTGTTTCTCCTAAGTGATATTTAGGAAAAACAGCGCTTTTTTGTGTAGCGTCATTGACGTAAGGATTGGACGACATCTGGATCAGGTGTGACGTAAAGTGTCGTTTGATCCGTATAGATGACGAAGCCGGGTTTTGCACCACTCGGTTTCTTGACATATCGTAACTCCGTAAAATCGACCGGGACTTGGCTCGATTCACGTGCTTTCGAGTAGTAGGCGGCAACAATCGCTGCTTCTTTTAACGTTGTCTCATCCGGTGCATCACTTTGAATGATGACGTGCGATCCTGGGATATCCTTCGTGTGTAACCACGTATCGGACCGACGTCCAAACTTGAACGTCGCGTAATCATTTTGTTTATTGTTCTTTCCGACGAAGAATGGAAGGCCGGTCGAAGAACGGTATGCTTCGAGTTGTGGGAGTTGCGGTTTCTTTTTCTTCTTTTGTCGTTCGCGCAGATAACCTTCTTCGACGAGTTCCTCGCGCATTTCCCGGATATCTTCCGGGGATGCGACGTCGAGTTGCGCAAGCAAACCTTCGAAGTACGCAATCTCGGCTTGGTTCTTCTCAAGCTGGCGCGCGACTTCGACTTTGGCGGTCTTTAATTTGTTATACCGTTTGTAATAACGCTGTGCGTTCTCATTTGGCGAGAAGCGGGGATCAAGCGTGATCGTGATTTCAGCACCGTCTGGATCATAGTAATCGACGACGGTTGCTTCCTTCATCCCGCGTTCGAGCTGATAGAGATAAGTCGTCAGCAGTTCTCCTTTATGCTTCCATTCATCCATTCGTAACGTCGCTTCTAAATCTTTTTCGAGTTTTGAGCGCTTTAAGATATTCTTATCGTACTCACTCTTGATGAACCGTTCGAGATCGGCCGCTTGTTGTTTGACACGATCGCGGTTTGCTTTTTGATGGAAGAATGCGTCGAGGACTTGACCACTCGTCGCGAACGTCTTTTCGTCAATGATTGAACCTTCCGTTAAGCGGACCGGTGCAAAGCGTTCTTTGCCGCCTTCCATCCGTTGCAATACATAAGGACCGTTTAGTTCTTTTAAGACGTCCTGGAAAGCGGTAGCAAGATTCGTCCGGTTCGCAAGACCTGCCCGCGTGACGACTTCCTTAGCGATTTGTGGAGACAAACCGCTGAACAGACCAAGTAACTGGCGATCCAGTTTCCCAGCGTTCCAGTCGATTCGGTGGAGTGCCTTTTCGATATCTCCTGTGAGTGGATCCACTTTATCCTGTGCTGGTGGAAGTTGATAGGTCATCCCTGGCATGATCGTCCGGAATGTATTTTGACTGAGTGGTAAGTGTTTGATCGCATCGAGGATCTTATCTTGTCCATCGGTCAAAATGATGTTCGAGTGTCGTCCCATCAACTCGACATAGATTTTTTTCGCTTCCTCATCGCCAAGTTCGTTCCGGGAACGGACACGTAAGACAATGATTCGGTCGCGTTCGAGTTGTTCGATCGATTCGATGAATCCGCCTTCGACATGCTTGCGAAGCATCATACAGAAGAGTGGGGGTTCACTCGGGTTGCTGACCGCTTCCGACGTAATGTGCATCCGTGCATACATGGCATTCGCAGAGGCGAGCAACAATACGTTTTTTCGCTCGGCGCGGACCTGGAATACTAAATCCAATGTATATGGTTGGTATACCTTATTGATCCGTCCTCCAACGAGCGGTTGGAGTTCTTTGACGACGCGTGTCGTCATCAATCCGTCAAAAGCCATACGATTACCTTCTTTCTTGATTTCGTTCTCACTTTCTAAAGGTAACAGAAATGGCATCGTTATGGTATGATAAAGCAGTCGAGCTAAAAAAGATGACTTGCGAACTTCCCGTCTCTACTGCTAATATGAAACAATGTGAAGTTTGTGAGATGGAGGGGTTTTGAAGTGATTTTCAAAGAGCGTGGCTTATTACTCGTATTATCTGGTCCAAGTGGTGTCGGAAAGGGAACGGTCTGTCGTGCCTTGCGCGAAGATCAGGATAACGATCTGCATTACTCGGTATCCTGTACGACGCGCCAACCGCGTGAAGGAGAAGTAGATGGTGTCCACTATTTCTTTAAATCGCGTGAAGAATTCGAAGAGATGATTGCGAACAATCAACTCTTGGAATATGCTGAATTCGTAGGGAACTACTATGGAACACCTGTCGAATGGGTGAACCAGATCCTAGATGAAGGAAAAGACGTCATTCTCGAAATCGAAGTTCAAGGGGCCATGCAGGTCAAAGAACATTTTCCGGAAGCTGTCTTCTTATTCCTTGCACCTCCAAGCCTCCAAGAATTACGGAACCGCCTCGTAGGGCGTGGAACGGAATCGGAGGAAGTCATTAAGCAACGTCTTCTCGTCGCTAAGGAAGAGATCGAGATGATGGATGCCTATGACTATGTCGTGACGAACGACGAAATTCATAAAGCCTGTGACCGGATCCAAGCGATCGTCACAGCGGAACATTGCAGTCGGGAACGTGTCGCGTCCCTATATAAAAAAGCCATGGAGGTTAAGTGATATGTTATATCCATCAGTTGATAAGCTTCAAAAGAAAGTACCGTCGAAATATACAATCGTTACAGTTGCCGCTAAGCGTGCGCGTCAAATCCAAGACGGGAAACGCGTGAAAGTCACGAACCCAAAATCGCATAAACCGGTCGGGAAAGCTTTAGAAGAGCTTTATTTCGAAGAAGTATCCGTCACGAACCAACCGCAAGACTAATTTTGAAGCAGCCACTTGTCATCGTGGCTGTTTTTTTCAATAAGGAGGACACCTACATGTTAACCAACCGAAACATTCTACTGTGTGTCGGCGGTGGAATCGCTTCCTACAAATCAGCAGCACTCGCTTCAAAGCTTGTTCAAGCAGGCGCGCACGTTCAAGTCGCGATGACGCGTAATGCGCAACAATTCGTCGGTAAGACGACGTTTGAAGCACTGACGCGAAAAGCGGTCTATGATGACGTCTTCATCGAGCATGATCCGTCAAAGATCGCCCATATCGATTTAGCGGACGAAGCGGACCTGATCGTCGTCGCACCAGCGACCGCGAATTTGATTGCAAAACTCGCGCACGGGATCGCGGATGATTTCATCACGACGACGATCCTTGCAGCGACATGTCCCGTCATCGTCGCTCCAGCGATGAATGTCAACATGCTCGAACATCCGGCGACAGTCCGCAACATCGAACAACTGAAGCAGGACGGTGTCCAGGTGATTGCACCGGGAGTCGGAAATCTCGCATGTGGTTGGGTCGGGAAAGGTCGTTTACCTGAACCGGAAGATTTAGTCGCAACACTCTCAACGTTCTTTGAAGAGAAGTATCTAGCCGGACGAAAAGTCTTGATCAGTGCGGGACCGACCGTGGAACGGATTGATCCGGTTCGTTACTTGACGAATGATTCTTCAGGAAAGACAGGAATTGCGCTAGCAGAAGCGGCAAGAGACGCAGGTGCCGATGTCACGCTCGTCCATGGACCACTTCGGATCGGATTACCGACCGGGATAACGACGATTGCTGTTGAATCGGGAGAAGAGATGCTCGAGGCTATGTTACGTGATTATGAGACGCAAGACATCGTCATCATGTCTGCTGCCGTAGCTGACTATCGACCGTCTATCCAATACGATCAGAAGCAAAAGAAAATCCACGGACCACTTCGAATTGAACTCGAAGAGACGACCGATATTCTGAAGACGCTTGGTGAGCAGAAACAACATCAGTTATTAGTCGGATTTGCGGCTGAGACGACGGACGTCGAGACGTTCGCGAAACAAAAGCTCGTCCGAAAGAAAGCCGATTTCATTGTCGCGAATGATGTGTCACGATCTGATATCGGATTCGTCAGTGATGAAAATGAGGTCGTCGTTTTTGGGGAGAATGATTCCGTCACGCGATACGATCAACAATTGAAATCGACGCTCGCCAAATCGCTCATGCGCCAATTCGCGGAGGCATTGGCATGATAGCCGAAGTCATCGTTGACGTCGCAGCAGCAACGGTCGATCGTCCGTTCGATTATGCAGTGCCAGAACTTTGGCAAGAGCTGATCGTTCCCGGTATGCGCGTCGAAGTACCATTTGGTCCACGGGCGTTGCTTGGAATCGTCGTCGGAACGAAAGCTACCTCTGATCTGACGAACGTCAAATCGATCGTGCGTGTCTTAGATGAGACCCCGACCTATACACAGGAATTACTCGAGTTATCAGCGTATCTATCGGAAACGACTTTGTGTTTTCAGGCGACGGCATTGCTTGCGATGCTGCCGGCTGCCTTAAAGGTGAGTTATGATAAACTGGTCATAGTCGAGTCGGGCCCACTTCGGGCATATCATGGTAAGAAAATGAGTCAATTACCAACGGAAGTGCAGCAAATCGTCTTAACAGCGGCGAAACAAGCTGACGTGACGCTTCAACCAGTCATTCGCGAGAAGAAGACGTCTAAGATCGATAAACGGATTCGTCTTCTAGAGGAGCAAGCAACTTTTACGAAACAAGCGAGCCAACAAGCGGCACTTTACTCGTATATTCAAGAATTTCCGGATGCGCTTTGGAGTGAAGTCAAGCAGGCAACGGGCGCAACGAGCGCGACGTTGAACGCTCTCGAGAAAAAGAGCATCATTCAAGTCGAGACGATCGATGTTCGGCGAAATCCTTATGAACATCTCGTCCAAGACATCTTTGTGCCGTCCTCTTTGACGGAAAAGCAACAGGAAGCTGTCTCGGCGATTACGGCTGAAGCTGAGACCGGAACATTTTTGTTACATGGCGTAACAGGAAGCGGTAAGACGGAAGTGTACCTTGAATCGATTCATGCACAACTCGAACGCGGTAGACAAGCGATCTTGCTCGTCCCAGAGATCAGTCTGACGCCGATGATGGTCAAACGGTTTAAACGCCGTTTCGGAGAACGGGTCGCTGTCTTGCATAGCGGTCTATCGCTCGGAGAAAAGTATGATGAGTGGCGCAAAATCGCCCAAGGCGAGGTCGATGTCGTCGTCGGTGCACGGTCTGCTGTGTTTGCGCCGCTGACGAACATCGGAATCATCATTCTCGATGAAGAACATGAAACAACTTATAAGCAGGAAGAGAATCCGCGCTATCATACGCGCGATGTCGCAAAATGGCGGGCAGCCTATCATCGTTGTCCCGTCGTGCTCGGAAGTGCAACACCGTTACTCGAGACGTATGCACGGGCACAAAAAGGGGTTTATCGTTACTTACCGCTTCGTGAACGATTTGGTGGGGAACTGCCTCCAGTTGACATCGTTGATATGCGTAAGGAACTCGAACGGGGCAATCGTACGCCGTTCAGCCTCGCGCTAGTCGAAGGCATCAAAGAACGCATCGAACGTGGGGAACAGACCGTCTTACTCCTGAACCGTCGCGGATATACGACCTTCGTCTTATGTCGGGATTGCGGGGAGACGCTACAATGTCCGCATTGTGCCGTCAATTTAACCTATCACCAACATGAAGATCGTTTGAAATGCCACTACTGTGGGTTTGAAGCCGCAATGCCGAAAACTTGTCCGTCCTGTGAATCGACGAAAATTCGTCAGTTCGGAACGGGTACGCAAAAGATTGAGGAAGAATTGGCACACTTGATTCCGGAGGCGCGAATCATCCGGATGGATCAGGATACGACGTCGCGTAAAGGTGCGCATGAGAAATTACTCGATGCCTTTGAACGCAAGGAAGGAAACATTCTGCTCGGAACACAGATGATTGCAAAAGGTCTCGACTTTCCGAACGTTACACTCGTCGGAGTGATTGCTGCCGATGCGACGCTTGGTATTCCGGATTTTCGAGCAAGTGAGCGCACGTTTCAGTTGATCACCCAAGTGTCCGGTCGTGCCGGACGGGGTCAACTCGCTGGTCAGTCAATTATCCAGACCTACAACCCGGAGCATTACGTCATTCAAACTGCCAAACAGCATGATTTCGAAACGTTTTATAAGCGAGAGATGCAATTGCGAAAGCTCGGTGGGCATCCACCATTTTGGTTCCTTGGTCTGATTACAGTTTCAGCAGCGCATCCGCTCGAAGCACAAGCAGAAGCGCAGCAAATCGCTTCCGAGCTTCGTGCCTTTGAATCTGAGGATTTAGTCGTCAATGGACCGTTTGATGCACCACTCGCTCGACTCAAAAATATGTACCGGCAACAGGTCTTAATTAAACATAAAGGACAGGAGGATGTCCGGACACATCTCCGTGATATCTTATCCCGTCGTCAAAAATCAAAAACACAAGTCGCGATTGACTTGAATCCATTTGTATTCATGTGAGGTGTCTGTATGTATAAAGTAGTAGAAGTACCAAATGATGTATTACGACAGGTGTGTGAACCTGTCACGAAGTTTGATAAAAAACTCGGTAAAATGATCGACCGGATGTTCGATACGATGTACGAATATGACGGGGTTGGTTTAGCCGCACCGCAAATCAACCAGCCGATTCGTGTAGCCGTCGTTCATACCGATGATGAGACGGGACCAATCGAGCTGATCAATCCGGAAATCATCGAAGCGGATGGTTCGCAAATCGATGACGAAGGCTGCCTTAGCATGCCAGGCATCTTCGGACCGGTTGAACGGTTCGACCGAATCGTCGTCAAGTCTCAAGATCGTCTCGGGCGGACGGTTAAAATCAAAGCAAAGGGCTTTTTTGCACGTGCCATCCAGCACGAGATGGATCATTTAGACGGTGTCCTGTTCACGGATAAACTCGTCCAGAAAGAAAAACCGCGCGTCGTCTTCATGGGGACACCTGAGTTTGCGGCAGGGACACTGCGTGAAGTGATCGATGCTGGGTATGACGTCGTCGGTGTCGTCTCACAACCAGATAAACCAGTCGGAAGAAAACGGGAAGTCAAACCGACGCCTGTAAAACTCGTCGCGATGGAACACGATATTCCTGTGTTGCAACCGAAACGAATTCGAGAGGATTATCAAGATGTTCTCGATTTAAAACCTGATCTCATCATCACCGCAGCTTACGGTCAGATCGTCCCGACAGCTATTTTGGAAGCACCACGTTTTGGGGCGATTAATGTCCACGCGTCACTCTTACCTAAATATCGTGGCGGTGCACCGATTCATCAAGCGATCATCGATGGAGAAAAAGAGACAGGTGTGACGATCATGTATATGGTCGATCGGCTAGACGCAGGTGATATGTTGTCAAAAATCATCGTTCCAATCGAAGAGAACGATACAGCCGGTTCGATGTTCGAGAAGTTAGCGGACGCAGGAGCGCGCCTGTTACTTGAAACGTTACCACGTCTGTTCGCAGGTGAATTGACACCGGAAGCACAAGTCGAGGAAGAAGCGACATTTGCGCCGAACATTTCACGTGAGCGGGAACGACTTGATTTTACGCTACCGGGTGAGACACTCTATGATCAAATTCGTGGGATGAATCCATTCCCGAGTACGTATACGATGCTTGGGAACGATCGATTAAAAGTCTTTTTCGCAACGAAAGTCTCAGGAACGGGACGACCGGGTGAAATCATCGCATTAGAAGCGGATGGTCCCGTCATCGCGACAGGTTCCGAAACAGCGTTGAAGCTGATCGACTTACAGCCGTCCGGCAAAAAACGGATGGACGGTGCTACGTTCATGCGTGGGATCGGTCAATCGCTTGAACTCGGACAACAAGTAGGTGAGAACGCATGAATGTACGTGACGCAGCAGTAACGACACTGATGAAAATTGGTCAAGGTGGTGCCTTCTCGACAATCACCGTCCACCAGATGCTTGAAAAGCGTGCTATCTCAGCAACAGATGTCGGCTTGTTCACGGAACTCGTTTACGGGACGCTCAGTCGTGAATTGACGCTTGATTATATTTTAGAACCATATTTAGCGAAACAGAAAAAACTTGATCCATTCATGCGCCCATTGTTACGAATGAGTGTCTATCAGTTGTTTTATCTCGATCGTGTACCGGATCATGCCGTCATTCATGAAGCCGTTGAAATTGCTAAAAAACGTGGGAAAGTCCATGTCTCGAAAGTCGTCAACGGAGTGCTACGGAATGTATTACGGGCGGGAATGCCTCATTTCGCTGAGATTGAGCCTGCTGCAAAACGAATCAGCATTGAAACGAGTCACCCGCAGTGGCTCGTCGAACGTTGGATCGAACTGTTTGGTCCGGAAGAAACGCTTCAGATCTGTCAATTAAATAACACACCGGCACCGGTCACGGTCCGCATCAATCGCACGAAAACGACGCGGGAGGAAGCAATCGAGCTTCTACTCGATCAAGGTGTGACGGCAAAACCATCTACGGTCGCGCCGGACGGTCTCGAAATCGAACGAGGAAGCGTCCAAAAAACTGATCTGATTGACCGTGGGTATCTTTCTCTTCAGGATGAGAGCTCAATGCTCGTCGCCCGTGCGCTTGGTGCAGAAGCATCCGATCATGTACTCGACAGCTGTGCCGCACCTGGTGGGAAAGCGATGCATATTGCTGAAGGTTTGACGACGGGTACACTACAGGCACTTGATCTTCATCCACATAAGATTAAATTGATTGAACAGCAAGCGACACGATTAGGTCTTACGACTGTTCAAGCAGAAGCGTTAGATGCCCGTAAAGCAGGGGAACGTTTCAAAGTAGAATCCTTTGACCGGATTCTTGTCGATGCACCTTGTTCAGGACTTGGTGTCATTCGGAGAAAACCGGATATCAAATGGACGAAACGTCCAGAACAACTCGAGCAACTCCCAAAAATTCAACGAGACATCTTGACATCTGTCTTACCACTCGTTAAAAAAGGTGGAATCTTCGTCTATTCGACTTGTACGATTGATCCGACCGAAAACGAGGAGCAGACAGCGTTCATTCTCGATCAGGGTTTTGACTTTGATGCATCTTTCGCGGAACGCATGCCAGAATCCGTGCGGCATCTAATCGGAGATAGAGCAGAACTCAAGTTGTTACCGACGACAGTCGGAACGGATGGCTTCTACATTGCCGCGTTTAAGAAACGAGAAGATTGATACGAACGGAGGACTGTCATGGAGTTAGCTCACCTTTCGACCACTGGGAAAGTCAGGACTAAAAATGAGGATACGGTATTACTCATCGGGAACGCTGAACGTGGTCTTGCCGTCGTTGCGGATGGTATGGGAGGTCACGCTGCTGGCGATATCGCAAGTGCGATCGTTCGCGAGGTATTTGAAGCATCCTTTTCCCTCATGCCAAATCGTCCGATGGAATTGTCCGAATGGATAGAACAACGCGTAGCCGAAGCGAATGCCCGGATTCTTCAGTTTTCAAAAGAAGAACAACTTGCGATCGTCGGAACGACCATTGCCTGTGTGTGCTGGGTCGAGGATTTGCTCGTCATCGGTCATGTTGGAGACAGTAGGGTCTATGCCCTTGAGGGTACGGCGTTAAAACAATTGACGGATGATCATTCTTACGTCAACATGTTACGACAAATGGGAGAGCTTTCGGACGAGGAAGTCGAAAATCATCCACGTAAAAATGTCATCACACGATCGGTCGGCTCGAACGAAACGGTCGAAGTCGACATTCAAGTAAGAGATGCTCCAGACTATGACCTCGTCCTTGTGTGTAGCGACGGGTTGACCGATGAAGTGCCAGATGATGTCATCGAACAAATCATCTTACGGGATGATCCGCTTGATGAGATCGTCGGACGATTGGTGAAAGAAGCGAATGCTCGAGGAGGCGCGGATAATATTACGATTGCCGCCATCCGGTTCAAAGAAAGAAAGAGGGTCTGAATATGCGATACGGAGATCGATTAAATGACCGCTACCGCATAGAACGGCTAGTTGGAAGTGGCGGGATGGCGAATGTCTATCAAGCCTATGATGAGATTTTAAAGCGTCATGTTGCCATTAAGATTTTACGGACTGAATTTTCGCATGACGAACAGTTCATTCGTCGATTCGAACGTGAAGCGCATGCTGCTACCAGCTTGAATCATCCAAACATCGTTGCCGTCTATGATGTAGGCGAAGAAGATGCCATCTATTACATCGTCATGGAGTATATCGATGGTATGACATTAAAGACATTTTGTGAAAATCAAGCATTACCTGTGCCGCAGGCCGTCGATATCATCGCTCAAATTTGTGATGCGATCGATCATGCCCATGCACACCGAATCATCCATCGCGATATCAAACCGCAAAACATGTTGATTCGAGAGGATGGTACCGTCAAAGTAACGGATTTCGGAATCGCTGTGGCGATGTCGAATGCGACTCTGACGCATACTATGTCCGTCCTTGGGTCTGTCCATTACTTCTCGCCAGAACAAGCAAAAGGTAAATTTGCCGATGAGAAGTCGGATATCTATTCGCTTGGTGCTGTCTTATACGAACTTGTGACAGGACAAGTACCGTTCGAGGGTGATTCACCGGTTGCAATCGCTTTGAAGCATCTGCAAGATACACCGCGTCGTCCATCCGTCTTGAATCCGAAAGTGCCACAAGCGCTTGAGAACTGTATCATGCAGGCGCTCGCAAAAGCACCGCATGACCGTCAGCAGTCCGTCGCAGCCTTTAAGGCAGATATGGTGACGGCGTTGTCTGACGAACGAGCAAGTGAAGGCATCCGAGGTGCAGAAGAGGATGAGATGGAAAAGACGATGGTCTTATCACCTGTACAAGTGCCAGAAGAATCAAAAGCGGAACCGGACACACCTGTCGTCACGACCGTTCAACCGAAACCGTCAGAAAAGAAAAAGAAAAAACGCTGGTGGGTCATCCTATTATTACTGGTATTACTCGGTGGAGCGGCTACGACGTTTGCGATGTGGCCGGATCCTACCGTTACGGTACCGTCCGTCGTCAAAACGGATGGAGATGAAGCGGAAACGAAGCTTGAGAAACTTGGATTTGTTGTCGAGACGACAGAACGAAACAGTGATACGGTCGATGAGGGAGACGTCATCAGTCAGACACCGCGTGAAAACGCACAGGTCAAGAAGGGCTCGACAGTCAACTTGGTCGTCTCTACCGGAAGTGCTCCGGTCGAAGTACCGGATGTGACAGATGACGCTGAAAAAGAGGCGATTGAGACGTTAAAAGAGGCTGGATTCGCTAAAGTCGAGGTCGAACGTGAAAAGTCGGATGAAATCGAGCGAGGTAATGTGATCCGGCAATCGATCTCGGCTGGTACGGAGGTCATCGCGAAAGAACAAACGATTACGATCACCGTCTCGGAAGGAACATCTTCCTTCGAGTTGAAGGATTTGACGAACTTATCGAGTGACGAAGCAAAAGCCTACCTGGACGAAAAAGGGCTCGATGGAACGTTCGAGCAAGAATTTTCTAGCGACGTGAAACTCGATCAAGTTATCCGTCAATTCCCACAAGCAGGGACTCAAGTCGAACCGAACGACTCCGTGACGGTCTTCATCTCAAAAGGTGAGGAAGAAAAAACGTTGACAGCGACGTTCCCTGAAAAGGTCGTCTATGACGCAGTCAGCGAGAACGAGGACGAGGAACCACCGAAACAAGTCATCCGGATTGAGACGGAAGATGCGAAAGGGAAGCGGACCGTCATCGAAGAATCAATTGACCAAGATGAGACATTCGACGTGCCGGTGACGATTGATCCGGGAGAAGAAGGCAAGATTACGATTTATAAAGACGATACGGTGTATCGTTCAAAAACCATCACGTACAATCAAGCAAAAGACGCACAGTGAATGTGATGAAAAAGGAGTGCATAGGATGACGGAACAACGCATCGAAGAGAATCGAGAAGGAACGATCATACGCCTGCAGGGTGGCTTTTATGATGTCATGACACCAGAAGGAGAGGTCCGTTCACGGGCAAGAGGGAATTTCCGAAAACGCGGCATCAGTCCAGTTGTTGGAGACGAAGTCGTTCTTCATATCGAAAGTGAGACCGGGTATATTCTCGAAGTGAAGGAGCGGGACAACTTTTTAGTACGCCCGCCTGTCGCGAATATCGATCAAGCGTTGCTTGTCGTCTCGGCTGCAGAACCTGATTTTTCAGCGCACTTGCTCGATCGTTTCCTCGTCTTGATCGAAGCGAAGGAAATCCAACCCGTCATCCTGTTAACGAAGATGGACTTGCTTGATGATGTCAAAGGTCCTGCAGTTAGAGAGGCAATTGCCGCTTACCGGAAGATTGGATATACGGTCATCGAGACATCCAGTGAGACGTTGTCGGGTGTTGAGCAAGTCCGTCCGTTACTGGCCGGGAAAACGAGTGTTCTTGCCGGACAATCTGGAGTTGGGAAAAGTTCGCTCTTGAACGCACTTGAACCAACACTCGACTTAGAGACGAGTGCGATTTCGAAATCACTCGGACGTGGGCGGCATACGACACGACACGTCACGTTGATGCCACTTGCCGAAGGCTTGATTGCTGATACACCAGGTTTCTCGAACCTTGATTTTCCGTATGATATGGAAATCGAGGATGTACGGTGGAGTTTTCCTGAATTCGTGGCTGTACAGGACGAATGTAAGTATCGAGGATGTTTGCACTTGAATGAACCCGGATGTGCTGTCAAGGAAGCCGTCGAAGCACAAGAAATCATGTCCTCTCGTTATGAGAACTATGGTATGTTTATAGACGAAATCAAGAATCGAGCCCGGAGGTATTGAAGATGATTAAAATTGCACCATCTATCTTATCAGCAGATTTTGCGAATCTTGAGCGTGATGTCAAAGCAGTCGAGGCAGCAGGCGCGGACTATATCCATTTCGATGTCATGGATGGTCAGTTCGTACCGAATATCTCGTTTGGACTACCTGTGCTCAGCAGTTTACGTCAAAAGACGGATATGGTCCTTGATGTCCATTTAATGATTGACCAGCCAGAACGTTTCGTTGAAGATTTCGTTAAGGCAGGGGCAGATATCGTGACGTTCCACGTCGAAGCGACGAACCACGTCCACCGTGTTTTACAACAAATCAAGCTATCCGGTGCAAAAGCAGGGGTCGTCTTGAATCCTCACACGCCATTATCGACGATTGAACACGTCCTTGAGGATGTCGATATGGTCTTATTGATGACGGTCAATCCGGGCTTTGGTGGACAAGCCTTCATCGAGAATGTCATGCCAAAACTCGCATCACTTGCACAAATGAAAGCAGATCGTGATCTGACATTTGAAATCGAGATTGATGGTGGCGTCAACCCGGAAACAGCAAAACTTTGCATCGAAAACGGCGCGAACGTTCTTGTCGCGGGATCAGCAATCTACAATGCACCAGATTATGCGGAAGCGATCACTAGCATTCGTCAAGGGGCTGCCGTATAATAAGAACGAGAAAACGAAATATGATGACCGCAAGGGGTGTCGCTTGAAAAGCGGCTGAGAGGAGTCTTTTAGACTTTAACCCTTCGAACCTGTTCCGTTCAAACGGACGTAGGGATGTGGCGCACGCAGGCAGTACGGCGTTCGTCGTATTGCCTTTTTGCGTCCTCTCGTACAATGAAGGAGGAAATAGCATGAAACGGTTACAAATGATGATGGAAATTGCCATCTTCGCAAGTCTCGGGGTCGTCTTTGATTTACTGATTCCATTTAAAATGCCACAAGGCGGTTCAATCAGCTTAGCGATGTTACCGATCTTTGTCATGGCATTTCGCCACGGTGTCATCGGAGGTGTCGTCACAGGAGCGCTTGTTGGTACGATCCAACTGATGTTCGCCCCACAAGTCTTGACGATCGTCCAACCATTACTCGATTACACGATTGCATACGGTGTCGTCGGACTGAGCGGTCTGTTCGCCCGTCAGGTTAGACAAACTGCACGTAACGGACAAAAGAAACGTTTGATGGCGTTCGTTCTCCTTGCAACACTATTAGGCGCAGGACTCCGTTATATCTGTCATGTCATCAGCGGAATCGTGTTCTTCGCGAAATATGCAGAAGGTCCAGTCGTGCCATATTCATTAGTTTATAACGCGACATACATGGTACCATCTTATGTTTTATGCGGTGTCGTCGCGGGTCTCCTCTTTACAACTGCGCCACGTTTACTACGTTATTCAGCACGAGGCGTCTGAGATGCGGGCGATTCTCGTGTGCGCCGGTCCTCAAGAAGAAGTGCCTGATTTGCGGATGCTTTGTCAGTCTAGTGATTTCATCATTGGTGTCGATGGTGGTGTTCAGACTATTGAATTGTTTGGGCTGACATGCGACATGACGATCGGTGATTTTGATTCGCTTGGTTACGTACCTGAAGGAGCAATCGTTCATCCGGCTGAGAAAGATGAGACGGATCTCGAACTCGCCCTTCGTACAGTATCAGAGATGAAACGGTTTGATGATACTATCATCGTCGGAGCAACAGGTGGACGACTCGACATGACCGTTCAAAATGTGTATTTATTGAAGCAATACCCTGAAGCGCGACTCGTCACGAAACGGGAAGAGGTGCGATATTTGGCAGTAGGATCGTATGCAGTCGAAGCCGAAAGCTATCATTATCTTTCTTTCATTCCACTTGTGCCGTCAATCTTGAGTTTAGCTGGAGTCAAATATCCACTTGATATGCATCCTGTTCCGGTCGGAGGTTCCTTGACCGTCAGTAATGAATGGAGTACGTCAGAAGCGACAGTAGAGCTCCATCAAGGAGAACTATTGATGATGCGAACACTTAAGGAATAGAACAAGCATATGAAAAAAGGCCGTGGATGATACCGCGGCCTCTTTTCATATGGCATTATTCTTCGAGTTGGGAAGGGGCGACTCGAATGTCACTTTGAGCCGATAGGTGTTTTCCTTTAATGAACAGATGATAGCTTCCCCACATGACGAGGAAAAATGGAACACCGATGTATAAAGCAATTCGTTGATCCGCTTGAAACGCAAGACTGAAAAGGACAACGACATTAAGTGTCAACGATATCAACGGTAATGCTGGATAGAATGGCGTCTTGAACTTTAGTTCGGATAGATCATGTCCGTTTCGGATGAACTGACGGCGGAACGCAAGTTGCGAAGCGGAAATTGAAATCCAACCGACTTGAGCACCGAGTCCAGCTAAAGACAAGAGCCAGATAAAGACGGTATCCTCTGCGAAAAAAGCTGTCAGAAGAGATAACATCGCAAACATCATCGTAAAGAGTAAAGCGCGCATCGGCACACCACGGGCATTAACATAAGATAATTTCTTTGAAATCATCCCTTCTTGTGCCATTGCCCATAACATTCGGGTCGCGGCATACAATCCCGAGTTCCCGACGGATAATAGTGCTGTCAAGACGACGATGTTCATCAAGTCAGCGGCATACGGGATGCCGATCGCATCAAAGACCATGATGAATGGACTACTGACTCCGCCAGCCGTCTCATACGGAATCAATGCACCGACGATCGTGATCGATAAGACAAAGAAAATGAACGTGCGCCAAACTGTATTCCGGATAGCTTTTGGAATCGATTTTTCAGGCTTATCGGACTCCCCAGCCGCGACACCGATCAATTCGGTCCCCTGAAAAGCAAAGTTGACAGCAATCATCGTCGTCAAGACACCGAGAATTCCGTTCGGAAACCAACCGCTTGCCGTGAAGTTTGCAAACAATGAGGATGGACGATCTGCTTCCATCGGTAACCAGCTAAACCAAGCTGCGCCACCAAGAATGATGAAGAAAAGAATGGCGAGTACCTTTAAACTTGAGAACCAGAATTCCGCTTCCCCGAACGCTTTGGCGGAGACGGCGTTTAAACCGAATAACAAGACCGTAAAGACGGTACACCAGACAACGACCGGCACATTCGGAAACCAACGGTCCATCAAACTACCTGCAGCTGTGATTTCAAGTGCGACCGTCACAGCCCAGCCGAGCCAGTAAATCCAACCGACGGCAAAGCCGACCCCTGGTCCGATAAAGCGGGTCGTATAGGTCTGAAATGACCCCGAGACCGGCAGATAGACCGCTAATTCTCCAAGACATAACATCGTCAGATACATGATGGTCCCACCCACGATGTAACTGAGGACCGCCCCGAGAGGTCCTGCTTGTGAAATCGTTAATCCTGACCCTAAAAATAAGCCTGTTCCGATAATTCCACCGAGTGAAATCATGAACAGGTGTCGACTCGTCATCTCTCGTTTGAGTTGCATGATGACTTCCCCCAATTCTGACAAAATAAAGTACGTTCCTATTGTAAGCGTTTTCAATAAAAGCGACAATTAGTTTATGAGAAAAATAAATGAGGGCATAAAAAAACCGGAAGGGAAGATTCCCATCCGGTGGTTGCGCCTTATACGCGTTCGACTTTACCTGATTTAAGAGCTCGAGCTGAAACCCAAACCTTTTTTGGCTTACCGTCGACGAGGATACGTACTTTTTGTACGTTGACTCCCCAAGTACGTTTTGTTTTGTTCAATGCGTGTGAACGGTTGTTACCCGACTTTGGCGATTTCCCAGTAACGTAGCATTTACGTGCCATGCGTTCCGCCTCCTTTTATGTTGTTTTGCGTTCGTCCTAATAGACACTTTGCTATCTTAGCATGGTGTCAGGGCGGTTGCAACATAAAAAAAGTAGCTGACAAGAAAAAAACTTGACAGACAACCTCGAAATTTAAAATAATGGATGAGGATGATGGTAAAAGTTCATTTGACCGCTACTATTTTTCACTTATTCATTGTATAGTCAGTACGGCGACTTTTCAATAGTAGGTCCTTATAGTAGAATTATGAGAAGAATACAATATTCAAAGGGGGCTACTCAGGTGGCGATCGAGATGAAAACGACCTATGGAAAGATTGATGTAGATAATGATGTCGTCGCGCAACTTGCGGGCGGCGCAGCAATGGAATGTTTTGGTGTCGTTGGTATGGCATCCCAGTCTCAAATCAAGGATGGTCTTGCTGAACTCTTAAAACGTGAGAACTTTGCACGCGGTGTCATCGTTCGACAGGCTTCAGAGCAAGTTCATATCGATATGCATATTATCGTAAGTTATGGGACGAAAATCTCAGAGGTGGCGAACAACGTACAGAGTCGCGTGAAATACACGCTCAGTCAGGCACTAGGTCTTGACGTGACATCTGTGAACATCTTTGTCCAAGGAGTCCGCTTGACGAATGTCTAAGGCGGAAATAGAGGAGGAAACTTTAGTGAGTGTAGATCGTTTAACAGGAGCGCAGTTAGTCAAGATGATTCAAAATGGCGCGGCGAATCTTTATCAAAACGCAGATTTCGTCGATTCATTGAACGTCTTCCCTGTGCCAGATGGTGATACGGGAACGAACATGAATTTGACGATGACTTCAGGAGCAAAAGAAGCAGGTAAATCCACTTCGGATTCTGTATCGGAAGTCGCGAACGTCTTCGCACGTGGATTATTAATGGGGGCGCGCGGAAACTCTGGCGTCATCTTAAGTCAATTGTTCCGTGGATTCTCGAAATCAATCGAAGGCAAAACAACGATTGATACGAAGGAATTCGCAGATGCATTACAAAAAGGTGTCGATACAGCATACAAAGCAGTCATGAAACCGGTCGAAGGGACAATCTTGACAGTTGCCCGTGAAACAGCTGTCGCTGCTATCGCACAATCTGAGACGACGACGGATTTCTTAGAGTTGATGCGTCAACTCGTCGAAGCTTCGAAAGTATCGCTCGACGGTACACCAGAACTTCTTCCTGTATTAAAAGAAGTCGGCGTCGTTGACTCTGGTGGTCAAGGTCTCGTCTGTATCTATGAAGGATTCCTCGCGACACTCGAAGGAAAAGAACTTGATAAGCCACATGCGCCAGTCATGGAAGCACTCGTCGAAGCAGAGCATCATAAATCGGCTCAAAGCTTCATGTCGACAGAAGAGATCCATTACGGTTACTGTACGGAAATCATGGTTCGCTTCCAAGATGACAAGTTAGCAAATGCACCGTTCAGTGAAGAAGCATTCCGGAACGAATTATCGGAATTCGGTGATTCGTTGCTCGTCGTCGCGGACGAAGAGCTCCTTAAAGTTCACGTCCACGTCGAAACGCCAGGAGAAGTCATCACAAAAGGACAACGTTTCGGTGAGCTCGTTGCTGTTAAGATTGAAAATATGCGTCAACAACACTCGACGATCCTCGAAGAAGAGGGCGCGAACCAAGTCACTCCAGTCGTTGCACCGAAGGCAAAAGCAAAAGCGGCCCTTGTCACAGTCGCAATGGGTGAAGGTATCAGTGAACTCTTTAAATCACTCGGTGTCAGTGTCGTCATCGAAGGCGGACAAACGATGAACCCGTCAACGGAAGACATCGTCAAGGCGATCGAGGATGCACACGCTGAACATGTCTATGTTTATCCGAACAACTCGAACATCATCATGGCCGCTGAACAAGCAGCATCTGTTGCGAATTGTGGCGTAACCGTCGTGAAATCAAAGACAGTTCCACAAGGTTTGGCGGCGACGATCGTCTATAATCCGGAAGCGACTGTTGAAGAGAACGAAGCACATATGGAGGATGCGATCGCAGCTGTGAAGTCGGGTCAAGTCACTTATGCCGTACGTGATACGAATATTGATGGTGTTGAAATCAAGAAAGACGATCACATGGCGATTGCTGAAAAACAAATCGTTGCTACGGACACTTCGAGTCTTGGTGCTGTCAAGAAACTGGTCGATACACTCGTCACGGAGGACGACGAAATCGTCACGGTTCTTTACGGTGAAGGCGTGGCTTCGGAAGAGGTCGACGAACTCGTCGCGTACATCGAATCGGTCAATCCGGATGCTGAAGTGGAAGTCCACGACGGCAAACAACCACTTTATTCGTACATTTTAAGCGTCGAATAAAACCATCATACTGAAAAAGGGCGACTAGCCTTTTCACGAATCCCACCATCTGCGATAATAGAGGTGGGATTTCGTTTGTTTCATAGAAAGGGGAAAAGAAATGAAATATCGTAGCGTCTTTGACATCATCGGACCAGTCATGGTTGGTCCATCGAGCTCGCATACAGCAGGGGCTGCACGGATTGGATTGATGGCGGGTAAATTATTCGGGGAAACGCCTACTGTCATCCACATCACGTTTTACGGTTCATTCGCGGATACGTATCGTGGACATGGAACGGATGTCGCCATCATCGGCGGTGTTCTCGGATACGATACGTTTGACGATCGGATTCCACAATCGATCGATATCGCGAAGTCGAAAGGGATTGAGATTCATTTCGAGACGAGTGAAGCGTTGACGGATCATCCGAATACGGCTCGTGTCCATTTGACGAATGGAGTAGAAGAGTTTGAATTGGTTGGTATTTCAATTGGTGGGGGAACGATTGAAATCACAGAATTAAATGGTGTACCGCTTCGTTTGTCCGGTGGGGGACCGGCACTCGTCGTCTTGCACCATGACCGCTTTGGTGCGATTGCAGCCGTGACGAGCATTTTGGCTGATTACGAAATCAATATCGGGCATATGGAAGTGTCACGGCATGAAAAAGGAAAACAAGCACTTATGGCAATTGAGATTGATGACCGGATTACGGCAGAAGTGTTGGAAGAAATCGATCGGTTACCTCAAGTCGAGCGTGCCGTCATGATGGGAGAGTGAAGACATGTTTAAATCCGTGAAAGAACTCGTCGCCATCGCGACGGAACGCAATATTCCGATTTCGGAAGTCATGATCGAACAAGAGATGACGGTTCGTCATTTGGAGCGAGATGAAGTCTATGCGATGATGGAACGAAACCTACAAGTGATGGAAGAGGCGGTCGCTCGTTCACTTGATGGTGATGGTGTCCAATCGGTGACAGGACTGACCGGTGGGGATGCTGTCTTGCTTCAACGGTACCGTGCTTCGGGTAAAGGATTATCCGGTGATTTATTACTGGACGCCGTTAGTAAGGCAATCGGAACGAATGAAGTCAATGCTGCGATGGGAAAAATTTGTGCGACACCAACGGCTGGGAGTGCGGGTGTCGTGCCTGGTACACTATTTGCGGTCAAAGATCGATTAAACCCGACGCGTGAGCAGATGTTACGCTTCTTGTTTACATCTGGTGCATTCGGCTTTGTCGTCGCGAACAATGCGTCGATTTCCGGAGCGGCAGGTGGATGTCAAGCAGAAGTCGGTTCAGCGACAGCGATGGCAGCTGCTGCCATCGTTGAGATGGCAGGTGGGACACCGGATCAGTCAGCGCATGCTTTTGCGATCGCGCTGAAGAACATGCTTGGACTCGTCTGTGATCCTGTTGCAGGACTCGTCGAAGTGCCATGCGTGAAACGCAATGCGATGGGCGGGGCGAATGCTGTTGTCGCTGCCGACATGGCACTCGCTGGAATCACGTCACGGATTCCGTGTGATGAAGTCATCTCAGCCATGCATGAGATTGGTCAGATGATGCCGTCTGCGCTTCGCGAGACAGCAAAAGGTGGACTCGCGAATACACCGACAGGACGCTGGCTCGAAGCAAAAATCTTCGGAGAGTTATCGAATGAATCCATCACGTGACGTCAAGACATTAAAAGGTGTCGGACGGGATTTAGCGAAAAAACTAGAAGAGATGAATATTCTCACCGTTGCGGACGTGCTCGAGCACGTCCCGTTTCGTTATGACGACTTCGTGACGGGAAGTCTAACGGAAGCAATCCATGAGGATAAAGTCAAGTTCACGGGTCAAGTCCAGTCTGAACCACTTGTGCGCTATTACGGCAAAGGAAAGAATCGTTTGACGTTCCGTCTGCTCGTTGAAGAACGGTATAGTGTGACCGTAACGATGTTCAACCGGGCATTCTACAAAGACCAATTGCAACTCGGGGCAGAAGTGACGGTCAGTGGCAAGTGGGATTTACACCGGATGACGATCTCTGCGACGGAATTGCAATTCGGGGCAATCGAAGGCGAATTGACACCCGTTTACTCGCTCCGAGGTGACATGCGGATGAAGACGTTTCGACGCGTCGTCGACTTGGCGTTCAAGGAGACTGAGACATTAGCTGAACGAATCCCGGATAGCATCCGGAAGACGTATCGGTTGCAAGACCGGATGACGATGTTGAAGTCGCTTCATTTCCCAACGAATCGACAAGAGTTAACGGCTGCTCGTCGCAGTTATGTCTACGAGGAGTGCCTCTATTTCCAGCTGAAATTACAGGCGTTACGTCTTGGACGACGGAAAGGTCGAGGGATTGCTCTTCCCCTTCATGAAACGGATATTGCCAATTTCATCAAGAGCCTGCCGTTTCCGCTGACAGGTGCACAGCAACGTGTGACAAAAGAGATTCTAGACGACATCGGTCGCGGCGAACGAATGAATCGGTTGCTGCAAGGGGATGTCGGAAGCGGGAAGACCGTCATCGCTGCCATCGCCTTGTTCGCGACGGTTCGTGCCGGAAAACAAGGCGCCTTGATGGTGCCGACCGAAATTTTAGCGGAACAGCATGCAGCGTCGCTCGCCCCATTGCTTGAACCACTTGGGATCCGAGTCGGTCTACTGACGAGTTCCGTTAAAGGGAAAGCGCGTGCACACTTGCTCGAAGCCCTCGCAACAGGAGAGATCGACGTCTTGGTTGGAACACATGCGCTGATTCAAGACACTGTCCAGTTCAAGGCATTGCACCTCGTCATCACCGATGAACAACATCGCTTCGGTGTCGAACAACGGAAGCGTTTGCGCGCGAAAGCTGAACAGGCAGATGTATTATATATGACAGCGACACCGATTCCGCGTACGCTTGCGATATCGGTCTTTGGAGATATGGATGTTTCGATCATCGATGAGATGCCGGCGGGACGAAAGGAAATCGAGACCTACTGGGCGAAACCGCAACAGATGGAACGTGTTTTCGGGTTCGTCGAGAAAGAATTGTCGCAAGGTCGACAAGCCTACGTCATCACGCCATTGATCGAGGAATCCGAATCACTCGAAGTTCAAAATGCGATCGAATTACATGCGACATTGACCGAGCGGTTCAAGCCCTATCATGTCGGTTTGATGCATGGGCGCTTGACTTCTTCAGAAAAAGACGAGGTCATGCAGGCTTTTAAGGAGAATACTGTTCAAATCCTTGTTTCAACGACGGTCGTCGAGGTCGGCGTGAACGTTCCGAACGCGTCGATCATTGTCATTCATGATGCAGAACGCTTTGGTCTTGCGCAGTTACACCAATTAAGAGGGCGCGTCGGTCGAGGCGATGCCCAGTCTTACTGTATTCTAATCGCCGATCCCTCTTCCGATACGGGAAAAGAACGGATCAAGACAATGACGGAGACGAACGATGGCTTCAAGCTAGCGGAAAAGGATTTAAAACTGCGCGGAGCCGGAAATTTCTTCGGTACCGAACAAAGTGGATTACCGAGATTCGTCTTGACCGATCCGGCACTTGATATTCAAGTCATGGAAACGGCGCGGCAAGATGCAGTCCGATTACTGCGATCGGACGCCTTTTGGCAAGCGCCGGAATACGATGTCTTACGTGAATATATCGAACGGCAAGGGCTTCTTGAAGGAGAAAGAATCGAATAATACTTGAAAGTGAACAACAAGGGATATATACTACTGTTAGTACCAGGTAATAATAGTAGTCATCCTTCTTGTGGGAGGAACGTACATGCGGGTACCTAAAAAAGAGAGACAACAAGAATTATTACAGACGATCGAGCAAAATCCGTTCATCACGGATGAAGCGCTGGCGACACGATTCCATGTCAGTATCCAGACGATTCGTCTGGACCGGATGGAATTAAAGATTCCGGAATTACGGGAGCGAATTAAACATGTCGCGACTGAACGGCTGGATGATGTGCGTACTTTGACTGAAAATGAAGTCATTGGTGATATGATTGACCTGAAACTCGATACATCTGCCATCTCGATCCTTGAGGTTTTGCCGGAACATGCGTTTAGTCGAAATGCAATCGCCCGCGGACATATCTTGTTCGCACAGGCAAACTCGCTTGCGATTGCGCTCATCGATGATGAACTCGCGTTAACGACCCGTGCGAACGTTCAGTTCACACGCTCCGTCCACGTCGGAGAACGCGTCGTTGCGAAGGCATTCGTCAGTTCCCATCGCCAAGATGGACGTTCTGACATCACGGTAGAGAGTTATGTCGGTGAAGAATGTGTCTTTATCGGCGAATTCACAGTGTATCGAAGTAGTAAGGAGGAATCGAAATGATTTTAGCAGTTGACGCCATGGGGGGCGACCATGCACCCCGTGCCATCGTAGAAGGGGTCGTTGCCTATCTGGCAGAACGTCCAAACGACAACATCGATATCCGACTAGTCGGAGATGAGTTGAAGTTACGCTCATACACAATCGAGGATCCGCGCGTGACGATCGTCCACGCAGCATCCGTCATCACCGGAGAAGATGAACCGGTACGTGCCATTCGCCGCAAGAAAGATAGCTCACTCGTTGTGGCTGCAAACCTGGTGAAATCAGGAGAAGCAGATGCCTTGATTTCAGCAGGCAACACGGGAGCGCTCATGACTGCCGGATTGTTCGTCATCGGTCGGATCGAAGGAGTTGACCGTCCTGCACTGGCCCCGACTTTCCCGACACGTAATGGGAAGGGTGTCGTCATCTTAGATGTCGGCGCCAACCCGGATGCGAAGGCAGAGCATTTGCTCGATTATGCCATCATGGGGTCTGTCTACGCAGAACAAGTTCGCGGTATCACACGTCCTAAAGTCGGGCTCCTGAATATCGGATCAGAAGCCGGTAAAGGGAATGCATTGACGAAGGAAACGTATCCGCTACTTGAGACAGCACCGATTCATTTCGTTGGGAACGTCGAGGCGAGAGAAGCGATGAGCGGTGACGTCGATGTCATCGTCACGGAAGGTTTTGCCGGCAATACGTTACTTAAGAGTACTGAAGGGGCAGCCAGTATGATCATGGGTGTCATGAAAGAACAATTCATGAGCTCGTGGACATCAAAGCTCGCCGCTCTCGTACTGAAACCGAAGTTGAAAAAAATGAAGCAGTTGCTCGCCTATGAAGAATATGGCGGTGCCGGACTATTCGGTATTGCGGCTCCGGTCATCAAGGCGCATGGATCAAGTAATGCCTATGCATTCAGCAGAGCGCTCGTTCAAGCGGAAAAGATGGTCGAACAAGAAGTCGTTGCCAAAATCGTTCAGGCGAAAGCAACTGAAGCACGTTAAGAAGGAGTGAGACGAGATGGGGAAAACAGTTTGGATGTTTCCGGGACAAGGGTCACAGACGCCTGGAATGGGACAGACGCTCATCACGCAAGACGAGACACGCCAAGCACTCGCTGACCTCGGAACGCGAATTGGTCTGGATCTGACGACGCTGATGACGACAGGGACGAAGGATGAATTGAAAGCGACGGATATCGCTCAACCAGCCATCGTCGCACACAGTGCATTACTCGCACAGCAGTACGCAGCACAAGGACATACACCTGATTTCGTACTCGGACACAGTGTTGGAGAATATAGCGCGCTCGTCGCAGCTTCTGTCATCACACCGTCTGAAGCCGTCTATCTCGTCCGCGAACGCGGAAAACTCATGAATCAAGTCACGGGTGGAACGATGGCAGCAGTCATTGGCATGAATGATGTCGAGGCAGCCCATCACGCGGTTGAATCAATTGCGGCAACGGGAGAAATCGTTCAAATCGCCAACTACAACTGTCCTGGACAATTCGTCATCTCTGGACAAATCGCGGCGGTCGAATCTGCCACAGCGAAGTTAAAAGAGCTCGGAGCAAAACGAGTCTTACCACTTGATGTCTCGGGTGCGTTCCATTCGTCGCTCATGACACCTTTCGCACCACGATTCGAAGATATTCTCGTATCATCACCGTTTAAAGCCGCGAAGACGAAATTCATCTCGAACGTTGATTGTGCATTTCACGATCAACCAGACGAATTGATTCGTTTGCTCGTTCAGCAACTCTATTCGCCGGTCCGGTTCGAATCATGCGTCGAGCGTCTCATCGAAGAGGGTGCGGATACGTTCATCGAGTTCGGTCCGTCATCTCCACTTAGCGGTCTCGTGAAACGAATCAAAAAAGATGCGAAAATCATCAGCATCACGACACTTGAGCAATTGGAAGCGGAGGGAATTCGTTGAGTAAAGTAGCACTCGTCACTGGCGCGTCACGCGGTATCGGAGCGGCCATCGCAAAGCGATTGGCAAAAGATGGTTTCCGTGTCGTCGTCAACTATGCAGGAAGCACGGACAAGGCGGAAGCTGTCGTCCGTGAAATCAAGGAGGCAGGCGGTGAAGCACTCGCGATTCAAGCGAATGTCGCTGAAGCGGATGCTGTCAAACAGATGATCAAACAAACGATTGATGCGTTCGGTCAACTGGATTGTGTCGTCAATAATGCTGGCATCACGCGCGATGGTTTACTGATGCGTATGAAGGAAGCAGACTTTGATGCCGTCGTCGATACGAACCTGAAAGGGGCATTCCTCGTCACACAAGCCGCGACACGTTCATTGTTAAAGACAAGCGGTCGTATCATCAATATCGCATCAGTCGTCGGTATTTCTGGAAATCCAGGGCAAGCGAACTATGTCGCAGCGAAAGCGGGTCTGATCGGGCTGACGAAATCCGTCGCACGTGAACTCGCTAGTAAAGGCGTCACAGTCAATGCCATCTGTCCAGGCTTCATCGAGACGGACATGACGGATGAATTGACAGAAGAACAGCGGAACCTGTCACTCGGGCAAATTCCGTTGAAACGCTTCGGTCAAACCGACGATATCGCTTCACTCGTCAGTTTCATCGCTTCAGATGAAGCACGATACATCACAGGTCAAACTCTAGCCGTCGATGGCGGCATGACGATGTAACAGAACTAACGGAAGTACTTTGCCAAAACCGCAATCATCTTATATACTCAACTCATGGAGGGATTTTAAAATGACAAAAGAACAAATCTTAGTAGACGTACAAGAAGCAATCGCAGAAAAATTAGGTAAAGAACAAAGTGAAATCACACTTGATAAGTCGTTCAAAGACGACCTCGGAGCTGACTCTCTTGAAGTCATGGAACTCGTCATGGACTTAGAAGACAAGTTCGAAATCACGATCGAAGATGAGCAAGCAGAAAACTTGAAGACTGTCGGCGATGTCGTCAACTACATCGAAACACAAGTCTGATCATTGAAGCTGACCCACCGCAATTTGCGGTGGGCTTTAGCTGTTTAGGAGGAACTATGACGAATCAAAAAGGACGTCGTGTCCGAAAAGGACCCTATGTAAAACGACGCAAGGATGCTCGGACGCTCGCTCAGATCGAGCAAAAATTCGAAGCGTTACAAGAGCGTCTGAATATCACTTTTTCTAATGTTGAACTATTGAAACAAGCCTTCACGCACTCTTCGTTCGTCAATGAACAACGCGAGTCGGAAGGGGATAACGAACGCCTAGAATTTTTAGGGGACGCTGTCTTAGAGTTGACGGTGTCACGCTATCTATTCGAACACTACCCGGAACGTTCCGAGGGGGAATTAACGAAATTGCGAGCGGCAATCGTCTGTGAACCGTCACTCGTCCAATTTGCGAATCACTATCAGTTTTCCGATATGATTCTGTTAGGTAAGGGGGAAGAACTGACCGGTGGTCGGAATCGTCCAGCCTTACTTGCGGATGTCTTCGAATCCTTTATTGGCGCCTTGTATCTTGACCAAGGCATCGAAGCAGCCGAACGATTCCTCGCCGAAGCGGTTTTTCCGAAAGTGGCGACGGGCTTCTTCGAAGAACAGACGGATTTCAAGAGTCAATTACAGGAAGCGATTCAACGTGTCGGTTTAGGTGTCATCGAGTATGAAATCATCGAGGAGCGCGGTCCAGCGCATAGTCGGGAATTTATCTCGCGTGTTCAAGTCGCGGATGAGCTCGAAGGGATTGGAACGGGTCGTTCGAAAAAAGAGGCAGAACAACAGGCGGCAAAACAAGCCTTACTTGAATTAAAGAAACAGTTTTAAGCAACAAAAGGCCGACCATCTCTCAAACGCGTGAGAGATGATCGGCCTTTATCGTCTGAGGCTCGCTTGATTAGACGGTCTTGAGGGATTTCAGTTCGTCGACGATCGCGTCGACCTCTGCGAGTGATAACGAGTCTCGCATCATGACGAACTCATAAATCTCTTTTAAGTCCTCATTTTTTGAGCCATCGAACTGTTCTGCTTTAATGACCCCTTTGTTGATGATATTCAATTTATCTAAGATCGCTTCAATCATTTGTTCAATCGTCATCGTGTTATTCGCTCCTCTTCTTCTCGTTTCGCATGATACTACCTTAAAACCTATCATGTTGCTAGCGTTTCGGCTATGGTAAACTGAAAGAAATTCAAAAGAAATTTAAACATACGGGTGATCAAGATGTACTTAAAACGAATTGAAATTAATGGCTTCAAATCATTTGCCAGTCGAACTGAACTAGAATTCCTTCCGGGTGTCACGGCAGTCGTCGGACCGAACGGAAGTGGAAAATCAAATATATCGGATGCTGTCCGTTGGGTACTCGGAGAACAATCTGCGAAGTCACTACGTGGGGCGAAGATGGAAGATGTTATTTTTGCCGGCAGTCTGTCTGAACACCGGAAACAATTTGCCGAAGTGACGCTCGTCTTAGACAACGAGTCGGGAACGGTCGCGTTACCGTATCAGGAGATCAGTGTCACGCGGCGTGTCAGCCGCAATGGCGATAGCGATTATTTTTTAAATAAAAAACCATGTCGCCTGAAGGATGTCCTTGATTTGTTCATGGACACAGGCTTGTCGCGTGACGCCTTTGCGATCATCGGACAAGGGCGAGTTGAACAAGTCATTTCCGGAAAACCGGAAGAACGTCGTGCTGTCATCGAAGAAGCAGCAGGCGTCTTGAAGTATCGTCATCGCAAAAAGCAAGCCGAACGGAAATTAAATGATACGGAAGCGAATCTATCACGTGTCGATGATATTTTATATGAACTTGGTGGACGAATCGAGCCGTTACGTGAACAAGCGGCGCTCGCGAAAGAGTATCTCGTCGCTCGAGAACGGCATGATGTACTGGAACGTGGCATCTTGGCGCATGAAATCACGACGTATCAGACGGAGCTCGAAACACTGGCGCGTGATATCGCACAATGTGAAGAACGTCTTGCATCTCAAAAGACGACTCACGAAGAGAACGTCGTGTCCCGGGAGAAACAAGAAGCAACGCTTGAAGAAGAACGACAACAAGAAAACGCGTTGCAGGAGCAACTTCGACATGTCTCGACGCGACTTGTTGAGATCCAAGGTGCCCTTAACCTAGCAAAAGAACGTGAAAAACACGGTACCGAGACGAAAGAGCGACTCGAACAAGAGGTCGCGATCGTCGAAGAACGCGTCAAGGAACTGGAACTCGAACTAACCGCTTTACAGGAGCGTCAAGCAGAAGTCGATCAGGAAGCAAAACGGATTACGGCTGAGCGAGAACGAGCTGATCAAGCGCTGACACAAACCGATCGTGATTTTGATAAGGAAGCCGAAGCATTACGTTCGGAAGCCTTTGAAGTGGCGAGCCGATTAGCTGCGACGAATAATGCTTATAATCGGGCGAAGCAAGATCTCATGCAGGCAGAAGAACAACAACGTTCTTTTACGGCGGACAGCGGTACGAAACAATCGACCCGTCGTCAACTCGAGGAAGACGTCGCTCGACTAGAAGCGGACGTTGGTTCGATCCGGACAGAATTAGATCAAGCGATTGAGGAAGAGGCAACGGCACTCGCGGCGCGAGACGAACAACAACATGCGTTACGCCAAGTCGAACAGTCCGTTGCGGATTTAGAGCGACGTCGTCATAAGACGGAAGATCGGATTGAATTTCTTGAATCCGTCAAAGCCGACTATAGCGGTTATTTCGGTGCCGTTAAGACGATATTAAAACAACGAGATCAGTACCCAGGTATTCACGGAGCGGTCGCGGAGTTGATTTCGGTCCCGGCGCGATTTGAAGCGGCAATCGAGACGGCGCTTGGTGGGGCGATGCAAAACATCGTCGTTGATACCGATGCGACAGGACGTCGTCTAATCCAGGAACTGCGACGCTTAAATGCCGGTCGAGCGACGTTCATGCCGCTCGCCTCACTCCAAGCACGTGAAGTCAACCGTTCGGTGCGAGAACAAGTCGGGGGGATGTCTGGATTCGTCGGGATCGCAAGTGATCTTGTGACGACAGACGAGACGCTGACGAAATTAAAGATGAACTTACTCGGTACGACACTCGTCGTCGAATCACTTGAACAAGCGAACCAAATTGCCCGTTCGACAGGACATCGCTATCGTCTCGTCACGCTCGAAGGGGATGTCGTCAACGTCGGTGGAACGATGACCGGCGGAAGTCGGAAAAAAGGCACACCATTGTTCAGTCAATCGCGCGAGCTCGACGAGTTAAAAGAGGGACTGACGCGAGGGCAAGCGGTCATTCGGGAGCAGATGCGCCGCTTGGAAGATCTAAGAGCGGCGATTCAGACGCTTGATGCTACTGCTCGGACGCGGACAGAAACGATTCAAGAATTACAAGGACAACTCGAGCAATCGCGGGATACGTTGGCAGATGCGAAGCGTCACCTCGCCGTCATGACGTCCGAATTATCGGTTGAAGATCGGCAGATGGCACGTGTGCTCGAACAAGAACAGGAAGCACGCCGTATCATCGAAATGTCAGAAGTCGAGATCGCGAAATGGACAGAACGTCAAACAGAACTCAGACAAGCACTTGATCGTCTCAAGGATGCTCAAGCCCGTGGTGCCGTCACGATGGACGAACTGAAGAAGGAACAAGCAGAAGCAGTTCTTGAAGAGCGGACGATTCAAATGAAACAAGCGCAACTCACGCAAGATATCGAGCGTCTGACGGAACAGGTCAGTCACGCGAAGCTTGAACGAGGTCATAAACGCCGTGACTTACGTCATGTCCTTGAAGGCTTTGATGAAGCGAAAATCGATGCCTTGCACGGCGAGCAGCGTGAACAGGAACAGGAGCAGAAGCGAGTCGAGACCGAAATTGTCGCGATTGGACAACGGATTCAAGTGCAGGCAGAATCCTTGCGCTTAATTCGAATTCGCGAAGCGAAGACGAAGGACGATCAACATACGACGAAACAGGCACTTGAGCAATTACGACTCTCACAAGGGAAAACGAGTACACGCCTTGAGACAAGACAAGAAATGCTCGAAGAGATGGGACTACTGCTCGAGTTGATCGCTCCGCTCGATCAATCGTATGATGAGGCGAAAGAGGAAATTCATCTGCTCAAGCGTCAACTCGAAGAAATCGGCATCGTCAATATCGGTGCAATCGAAGAATTCGCGGAAGTCGATGAACGGTTTACGTTCCTATCGGCGCAACGAGATGATCTCGTCGCAGCTAAAACGGATCTCTATAGTGTCATTGAAGAGATGGACCGTGAAGTCATTCGATTGTTCCGACAAACGTATGATGCCGTCCGTGAGCATTTCCGAGAAACGTTCCGGGAGTTGTTCGGGGGTGGAGAAGCCGATCTTGTACTCGTCGATCCGACTGATCTACTGACGAGCGGAATCGATATCGTCGCGAAACCGCCAGGTAAAAAGCTACAAAATTTGTCGCTCTTGTCAGGTGGAGAGCGTGCCTTGACGGCGATCGCTCTCTTGTTCGCGATTCTAAAGACCCGTCCTGTCCCATTCTGTGTCCTCGATGAAGTCGAGGCGGCACTTGATGAAGCGAACGTCGCGCGATTCGGCGAATTCGTCCATCAGCTAGCGCGCGAGACACAGTTCGTCATCATCACTCATCGGAAAGGGACGATGGAGGCGGCAGACGTCTTGTACGGCGTCACGATGCAGCAAAACGGGATATCTGAAGTGTTATCCGTTAAACTAGAAGAGGCACGACGTACATTAAGTGAAGAACCAAAGGAGATTAAACAATGAGTTTCTTTAAAAAACTGAAAGACCGCTTGACGACTTCGACGCAAGAAGTCACGACGAAATTCACACAAGGACTGACGAAGACACGCGATGGACTAGCAAGTGCCGTCAATGATCTCGTCTATCGTTTCCGCGAAGTCGATGAGGATTTCTTCGAAGAATTAGAGGAAGTATTGATTCAAGCCGACGTCGGCGTGACGACGACAATGGATTTGGTCGAAGACTTAAAGACAGAAGTTAAACGACGTAACGTCAAGGATCCAAAAGAAGTACGTGATGTCCTCGTTGAAGTCGTTGCGAAGATGTTAGTTGAAGAGGAAGAGACAGCACTTGATCTCGATCACGAGCTGAACGTCATTCTCTTCGTCGGTGTCAACGGGGTCGGGAAGACGACGACGATCGGGAAACTTGCGAATCGCTTGAAACAAGAAGGCAAGAGCGTCATGTTAGCAGCGGGTGATACGTTCCGTGCGGGTGCAATCGATCAACTGCAAGTCTGGGGCGAACGCTCCGGTGTACCGGTCATCCGTCAAGGAGAAGGATCGGATCCGGCCGCTGTCGTTTACGACGCTGTCCAAGCAGCTAAAGCACGTAAGGTCGATGTCCTGATTTGCGATACGGCAGGACGCCTTCAAAACAAGGTCAACCTGATGAACGAACTTGAAAAGGTCAAGCGTGTCATCGAACGTGAAATTCCAGGCGCTCCTCATGAAGTATTGCTGGCGCTTGACGCGACGACAGGACAAAACGCGATGGTGCAGGCGAAAGCCTTCAAACAAGCGACGAACGTCAGCGGGATCGTCTTGACGAAGCTTGATGGAACAGCAAAAGGTGGAATCGTCCTTGCGATCAAGAACGAATTGAACCTCCCGGTCAAGTTCGTTGGTCTTGGTGAAAAAATCGATGATTTACAACCGTTTGATGCAGAACAATTCGTTTATGGATTGTTCGGTGATGTCTTTGAAGAAAAAGAAAACGTTGACACGGAAGAAAGCGCAGAATAAGCGACGTTTCATGTAAAGAAAAAAACTTGACAACACACTGTGAGGGCTGTACTATACTATCTGTAAAGGAATTTCACTTAACATTGCGGAGGTGCTCGGATGACACTTGATAAAACGAACCGGATGAACTATCTGATTGACTTTTATCAGGAGCTTTTGACGCCAAAACAACGGAATTACATGTCACTCTATTACTTAGATGACTTTTCCTTAGGTGAGATCGCCGATGAGTTTGAAGTCAGCCGACAAGCAGTCTACGACAACATAAAACGCACGGAAGCCATGCTTGAGCAATATGAGGAACGATTATCACTGTTCAAGAAACACGAACGGCGAAAGCAGTTACTCGATCAGCTGAAGCAATGCGACCTTCCGGGTGAAGCCCTAGTGATCATTGAGACATTGGAGCAATTAGAGTAGGAGGCATTCTTAATGGCATTCGAAGGATTATCGGAACGGCTTCAAGCCAGTCTCGCTAAAATGCGAGGTAAAGGTAAGATTTCTGAAGCAGACGTCAAAGAGATGATGCGCGAAGTTCGCTTAGCGCTACTCGAAGCCGACGTCAACTTCAAGGTCGTCAAACAATTCGTAAATGATGTAAAGGAACGTGCCGTCGGACAGGACGTCATGACATCTTTGACGCCAGGGCAACAAGTCGTCAAGATCGTCCATGATGAATTGACGAATCTGATGGGTGCGGAAGTGTCACCATTGACGCTTGCGAACCGTCCTCCGACCGTCATCATGATGACAGGTCTGCAAGGGGCAGGTAAAACAACGACAACGGGTAAGCTTGCCAATCATTTACGTAAAAAACATAATCGTAGTCCTTTGCTTGTTGCGGCGGATATTTATCGTCCGGCAGCAATCAAACAATTAGAGACACTCGGGCAACAATTGGAGTTGCCGGTCTTCTCAATGGGAGATCAGGTCAGTCCGCAAGAAATCGTTACCGGTGCACTCGATTATGCAAAAGAGCATCATCACGATATCGTGTTGATCGATACGGCAGGTCGTCTGCACGTCGATGAGGAACTAATGCAGGAACTCGTTGATGTTAAAGAGATCGCCAAACCGCATGAAATCTTCCTTGTCGTCGATTCGATGACGGGTCAGGACGCCGTCAACGTCGCAGAAAGCTTCAACGAGAAGCTTGGCGTGACGGGGGTTGTTCTGACGAAGCTCGACGGAGATACGCGAGGTGGTGCAGCACTCTCCATCAAGGCAGTCACCGGAGCACCGATTAAGTTCGTCGGTCTTGGAGAGAAGCTCGATGCCATCGAACCATTCTATCCCGAGCGGATGGCGTCTCGGATTCTAGGCATGGGAGACATGCTGACACTGATTGAAAAAGCAGAGTCACAAATGGACGCTACGCGTGCCAAAGAGTTAGAAAGCAAAATGCGCGATGCATCGTTTACATTCGATGATTTCATCGAGCAGTTGCAGCAAGTGAAACAGATGGGTCCACTCGACGAACTGTTGGGAATGATCCCTGGGGCAGGTAAAGGGAAGATGAAGGGGTTGAAAAACGCCCAAATCGATGAGAAGCAACTCGTGTATGTCGAAGCGATTATCCAATCGATGACGAAACGAGAGCGGACTGAACCTGAAATCTTGAATGCGAGTCGTCGGAAGCGGATTGCCCGTGGTAGCGGACGCAGTATCCAAGAAGTCAACCGTCTCATTAAACAGTTCGAAGACATGCGGAAAATGATGAAACAATTTTCCGGACAGATGGGCAAAGGGAAAAAGAAAGGCTTTGGCCTTCCATTCTTTTAAAAGTCTTTTCTCTTTTGCTGTAACGTTGTATACTAATGAAGTTGTCAATTTGACTAAACGAAAAAATCATCTATTATTTGGAGGGACTTACGAATGGCAGTTAAAATTCGTCTTAAGCGCATGGGCGCAAAAAAATCACCTTTCTACCGTGTGGTAGTAGCAGACTCACGTGCACCACGTGATGGTCGTTTCATCGAGCAAATCGGATACTACAATCCAGTTGCTAAACCAGAAGCAGAAGTTAAAATCAACGAAGAGCTAGCTCTTAAATGGCTCTCTGAAGGTGCTAAACCTTCGGACACAGTTCGTAACCTCTTCTCACAAGCTGGTATCATGGAGAAATTCCACAACGCGAAACTCGCGAAGTAAGACGTTAGGAGGTGAGCAAAAGCTTACCTCCTTTTTTTAATTCAAGAAAGGAAGTGAAATGAATGGAATGGTTGGAAATTGCGAAAATCGCCAATACACATGGTCTAAAAGGTGAATTAAAGTTACTCGCGAGCACGGACTTCCCGGAAGAACGCTTTAAAGTCGGAAAGGAAGTCTTCATTGGCTCTGAAGGTACGTATACACCGGTGACGATCAGTGGTTACCGAAAACACAAACAATTCATCATGGTGACGTTCAAAGGGATGCACCATATTAATGAAGTCGAGAAGTATAAAGGATTGAAACTCTATGTCCACGCAGAAGATTTGCAAGACTTAGACGAGCATGAATTTTACTATCATGAGATCATCGGTTGTACGGTTTATGACGGTGAGACGAAAATCGGAGTCATATCCGACATTCTTGAAACAGGCGCAAACGACGTCTGGACGATCAAACGCGATGGGAAAAAGGATGTCCTGATCCCGTATATCGAGCAAGTCGTTGCTTCCGTCGATGTCGAGCAAAAACGTATCCAGATCACACCGCTTCCAGGATTGATTGAAGAATGAACATCCGAGTGTTGACGCTGTTTCCGGAAATGTTTTCAGCGCTCGATCATTCAATCGTCAAGCGAGCGCAAGATGATGAACGTGTCAGTCTTGAAACAATCAATTTTCGAGACTTCTCGACGAATCGTCATGGTAAAGTCGATGATTATCCGTATGGTGGGGGAGCAGGCATGCTGTTGACCCCTCAACCCGTCTTCGACGCGATGGCGAGTCTGCCGGAACGAAAACGACGAATCATCGTCATGACACCGACCGGTAAACGTTTTTCGCAACGGATGGCAGAAGAGTGGGCACAAGAAGAAGAACTGGTCTTCCTATGTGGTCATTACGAAGGATTTGATCAGCGGATTCATGATCATCTTGTAACGGATGAGGTCTCGCTTGGGGACTTCGTCTTGACGGGAGGGGAACTGGCTGCGATGACAATGATTGACGCTGTCGTCCGCCTCTTACCGGATGTCCTCGGTGCGTCTGAGAGTCATGAAGATGATTCCTTTTCGACGGGACTTCTTGAATATCCACACTATACACGTCCTGCTGAATATGCCGGATACCAGGTGCCAGACGTCTTGTTATCAGGCAATCATGCCCGGATTGCAAAATGGCGACGGGAACAGTCATTAAAGCGGACATTTGAGCGTCGTCCGGATCTGTTGACTGATGCTCCATTAACCGAGGATGATCGTCTTTATTTAGAATCGATTTCAGGATTGTCAAACGATTGAATCTATGATAAGTTAAAACATGTGGCAAAAGCCACCCATTAACGATGTTCCGCTGTCGGATGCTGAAAGCAAATGAAGATAAGAACATTGGTGAAAAAAGGAGAAATCATTCATGAACACACAACAATTGTTCCGTGAACTTACACAAGAACAAATCAAGTCAGACGTCCCTGCGTTCCGTCCTGGGGATACAGTCCGTGTACACGTTAAAGTCGTCGAGGGTACGCGTGAGCGTATTCAGCTCTTCGAAGGCGTAGTCATCAAACGTCACGGTGGCGGCATCAGTGAAACATTCACAGTCCGTAAAATTTCTTACGGAGTTGGCGTTGAGCGTGCTTTCCCGCTCCACTCACCACGTGTTGCACAAATCGAAGTTGTTCGCTACGGTAAAGTCCGTCGTGCGAAACTTTACTACCTCCGTAACCTTCGTGGTAAAGCGGCGCGTATTAAAGAAATTCGTCGTTAATCATGTGAAAAAGTGGCTTGTCTCCGGACAAGCTTCTTTTTTTTGTTGTTTATGCGTATACTAGTCCATAGGAAGAAATTGCGTTAATCAAGGGAGTGGAATTCGTGAAGGAGTTATTCAGTTGGGTAAAAGCGCTCGTCGTAGCGCTTGTCATCGCGTTCATCATTCGAACGTTCCTGTTCGTACCCGTCATCGTCGATGGGGAATCGATGATGCCGACCTTACACAATGCGGATCGGATGATCGTCAATAAGATTCCGTATTATTTTAATGAACCAGAAAGAGGCGATATCGTCGTCTTTCATGCAACGGAAACACGCGACTATATCAAACGAGTGATCGCTGTTCCAGGAGATACGATGTATTATAAAGACGATACGTTGTACGTCAACGATAAGAAAGTAGCTGAACCGTATTTAAAAGAGTACAAAGCTCAGATGAATGGTGTTCCATTGACGGAGGACTTTACACTTGAGGAACGGACAGGAAAAACGACTGTTCCAAAAGGGAAGGTATTCGTCATGGGAGATAATCGTCAAAATTCAAAAGATAGTCGTGATATCGGTTTTGTGGATGAGGATCAAATCGTCGGAACGACGAACTTCGTATTCTATCCATTCAATGATGTACGCTCTGTCGATTAAAACGAAAGAAGATGAGACGCTTACCGTGAAAAGTAAGTACCTCATCTTCTTTTCTTGTCTTAAGTTGCGTATACTAGAGAGTGGATGTTTTTTCAAGTATCGTATGATCAGCAAGAAGTCCAGGAATATATGAACGAGGTGAAGGATATGACGATTCAATGGTTCCCCGGTCACATGGCCAAAGCACGGCGGGAAGTCACAGAAAAATTAAAGTTGATCGATGTCGTGATCGAACTTGTCGATGCACGTCTTCCAATGTCGAGCCGTAACCCGATGGTCGAACAAATCACGGCAGGTAAGCCACGATTGATCGTCCTCAACAAAGCGGATATGGCGGACAAACGAGTGACAGAACAGTGGATGCACGCATTACGGGCAGATGGTGTCGATGTCGTCGCGGTCGACGCGAAGCACAATAAAGGATTGAATCAAATTCATGAAGGTGCTTTACGACTAATGAAAGAAAAACATGCACGAATGCGGGAGAAAGGTCGGAATCCGAGTGCGATTCGTGCCTTGATCATCGGCATTCCAAACGTTGGGAAGTCGACACTCATCAATCGACTCGCCGGTCGGAACATTGCGATCACGGGTGACCGCCCAGGTGTGACGAAACGCCAGCAATGGATCAAGATGAAGACAGGCGAGATGGAATTACTCGATACACCAGGTATCCTTTGGCCGAAGTTCGACGATCAAGTCGTCGGGTATCGGTTGGCAGCGACAGGAGCGATCAAGGATGATATCTTAAACATCGATGATATCGCGCTGTTTGCCCTTCGTGAGCTCAAGACGCGTTATCCGGAGCAGTTACGTGAGCGTTATCGTCTCGACGAAGTATCAGGAGAAGCGGTTGATGTACTCGAAGCCATCGGTAAAAAGCGCGGATTCGTTTCAGGTGGCTACGTCGATTTCGAACGGACGAGTGAAATGCTTCTGCATGAACTACGGACGGAAAAGCTAGGGCGTGTGACGCTCGAAACAGTGGAAGAATGGGAAACGCGTGCATAACGGACTTGGACATCCTTCGATGTCCAAGTTTTTTTCAAAGGAGCGAAACAGATGAAGATTACGGAATTAAAGGAACGTCTACACAACATCACGATCGAGGAGTTTTCACAATTGAAGCAGGAACTCGCATCGGACGCGCGAAAAGGGGTGCATACACTGTTTCGTCAGACAGAACGACGATTTGCTCTCGAAGAGCAACAACGGATCGATTTCAAGGAGCGGTTCACGTTCGAAGAACAGTATCATCAGCGAGGATATAGACGGATTGCCGGAGTGGATGAAGTGGGACGGGGACCGCTTGCTGGTCCAGTCGTCGCGGCAGCTGTTATCTTACCAGAAGGGTTCTATCATCCAGGACTAACAGATTCAAAACAAATGAGTAAAATACAACGACAAGCGGCATTTAAACACCTACAAGACGTTGCAGAGATTGCGGTCGGCATCATCGAACCAGCTGAAATTGACGAGATCAACATCTATCAAGCATCGAAACGGGCAATGCAAGTCGCGGTTCGTCAACTCAAACCTGATGCCTTGTTGGTTGATGCGATGACACTCGACGACGATACACCACAACTCTCTCTCATCAAAGGAGATGCGAGAAGTGTCTCCATCGCTGCAGCGAGCGTCGTCGCAAAAGAGACACGAGATGCGATGATGGAACAATACGCGATCGAGTATCCGGGATACGGATTTGAAACTCACGCAGGTTACGGGACTGCGACGCATTTACAAGCGCTTGATACACTTGGCGTCACACCGATTCACCGAAAAACATTCCGTCCTGTCAAAGAACGTCTCTAGGAGGGATCGAGCATGCACATCGAACATCGTGCCTTACTACCATTTAAAATCATCGATCATGCGAACTTACCGTTACGGGAAGGCGCAAACATCGTCGGTAAAGTATTGAAACTGTTGCCGGACGGATTGATGGAACTCCAAGTCGGTCAACGCGTCTTGACGGCTGGGACGACGGCTGAACTAAAAGAAGGGAACATGTATCGCTTTCAAGTCGTTTCAGCAGAGGGACAACCGGTCTTAAAAATCATCTCGACCGAGTCTGTTCCGCAAAAGTCGGCTCTACCACAGTTACTCGATTCCTTTTTACAGCGCCAGATGGTACCGACTGCGGAAACACGGGAACTACTAAGGCAAATCGGTCAACCCGTGACGGAAGGAGAAGCGAAGCAGTTAAAACACGCTCTTACTGAACTCGTTCAATTGGCAAAGGGCGACGAGGCAGGTCGATCGCTTGATCGAAAGACGAGTGATCAGATTTTAGCGCAACAACTCGTTCAAGCAACGAATGAAGTAGGAAAAGGAGTATATTTATTTCAATTACCTCAATTCGGACCTTTCGAAGATGTTGATCTCATGATGGAAGCACCGTTCGAACGAACGTTTGATCCAAATCATGCCCGGGTCGTCTTATACTTACAATTACCGACGCTTGGTGAGGTCGCAATTGATGTCTTGATCGTAGACCGGAACGTTTCAATTTCCGTCTTTCATCCAAACGCATACGTCAATACGTTCATGCAAGCCTACACGCCGCAAATTCAGACGCGTCTTGAGGAACAAGGTTACGCATTGACACGATTCGATTGGGTCGAACAGACGAAAGAACGCATACCACATGATATCTCGACGCGTAATGGAAGGGTGGATCTCCATATATGAAAAAAGCGATTGCTCTATCATACGAAGAACAAATGCATGCGCCGAAAGTCGTCGCTAAGGGATCAGAACACATCGCGGAACGGATTTTAGAAGAGGCATTAAAGCACGATATTCCGATCCGGCAGGACGAAACGCTAATGACGTTACTGGATGCTGTTCAAGTATCAGAACAGATCCCAGAAGAACTATACGGTGTCATTGCCGAATTATTCGCCTTTTTATATCGTCTTGATCAAAATGGAATTCTGAAAAAATAAAGCTTTCGGTCGATAACGATAGACAGCGCTTCCAATTTTAACTACAATGAAAGAGCCGAAACTAAAGGGGTTAAGGGGGATTTTTTCATGAATGTACATGAGTATCAGGCAAAAGAATTACTTCGTTCGTACGGGGTACCCGTACCAAACGGAATCGCAGCCTTCACCGTCGAAGAGGCGGTCGATGCATCAGAACAATTGTCAGGCCCGATTAAAGTCGTCAAAGCTCAAATTCACGCGGGGGGACGCGGTAAAGCAGGTGGCGTCAAGCTTGCGAAATCGCAAGAAGAAGTGAAGGAATATGCGACGGAGTTACTCGGCAAAACGCTCGTCACGCACCAAACAGGTCCCGAAGGAAAAGTCGTTCAACGTCTTCTTGTCGAAGAAGGCTGTGCGATTGATAAAGAATACTATCTTGGAATCGTACTTGATCGTGTGACAGGACGTGTCGTCATCATGGGATCAAGCGAAGGTGGTATGGACATCGAAGAGGTGGCGGAAGCGACACCGGAAAAAATCATTAAAGAAGTCGTCGATCCTGCAGTTGGTCTTCAAGGATTCCAAGCGCGTAAACTTGCGTTCGCAATGGGTGTTCCTGTGAAGCTCGTCAACAAGTTCGTCGGTATGGTCACGAAACTTTATAATTTCTTCGTCGACAAGGATTGTTCAATCGCAGAAATCAACCCACTCGTTACGACGAAGGATGGTGAAGTTCTCGCGCTGGACGCGAAGTTGAACTTCGACTCGAACGCATTATATCGTCATGCGGACATCGTGGCGTTACGTGATGAAACAGAAGAAGATCCACGCGAAGTCGAAGCATCGAAGAGTGATTTGAACTACATCGCGCTCGATGGAAATATCGGCTGCCTCGTCAATGGTGCTGGTCTTGCCATGGCAACGATGGATATCATCAAACACTTCAGTGGTGATCCTGCGAACTTCCTTGATGTCGGTGGTGGTGCGACGAAGGAGAAGGTAACAGAAGCCTTCAAACTAATCTTGTCGGATGAGAACGTTAAAGGGATTTTCGTTAACATTTTCGGTGGAATCATGAAATGTGACGTCATCGCAGAAGGTATCGTTGCGGCGACAAAAGAAGTCGGTCTCGAATTGCCGCTCGTCGTTCGTCTTGAAGGGACGAACGTTGATGCAGGAAAACAAATTCTCAAAGATTCAGGTCTAGCGATTACAGCAGCTACATCAATGGCAGACGGCGCAGAAAAAATTGCTGCGCTCGTGAAGTAAGGGGGAGCTAAAGATGAGTATTTGGGTGAACGAATCGACGAAAGTCATTATTCAAGGGATTACAGGTAATCAAGGGATGTTCCATGGTGAACAGATGATCGACTACGGAACAAACCTCGTAGGTGGTGTCACACCAGGAAAAGGCGGTACGGAAGTACTTGGTGGTGTTCCTGTCTTCGATACGGTCGCACAAGCGGTCGACAAAACAGGTGCGAACGCATCGATTATCTACGTGCCACCAGCATTCGCAGCAGATGCGATCATGGAAGCTGCAGATGCGAACATCGCATTAATCATCTGTATCACGGAAGGTATTCCAGTCCTTGATATGGTTAAAGTAAAACGTTACCTTGAGGGCAAGCCAGTTCGTCTTATCGGACCAAACTGTCCAGGCGTCATCACTCCAGGTGTCGCAAAACTTGGTATCATGCCAGGATACATCCATACACCGGGACATGTCGGAATCGTTTCGCGTTCTGGAACGTTGACGTATGAAGCCGTTCATCAATTGACGACGGCAGGCATCGGTCAATCGACAGCTGTCGGTATCGGGGGCGACCCAGTCAATGGAACAGACTTCATCGATACACTAAAAGCGTTCAATGAAGATCCAGAAACAAAAGCCGTCATCATGTTAGGTGAAATCGGTGGAACAGCGGAAGAAGAAGCGGCTGAGTGGGTCAAAGCGAACATGACGAAGCCAGTCATCGGTTTCATCGGTGGTCAAACGGCTCCTGCCGGTAAACGGATGGGTCACGCAGGTGCGATCATTTCCGGCGGTAAAGGAACAGCTGCTGAAAAAATCAAGACACTCCGTGCAAACGGAATTGAAGTGGCAGAAACACCAGCTGTCATTGGTGAGACGTTAATCCGTGTCATCAAAGAAGCAGGGATCTATGACGAGTGCGTGACGAACAGCACAGTCAAATAAATCAAAAAAAGAGCTGTCCTGATCAAATCAGGACGGCTTTCTTCTATATAAATAAGAAGCTTAAAGAAGGAGCGTTGATCTCATGAATCGAGAACTGTATGTCCGCTTCGCCATGTGTCAGGTACCGTATCCGATTGTTCAATTGATTGAACGGTTCGGAATCGTTCCAAGTCATGAATTGCCCGTTTCAAATCGGCTTCGAAAACGATATGAACAGGCACTGCAACTTGATCGGATCGAAGAGTCAATTCTAGTCAAAGGAGATCCACTATTTCCAACCGTACTACTGACGATTCCTCAACCTATCTATGCCCTCTTTTACCGCGGTGATCCGTCCCACCTAACTCTTCCACGCATCAGTATCATCGGTAGTCGAACTCCCTCACCGCAACACCTTTCCCGCATGCATTTTCTACAACCCTTCTTTCATCCAGATCTCGCCACCGTTTCCGGAGGCGCATATGGCATCGATGCCCTCGTCCATCGTCTATCCTTAAAACATCAACAGACAACGATCGCGGTTCTTGCCGGCGGACTTGATCGTCTATATCCTACTTCCCATGCTGCTCTTTTTGAACGTATCTTCTCGAATGGTCTTCTTCTCTCCGAATATCCACCTGGCACACCCATTCAAAAATTTCAATTTTTAGAACGAAATCGGATTATTGCCGGATTGTCCTCGTCGTTGATCATCGTCGAGGCAGCAAAACGAAGTGGTACGATGAACACAGCAAGTCACGCCCTCGATCAAGGAAAAGATGTCTATTGTTTGCCGGGATGTCCGACTGAAACGTTCTTTGCCGGAACGAATCAATTGATCGCAGAAGGAGCGATTCCACTCCTTGATCCGGAAGAAGTTTCAAAAACTATTCGGCTGAACGTTGACAAATGGGAATCGAGACTACTATGATAAGTGAGATTAAAATACGGAGTACGCCTCTAATAGGGAGCGATTGCAATGGCAAAATATCTAGTAATCGTCGAGTCACCCGCTAAGGCAAAAACCATTAAACGTTATCTCGGATCCAACTATACCGTGAAAGCGTCGATGGGGCACGTCATTGACTTGCCGAAAAGCCAAATGGGAGTCGACGTCGAACATGACTATGAACCGAAATATATCACGATCCGTGGCAAAGGTCCGGTCTTAAAAGAACTCAAGACAGCTGCGAAAAAAGCACAAAAAATTTATCTCGCAGCCGACCCCGACCGTGAAGGGGAAGCGATCGCATGGCATTTAGCCAAAGCATTAGGCGTTGATGAATCAACAGAGTGCCGCGTCGTCTTCAATGAAATCACGAAAGATGCCATTAAGGATTCGTTCAAGCGACCACGCAAGCTCAATTATGATCTTGTGGATGCACAGCAAGCACGTCGTATCTTGGACCGCCTTGTTGGTTATAGCATGAGTCCATTGTTATGGAAGAAGATCAAAAAAGGTTTATCTGCAGGACGTGTACAATCGGTTGCCGTTAAGATGATTATCGACCGGGAACAAGAAATCAATGCGTTCATGCCAGAAGAGTACTGGACGATCAAACTCGAACTCGATGCAAACGGTGAAAAGCTCGAAGCAAACTTCTACGGAGTGGATGGTAAGAAACGTGAACTTCATTCGCAAGAAGAAGTCGATCAAATCTTGAATCAACTTTCAGAAGACTTCACAGTAGATTCCGTCACGAAAAAAGAGCGGAAACGGAATCCAGCGTTACCGTTTACGACTAGTTCTTTGCAACAGGAAGCAGCACGTAAACTAAATTTCCGAGCGAAGAAGACGATGATGATCGCACAACAGCTATACGAAGGAATCGAGATCGGAAAAGAAGGTACGGTCGGTTTGATCACGTATATGCGTACCGATTCAACACGGACGTCTGAATCGGCGAACCTCGAAGCACACGGGTTCATCGAGCAGGCGTATGGAAAAGAATACATCGCAAGTGAAAAACGCAAAGAAAAGAAATCAGCGAACTCACAGGATGCGCACGAAGCGGTTCGCCCGACTTCGACAATGCGTGAGCCACAACTCGTTAAATCGTATCTATCGCGTGACCAATTCCGTTTATATAAACTGATCTGGGAACGATTCGTCGCAAGTCAGATGGCGCCAGCAATTCTCGATACCGTCAAAATTGACCTTGTCTCGAACGATGTTATGTTCCGTGCGAACGGATCAACTGTTAAATTCCCAGGCTTCATGAAGGTTTACATCGAAGATACCGATGATGAGGCCGTCACAGACGTCAAGGAAGGACTACTTCCTCCACTTGATGAAGGGGAAGAGTTGAAACGATCAGCGATCGAACCGAAGCAACACTTCACTCAACCACCACCACGTTATACGGAAGCACGTCTTGTCCGGGCGATGGAAGAACTCGGAATTGGTCGTCCGTCGACGTATGCGCCGACACTTGATACGATCCAAAAACGGGGTTATGTGACACTCGAGGAGAAAAAGTTTTTACCAACGGAACTCGGTGAACTCGTCATCGATATGATCAGCGACTATTTCCAGGAGTTCATCACCGTCCAGTTCACGGCAGACATGGAAGCTTTACTCGATGCGATCGAAAAAGGCGACATGCAGTGGACGGAAGTCGTCGATCCAATCTATAAATCCTTTGCGAAACGTCTGACACGAGCAGAAGCAGAAATCGAGAAGATTGAAATCAAAGATGAACCGGCTGGAGAAGATTGTGAAGTCTGTGGTCATCCGATGGTCATCAAGATGGGACGTTATGGTAAGTTCATGGCGTGCTCGAACTTCCCAGAGTGTCGTAACACGAAACCGATCCAAGTCGAGATTGGTGTGAAGTGTCCGACATGTGGAACGGGCGACATCGTCGAACGTCGTAGTAAAAAAGGACGTTTGTTCTACGGTTGTTCGAACTATCCGGAGTGTGAGTTCGTCTCATGGGATAAACCGGTCGAAGAACCATGTCCGGTATGTAGCAGTATGATGGTACAAAAGAAAATCAAGAACGGTGTGAAAGTAGAATGTACATCTTGTGGACATCATGAAACACGCATCGATCAGGAGCAAGAGGAGGAATGACCGTTGAAACGTGTAACGGTAATCGGCGCGGGACTTGCAGGTTCTGAAGCAGCATGGCAACTTGCAAAACGCGGCGTACAAGTAGATTTATATGAAATGCGGCCAGTCAAACAGACACCCGCACACCATACAGACCAATTCGCAGAACTCGTCTGTTCGAACTCACTTCGAGCAAATCAGTTGACGAATGCAGTCGGTGTATTAAAGGAAGAGATGCGTCAGCTCGATTCCTTGATCATGAAAGCGGCAGACTTAGCGAGCGTTCCAGCAGGTGGAGCACTTGCTGTCGATCGGCATGACTTCGCAGGATATGTGACGGAAACGTTGAAAAACCATCCGAACGTTACTGTCCATCATGAAGAAATCGAAGCGATTCCAGATGGTCCGACGATCGTCGCGACAGGTCCGTTGACGAGTGCGGCCTTATCGGAATCACTTAAACAATTCACAGGTGAAGATTACCTATACTTCTTCGATGCAGCGGCACCGATTCTCGATGGAGACACGATTGATCGTGAGAAGGTTTATCTGAAATCACGATATGATAAAGGCGAAGCTGCCTACTTGAATTGTCCAATGACGGAAGAAGAATTCCAACTCTTCTATGATGAGCTGATCAATGCGGAAGTCGTTCCACTGAAGGAATTTGAAAAAGAGATTTACTTCGAGGGCTGTATGCCTTTTGAAGTTCTCGCTTCTCGCGGACCGAAAACACTCTTGTTCGGACCAATGAAGCCAGTCGGACTGGAAGATCCGAAGACAGGCAAACGACCATATGCTGTCGTTCAATTGCGTCAGGATAACTCAGCTGGAACATTGTTCAACCTTGTCGGCTTCCAGACACATTTGAAATGGGGCGAACAAAAGCGGATCATTCGCTTGATTCCTGGTCTTGAGAATGCAGAAATCGTCCGTTATGGTGTCATGCATCGTAATACGTTCGTCAACTCACCGAATTTGTTGAAACCAACGTATCAGACACGTACACGTGACGATTTGTTCTTTGCTGGTCAAATGACAGGTGTCGAAGGATACGTCGAGTCAGCAGCGTCCGGTTTGACGGCCGGAATCAATGCGGCACGTCTCGTCAATGAGGCGGAACCGGTAACGTTCCCGCAGGAAACGATGATGGGTGCGATGTCGCACTATATCACGACGACGGAAGGGAAGAACTTCCAGCCAATGAATGCCAACTTCGGATTGGTACCAGCACTCGTCGGTCATCCGGTTCGGATGAAAAAACCTGAGAAGTATGCGCTCTACGCAGAGCGAGCACTTGAAGCGATCAAAGATTTCACGGATATGTGATTTTTGATGGGGAGAAAGGCGTGATTCAGCGCTCTTTCTCCCCATTTCTTAATTTGTCACAAAAGCGCGATAATTTCGTTAATTTTTCGGTTTTTGGTCTATTGTCAGACTACTTGGTCTGTGCTATGCTAAGGGCGATTCGAGAATGAAATGGTCAGAAGGGGGCGCATTCATGGGGATAGACACTGCTTTTGAGCGACTGCTAGAAGATTTCATGCGGTATGTTCATATTGAACGTCAATTATCTCCGAATACAGGTCGCTCTTATGATCAAACACTTCGACAATACGCCGCTTTTTGCCGCGATCATCAATTACGATCGATTGAATTGGCAAGTGCACGGCGTTATTTGTATGCTCTTTACGATCAGGAGCTGGCGCGGGCGACGATTGCACAAAAAGTTTCCTGCCTCAAACAATTTGGTCGTTTTTTGACACGTGACACCGATGAACCTAATCCATTTGATGGATTAAAAGCACCAAAACGACAACAAGGACTTCCGACATTCCTTGTCCCAACGGAATATGAACGTTTCCTCGATGCATTTCGATCGAGTGATACGCTTGGTAACCGGAATGTCGCGTTAGTGGAACTTTTATATGCGACGGGTATGCGAGTCAGCGAGGTCGTTCAACTGGATCTTCGTGATCTCGCAACTGATCATTCCTACGTCCATGTGTATGGAAAAGGTGGGAAAGAGCGCATTGCGCCAATTGGAACCTTTGCGAAAGATGCATTAGAACTGTACTTACCATCACGAGATCCAATCGCAGGTCATGAGCAAGCGTTGTTCTTGTCTCATTCAGGGCGTCGATTGACGACAGATGCGATTCGGAAAATCATGAAAAAAGGGGAACAACTCGTTGGGAAACATGTGACACCCCATGCGCTTCGTCATAGTTTCGCGACGGATCTGCTAGAAAGAGGAGCCGATTTGCGAGCGGTCCAGGAGCTACTTGGACATGCATCTCTTTCGACGACCGGTCAGTATACACACGTAACAACGGAACGATTACGACATGTTTATCAACAAGCACATCCTCGTGCCTAAGGGAGGAAACATTGATGTTTCATGCAACGACGATTTTTGCGATTCAACATAACGGACAATCCGCGATGAGTGGAGACGGACAGGTGACTTTCGGAAACCAGGTCATCATGAAGAAAAGTGCGAAAAAAGTACGGCGCCTCTATGGTGGCAAAGTCATTGCCGGATTTGCTGGAAGTGTCGCGGACGCGTTCACACTCTTTGAAAAATTCGAAGCGAAGCTTGAAATGTATAACGGGAACTTACAACGGGCAGCTGTTGAACTGGCGAAGGAATGGCGAGGCGATAAGATGTTGCGTCAACTAGAAGCACTCTTACTCGTCATGGATGGAACACATCTGTTACTTGTATCCGGAAACGGAGAAGTCATCGAGCCGGATGACGGCATTCTCGCGATCGGTTCAGGTGGTAATTATGCGCTGGCTGCAGGTCGCGCGTTAGCTCGACACGCAAGTCATCTCACGGCAGAAGAAATCGCTCGTGCGGCGCTTGAGACGGCTGGAGAACTCTGTGTCTTTACGAACGATCAAATCATCTTAGAAACGATCGGAGGCAATGACCATGCATGAATTGACGCCAAGACAAATCGTCGAGAAGTTGAATGAACATGTCATCGGACAAGCTGATGCTAAACGTGCGGTGGCGATCGCTTTACGTAATCGATACCGTCGACAATTACTCGATGTATCGATGCGGGATGAAGTCACGCCAAAGAATATCCTGATGATCGGACCTACTGGTGTCGGAAAAACAGAGATTGCGCGACGTCTCGCGAAACTCGTCCGAGCGCCGTTCGTTAAAATCGAAGCGACGAAGTTCACGGAAGTAGGATATGTCGGTCGCGATGTAGAATCGATGGTGCGAGATCTTGTGGAAGCGTCTCTACGTCTAGTCAAAGATGAGAAAAAAGAAGCGCTTAAAGATCGGGCGGAGGCAGTGGCGAACGAACGAATCGTTGATGCGTTGTCTGGCAAAAAAGCGTCATCTGGTCTCGGTGGTGGTACGAATCCGTTTGAGATGTTGTTCGGTGGGAACCAGAAGCAGCAAGAGCCAGATACATCGGAAGCGACAGCTGATCGTTCGCTACTCCGTCAGCAATTGCTGACAGGTCAACTCGAAGATCGAATGATCGAGGTCGATGTTGAAGAACGTCAAGTTGATTTATTCTCCGGACAACAAGGCATGGAGGGGCTCGCAAATCTTCAGGATATGCTTGGACAAGTCATGCCGAAGAAAACGAAGAAGCGCCAGCTTACTGTTAAGGAAGCACGTCCGATTTTGACAGCAGAAGAAGCGGAACGATTGCTTGACTTAAATGAAGTTCATGACGAAGCGGTCCGCCGTGCAGAACAAATGGGCATCATTTTCGTTGATGAGATTGATAAGATTGCGACAAAGGGACATGATTCAGCAGGTGTTTCACGAGAAGGTGTTCAACGAGATATTTTGCCGATCGTTGAGGGATCGACGATCGTCACGAAATATGGACCAGTCAAGACGGATCATATCTTGTTTATCGCTGCCGGTGCATTCCATATGGCGAAACCGTCTGATCTAATTCCTGAACTCCAAGGTCGTTTCCCGATCCGTGTCGAACTCGACAGTTTGACGGAAGATGACTTTGTTAAAATTTTAACTGAACCGAATCAAGCATTACTCAAACAATATAAAGCATTACTAGGGGCAGAGCACGTTCATGTCACCTTTACAGAAGAGGCCATTCGTGAAATTGCACGAATTGCTGCACAGGTAAACGATGAGACGGATAATATCGGAGCGCGGCGCTTGTATACGATCATGGAGCGCGTACTTGAAGAATTATCCTTCGAAGCAGCAGACATGCCTGAAACGGATGTAACGATCACGCCACAATACGTGACGGATCGTGTTGGAAAAGTAGCAGATGATCGAGACTTAAGTCAGTTCATCTTATAAAGTGGAGGAAGAAAAAATGAATTTATTGGCGAAAACGCGGAAGCTGAATACGATGTTACAACAAGAAGCAAGCACACATGTTGATTTCAAGGTCATGGCTGATCGGCTCAGCGAAGTCATGGAATCGAACACATTCATCGTAAGTCGACGCGGTAAGTTACTAGGTATCGCAATTAAGCAACAAATCGAAAATGACCGGGTCCGTGGTTTCTTGGAAGAACGCCAATTCCCGGAAGATTACACAAAAAAACTATTTAACGTCACTGAAACGACAGCAAACATTGCCATCGACAGCGAACACACGGCATTCCCAGTCGACAACCGTGATACGTTCGAAACGTCGAAAACGACGATCGTACCAATCATCGGTGGTGGAGAACGCCTTGGTACGCTTGTCCTCGGTCGTATGGTGGAAGACTTCAACGAAGAAGACCTCGTGCTTGCAGAGTATGGGGCGACAGTCGTTGGAATGGAAATCCTTCGTGAGAAGGCTCATGAAGCGGAAGACAAGGCACGTAAGAAAGCAGTCGTTCAGATGGCGATCAATTCGTTATCTTATTCAGAGCTCGAAGCAATCGAGCATATCTTCGAAGAACTCGAGGGTAATGAAGGACTACTTGTCGCTTCAAAAATTGCCGATCGTGTTGGTATTACGCGTTCTGTTATCGTCAATGCACTTCGTAAACTCGAAAGTGCAGGAGTCATCGAGTCACGTTCGCTTGGTATGAAGGGAACGTATATTAAAATCTTAAATGATAACTTCCTATATGAATTAGAGAGAATTAAATCAAACTAAAAATAGAAAATGGCTATTAATAAATAAGAGACCTAGTAAAGTACTAGGTCTCTTTTGTTTGACTAGGTATTATTTATCATTTTTATAAGAAAAGGGAATAAAAAATAGAATATTAGCATCTCATTACCCTATTTTTCAAAAAACTTCTTTTCAAACATTGACCTATTTGTTTCAATTATTTCAGATGTGTTACTAATGACTTAATATTTGTCGCAAATTCGAATACTAGTTCCATGAGTGGAGGAAAGAACATGAATTGGTTAGGGTCTGACTACAGTTTGATGACGCAAGCCGTCAATCGAACGGTCATGGCACAAGAAGTTATTGCTAAAAATATCGCGAATGTCGATACACCGGGTTATAAGGCGAAGCGAGTGGCGTTTGGAGATGTTCTCGATTCAGAGATGAAGATGAGCCTAAAACGTCATGCAACAATCGGAACGACCGGTAGTATCGTCGATCGACCAAATACGATGCGTAATGATGGAAACGGTGTCGATATCGATCTTGAGATGTCTGAATTATCACGCAATCAAATTGAGTATGAGGCGCTCGTGGAGCAATTAAATCGTAAGTTCTCGGGTATCCAGTCTGTCATCCGGGGAGGAAAATAATCGATGAGTATGTTCAATGGCTTTCATACATCTGCGTCTGGGCTTACTGCCCAGCGTTTACGACTGGATACCGTCTCAGCAAACATCGCCAATGCTCAAACGACACGTGGTGAGCTTGTCAACGGTCAATGGCAACCCTATGCGAGGAAACTTGCTGTTTTAAAAGAAACTGCTAATGGGGTCACGGTCAGCGAATTGAAGAAAGATCCTGAACCGTTCAAATTAGAATATAATCCGACGCATCCAGATGCGGATGAACTTGGATACGTCAAGATGCCGAATGTCGATCTATTGAAAGAAATGGTCGACATGATGGGAGCGACACGTTCATACGAAGCGAACGTAACGGCCTTAAATGCAACAAAAGCGATGCTCGTCAAAGCGATGGAGATCGGTAAATAAATAGAGGAGATGACGGGATGGCAATTCAACCTATTCAAAACATGCAAATGGTCTTACCCACTCAGACAATCGCGAAGACGACACCAAGTGATTTCAGTGAGGTGCTCAGCGAGGCGATGAACGGACTGAATGCAACACAGCAAGCCTCATCTCAAGCGCGTGTCGACCTAGCGACAGGGAAGACGACGGATCTACATAACATCATGATTAAAACAGAAGAGGCATCGCTTTCTATGCAACTCGCCCTTGAAGTCCGAAACAAAGGCATCGAAGCATACCAAGAAATGATGCGTATGCAACTGTGACTGTTAAGGAAAGCGTGGGAGATGTTGAATGAACGAACGAATAAAAGCTCGATTCGGAGCTATGAATACGACATGGAAAGAGTGGTCACTTGCGAAAAAAGCGATGGTTCTTGGAAGCATCGTCGTCGTTTTAGCAGCGTTGATTGTCGCCATTATCTGGTTATCTAAACCAACGATGACGCCACTTTATTCGAAATTGTCACCTCAAGAGGCAGGGCAAGTAACAGAAAAGCTAAATGAGGATGGAATCGCGTCGGAAGTCGTCAGCTCAGCAAACGGTGTGACGATTCTCGTTCCGGAAGCAAACGTGGAAAACTTGAAAGTCGAATTAGCAACGGCAGGTATTCCGAAGTCCGGTCAGATTGATTATTCCTTCTTTAGTGAGAATGCTGGGTTTGGTACGACAGATAAAGAAATGAATATTCTTGAACGCGATACGATGCAGACAGAACTTGAAAACTTGATTACACAAGTTAACGGGATCGAGTCTGCAAAAGTCATGATTACTCTTCCAGAAAAGAGCGTCTTTCTCTCCGATGAAAAAGAATCTTCAACGGTTTCTGTCGTCTTGACTTCTAGTGCGGGTAGTAATCTGAACAATCAAACAGTCCAAGGTCTTTACCATCTGATTGCAAAGAGTATCCCGAACTTAAAAGAAGAAAATATTACGATCATGGATCAGTACTTTACGTACTACGAGCCAGGTAACGCTACGCAAACAGCGGGCGGGACAGATCCGATGGCGCTGAAAAAAACGACGGAAAACGATTTACGTAAACAGATTCAACAAATGTTGTCTGTCGTTCTCGGTCCACAAAAAGCGCTCGTTTCGGTTACGGCAGATGTCGATGTCACGAAACGTCAGGAAGAACAAAAGCTTGTTGAACCAGTAGATCCCGATAAAATCGAAGGGATTGTCACATCGGCAGAAAAAGTAGCAGAGGCGTATACAGGGTCTGCGAATGCCGGAACAGCAGGTACGGGACAAAATGAGACGACGAACTTCCCAGCAGGTACTGGAACGACCGGTGATACGAGTGAGAAGACGCACGACATCATCAACTATGAAGTCAATCGCATCACGAAACAGATTACAGGTGCTCCTTATGAAATTCGGGATTTAGGAATTCAAATCATCGTCGAGCCGCCAAAAGGTCAAAATCAAATCGATCCGCAATTACAGACGGATTTACAAACGATGATGTATTCCATCATCCGGACGTCGTTAACGAAGACGGATGCGAAAACGACGCTGACGGATGCAGAACTTGCTAATAAAGTCGTTGTCATGTCTCGACCGTTCGCTAAAACAACGACGGCGACGAAAACGACGACGACGACACCGATGTGGGTATGGTTCGCGCTTGGTGGTGCAGCAATCCTCGTCATTGGAGCAGTCATTCTCCTCATGCGTCGACGGAGAGCGAATGAAATCGAAGAACTTGAGGAATGGACGCCGATCGAAACCGAAATTCCTGAACTTTCAACAGAAGATACAAGCGATGGTGCGGTCAAACGCAAACAGCTTGAGAAACTCGCCGCGTCTAATCCGGATGAGTTCGCAAAATTATTACGTACTTGGTTAGCGGAGGATTGATGAGATGAAGAAGCTAGAAATGAACAGTCGTGAAAAGGCTGCGATTCTCATGATTTCGTTAGGTCCTGAAGTCGCTGCCAGTGTATATAAACATTTATCGGAAGAAGAGATGGAATGGTTAACCCTTCAAATCTCTAGCATGAAACGGATTGATCCAGAAGAGAAGTTAGTCGTCCTTGATGAGTTTCATGAACTAGCGATGGCGCAGAACTATATCACGCAAGGTGGAATCGGATTTGCTAAATCTGTCCTTGAAAAAGCACTTGGCGAAGAAAAAGCGATGGAACTCATCTATCGCCTGACGTCGACGTTACAAGTCCGTCCGTTTGAGTTTGCACGAAAGGCAGACCCGAAACAGCTTCTGAACTTCATTCAAAATGAACATCCACAAACGATCGCACTTGTTCTTGCCCATCTCGATCCAGCAAAATCCGGTCAGATTCTCTCGGAGCTCCCGGCAGAAGCACAGTCCGATGTAGCAAGACGGATTGCGACGATGGACCGGATGAATCCGGAAATCATCAGCGAGGTAGAACAAATTCTTGAACGGAATCTATCACAAGCAGGGATGCAAGATTTTGCTCAATCGGGAGGCATCGAGGCTGTCGTTCAAGTATTGAATGGCGTCGACCGCACGACGGAACGAACGATTCTCGATACGCTCGAGATTCAGGATCCAGAGCTTGCGGAAGAAATCAAAAAACGGATGTTCGTCTTCGAAGACATCGTTACACTCGATGCGCGGGCGATACAGCGAATCATTCGCGAAGTCTCAAACGAGGATTTACTATTGGCACTCAAAGTATCGTCAGACGATGTCAAGGACATGGTCTATCGCAACATGTCACAACGGATGGTCGAGTCGTTCAAAGAGGACATGGAATTCATGGGTCCTGTGCGTCTCCGAGACGTCGAAGAAGCTCAAAGTCGAATCGTCGGAATCATCCGCCGCTTAGAGGACATGGGTGAGATCGTCGTTGCTCGTGGTGGAGGAGATGATATTGTTGTCTAACGTCATCAAAAGACAAGCAGTAATTGAACGACAGGAACGAACGCTCGTGCAGGTTCGCACTAATCAGGAAAAGCCTGCGATCGTTCCAGATACATTCTACGAAGAGCAGATGGCAGAAGGACACGCTGAGTTAGAGCGCCTTCGACAGGCGATGCTCCTAGATTTCGAACAGCGTCAACAGCAGTTCGAGCAAGAACGCCTTCAAGCGTTAGAAGAAGCACGTCAACAAGGGTATCAAGCTGGATTTGAAACAGGACATGCGGAAGGACAAGCAACGTTTGAAGAGCAGATTGCCAAAACGAATTCGTTTGCTGATCGCCTAGAAGAGCAGAGTCAAGAACGATTGATGCGACTAGAACATGAATTATGTGTCCTCGGACTCCAAGTGACACATCAATTTTTAGAAAAGTTACATGATGAAGAGGAAGAAGCGTTATACCAATTGTTACATCAATTGATCATTCAGTTCCGAGATCGTGAAAAAATCATCATCTATGCGTCACCGACTGATTTTGAACGGGTCGTGTTACTTGAAGAACGACTACAAGGCGTTCTAGGTGCCAACGCAACGATTCAATTGCGATTTGATCCAGCGTTAAAGGCACGCGATTATCGGATTGATTCGGAGAATGGAGCAATCACTGGCGGTTTAACCAGTGGCTTTGAAGCATTGCAAACCAAAATCAATGAGGTTTTACATCATGTTTAATCTCAATGCGATGCAGGCCGCGGTTCGAGAAATTCGCTCAGAAGAACTTGTACAGCACTCTGGTAAGGTCGTCCAAGTGATCGGGTTGATGATCGAATCGCGAGGACCGACAGCAGTGGCAATCGGTGAGCGGTGTTTAATCCAAATCCAACAACGTCAGACAATCGAAGCAGAAGTCGTCGGATTTAGAGAAGGGCATGTCCTACTCATGCCATACGGTGAAACGACATCGATTGCTCCAGGCTCGATTGTTCTTGCGACAGGAAAACCACTCCACGTTCCAGTAGGGAACGAACTGATTGGTAAGGTGCTTGATGGTCTAGGAAGACCACTAGATGGTGAGTCATTAGAAAATTTACGCACGACATCGATCGTTCGTAAACCACCTAGTCCACTCGAACGTCCTCGCATCAGTGATGTTCTCTCGACTGGCATCCGTGCCATTGATGGACTGTTGACAGTCGGTCAAGGACAACGTGTGGGTTTGTTCGCAGGATCAGGTGTCGGAAAATCGACATTACTCGGGATGATCGCGAAACGATCGACAGCAGACATCAACGTCATTGCCTTGATTGGTGAACGCGGACGCGAAGTCAAGGAATTCGTGGAGGCAGAACTCGGTGAAGAAGGAATGAAACGCTCCATCTTGGTCGTAGCAACGAGCGATCAACCGCCACTTGTTCGTCTAAAGGGCGCCTATACGGCAACAGCCATCGCTGAACATTTTCGGGATCAAGGGAAAAATGTGGTCTTGATGATGGACTCTGTCACACGTTTTGCGATGGCACAACGAGAAATTGGTCTTGCGACAGGTGAACCGCCTGCGTCAAAAGGGTATACACCAAGCGTTTTTGCTCTTCTTCCTCAGTTACTCGAACGTAGCGGAAAAACGCAAGATGGCTCGATTACGGCTTTTTATACTGTGCTCGTCGATGGAGACGATATGAATGAACCGATTGCTGACGCTGTACGAGGGATCTTAGATGGTCATTTCGTTCTTGATCGTAATCTTGCGAACAAAGGACAGTTTCCGGCGATTCATGTCTTACGATCCATCAGTCGTGTCATGAATCAAATCACGACTGCTGAACAAAAGACATCTGCCGTCGCATTTCGACAGCTGTTATCGACGTATCTTGATTCGGAAGACTTAATCAATATCGGCGCCTACAAAAAAGGGACGAACCCAGAAATTGATCGTGCCGTTGATAAATATCCGGAGCTGATCCGTTTTTTAAAACAACAAATCCATGAAGACAGTGACTTCGAGAAAGCTTGTCAGCAACTCATGGCAACGATTCAGTAAGGAGGACGGAAGATGAAGACGATTTATGAACGAATCATTCCTTTGGCTGAAGCAGAGAAAGATCGCGTCGCAAAAGAATTGAGCCTTCATAAAAAACAATATGAGATCGAAGTCGAAAAACTATACCATCTGCTCGTCCGTTATGAATCCTTTCTGAAAGCGCAAGATGAGATTGGCATCGTCGAATTAACGTCTTCGCAATATCGAGAGCGGGCTCGAGATGTCGTGAAGCAAGAAATCGAACGGCAACAACTGTACGTGACACAATCGAAAAATCGCTATGAACGCGCACAGGAAGCACTCGAACGAGCATTGATTGAGGAGAAGAAGTTTAGTCGTCTGCAGGAGAATCATACGGTTGAAACAAAACGTATCGAAGCATTGACGGAACAAAATCAATTAGATGAACTGGCATTGTTACAGTTTGGAAGAGGACGGATGATATGAGTGAAAATAAAACGTCAAAAGGATGGATCTTACCTTTATTGATCATCCCTTTGATTTTAATCTTGCTGACAGCTTATTTCGTATTAAATTATGCGAATGGACGTCCACTGCTATCCTTACCGTTCGCAACGGAAAAAACGACTACGAATCAAGCAAATCCGTCAGCAGAACTCGAACGTCGTCTGAAAGTAGCGAATCAAGAAATCAAGAAACTACGCAATCAAAGCAAGGAACAATCGGATACTTTAAAAGCTAAAGAACAGGAAGTCGAACGTTTGATTGTAGAACGGGATCGTTTAAAACAAACACCCACGCCCGCGACGACTGATCAAACGAAGACGACGAAGAAAAAAGCAGCATCTGTGACAGATGTCTATGCTGAAATGGCACCAAAGGATGCTGCGCTCATCTTAAACGAACTTAGTCCGACAGAAGTCGTACCGATCATCGAGGACATCGATGCGGAACAACAGGCGGCGATCATTGCCAAGATGGATGCTAAAAAAGCGGCGGCCTTAACACAGCTACTCGCGACGAAGTAAGGAGGGAAGCCAGATGAACATGACGGAAGTAATACAATCATCCTCCCCGAACTTGAATACTGGAACAGGGAAAAAAGGAGAGATGACCACGGTTGGTGGTCAATTTGCTTCGTTACTGGATTATCTGACGAAGTTACCAACAACGTCATCGTCACCGGTCTCAGCTGATTTGACAGCACTCGAGACAAAAGTGGAGACACCACTATTACCGGATTGGATACAAGAACTCGTAGATCAACCGGACGAGCTTCTCTCTTTACTGAAACAACCGGAAGTAGAGACGTTAAAACAAGAACCAAAGAAAATGGAACAACTACTAGCGTTCGTCAAACAATTGCTTGAGGGAAATGTCGAGCAGGCGAAAAATCAGTTCGATCAATTGCCACCATTGCTTCAGCAAGTCGTCTTGCAGACAGTAACGAACGATACGATCAAAATGAAAGATCATCATACGAACAACTTAAAACAACCATTACTTCCTACGATTGAAGGAGACATTTCCGCGTTGCCTGTGAAACAGACGCTCCCGCAAACTGGTCCTATTGTCGAAACGCTCAAGTCGGACACTGTAGCTGTAGCTGAGCAGGCAAAAGGAAAGACACCGCTTCCGTTGGCATTCGCTTCACTCATGCGAAAAGCGACCATGCACGTTGATTCAGAAGGAAAAGTCGCGCCGACTCCAATGAGCATGCCGATTTACAAAGGTACTCCGTTGCAAACGATTCGTCCAGTGCCGCTACCTGTCCCAGAACAGATTCAACAACGGATTGAGGCCGCACTGCAACAAGCACCATTCATAAAAGGTGCGGATGGGTCCACACGATTGTCGATTCGCCTGTACCCAGAGCAACTTGGTGAGGTTGTCGTTCGACTCGATCGTAAAGAAGGGACATTGACTGTCAAACTATTTGCGAGCACCGAGCATGCAAAACAATCAATCGAGCAACAACTTGGGAAATTACAAACCGTCTTGCATCAACAGACGCCAGTCGTAAAGATCGAGACGGGGATGATTGCTTCGAGTGCGCGGGAGTTCCAACAATCTTTCACACGTGATCAGCAGGAGCATGAGTCACCGTATCAAGAGACACCCGTTCCAGTAGACGAAGAAGAGGAGGAAGACGATGACTGAGGCAATCAAAACGGATAGTAGTTCATACCAGCTTCCTGAAAAATCACAGGTACCGACGAATAAAGCGATGGATAAGGATATGTTCATGAAAATTCTGATTGCCCAGCTTTCGAATCAGGATCCAACAGCACCGATGGAAGACAAGGATTTCATCGCTCAAATGGCCCAGTTTTCGTCGCTGGAACAGATGCAAGCAATTGGGAAGACGATGGATACGATGGTCTTGAACCAACATGCAACAGCATTGCTGTCCTACAGCAATCTGATTGGTAAAAAAGTCAGTTATGAAGCGGAGTCGAAGACGACGGATGCTTCAGGAGCTGAGCAGACGACGACCGTCGAAGAGACAGCCAGTGTCGTTAGTGTAAAACGGGATGGGCTGGATATCATGGCCGAACTATCGAACGGAAAACAGATCAGTGTTTACGAGTTGACGCAGATTCAATCAAAGGAGGAAAAATAATGTTACGTTCAATGTATTCAGGAATCAGTGGGCTTAAGAACTTCCAGACGAAACTGGATGTCGTCGGGAATAACATCGCGAACGTCAACACGTTCGGTTATAAAAAAGGACGGGTGACGTTTAAAGACCTCGTCAGTCAATCGGTCGGCTCATCATCTGGTGCAGGCGGCAATGTCGGTGGGACGAACCCGAAACAGGTCGGTCTGGGAGCATCGATGTCAACAGTCGATAATGTGTATAACCAAGGTGCGCTTCAAAATACGGGTCGCGTTCTCGATGTCGGGATCTCTGGTGAAGGATTCTTCCAGGTCGTCACAGCGGAAGGGATTCGTTATACGCGTTCTGGTAACTTCTATACGGATCTTGATGGAAACTTAGTTACCGGCGACGGAAACTATTTAATTGGTAGTGACTCTCAAGCAATTGCAGATGGGGAGACACCACCGGTACCCCTTCCGGAAGCAGGTGGTGCAGGATTCCAAAAACTAAAAGTACCAACGGATGCACGTAACTTATCGATTGGTAAAGACGGTCTCGTCACTTACGTCGATACGACGGGAGCATTGCAAAACGTCGGTTATATCACGATCGCGAACTTTGCTAACCCAGGTGGTCTAGAAAAATCAGGTGTCAACGTATTCGCCGCATCACAGAACTCAGGTCCACCGGTACTCGGAACACCGAGCTTGAACGGAATGGGACAGTTGACGTCGGGAACGCTTGAGATGTCGAACGTCGACTTATCAGAAGAATTCACGGAGATGATCATTGCTCAACGTGGTTTCCAGGCGAATACACGAATCATCACGACATCGGACCAGGTTCTTGAGGAACTAGTCAATTTGAAACGATGATCACGTTAACGACATTACGTAACGCACCACTCGTACTGAACGCCGTGTTGATCGAATCCGTCCGTTCTACACCGGATACGACGATTCAACTCATCGGAGGACAGATTTATGTCGTGAAGGAATCAATGGAAGAGGTCAAAGCAATCGCAATCGCTTTTTATCAAGAAATCGGATTAGCGGGCTTGAACAGTGTAAGGAGGCTCGAAGATGGCCGAGGAAAAGAAGAAGAGTAAACTGAAAATCCCCTTGATCATGATCATTGTTGCAGCATTGATGATCGGGGCAGGATACATGATCATGAATTATTTTTTAGCAAATGACATGACGGAAGCAAAAGTTGAACAACCGACAGGTGAAGAACTTGATGCACGAAGTCTGCAAACGGACGACTTGACAACGAACATCGCTGACGAACGTTTCTTAAATGTTCAGTTCACGATCGTCACCGATGATCAAGCAACACGTGACGATTTAGAATTACGAAAGTTTCAAATCAATAACATCATCTTGGGTGACCTTTCGGCTATGAAAAAGTCGGACTTAGACTCAAAAGCTGATATGGAGAAGCTTGAAGAGCGGTTACGGATGCAATTCAAAAAGCTCATCCAAGAAGGCGATGTCCAGCGTGTCTACACGACGAAAAAAATCATCCAGTGAGGTGGCAGCATGAGCGAAGTATTATCCCAACATGAAATCGATGCCTTGCTATCAGCCATTTCAAGCGGAGATATGGAAGTCGAGGAAATCCGAAGTCAAGAGGAGCAGCGTCGAGTCAAGGTCTATGACTTTAAACGAGCACTCCGTTTCTCAAAAGATCAATTACGGAATTTGACGCGTATTCATGAACAGTTCGCCCGAGTCTTGACGACACATTTTTCTGCACAACTTCGGACATATGTTCAGTTCACGGTTAATACGGTCGAACAACTTCCGTATGATGAATTCATTCATTCCATTCCGAACATGACGTTGATCAATCTAGTCAATCTTCATCCACTTGATGGAAAAGTCTTATTTGAAGTCAATCCGAACATCGCCTATGCGATGCTCGATCGTTTACTTGGGGGGCCAGGTGAAGGAATGAACAAGATCGAGAATTTGACGGAAATCGAGACACGTATACTAACACAACTGTTCAAGCGTGCTTTCGTTCAATACGGGGCGGCTTGGGAGTCGGTAACAGAAGTCGAAGCGGAATACGATGATTTGGAAATCAATCCGCAGTTCCTGCAACTGGTCTCTCCAAATGAGACAGTCATCCTCGTCTCGATTTACGTAACGGTCGGAGAAGTGAGCGGTACGTTGAATGTCTGTTTGCCGTTCGTGACCCTTGAATCCGTTCTTCCGAAATTATCAAGTCATTATTGGATGCAACAAGAAAAGCGAACGACAGCAGATAATCAAGAGTCTGAACACATGCAAACGCAGTTGATGAGTTCCGTCGTCGATTTAAAAGCAGTGCTCGGCCAAACAGAGCTTTCGTTTGGTGAATTGTTACACCTCGAAGTAGGCGATTGTTTATCCCTGAAGACACGAGCCTCGGATGCCGTCGATGTATTCGTCGACGACCGGAAGATGTTTAAGGCGCGACCGGGATTAAACGGGAAACACCTCGCTTTGCAAGTCTTACAACGAATTGAGGAGGAATAACATGAGCGATATGCTTTCGCAAGATGAAATCGATGCGTTATTACGCGGAACGCCATCCACCGATGAACCGCAAGAGATAGACGTAAAGGAAATGCTAGATGACATGGAGATTGATGCATTAGGGGAGGTCGGAAATATCTCACTTGGTAATTCAGCAACGGCCTTATCGGCATTGTTGAATCAAAAAGTAGAGATTACGACACCGCACGTCCGAATGATCTCCATGGAAGAATTACGCAGTCGCTATCCGATCCCGCACGTCGCGCTACGTGTCGGTTATACGGAAGGGTTCAAAGGAGAAAACGTCCTGATCCTGACACAGCGAGATGCTTCCGTCATCGCGAACCTGATGATGGGAGGCGATGGCGTCATCGACGAGTCACTGGAGATGGACCCGATTGCTCTATCTGCCGTACAGGAAGCGATGAACCAGATGATGGGAGCAGCTGCTACCTCAATGTCGACTGTATTCTCGATGCGAATCGATATTTCGCCGCCAGCAGTTGAAATCTTCGACTTTTCTCAAGATAAGAGTATCGTCGATAGCTTTTCTCTTTGGGAGAACATGGTCATCATCGAGTTTGATCTTAAGATCGGCACGATGATCGATTCAAAAATCGTTCAATTAGCACCACTGGACTTCTCGAAACAATTGATTCAAAAACTCTTTAGCGCGAGTACGACTCAACAAGCAGCGCCTGCACCACAAGTAACGGAGCAAGCACAACAAGCACAACAAGCACCACCATCGGCGCCAGCAACGGCACAACAAACTACAGTTGCATCACCTGAACCGAAAGCAACGCCAGTCGGTGTCAGTCCGGTTCAATTCAGCCAATTAGGTGAGATGGAAGTAGAAGGTACGCCAGGAAATATTGGGATGTTATATGACGTTCCGTTGAACGTCACGGTTGAGTTAGGACGGACACGTCGCTCCGTTCGTGACATATTGGAATTGACACAAGGTTCCGTGATTGAGCTGGATAAACTGGCAGGGGAACCGGTTGACGTTCTCGTCAATAATACATTGATCGCAACGGGTGAAGTGGTCGTCATCGAAGAAAACTTCGGTGTACGCATTACAGAAATCGTAAATACAAAAGAACGTCTTCGGATGTTCTAAGGAGGAACTAATATGAGTGCAAAAGTATTAATCGTAGACGACGCCGCTTTCATGCGGATGATGATCAAGGAAATCTTATCGAAGAACGGCTATGATGTCGTCGGTGAAGCAGAAAACGGACGCGAAGCGGTCTCTAAGTACAAGGAATTGACACCGGACCTCGTCACGCTAGACATTACGATGCCTGAGATGGACGGAATCTCTGCGCTTAAAGAAATCAAAGCGTTTAACCCTGCCGCTAAAGTCATCATGTGTTCAGCAATGGGGCAACAGTCGATGGTCATCGATGCGATTCAAGCAGGTGCAAAAGATTTCATCGTTAAACCGTTCCAAGCGGATCGTGTACTTGAAGCGGTCTCGAAAACTGTCTCGTCATGAAAAAAGTGACTTTGCTGATTTGTCTCCTGTTTCTGCTTGCGCTTCCTGTGCAAGCGGAAACAGTCGAAGAAAAATTGAATCCAACTCAGAGTGATGCACCGACGACTCAGCAAGTCGATGAGAGTCCTTCCATGGCGTTGACTATCTTCAAAGGAGTCGTCGTTCTCGTCGTTTTGATCGGCGGATTCATCCTCGTGACACGATTCATTCATGAACGGACACGAGGTGTGAGACATTCTGGTCGATTGACTCACCTAGGTGGTGTACCACTAGGAAAGGATCGATCGGTCCAGTTAGTGAAGGTGCAGGACAAGATTTATGTCGTAGGTGTTGGAGAGAACGTACAGTTGTTAGATACACTTGATGATTTAGAGGGATATGAGCCGATGGATCTTGAAGAGTCTTCATCTAAAACGGGATCTTCACCGTTTCTTGAGACATTCAAACAACAACTCGAACAATTGCAAAAGAATCGAGGACGCTCATGAACACGATTGAAAATCTAATCTCACTTGATACTCCTTCAGGAACGGCGACATCGATCAAACTACTCGTATTGCTGACATTATTGTCACTAGCCCCTTCATTACTGATCTTGATGACTTGTTTTACGCGTGTCGTCGTCGTGTTGTCTTTTGTCCGTTCTGCCCTTGGAACACAACAAACGCCGCCGAATCAACTACTCGTTGGACTGGCACTGTTCATCACGCTGTTCGTCATGTCACCCGTTTTATCAGAATTGAACACGACAGCCTTGAAACCGTATATGGCAGATAAAATCAGTCAAGATGAGGCATTTGATAAAGCTGGGGATACGATGAAGCGATTCATGTCAAAACACACGCGAACGAATGATTTAGAGTTGTTCTTAAAATACGGCAATTATGAAAAACCGAAAAAGATTGAAGATATCCCACTCGTCGCACTCGTTCCAGCATATGCGATTAGTGAATTAAAGACGGCTTTTCAAATCGGATTCATGATCTTCATTCCATTCCTTGTCATTGATATGGTCGTCTCGAGTGTCTTGATGTCGATGGGGATGATGATGTTACCGCCGGTCATGATTGCCTTACCGTTTAAACTTTTGTTATTTATTTTAGTCGATGGCTGGCACCTGATCGTTGAATCACTGCTCGTCAGTATGCGTTAGGGGGAGAGAAGATGACTCAAGAAATGATTATTCAGTTGGCAAGCTCTGCTGTCTGGACATTACTAAAAGTATCAGCTCCCTTGTTACTGGTCTCGCTCGTCGTCGGTCTGCTCGTCAGTATTTTGCAGGCGACGACACAGATTCAGGAACAGACGCTATCGTTCGTTCCGAAGATCGTTGCCGTATTTTTAGCACTCGTTTTTTTCGGACCATGGATCATGCAGGAATTACAGACCTTTACGATTGATTTATTTAAGCAAATCGCTGAGGTTTCCCGCAAATGACGTTACTATCTTTCCTGAGTGTTTTTTTGCTCGTCTTTGGACGAATCGTCGGTTTTCTTGTCGCGGCTCCATTGTTTTCCTCAAAGCAATTACCAGCGCAACATAAATTAGCGCTTGCGGCCGGTCTTGCTTACTTTGCGAGTTACGCTGTAAAGACAGACGTTCGAGTAGAAGACTTCGATTTTTTCTTTCGGATGGGAACGGAAGTTTTAGTGGGTCTAGCGCTTGGCTTACTCGCTAGTTTTTTATTGTATGCGCCACAAATTGCCGGTTCGATCATCGATTTGCAGATGGGTCTCGCGATGGCTTCCGCTTATGACCCGATGTTTGGCGGACAGTCACCGATCGTCGGACGATTTTATTACATGTTGACGTTACTTGTTCTGCTCGCTTCCGATATGCATTTAATCCTGCTTGACGGAATCTACACGAGTTTTCAAATCTTTCCGCCGGGCAGTCTGCTTGCGGTATCGGGTGACGCAGGAATGAGTCTGGTCATTCGTGTCGTCGGACTTGCGATGCTGACTGCTTTGCAAATGGCAATGCCACTGGTCGTTTCCCTGTTTTTAGTGGATCTCGCACTCGGATTCCTCGCGAAGACGGCACCTCAGTTCAACATTTTCGCGATTGGTTTTTCCGTCAAACTATTGATGGGATATGTGATTCTATTTTTATTAGCAGGTGCGACGATCACAGGAATCGGTCGATTCGTTCCGTTGTTGCAGGATGTACTTGCAGATGCCATTCGATTACTAGGAGGTTGAGGACATGCATTCATATCGATTACGCCTTGATCTTCAGTATTTCGCTGGTGAAAAGACGGAAAAGGCGACACCTCGAAAGCGGGATGACTCCCGTAAGAAGGGACAAGTCGCAAAATCAGCAGATTTAACAAGCAGTTTCATGTTGTTCGCCATGTTTCTCGTCCTTTATTTTTTTGGTCCGTTTCTAGGACGGCGTTTCGTTCTCGTCCTGCAAGATGGTCTTAGTGCTAGTCAAGTCCTGCAAGCGGTCGAAGAAGGACGAGTTGAACAGATTCTCATCGAGATGCTGATGCAAATGGGGATTTTAGTCGCACCTTTCTTTTTAACAGCGGTCGTGATCGGTATTCTCGGAAACTTCGTCCAAATCGGTGTGCTTTTAAGCGGTGAGGCGATTCAGCCAAAACTGGACCGGATCAATCCGCTTCAAGGCGTCAAACGGATCGTGAGCGTCAAAGCGCTCGTCGAGTTTTTGAAATCGGTCTTTAAACTGCTGGTCATCGGTGTAACAAGTGGAACAGTCTTATGGAACAACAAGGTCGAGATTTCGAGATTGACCTCGGAACCGATTGGCGATGCGTTAGCTATCATTGGTCATTTAACATTTTTACTCGGTTTATCGGTCAGTATCGCCTTGATTGCATTAGCCATTCTTGATTTTGCCTATCAGAAATTTGATTTCGAGAAGTCGATCCGAATGAGTAAGCAGGATTTAAAGGATGAGCATAAAAACACAGAGGGTGACCCTCAAATCAAAGGAAAGATTAAACAACAACAACGGGAGATGGCGATGCGGCGGATGATGCAAGAAATACCAAATGCCGACGTCGTCATCACGAACCCGACCCATTATGCGGTAGCGATCCAATACGATGACGGTAAACATATGGCACCGATCGTCGTTGCGAAAGGCGTAGATGCTGTCGCGTTCCGGATTCGGGAGAAGGCGACAGCAGCTGAGGTCCCGATTGTTGAAAACCGTCCGCTCGCGCGGGCGTTGTTCGCTCAATCAGAAATTGGTATGGCAGTGGATGAAACGTTCTATCAGGCGCTCGCTGAAACACTCGCCTTTGTCTATCAACTGAAACAAGCAAAATGAAAGGATGAAGCATCATGAGTATATCAACACGAGATTTAACGGTCCTGCTAGGCGTCATCATGATCGTCTTCATGCTCGTCATTCCACTGCCCGCTATCATGCTCGACTTTTTGATCATCATCAATATTCTCATTGCCTTGATGGTATTGCTCGTTGCGATGAATGCCAAAGAGGCACTAGAGTTTTCTGTCTTTCCTACATTGTTATTGATCGTTACCTTGTTTCGTCTTGCGCTTAACGTCTCGACGACACGGGCAATCCTGTCAAATGGAAACGGTGGCGAAGTCATTGAAGCATTTGGTGATTTCGTCGTCGGCGGTAAGCCGCTCGTCGGCTTCGTCGTCTTCTTGATTCTCGTCTTAATCCAGTTCCTCGTCATCACGAAGGGTTCGGAACGGGTCTCAGAAGTGTCGGCACGTTTTACGCTTGATGCGATGCCAGGGAAACAGATGGCAATCGATGCCGATTTGAATTCCGGTATGATCGATGAATTACAAGCTCGGACCCGCCGCCAAAAAATCCAGTCTGAAGCAGACTTTTACGGTGCGATGGACGGTGCCTCGAAATTCGTTAAAGGAGATGCGATCGCCGGAATCATCATCGTCATCATCAACTTAATCTTCGGTATGATCATCGGTGTCGTTCAGCAAGGTTTACCGATGGCGGATTCAGTCGAACTGTACACGTTACTGACAGTCGGAGACGGACTTGTCAGTCAGATCCCAGCCCTTTTAATTTCGGTGGCGACCGGGATCATCGTCACGCGCTCGACTTCAGACGGAAACCTCGGTGAGGATGTCATCGGTCAATTGGCACGGACACCTTTACTTGTCGAAATCGCAGCTGGGGCGATCTTCTTACTCGGATTGTTCACGGCGATTCCCGACTACGTCACGATGCCGATTGCAATCCTGTTCGGCTTCTTCGCTTGGCGGATGAAGCAGACGACGAAGACGATGCAAGAAGAAGTTGCGGTCGAAGAAGCACCGAGTGAAAACTTACGATCAAGCGAATCAGTCATTTCCTTACTCAATGTCGATACGATTGAATTCGAATTCGGTTACGGATTGATTCCACTCGCTGATGAAGCCCAAGGCGGCGATTTACTCGATCGTGTCGTCATGATTCGTCGGCAGCTAGCGCTTGAACTTGGATTCGTTCTACCGACCGTTCGGATTCGCGATCATCTGCAGTTATCCCCGAACCAGTATCGAATCAAGATTCGCGGAAGTGAGATGGCAAGTGGTGAGCTTTTACTGGATCATTACTTAGCGATGAGCCCAGGTGTCGATGATCCAGAAATTCGAGGTATCGAAACGGTCGAACCAGCCTTTGGTATGCCAGCACTCTGGATTGATGAACAGACACGTAGTCGAGCAGAGATGTCAGGGTATACGGTCGTTGATCCACCATCTGTCGTCGCGACACATTTGACGGAGCTCTTGAAGAAACATGCCGCTGAATTACTTGGACGAGAAGAGACGAAACAATTGGTCGACCATTTGAAGGAATCGCATCCGATTCTAGTCGAAGAAGTCACACCACAGCTGTTATCGATCGGTGAACTTCAAAAAGTATTCGTTCAATTACTAAAAGAAAAAGTCTCGATTCGAAATCTACCATTGATTTTCGAAACGCTCGCAGATTATGCAGCTGTGACGAAAGACAGCGAATTGCTCGCGGAATATGTTCGTCAATCCTTATCGCGTCAAATTACGGAACAGGTCATGCAAGGAGATGTCTTGCACGTCGTGACGATCTCAAGTGAGATGGAACTGGATATCCAGTCGGCCATCCAAAAGACTGAGTTCGGTAATTATTTAGCGCTTGATCCCGAAAAGGCGACACGTTTCATCGAGACGTTGCAAGAGCGAGCAATGGAATTCGAACGATACGGGGCGCATCCGATCATCCTGACTTCTCCAAGTATCCGGATGTTCGTTCGTCAATTGACAGAACGCTATTTTCCAGATATTCCGATTTTGTCCTATAACGAATTAATGCCGACGATCGAAGTCAAGAGTATTGGGGTGATTTAAGAGATGATAGTCAAAAAAGTCACGGCGGATTCTGTTAGCGAGGCCATGGAACGGATCAAACGCGAACTCGGGAACGATGCCATTATATTAAATACTCGCCACATCAAAGTGGGCGGATTCTTTGGTTTATTTGCGAAGAAAAAAGTGGAATTGGTTGCATCGGTGGATGAACATGTCTCAAGCGAACCTGTCGTCTCGAAGCAAGCAACGAGTCGACAGGAGGTTGTGGAAATTATCCAACCAGTACCAGTGCGTCCGACGATTGTTACGGTCGGCGAGCGACCATTACCAAAAGAATTGCGACATTATGCGCCGTTACTGGCTGAACCAGCGTTACAGCAGGTATCTGAACGATTACACGAGCGGTTATTGACTGCGTATTATCAAACACAACAAACGGAGTTAACGGATCTCTTGACGGAAGAAGTGAAAGCGTCATTACGCGTGACACCGTCGACTGCACGGTATGTCATGTTGACAGGACCGACGGGTGTCGGAAAGACAACGACCATCGCTAAGCTTGCTGCTCACCATGCTCTCATTAAAAATCAACGAGTTGGACTCATCACGACCGATACATACCGGATCTCAGCGATTGAACAATTAAAAACATATGCAGACATATTAGGCATTCCGATTCATGTCGCATATGACTTGGATGATTTCGAACGAGCCAAGCAGGCGTTAGCATCGTGTGACATCGTACTTGTCGATACAGCGGGGCGAAATTTCTTAGACGAAGCGTATGTGGAGCAGTTACGAAGTCGGCATGATTTTGCGGATACGGATGTATTTTTGGTTCTTAGTTTGACCTCGAAATACCGAGATTTATTACAAATCCACGACCGTTTCGGCAAGATTCCCTTATCCGGAATCGTCTTTTCGAAAGCAGATGAAACAAGTGAACTCTGGTCGATATTCGGACTCGCGACCGAGACGAAGTTGCCGATCTATTGTGTGACGACGGGGCAAGAAGTGCCGGAAGACATCACGTTCGCTACGGCGGATGAGTTATCCCGAATGATTGTCGAGAGAGGGATGAGATGATGCGAGAAGATCAAGCACGTGTCTTACGATCTAAAGTGACCGTCAAGGAAACGAAGACGATTGCCATCGTGAGTGGAAAAGGTGGCGTCGGTAAAACGAATATCGCGGTGAATCTTGGCGTGGCATTATCGTTGCAAGAAAAACGAGTGCTTTTGATTGATCTTGATATTGGAATGGCGAACATCGGGATTCTATTCGGTAAATCGTCGAAGTCATCCTTGATGGAATGCGTCAAACGACGAGAATCACTCCAGCACGCAATCGTGGAACAGTCTCCGTCTCTTCATTTCATTCATGGCGGAAGTGGTTTTGCAGAATTGACGAATCTGACGAAGGAAGACGTGATGTTCCTTCTACGGGAGTTCCAATTTTTCTATGAATATGACTATGTGTTACTCGATTTAGGAGCCGGTGCGAATCATCAGACATTTGATTTCATCAGTAGTGCAGACGAAGCATGGTTGATTGTCACGCCAGAGCCGACTTCGATCATGGACGGATATGCGTTTGTCAAACTGGCACACCATCATGCGACGGATCTTCCGATTTCCGTTGTTGTCAATCGGGCGACGAATGGTGGGGAAGCACTTGAAACGTTTGATCGACTAGCTCTCGTCAGCCAACAGTTCTTGCAAAAACCTCTTCGCTTTACCGGTTTTTTACCAGAAGATCCGACAGTCGTTAAAGCAGTCAAGGCACAGATGCCATTTTATTTAATGGATCGAACGAGCGACGTCAGTTGGCGGCTCGATCACATCACGACATCGTTAACAGGTGTACAAGTCAAGGAACGGAAGTTTTTAGATCGATTGTTACATCGTCTGAAAAAAAGAAAAGATCATGTCCGTTAAGATTAAAGGAGGGTATCAGTCATGGACTTAAATGAATATGTGGGGTTGTTCCTCGATGAGTCGATGGAGCATTTACAAGCAATCAATACAAGCTTATTAGTTTTTGAGGAGCGGCGAGACGACGAGGCGGTCATCGATCAAATTTTCCGTTCTGCCCATACGTTAAAAGGAATGGCAGGAACGATGGGATACGACGCAATTGCTGACTTAACGCACGAGATGGAGAGTGCCCTTGATTTAGTCAGATCGAAAAAACAACCTGCTACTGCTGAACTGATCGATGTTCTCTTCGTAGCCGCCGAGCAATTAGAGACGATGGTAGAAGATATCAGTCGAGGTGGGAAAGGAAAGCTTGACGTCACTGAAACAGTGAGACGTTTACAGCAGTTCATTCGTCCCGAGCAAGAAGAAATCGTTCCAGTTACATCTATAGTTGCTTCACAAACCTTTGAATGCGACGTTTACTCGGAGGCAGTCGTCAAACAATCGATTGCATCCGGTTATCAAGCGTATATCGTCCACGTCGAACTCTCGGCGGACGTCATTTTAAAAGCGGCACGCGTTTATATGGTGTTTGATCGTTTACAACAACTCGGAGATGTCATCTTATCGAACCCGACATCTGATGAACTGGAGCAGGAGCATTTTGAGACGACGTTCTCAGTCTTGTTCGTGACGCAACAAGATCAGGTGACGATTCAAGAAGCGATTGCTTCTGTATCCGAAGTTGCGACAGTAACGATCGACACATTCGAGACAACACCTGAAGCGGAGGTGGCGACGTCCACACTGCCGCAGGAAGTTCCTGTGCCGACATCTGTCTCTGCATCAGTAGCTTCACCGGAATCATCCGACCAGACAGACATATCTGCGCCTGTCGCTTCGAAAACGATTCGTGTTAACCTCGAGCGAATCGATCGTTTGATGAACCTGTTCGAAGAGTTCATCATCGATCGCGGACGTTTGGAGCGTATTGCAGCAGAAGTCAGCTCACCTGAATTGACAGATACGGTCGAACGGATCAAACGAGGTACGAATGAATTGCAATCGCTCGTCCTAACGTTACGGATGATGCCGATCGAACAAGTGTTCAACCGATTCCCACGAATGGTGCGTTCCGTTTCGAAAGATGTCGGAAAACATATCAAATTACACATTACGGGTGCCGAGACGGAACTTGACCGTACAGTTATCGATGAGATCGGTGATCCACTCGTCCACTTGATCCGAAATGCCATTGATCATGGGATTGAGAACAAGGCAGAACGTATTTTAGCAAATAAGCCGGTCGAAGGAAATCTTTCGCTACGTGCTTATCACTCAGGAAACCGGGTCTTCATCGAGATTGAAGATGATGGAGCCGGTATCAATCACGAACGTGTCACACGAATCGCGATTGAAAAAGGATTGATCACGGAAGAAGAGGCAATGCAATTAACGATGGAAGAGGCTTCGATGCTGTTATTTGCACCTGGTTTCTCGACGGCAGAAGAAGTCACCGACTTGTCTGGTCGTGGTGTTGGTCTCGATGTCGTCAAATCGAAGATCGAGTCACTGGGCGGAGAAGTGTTCGTCGAGACACGTCGAGGAGAAGGAACGATTTTCCGAATCAGTTTACCACTGACGCTATCGATCATCTCAGCCATGCTCGTAGAACTCGGACAAGAGACGTATGCGATTCCATTGACTGCCATCATCGAAACAACCTCTTTACGTAAATCAGCCATTCTACAAGCACACCGGGAAAAAGTATTTGATTTCCGTGGGCAGTTGGTTCCGCTTATTTCGTTAAATGAGGTTTATGGGTTGCCGCAACATGAGGCAGAAGCCTATTCGGTCGTCGTCGTCCGGAGTGGTGAAAAATTAGCTGGTTTGATTGTATCTGAATTGATTGGTCAACAAGAGATCGTCATGAAACCACTTGGCAGTTATCTTGAAGGAATCCGTGCCATTTCTGGTGCGACGATTCTTGGAGACGGGCAAGTCGCGTTGATCATTGACAGCAATGCACTATTACGGAAGTGAGGGGAACGAAGATGGAACAAAAATGGGTTGTTTTTCAATTAGAAGATAATGCATACGGTATTGATGTACAGTCTGTTCGTTCAATCGAACGGCTCATCCCGATCACGCGGATTCCGAACGCTGCATCTTATGTCAAAGGAGTCATCAATTTACGCGGTGTCGTTACGCCCGTGATTGATTTGCGTGCTCGTCTTGGATTCGAGTTAGTGGAAGAGACAGAAGAGACACGCATCATCATCGCCACTTTAGAGCATGGAGATGCTGGATTCATCGTCGACCGGGCAAACGAAGTCGTCGAATCAACGGATGTTCGCATTGAACCGCTCAGTGAACAAAAGCAGGAGGATGCCTCATATTTGACTGCAGTCGCCAAAGGCGATCAGCAATTGTTCTCGTTGATTGAACCGAATCGCTTATTTGAGGACATCGTTCATGCTTAACCCAAACGAACGTGACATCTTAAGAGAAGTCGGCAACATTGGAGCCGGTCACGCGGCAACGGCACTTTCTACTTTACTCGGACAGCCGATTGAGATCGAAGTCCCTTCTGCTGAGCTGGAGGATTTCACGACGATCGTCGAGCGAAGTGGAGGAGCTGAGACGTATACTGCTGGTGCATTATTACGTTTTTCTGGAGACATTCAAGCCACGTTACTCTTTTTGATGCCACTACGCGATGCAGAAAAACTTGTGAGTCAATTGATGCAGACGGAATTCCACTTTTTTTCTGAATCCCACGAAATGGGGGTTTCCGCATGGGAAGAAATTGGGAATATTTTGATAGGAGCGTATGCTCGGGCTATCTCCGATTGGCTTAACTTATCGTTACATGTCAGTGTTCCTGCATCGGCGTTTGATATGGTAGGTGCGTTACTTGAAGTAGCCTTACTTGAATCAACGACTCCTGGAAATATGGCTGTCTATATTGACACGCACTTGTCTAGTGCAGGAAACGATTTGACCGGACATTTACTTTTGTTGCCTGAAGCTAACGCCTTTCAGACGGTCTTTGAACGATTGGGTGTGGACATGAATGGATGAAATCGTACGGATTGGCATTGCGGAGTACGCCATCAGTAAGCACCCCGTCATTTTACGAACGGCAGGTCTTGGATCGTGTGTAGGCGTTGTCATCTACGACCTGGAACAAGGGTTATCGAGTATGGCGCATGTCATGTTACCTGATTCAGCTATCAGTCGGAATCGGGAGCTTGAAGTCGGGAAGTTTGCCGATACGGCAATTCTAGAAGTAGCCCGCCAACTTCGAGCAAGTGGTGCCATCCGATTACGTGCGAAGATTGCTGGTGGGGCTCAGATGTTTCAATTTAAATATGAACATGAATCAATGCGGATCGGTGAGCGAAACATCGCTGCGGTCAAAGCAATGCTTCAACAAGTCAAAATTCCACTCGTTGCTGAAGATGTTGGCGGCACGAATGGACGAACGATCGAGTTCCACTCACAATCAGGGCGTCTCGTCATCCGGACGGTGAATGTCGGGACGCTGGAAATCTAGAGGAGGAATGGTCATGCGTGAGGAATTACAACAACTTTGGGATCGATGGCTGACCACACGCGATATTGCGGTGGCAGACCTGTTACTTCACAATTATGAACCACTTGTTCAATACCACGTTCAGCGTTTAAGTGCGACATTGCCTAAAAGTGTCGATCGAGACGAGTTGAAAAGTTTAGGGATGATGGGATTGTACGATGCGCTTCAAAAATTCGATCAAAATCATAATAATAAATTCGACACGTATGCCGCCTTTCGGATTCGAGGAGCTATTTTAGATGGGCTTCGTAAAATCGATTGGTTACCACGTTCCTTACGCGAAAAAGCAAAGCGGGTCGAGGCAGCTGTCGAGATCCTAGAACAATCCTTGCAACGGACGCCGACGATAGAAGAAGTCTCTTCTATCGTCAATATGACACCAGACGAGGTCAAGGGTGCGTTAGCAGAAAGTTATTTCGCGAATGTATTATCGATCGATGAAGCAGTCACGTTACAAGATGAGGGAAAAGCGATGACCGTCTCCTATCTTGATCCGGATACCGCTACACCAGAAGATATGTTGTTAATGCGTGAGTTGATTGCTAAACTGGCAGAGGAAGTCGAAGGGTTATCAGAAAAAGAACAACTTGTCGTTTCTTTGTTCTACTATGAGGAATTGACGCTTACTGAAATTGGTGAAGTTCTCGGACTCTCGACTTCCCGTATTTCGCAAATCCATTCCAAAGCGCTTCGTAAGTTGAAAAATGCGCTCGGAAGTGCCTATTTAGCAGATCGTGTCGCCATGTGAAAGGGAGAATTATGACTGTCGTTTATATCTTATTAGCTGCACTCGTCTGTTATGCCCTGCTAGTTTTATTTCGTCAGCAGGCGGCGCTCAAAGACCGGATCACACATTTAGAACGCGAAAAAAACGAGACGGAACAAGTGTTATTACATTTCATGGAGCACGTCAACGCCATGACGGATACATCTATATATGAGACAACCGAACCCGTTGATCAAGTACCGGATGCGTCTTTACAAATAGTGCAAGTTGCTACAAATGAGAAGCCAGAAACCGTCGAAGTCGAACGGTCCGTTTCAAAGGAACCATCGTTAACGGATGTCAAGCAGGCACTACGAGAAGGAGCAGATCTTGAGACGCTTGCACGATCTTTGAATCGGGGGACCGGCGAGGTGGCTTTGATTGCTAAACTTTCTCATCAAACGAAGGTTGCCCCTCGGTAATCTTTATGCTATATTAGTCTACGGTGTTAATTACGCACGCATGTATCGCCAGCTGCGGTGCCTTTAATAGGTTAGCTGGACAGACGATCATCGCGGAGGACATCCAAAACCCAAAAGGAGGAATTCATCATGGCAGTAATCTCGATGAAACAATTGTTAGAAGCTGGTGTACACTTCGGTCACCAAACACGCCGTTGGAACCCAAAAATGGCAAAATACATCTTCACAGAACGGAACGGAATCTACATCATCGACCTTCAAAAAACGGTCAAAAAAGTAGACGAAGCATATAACTTCATCCGTGAAGTAGCGTCTGAAGGCGGAAACGTTCTTTTCGTTGGTACGAAAAAACAAGCTCAAGACACTGTGAAAGAAGAAGCGATCCGTGCAGGTCAATACTTCATCAACGAACGTTGGTTAGGTGGAACTCTCACGAACTTCTCTACAATCAAAAAACGTATCAACCGTTTGAAACAACTCGAAAAAATGGAAGAGAACGGTACATTCGAAGTTCTTCCTAAAAAAGAAGTCATCATTCTTAAAAAAGAAATGACTCGTCTTGAGAAATTCCTCGGCGGTATCAAAGATATGCCAGGTGTTCCGGATGCACTCTTCATCGTTGACCCACGCAAAGAGCGTATCGCGATTGCAGAAGCACACAAACTCAACATCCCAATCGTTGCGATTGTTGATACTAACTGTGATCCAGACGAAATCGACTACGTCATCCCAGCGAACGACGATGCGATCCGTGCAGTCAAATTGCTCACTGGTAAAATGGCTGACGCAATCCTCGAAGTTAAACAAGGCGAAGATAACGTAGCACCTGAAACTACTGAAGAAGTAGTAGCAGACGCTGAGTAATTCGTGATGCCAGGTGATAAAGGGAATCGACCTTTTATCACCTTTTTTTTGAAACTAAGGATGTTATAAGGAGGAATATCGAATGGCTATTACAGCAGCAATGGTTAAAGAACTTCGTGAAAAAACAGGTGCAGGTATGCTCGACTGCAAAAAAGCACTCGTTGAAACTGACGGTGACATGAACGCAGCAGTAGATTTCTTGCGTGAAAAAGGGATCGCTAAAGCAGCAGCAAAAGGCGATCGTATTGCAGCTGAAGGGTTGACTGCAGTTGCAGTTGATGGCAACAAAGCGGCACTCGTCGAAATCAACTCAGAAACAGACTTCGTTGCGAAAAACGAACGTTTCCAAACGCTCGTTCAAAACATCGCAAACGCTGTTCTCCGTAACGGTTCAGAAACAGCTGAAGCGGCTCTTGCTTCTGAATATGAAGCAGGTAAAACAATCGACACATACATCTCAGAAGAAGCTTCAACAATCGGAGAGAAAATCTCACTCCGTCGCGTAGCGCTCTTCACAAAAGCAGATGATGCAGTCTTCGGTTCTTACCTCCACATGGGGGGACGCATCGGTTCAGTCGTCGTCATCGAAGGTACGACAGACGAAACAGTTGCAAAAGACGTTGCAATGCACATTGCAGCAGCACGTCCACTTTACGTTGACCGTACTTCTGTCACAGAAGAAGAAAAAGCACGTGAAGAAAAAGTCCTCACTGAGCAAGCATTGAACGAAGGAAAACCAGCTAACATCGTTGAAAAAATGATCGTTGGTCGTATGAACAAGTTCTTCGAGGAAATCTGCCTTGTCGATCAAACGTTCGTCAAAGATCCAGACTTCAAAGTTGGTAAATATGTAGAATCTAAAGGCGGTAAAGTCGTGTCATTCGTACGCTTCGAAGTTGGAGAAGGTATGGAAAAACGCGAAGAGAACTTCGCTGAAGAAGTTATGAACCAACTTAAAAAATAAGAATCGGGATCATCCTGATGACAAGAGAAGGAACACGTATGCTTCAATCCACTTTCGTGTGGAAGTGGTTCGTGTTCCTTTTTTACGGAATTTAGCAAGGGGGACATAGTCATGCAACCGAAATATAACCGGATTGTGTTAAAATTGAGCGGAGAAGCGCTCGCAGGAGATCAAGGGTTTGGAATCAATCCTGTCATCGTCAAATCTATCTCGGAACAGATTCGCGAATTAGTTGAACTGAACGTTGAAGTAGCGGTCGTCGTCGGAGCTGGAAACATTTGGCGTGGCAAAACAGGTGCAGAACTTGGGATGGACCGGGCCAACGCCGATTATATGGGGATGTTAGCGACAGTCATGAACTCGCTTGCGCTTCAAGACAGCTTGGAAGATGTAGGTGTCGAGACACGCGTCCAAACATCTATCGAGATGCGCCAAGTAGCAGAACCGTACATCCGCCGCCGTGCGATGCGTCACCTTGAAAAAGGACGCGTCGTCATCTTTGCAGCAGGTACAGGGAACCCGTACTTCTCGACAGATACGACAGCTGCTCTTCGTGCAGCTGAAATCGAAGCAGAGGTCATCTTAATGGCGAAAAACAACGTCGATGGTGTGTACTCAGCTGACCCGAATGTTGATCCAGAAGCGAAGAAATTCGAGACGCTCTCTTACTTGGACGTCTTAAAAGATGGACTTCAAGTTATGGATTCTACAGCAACTTCACTTTGTATGGACAATGACATCCCGCTCATCGTCTTCTCGTTGATGGAAGAAGGTAACATCAAACGTGTCGTCATCGGTGACGAAATCGGGACAATCGTAAGGGGGAAATAATATGTCAAAAGAAATCTTAAAACAAGCCGAAGAACGGATGGAGAAAGCACATCTTTCACTTAAGAAAGAACTTGCGACGCTCCGCGCAGGTCGTGCAAACGTTGCGATTTTGGATCCCGTTCAAGTCGAATACTACGGTTCACCGACACCGCTCAATCAAGTAGCGAACGTCAACACACCAGAAGCACGTCTGATCTTGATCACTCCTTGGGATAAATCAATGGTCAGCGAAATCGAAAAAGCGATTCAACGTGCTGATCTTGGTCTTGCGCCGTCGTCTGATGGTACGGTCATCCGTCTTGCGATTCCACCATTAACGGAAGAGCGCCGGAAGGAACTCGTCAAACTCGTCAAGAAGTATACGGAAGAAGGTAAAGTTGCCCTCCGTAATATTCGTCGTGATACGAACGAGCAGTTAAAGAAACAAGAAAAAGATGGTGCATTGACAGAAGATGATCTGCGTGGATACACAGAAGATGTTCAGACGTTGACAGACAAGTTCGTTAAACAACTTGATCAGACGGCAACGGAAAAAGAACAAGAAATCATGGAAGTATGACGCGACGGATCGTCATGGGGGGGACTCTTTGTCACACGAAGAGTCCCTTTCTTCATAATTGAGAGAGGAGGAAGTGCGGATGTTTCAATGGTTGAATCAGACGAAAGAAACCGAAACCTATGATCGGGTACCAGAGCATGTCGCTATCATCATGGACGGAAACGGTAGATGGGCACAAAAACGCGGACTTCCGCGTATCATGGGACATCGCGAAGGTATGAAATCGATTCGTGAAGTCGTTCGGGTTGCAAATGAACTCGGCATTAAGAGTCTGACATTATATGCTTTCTCGACGGAGAATTGGACGCGTCCGGAAGAAGAAGTGAGTTTTCTCATGAAGCTGCCGGCGCAATTCTTAGAGTCGGATTTAAAAGAGTTAGACGCGCAAAATGTTAAAGTCGAGGTAGCAGGAGAAGTATCACGCCTCCCTCATTTTACACGTGAGGCAGTGGAACAAGCGAAACTGGATACGCAACATAATACAGGACTTCGTCTGATTTTCGCTCTGAATTATGGAGGACGCGATGAACTCGTTCAAGTCATGCAAAAACTGGGCGAACAGGTTCAGGCAGGAACACTGTCACCGGATGCGATTACAACGGAGACGATTGAACGCGAGTTGATGACAGGATCCGTAACCGACGTCGATTTCGTCATTCGAACGAGTGGGGAACAACGGTTATCGAACTTTTTACTTTGGCAAGCGGCATATGCGGAGTTTTATTTCACAGACGTCTTGTGGCCAGAATTTCGCCGAAATGCTTTCTTAGCAGCAATTGAAGATTACAATCAACGGACACGCCGATTCGGTGGCGTCTGATTAAATGAGGAACTAGCTTATGAAAACTCGAATCATCACAGGGATATGGGCTGGTGCTATCTTTTTGGCACTTCTGTATCTCGGCGGACTTCCCTTTTTAGCATTTATGGCAATCTTAACGCTTCTCGGATATACCGAGCTCGTTCGGATGCGACAATGGAGCGGCTCACGCGTTCCTCGGATTCTGTTTGGTATTGGGACGTTATTGCCTTTCGTTGGTATTTATGAAGAAGCAGTCGATCAGACGCTTCCGATCGGACTTTCGCCAATCGCTTGGGCAATGATCATTTTATTGATCGGTCTCTTCTGGAACGTATTTTCAAAAAATGTCTTTACGTTCGATGATGTTGCGTTTTTACTGCTGACGGCCGTGTATGTCGGTGTCGGTTTTGCATCATTCGCCTATATCCGCTTACTCGAACACGGATTAACGTGGTCACTGTTGATTATCCTCTTGATCTGGTTCACGGATTCAGGCGCTTACTTCGTCGGGAAACGATTCGGTAAGAATAAACTGTGGCCGTCGATCAGTCCCAATAAAACGATCGAAGGGGCAGTCGGTGGCATACTGCTTGCCACCTTACTCGGTGTCGTATTTGAAGGTATCGAACCGACAGTCGGTTTTGGGAAAGTCATTGTCCTTGCCATCATCGTTGCCGTCGTTGGGCAACTTGGTGACTTGGTCCAGTCTGCTTACAAACGCCATTATGGTGTGAAAGATTCTGGAACGTTACTACCAGGTCATGGTGGTATTCTAGATCGGTTCGACAGCATGATGATCGTCTTTACGGTCCTCGTCGTACTTGATATCTTTGCTTGAGGAGGCACTTCATTATGAAGAAAATCAGTATCATCGGTGGTACAGGATCGATTGGTACGCAGACGCTCGATGTCATTGCGGCTAATACAGACCTTTTTGAATTGACGAGTTTTGCATTTGGTCGAAACACGACGGTCGCCATACCGTGGTTGAACCGTCTGCGACCGATGCTTGTCGGCGTCCAAGATGAGACGACACGTCAAGAACTCGAGCAACACTTGACTTATCAGCCAACGATCGTTGTCGGTGAAGAAAAATTGCTTGATGTCGTGACGCATCCCGAAGTCGATACGGTCATTACAGCGGTCGTAGGAGCTGTTGGCTTACGTCCAACGCTTGCTGCAATCGAGGCGGGTAAGACGATTGGTCTTGCGAATAAGGAGACACTCGTCACGGCAGGTCATCTTGTCATGAAGTTGGCACGTGAGAAAAACGTGACGATCTTACCAGTTGACAGTGAACATGCGGCGATTTTCCAATGCTTAAACGGGGAACGTCGTGAAGATGTGCGTCAAATCATCTTGACGGCTTCAGGTGGTAGCTTCCGCGACCAAACGCGGGATGAGTTAGCGAATGTTACGGTCGAACAAGCACTAGCGCATCCAAACTGGTCGATGGGAGCAAAAATCACGATTGATTCTGCGACAATGATGAACAAAGGGTTCGAAGTCATTGAAGCACATTGGTTATTTGATGTCGATTATGCAAATATCGATGTCGTCATTCACCGTGAATCCATCATCCACTCGATGGTCGAATTCAACGATGGTGCGGTCATGGCACAACTTGGTATGCCTGACATGCGAGAACCGATTCAGTACGCTCTTACATATCCGTCCCGCCTTGAAATTCAAGGGGGAGAACGGTTAAACTTAAAGGAAATCGGACGCCTACACTTTGCTGATGCTTCATTTGAGCGTTATCCGTTGTTGCGACTTGCTTTTGAAGCAGGTCAAGCCGGCGGATCGATGCCATCAGTACTCAATGCTGCGAACGAACAAGCGGTGGATCGCTTTTTAAAAGGAGACATTCGCTTTTTAGAAATCGAAGCGAGCGTTGAGGCGGCGCTTCAAGCTCATGAACTTATCGAGGAGCCTTCCTTGGATCAAATCCTTGAGGCTGATCGATGGGCGCGTGAGTTCGTATCGTCTCTTACATTCGCTAACTAAGGATGGGATAAGTAATGACGACCTTTATTTCAATCGTGCTGATGTTCGGTGTACTCGTCGCCGTCCATGAATGGGGTCATCTCGTGATGGCGAAACGGGCAGGTATTCTCTGTCGGGAATTCGCGATTGGATTTGGACCGAAAATCTTTTCAGTGTTTAAGAATGAGACGTTGTATACGGTACGTCTGTTGCCAATCGGCGGTTACGTCAAGATGGCGGGTGAAGAACCGGAACTCGTTGAAATCAAATCAGGTCAAACCGTCGGATTACAGTTAAAGGACGGCGTCATCGAGACGATTTATTTCGATGCGGATCAGCCACAAGTCGACCAAGTCGTTACTGTCGAACGGATTGACTTATTGCGTCAACTCGAACTCGTTGGATTGCAAGACGAGACATCGGTTCGCTACCCCGTTTCACCGACAGCATTTCTCGTTGAAGGTCAGACACGGACACAAATTGCACCGTACGATCGTACATTCGGTTCGAAATCCGTATGGAAGCGCGTCCTTGCGATCGCTGCAGGACCGTTCATGAACTTTGTCCTCGCGTTCGTTATCCTGTTCGGTCTTGCCTTATATAATGGCTCTCCAACGGGGGACAGCGTCATCGGAACAGTTCAAAAGGGTTCTCCGGCCGATCAAGCTGGACTTGTTGAAGGTGACCGGATTGTCTCGGTCAACGGTCAGGATACAGCCAAATGGACTGATTTACGTGCTGGATTCCAAGATCGTGCCGGTAAAGCGACAGAAGTGAAATACGAACGTGATGGGAAAGAAACGACAACACAAATCACGCCAAAAGTACAACAGCAAGGAGAACAGAAGGTCGGCATCATCGGCGTCACGAATGAGACAGAAAAATCATTCGGGACAGCACTCCAAACCGGAGTTTCAGAAACATGGCGGATGTCGACGCTCATTGTCGGAGCTGTTGGAGATCTCGTGACGGGTGTCGTCGGCGTCGATCAGTTATCAGGACCAGTTGGGATCGTCAAAATGACCGATCAGGTCGCAGATAGTGGGTTCTCGATGCTATTGACATGGACAGCATTGTTGTCCGTCAACTTAGCAGTCTTCAACTTATTGCCACTTCCAGCACTTGACGGAGGACGATTGTTGTTCCTCTTCCTTGAAGCCTTACGCGGTAAACCAGTTGATCCTCAAAAAGAAGGATTGGTTCACTTCGTCGGTTTCGCGCTTTTGATGCTACTCATGCTCGTCGTCACTTGGAACGACATTCAAAAATTCTTTTAATTAATCACTCAGTCAAAGGAGTTCGTGACTCATTATGAAACAATCAAAACTATTCATGCCAACGTTGCGTGAAGTACCATCTGATGCAGAAGCCATCAGTCACCAACTCTTGCTTCGTGCAGGATTCATGCGTCAAAATGCCGCTGGGATCTATTCGTATCTACCCCTCGCAAAACGAGTACTCGCAAACATCGAGACGATCATCCGCGAGGAATTAGAAGCGGCGGGTGCGCAAGAATTACTGATGCCAGCGATTCAACCAGCTGAACTATGGGAAGAAACAGGACGCTGGGATATCTATGGACCTGAATTAATGCGCTTGACGGATCGTCACGATCGCCGGTTCGCGCTCGGAGCGACACACGAGGAACTGATCACTTCGATCGTTCGTGATGAATTGAACTCGTACAAAAAGTTACCGGTCAATCTCTTCCAAATTCAAATGAAGTACCGTGACGAACGTCGTCCACGTTTCGGTTTATTACGTGGTCGTGAGTTCATCATGAAGGACGCTTATTCGTTCCATTCTTCACAAGAGAGCTTAGACGAAGAGTATCAAAACATGTTTGATACGTATTCGCGGATTTTCACACGTGTCGGTCTTGAGTTCCGTCCAGTCGTCGCTGACTCAGGTGCGATAGGTGGTAGTGGAACACATGAGTTCCATGCGTTAGCAGCAATCGGTGAAGATACGATCGTCTATTCGGATCAGTCGGACTATGCGGCAAACTTAGAGATGGCAGAGTCGATCGACGCCTATCCGAAGCAAGACAAAGCACCAGAAGCACTTGAAGAAGTGCATACGGCAGATGCGAAGACGATCGAAGCGGTCAGCGCACATTTGAATTTACCAGCAAACGAATCAATCAAGACCGTCATCTTCAAGACGGAGCAAGGGCTTGTCATGGCACTCGTCCGGGGCGATCACGAAGTCAACGATATCAAGTTGAAAAACTATCTCGGTGCACTCGACATCACGATGGCGAGCGACGAAGAGATTGAAGCAGCGCTTCACTCAACGCCTGGAACACTTGGACCAATCGGGGCAGATATGAAGGTCGTCGCGGACTACGCGATTCGTGCCTTGACGAACGCTGTCTGTGGTGCAAATAAAGCGGAAACGCATTATATCCATGTCGACCCAAGCCGTGATTTCGAAGCAGAATATACAGACTTGCGCTTCGCAGAAGAAGGTGACGCGTCACCAGACGGTAACGGTCAAGTCAAGTTCGCTCGCGGGATTGAAGTCGGTCAAGTCTTCAAACTCGGAACACGTTACTCAGAAGGAATGGGAGCGACGTTCCTCGACGAGGGCGGTAAAGCACAACCTCTCATCATGGGTTGTTACGGCATTGGTGTCTCGCGGACATTGTCGGCAGTCGTCGAACAACATTATGATGAGCGTGGAATCATTTGGCCAAAAGCAATCGCGCCATACGATGTTCATTTAATCGTCGTCAACGGTAAAAATGCAGAACAACTCGAACTCGGAGAGACACTATACCGTGAGTTGACGGCTGCAGGATTCAGCGTCTTGCTTGACGACCGGAAAGAACGAGCAGGTGTCAAGTTCGCCGATGCTGATTTGATCGGTCTACCGGTTCGCTTGAACGTCGGGAAAAAAGCGACAGAAGGAATCGTCGAATTAAAAGCCCGTCGTGGTGGCGATGCAGAAGAAGTTGGACAGGAACAAGTCGTTGAGGCTGTTCGTTCACTCTATGAAGGTTTAGAATAAAGAATGGAGACGGTCACTTTTCATAAAGTGACTGTTTTCTTGTCTCACACCCATTCGCCCCTTGGGCAATCCGCAAGAGGAGGAGGAGTTGCTGTCACGGTGTGAAGCGATCAGACAGCACAATTGCGAGTGGATACACAACAACGCATGTCACTGTTGCTCAGTGACTTGGAATTACCGAACGGTATCATTGAAGAATACTTTCACGAAGCAGTTCTCGAGAAGCTTCGCGTCAATAAAGCAAAGGCAACCTGGACATTTGAAATTCGCTTGCCACATGTTTTACCCCAAAACGTCTATCAACTCTTTACGAGTCGTTTGACAAGTCGGTATCAGCAATTTGCCGAAGTCAAAATCATATTACACGCAGATAGCCGTCCAGATGAACGGATGTATCATGATTACTGGCCATATGTCGTGCAGGATCTCGCAGATGTCTCATCGGCAATGCGGACACAACTCGGGCGTGTCTTACCGGAGTTTAAAGAACAGAAACTATTCATTCCGGTCCGAAGTGAACCGGAAGCAGGTTTCTTAAAGAGTAGCTTATGTGGGGAATTACAATTACTCTATAGTGCTTACGGATTCCCAAAATTCAACTGTGAACCGATTGTTCAGATCAACGAATCGAAACAAGAAGCGTTGCGAAATCAGGTGAAACAGGAAGACATGGAAGAAGCAAAACGGATGCTCGAGTTGCAATTCAAACGGGAACAATCGCGAGATGACGATGATGGCCCTGTCGAAATCCGGATCGGGAAACCAATTCAAGATGAGATCGTTCCGATCAAGACGATTCAAGATGAGGAACGACGGATTGCGATCCGTGGTCTTGTTTTCTCAGCTGAGAGTCGTGAACTACGAAGTGGGAAGACAATTTTTACGTTCAAGATGACAGATTATACGGACTCGCTCGTCGTCAAAATGTTTGCGCGTGACGAAACAGACGTCAAAATCCTCTCAGCCATCAAAAAAGGCATGTGGATTCAAGCAGCAGGTCGTGTCGAGTTCGATACGTTCCTGCGCGATCTCTGTATGATGATTGCCCAACTGTCAGAAGTGAAGATGGAAGCCCCTGCTGACCCTTGGGCAGGCGAGAAACGTGTCGAGTTACATGCGCACTCGCAAATGAGCCAGATGGACGCCGTCATGAACGTGACAAAATACGTCGAGCGTGCCGCAAAATGGGGTCACCCTGCTGTCGCGATCACGGATCACGCCGGTGCACAAAGTTTTCCGGATGCCTACTATGCCGGAAAGAAAAACGATATCAAGGTACTGTACGGAATTGAAGCAAACGTCGTCAATGACGGGGTGCAAGTCGCCTACCATCCGGTGGAGCGCAATTTGGATGACGCGACATTCGTCGTCTTTGATGTCGAGACAACTGGTTTATCGGCGATGTACAACAAGATCATCGAACTTGCAGCTGTTAAAATCCACGATGGTGATATCATCGATAAATTCGAAGCATTCGCGGATCCGAAGCATCTATTGTCGGCGACGACGATTGACTTGACAGGGATTACCGATGATATGGTCCGGGGAAAACCAGACCCGGAACAAGTCGTCAAGGAATTCATGGACTGGGTCGGCGACTCGATTCTCGTTGCCCACAATGCCTCGTTTGATATTGGATTCTTGAATGCGACACTCCGGTCTGGTGGTCACGATGAATCAGTCTTACCGGTCATTGATACGCTTGAGTTAGCCCGTGTCCTGATGCCGACACTTAAAAACCACCGGTTGAACACACTCGCGAAACGATTTGACATCGAATTGACGCAGCATCACCGCGCCATTTATGATGCGGAAGCGACAGGATATTTGATGGTCAAGTTGCTTCAAATGGCAGATGAGATGTTCAACATGAAGACACATGCCTCACTCAATCGAGAGATGGGAAAAGATATCTCGCGGGCACGACCATACCACGCGACGGTCTATGCGAAGAACCGGACGGGCTTGAAGAATCTGTACCAATTGATTTCGATTGCTCACACAAAACACGTGCACCGTGTCGTCCGCACACCACGCTCACAACTCATTGCACATCGGGATGGGTTGATCATCGGGTCAGCTTGTGATAACGGCGAGGTATTTGATGCCGCCTTGAATAAGTCGGACGAAGATTTAGCAAAAGTGATGCAGTTCTATGATTTCATCGAGATTCAACCACCAGCGATGTATGGTCATTTGATCGAACGGGAAATCGTTCAGAATGAACTTGAACTGCGCGAACTGATTAAAAAGATCATCCGTGTCGCGGAAGAACATGACATCTTACCAGTCGCGACTGGTAACGTACATTACCTCGATCAACATGACGCCACGTATCGAGAAATTTTGATCCGGACGCAAGGTGGAGCGAACATGCTGAACATGCGAAAACAATTGCCACCGGCGCATTTCCGGACGACGAAGGAAATGATGGACGACTTTAAGTTCCTCGGACCAGATGTGTCGGAACGTCTCGTCATCACGAACAGTCAAGCCGTCGCGGAACAGTTCGAGAACATCGATATCATTCCAAAAGATCTTTATACACCGAAGATCGAAGGGGCAGACGAAGAAGTTCGGAATCTGTCGTACGATATGGCGCACCGGATTTATGGCGACACGTTACCAGAGATCGTCGAAGCCCGACTCGAAAAAGAGTTGAAGTCGATTATCGGTCACGGATTCGCTGTCATCTATTTGATTTCCCATAAACTCGTAAAAAAATCACTCGACGACGGCTATTTGGTCGGTTCACGGGGATCGGTCGGATCAAGTCTCGTTGCGACGATGACCGAGATCACGGAAGTCAATCCATTGCCACCGCATTATGTCTGTCCGAATTGTAAGGAATCGGAGTTCTTCGATGACGGTTCGGTCGGTTCAGGATTCGATTTACCGGATAAGTCCTGTTCGAAATGTGATGTCCCGTTGTTCAAAGACGGTCATGATATTCCGTTCGAGACGTTCCTTGGATTTAAAGGGGATAAGGTACCGGATATCGATTTGAACTTCAGTGGGGAATACCAGCCGCAAGCACACGCCTATACGAAAGTCTTGTTCGGTGACGATTACGTCTACCGTGCCGGAACGATCGGAACAATCGCCGAGAAGACGGCGTATGGCTATGTCAAAGGGTATCAGTCGGAGAATGAGTTGACATATCGGAATGCGGAAGTCGATCGTCTTGTCAGTGGTGTCACCGGTGTTAAACGGACGACTGGGCAACACCCGGGAGGGATCATCGTCGTACCGGACTATATGGACATTTACGATATCAGTCCGATACAGTATCCCGCAGACGATATGGGTTCTGAATGGAAGACGACACACTTTGACTTCCACTCGATTCACGATAACTTGCTCAAACTCGATATCCTCGGTCACGATGATCCGACGATGATTCGGATGCTACAGGATCTATCAGGACGTGATCCGAAGACGATTCCGGTCGATGACCCGGAAGTTATGAAAATCTTCAGTTCGACGGAATCGATCGGTGTGACGCCGGAACAGATTGATTCAAAAACGGGAACGCTCGGTATTCCGGAGTTCGGGACGAAGTTTGTCCGCCAAATGTTAGAAGAGACGAAACCGACGACGTTCTCGGAACTTGTCCAGATTTCAGGACTCTCGCACGGAACGGATGTCTGGCTCGGAAACGCCAGCGAATTAATTTACAACGGAACGTGTGAACTAAAAGACGTCATCGGTTGTCGAGATGATATCATGGTCTACTTGATCTACGCTGGTCTTGAACCGTCACTCGCCTTTAAAATCATGGAGTCGGTCCGTAAAGGGAAAGGACTCTCGATTGACATGGAAGAGGCGATGATTGAGAACGATGTGCCGCTCTGGTATATCGATTCCTGCAAGAAAATCAAGTATATGTTCCCGAAAGCCCATGCTGCCGCCTACGTCTTGATGGCTGTCCGGATTGCTTATTATAAAGTCCATCATCCGATGTATTACTACGCTTCGTACTTTACGGTACGTGCGGGTGATTTTGACATCGGTGCGATGAATAAGGGCTCTGCTGCCGTTCGGAAAGTCTTGCAAGACATCAAGGACAAAGGATTCGAGGCGACGGCGAAGGATAAGGGATTGTACACGGTTCTTGAAATCGCACTTGAGATGATTGAACGCGGCTTTACGTTCCAAAAGGTCGATCTCTATCGCTCGAGTGCAACGGAATTCCTCATTGACGGGGATACGCTGTTACCACCGTTTAACGCCGTGACAGGTCTCGGGACGAATGCTGCGAAGCAAATCGTCGAAGCACGTAAAGGCGGCGAATTCCTCTCAAAGGAAGATCTCCAAAAACGCGCCAAGTTATCGAAATCCATCATCGAGACGCTCGATAACCTAGGCTGTCTCGAAGGGTTACCAGACGAGAATCAGCTCTCCTTGTTCGACTTGTAAGCCCTTAGGAACACTTGCTTTGAGCGCTTTCCTATGCTATATTGAGTGAGGAAATGTTTTTTATACTACGACTTGGAAGGAGTAGGGGGACCTGCTCCTTTCTTGTTTGTTTTTTGAAGGAGGATGAAGATGACGAACGTAACGGAAAAGGTCGAAGCGCTCGCAAAACCAATCGTCGAACGAGAGGGGATGGAGCTAGTCGACGTTGAATTCGTCAAAGAAGGGGCGGATTGGTTCCTACGTGTCTCCATCGACAAAGAGGGTGGCGTGGATCTTGAAGACTGCGTCAAAATCAATGAACAGTTATCGGAAGCATTGAATGACAATGATCCGATCGACGAGCCGTATTACCTCGACGTCGCTAGTCCAGGAGCGGAACGTCCACTGAAGAAAGACGAGGACTTCGAAAAGGCGATTGGGAAACATGTGTACATCAAAACGCACGATCCAGTAAAGAATGCGGTTGAGTTCGAAGGAACGTTGCTCGCGTACACACCTGAGATGCTTGAAATCGAAGTGCGTGTCAAAACAAGAAAATTGAAAATTGAGATACCGGTCGACAAGATTTCACTTGCGCGACTTGCGGTAATGTTCTGACGGAAAGGAAGAGAACGATGGGACCACAGTTACTCGAGGCGATCAATCAAATCGCGAAAGAGAAGGAAATTGACAAGAACATCATCATCGATGCGCTCGAACAGGCATTAATTTCAGCGTACCGACGCAACTTCGGAAAAGAGTCGGAGGCTGTAAAGGTCGAATTCGACCAGCAGACAGGAGACATCCGTGTCTTCGCGCTTAAGGAAGTCGTCGAACGATTGACACAACCAGAAGAGCAACTTTCGCTTGAAGAGGCGCACGAGATCGATCCGACATATGAACTCGGCGATTTCCATAAAGTCGAAGTGACGCCAGGCGACTTCGGTCGTGTTGCGGCACAAACAGCAAAACAAATCGTCACACAAAAAATGCGTGAAGCAGAACGCGAACGCATCTACAATCACTTCGCGGATCGTGAAGACGAGATCATGACAGGTATCGTCGAGCGTCAAGATGCACGCAACTTGTACGTCAACCTAGAAGGTATCGAAGCTGTCTTGACGACACACGAGCAAATGCCGAACGAGCGTTTCGGGATTCGTGATCGCATCAAGGTGTACGTCACGAAGGTTGATCCGATGGTCAAAGGATCAGGGGCATCGATTCTCGTATCACGGACACATCCAGGTCTCTTAAAACGTCTCTTCGAAATCGAAGTACCAGAGATTTCAAGTGGCGAAGTCGAAGTCAAGTCTGTGGCGCGTGAAGCGGGCGACCGTTCGAAAATCGCAGTCGCAGCGGACGACATCGATCCAGTCGGTGCATGTGTCGGACAAAAAGGGGCGCGTGTTCAACGCATCGTCAATGATTTGAACGGGGAAAAAATCGATATCGTCCGTTACTCGGATGATCCGAAAGAATATGTCGCGAACGCACTCAGCCCAGCTCAAGTCGTTGCGGTCTATGTCAACGAACCAGCGAAAGCGACAATCGTCGTCGTTCCAGATTTCCAACTGTCGCTTGCAATCGGGAAACGTGGTCAAAACGCGCGTCTCGCAGCGAAATTGACAGGATGGAAAATCGACATCAAGAGCGAGTCTGAAGCGGAAGCGATGGATCTCGAAGATGTCTTCGCGACGGAAGAGCCGGCAGTAGAAGCGGTCCAAGTCGAAGGCGAGGAATAATTCGTGCAAAAAAAGGTACCATTACGTAAGTGTGTCATCACACAAGAAATGAAACCGAAAAAAGAATTAATTCGTGTCGTCCGGACACCTGAACAAGAGGTCGTCATCGATTTAAATGGTAAGATGAATGGGCGAGGTGCCTATTTATCGAAAGATGCGGCAGTCATTGCGACGGCGAAGAAAAAACGGACGCTTGATCATCATTTAAAGGTCAAGACGACAGATGCCTTATACGATGAATTGCTTGAAATCGCGGGAGGTACAAATGAGTAAATGGGAATCCCTTCTCGGTCTCGCGAATCGAGCTAGAAAAGTGACGACGGGAGAAGAACTCGTACTGAAAGAAGTACGAGGAGGGCAAGCGAAGCTTGTTCTTTTAGCAGCAGATGCGGGGGCTGCCACGCGTAAGAAAGTCACAGATAAATGTACGAGTTATCAGGTTCCTTACCTAGAAGTCGCCGACCGTACGATTCTCGGTCAAGCATTAGGAAAGGATGCGCGTGTTGTCGTGTCAGTCAATGAAGCCGGATTTGCGAAAAAGCTAACTGAACTCCTCTCGAACGACTAATTGGAGGTGGATCCTTTGGGTAAACGTGTATACGAATTCGCCAAGGAACAAAATGTAACAAGTAAGCAGGTCATCACCCAGCTTGAAAAGCTGGAGAAACCAGTCAAGAATCATATGGCAGTATTAGATGAACAGACAGTACAGCAACTCGATCAAGTATTTAATCCCGAGAAATATCGGGCTCAAAAGACGGAGGCTCCAAAACAAGTGAAATCAGATAATAAACCGAACCGACCAGGAAGTACAAACAAACCAGCAGGTAACCAATCACGTAACAGCAAAGGCGGACGCCCAGAATTCGGCAACCGTAACAACCGTGGCGGCAAACGTCGTCCGAACCAAAAGAAAGCAGAACCGCGTAAACTTGAAGTAGCGGATCCGAACTCGAAGTCGAGTCAACGTAAAGCTGCTCGCCGTGCACAAGAAGAGGCGATGGCAAACGTCGTTCAATACTCTGACAACTTGACAGTCGGTGAACTCGCTGAAAAAATGGCGAAAAAACCGAATGAACTGATCATGAAATTGATGGGTCTCGGTGTCATGGCGAACATCAACCAAGATCTTGATGACGAGACAGTGGAACTTCTCGCGACAGAGTTCGGCTTTGAAGTCGAGAAGACAGTCCAAGTCGATGAGACGGACTTTGATCAGTACGAATTGAATCTCGACCAGTACGAATTGTCTGAGCGTCCACCGGTCGTTACGATCATGGGACACGTTGACCACGGTAAAACGACATTGCTTGATTCGATTCGTAACACGAAGGTCACTGCAGGCGAAGCTGGCGGGATCACACAGCACATCGGTGCTTACCAAGTTGAGATCGACGGCAAGAAAATTACGTTCCTTGATACACCAGGTCACGCGGCGTTCACGACGATGCGTGCACGTGGAGCAGATGTCACGGATATCGCGATCATCGTCGTTGCAGCGGATGACGGTGTCATGCCACAGACGGAAGAAGCGATCAGCCACGCGAAAGCAGCTGGCGTTCCAATCATCGTTGCTGTCAACAAGATGGATAAAGAAGGCGCAAACCCAGACCGTGTCAAACAAGAATTGACAGAGTTCGAACTCGTTGCAGAGGACTGGGGTGGCGATACGATCTTCGTACCCGTTTCAGCACTTAAAGGTGACGGCATCGATGAATTGCTCGAAATGATTCTTCTCGTTTCAGAAGTACAAGAATACAAATCAACACCAGAAATGAACGGTCGCGGAACAGTCATCGAGGCGAAACTCGATAAAGGACGCGGTCCAGTCGCGACGCTTCTCGTACAACACGGGACACTTCGTGTTGGGGATCCAATCGTCGTCGGTCACACGTTCGGTCGTATCCGGGCAATGGTCAACGATATCGGTCGTCGTGTCAAAGAAGTCGGACCATCGACGCCAATCGAAATTACAGGTTTGAACGATGTCCCGAAAGCGGGTGATCAATTCTTCGCGTTCGAAGATGAGAAAAAAGCACGCCAAATCGGTGAAGCACGTTACCAACGTGAAATCGAAGCACAACGTCGCGATTCAGCGAAAGTCAGCTTAGAAGATCTCTTCGACCGCATCAAAGAAGGCGAAGTCAAGGATCTCAACATCATCATCAAAGGTGATGTTCAAGGTTCAGTTGAAGCCTTAGCCGGTTCATTGAAGAAAATTGATGTCGAAGGTGTTAAAATTAACATCGTACATTCAGGTGTTGGTGCGATCACGGAAGGTGACGTCATCCTCGCCTCAGCAGCAAATGCGATCATCATCGGATTCAACGTTCGTCCGGATGGTAACGCAAAATCAATGGCAGATCAGGAGAAAGTCGAAATTCGTCTTCACCGGATCATCTATAACGCGATTGAAGAAATCGAGCAAGCGATGAAAGGTCTCCTTGATCCTGAATTCGTCGAGAAAATCATCGGTCAAGCTGAAGTCCGCGATGTCATCAAAGTATCGAAAGTCGGTACGATCGCAGGTGGATATGTCACGGAAGGTAAGTTGACGCGTGATGCAGGCGTCCGTGTCGTTCGTGACAGCATCGTCATCTACGAAGGAAAACTCGACACACTTCGCCGCTTCAAAGATGATGTCAAAGAAGTCGCTGCTGGTTACGAATGTGGTATTAAGATCGAACGTTATGATGACGTAAAAGTCGATGATGTCATCGAAGCGTTCATCATGGAAGAAGTCAAACGGAAGTAACAGAACGGAATCCATTCTTCCGAACTGGAGGGAACAAACATGAGTTTACGCTCGAATCGTGTCGCCGAACAGGTGCGTAAGGAAATTACGCAACTGCTCATCAAAGATGTCAAGGATCCACGCGTCAAGCCGATTACCGTCACAGGTGTCGAAGTGACAGGAGACTTGCAACAAGCGACGATCTTCTATTCGGTCCTCGGTGACGAAAAAGCACGTGAGGATGCGCGCATCGGTCTTGAAAAATCAAAAGGCTTCATGCGCAAGGAAATCGGATCGCGGATTCGTCTACGAAAAACACCTGAATTATTGTTCGAGGTCGATTCTTCTGTCGAATACGGATCACGCATTGATGAGTTGCTTCGGAATTTGAACAAAGATTAACATCTAAGGCAACCACGTGTGTGGTTGCCTTTTTTCAAGGAGGAAATAACGTGGAACCCATCGGAGTATTACCGTTAGATAAACCAGCGGGTATGACGAGTCATGATTGTGTCTTTCGTCTACGTCGCTTGTTTCAGACGAAAAAAGTCGGACATACAGGTACGCTTGATCCGGAAGTAACGGGTGTCTTACCGATTTGTCTCGGTCGAGCGACGAAGCTTGCCCGCTTCATCACGGATGAAGGAAAGCGCTACGCGGCGGAAGTGACGATTGGCTTTGCAACGACGACGGAAGATGCGCACGGGGAAACAGTTCGCGAAACAGCGGTTGAACCGGGAACTATTACCGAGGAAGCAATTGAGGACATCTTGACTCAATTGACAGGAGAGATCGAGCAGACGCCACCGTATTATTCAGCTGTTAAAGTGAATGGGAAAAAATTATATGAATATGCCCGAAAAGGCATTGAAGTCGAACGACCGACACGAATCGTCCGCATCGATCGATTAGAGCGGACATCGGCCCTTGTGTTCGAAGATGGTCTTTGTCGCTTCCGCCTCGATATTGCATGTGGAAAAGGGACGTATATCCGGACATTAGCAGTAGAAATCGGAGAACGACTTGGTTACGCGGCACACATGAGTGAACTACGCCGGACAGGCTCTGGTGCGATTGCTGAGACGGATACAGTGACTCTTGAGACACTCGAATCGTATGAGACAGTCGAAGAACGGATGCAACACGTCCTACCGATCGAACACGTCATCCAAAAATGGCCACGCTTGACGGTCGATGCGTCAACAGCGCAACGGGTCTTGAACGGAGCAAAGCTAACAAGCATTCCAGTCGAATTCGAGCTGTTTACTGTCTATAATGAAGAAGACGTACCTTTAGCGCTATATCGACGTCTTCCAGAAGAACAGGTAGCACGCGTCGAGGTCATGCTACAAATCGATTAAGATCGGAGAGAGCATCATGGACATCATACATTTAACATATCCGGAACAACCTCAAAAAGACCCTGCTGTCATCGCACTCGGCTTTTTTGACGGTGTACATCTCGGACATCAGCAAGTCATCGCAGCAGCACGGAAAGAGGCGGAGGCTCGTCGCCTGCCCTTGGCTATCATGACCTTTGATCCCCATCCGAAACAAGTGCTTGGTAAAGGGGATGAACCAGTCCACTACATCACACCGCTTGAACGTAAATTAGAGAAACTCGAGCAGCTTGGTGTAGATCGTGTTTATGTGATTGAGTTTACGATTCCTTTCTCGGAATTATCACCGCAAGCGTTCGTCGACGAATATCTGATTGCGTCTGGAGCAGAACACGTCGTTGCTGGATTCGATTATTCCTACGGTCGTTTCGGAGCCGGCAAAATGGCGACGCTTGATTTTCATAGTCGTGGCACATTTACGCATACCGTCGTAGCAGAATTCCAAGAAGAAGCTGAAAAGATCAGCTCAACCCGGATTCGTCGTTTACTTGCTGCAGGAGAAGTCGAACCGGCTGCATGTTTGCTTGGAGAACCTTACCAAATCAAAGGCACGATCATTCACGGTGACGCACGCGGTCGACAAATTGGCTTCCCGACAGCGAACATGCGCCCAGATTTTGCCTACGTCATTCCAAAACTCGGGGTGTATGCGACATTCGTTCGCCTAGCAGACGGTCGTCGGTTCAAGGCGATGACGAACGTCGGCAGACGCCCGACGTTCTATGAGACGGGAGAGGTCAGCATCGAGACGCATCTTCTTGACTTTGATGAGGATCTTTATGGTCAAGAATTGACGCTTGAATGGATTGCTTACTTACGCGATGAAAAAGCCTTCAACGGTATCGATCAATTGAAAGAACAATTGGCACGGGACCGCGAAGAAGCAAAGGTACAATTAAGCGTTTGACAGTACGGACAGGGTTCGTTATGATAGGTCAGTACGATCACGTACAGCCGATTCACTTGGCATCTGGTCTCACCATCCGATGCTCGGGAATACGGTCATTCATAAGATGGAGGTGGAGTGACAATGGCACTCACAAAAGAACGTAAAAACGAAATCATCGAAGCATATGCTACGAAACAAGGCGATACTGGTTCGCCGGAAGTACAAGTTGCTGTTTTAACTGAACAGATCACAACTTTGAACGATCACTTACGTACACACAAAAAGGATCACCACTCACGTCGTGGTCTCTTGAAAATGGTCGGTCGTCGCCGTAACTTGCTCACATACCTTCGTAACAAGGATGTTGCACGTTACCGTTCGTTGATCGAGCGTCTTGGTCTCCGTCGCTAATCCCGACGAGAACGAGGTAGGGAAGCAGGAGCATCGTCTCCTGTTTCTTTTTTTTGCCGATTCATGGACTTTTTGCGCAAGAACCTACATAATTAGATTTGAATGAAAAAACGGATAGCAGTGAGAGGAGATTTGTGCATGTCACAAACAAAACAGACGTTTTCGACCGAACTCGGTGGACGTCCATTAACGATTGAAATCGGTCAATTAGCAAAACAAGCGAACGGAGCAGCATTGATTCGTTACGGCGATACAGCCGTTCTTGCTACGGTCGTTGCATCAAAACAACCGAAGGACTTAGATTTCTTCCCATTAACAGTGAACTATGAAGAAAAATTATATGCGGCAGGGAAAATCCCAGGTGGATTCCTCAAACGTGAAGGACGTCCTGGAGAGAGTGCGATCTTGACTTCGCGTCTGATCGACCGTCCAATCCGTCCATTATTCCCGGACGGTTTCCGTCACGACGTTCAAGTGGCGACGACGGTTCTTTCGTCAGATGCTGACAATTCACCAGAAGTCGCTGCGATGATCGGGGCTTCGATTGCGCTTTCGATCTCGGATATTCCATTCGACGGTCCAATCGCAGGCGTGACGATCGGTCGCGTTGACGGAGAATTCGTCGTGAACCCGACTTCAGCGCAAATGGAAGTCAGCGACATCGACCTTCAAGTTGCCGGAACAAAACATGCCGTCAACATGGTTGAAGCAGGTGCGAAGGAAGTATCGGAACAAGCAATGCTTGAAGCGATCTTGCTCGGACACGATGTCATCAAGGAAATGATCGCGTTCCAAGAAGAAATCGTCGCACAAGTCGGTAAAGAGAAGTTCGAATATACGGTATCAAGCTTCGATGAGACAATCGTCAATCGCCTGAAAGCAGAAGCATTGGCAGAAGTCACACAAGCAGTTCAAGTCGAAGAAAAACAAGCACGTGACGTTGCCATCAACGAAGTCATCGCAAAATACATCGAGTTGTATGCAGCTGACGAGTCCGTCACAGCAGAACAATTGGCAGAAGTATCAGGCGTTCTCAACAAGTTCGTCAAAGACGAAGTCCGTCGCCTCATCACGGAAGACAAAGTTCGTCCAGATGGTCGTGGTCTTGCTGAGATCCGTCCACTTGATTCAGAAGTCGGTCTCTTACCACGTGCGCACGGTTCAGGTTTGTTCACACGCGGTCAGACACAAGTCTTGTCTGTTGCGACACTCGGTGTTGCAGCTGACGCTCAAATCATTGATGGACTTGGTCTGAAGGAAGAGAAACGTTTCATGCACCATTATAACTTCCCACCATTCTCAGTTGGGGAAGCACGTCCGATGCGTGCACCAGGTCGTCGTGAAATTGGTCACGGGGCACTCGGAGAACGCGCACTTTTACCAGTTCTACCGAATGAAGTTGATTTCCCGTACACGATTCGTCTCGTGTCAGAAGTCCTTGAGTCGAACGGTTCTTCATCACAGGCTTCCATCTGTGGTTCGATCCTTGCCATGATGGATGCGGGTGTTCCATTAAAAGCACCTGTCGCTGGTATCGCGATGGGCTTGATCATGGAAGGCGAAAATTACTCGATCTTGACAGATATCCAAGGGATGGAAGATCATCTCGGAGATATGGACTTTAAAGTCGCTGGAACTCACGAAGGTGTCACAGCTTTGCAAATGGATATGAAAATTGGCGGAATCACGCGTCAAATTCTTGAAGAAGCACTTGAACAAGCACGTCTTGGTCGTCTGCATATTCTTGAGCATATGCAATCTGTCATTGCTGAACCGCGTGTCGAATTGTCGCAATACGCGCCGAAAATCGTCACACTTAAAATCAATCCAGATAAAATCCGTGATGTCATCGGACCTGGTGGTAAAGTCATCAACGGTATCATTGATGAGACAGGCGTTAAGATCGACATCGATCAAGACGGAACAGTCTTTATCGCTTCGACGGATCAAGCTGGCATCGATCGTGCCCGTCAATTGATCGAAGATATCGTCCGTGAAGTCGTCGTCGGGGAAGAGTTCGATGGAACGGTCCGTCGCGTTGAGAAATTCGGTGCATTCGTTGAATTGTTCAAAGGAAAAGACGCACTCGTCCACATCTCGGAACTCGCACTTGACCGTGTTGGTCAAACGGAAGATGTCGTTAAACTTGGAGATAAGCTAAAAGTCCGTGTCACAGAAATCGATGACAAAGGACGCGTTAACGCGTCGCACAAAGTCCTGCTCGTCGAAGGATTAAGCGAAGAAGACCGTGCCGCATACGAAGAAAAGAAAAAGACAGAGCGTGAGAACCGCCCGCCACGCCGGGATCAGGGTTCACGCCCACCACGTGACGGACAACGTCCACCACGTCGTAACTAATGAATCCAAGGTGGCTCGACGGTGCAGAGAATGCAACGAGAGCCACCTTGTTTCCTATATTTGGAGGAATTACTATGATCGAACGGATACAACTAGAAAACGGGGTTCGACTAATCGTTGAACGGATGCCAGAAGCACGCAGCGTCGCGACCGGAATCTTCATTCAAGCAGGAAGTCGGACGGAACAGATCGAGGAGCATGGGATCAGTCATCTCATCGAGCATATGATGTTCAAAGGAACAAAACGCCATACGGCAAAAGAGATTGCAGTTTATTTTGACCGACTTGGTGGAAATATTAATGCGTTCACGAGTAAGGATCAAACGTGTTATTACGTCAAGACATTAGATGAACATGCAGGTGAAGCCTTTCACGTATTGGCGGATATGTTCCTCGAATCGACGTTTGACGCGGATGAACTGGAAAAAGAGAAAAAGGTCGTCATTGAAGAGATTAAAATGTACGATGACACACCAGATGATCTCGTCCATGAGTTATTAGCTGTTGCGGCTTACGGAGAGGATGTCATGGCTCGACCGATTCTTGGAACGGAAGAGAGTGTGCTTCGGATTGATCGAACGATGATCGGACGATATCTCGAAGAAGCATATGCTCCGGATCAAATCGTCATTTCCGTTGCCGGAAACGTCTCAAACGAGTTGATTACGCAGATTCAAGAGCGGATGTCGATCCTCGAATCACGATCGAAGACCCGTGAGACAGCGTCACCAAGGTTACAAAATGGTGTGATTCGTAAGGAAAAGGATACGGAACAGGCACATATTTGTTATAATTTCCGTGCGATTCCTTCTGCTGATCCACGATTGCCTGCCCTCGCCTTACTCAACAATGCATTCGGTGCGACGATGTCGAGTCGCTTGTTCCAATCTATCCGAGAGGAACGCGGTCTTGCTTATTCAGTCTTTTCCTATTACACGACGTTTGACGATCATGGCACGTTCACGATTTATGTCGGTACGTCTCCGGAATCAGTCGAAGAGGTCGAACAGGTTCTCGCTGCTGAGATTGATCGCTTGAAGCGGGACGGACTATCCGCTAAGGAACTCGAAGATGGCATTGAACAGCTAAAAGGTTCTCTGATTTTAGGAAACGAAGGCACATCGAGCCATATGAACCGAAATGCCCGAAATGAGTTGCATCTGCATCGTCACCCGTCACTCGAAGAAGTACTAGCGGATGTAGAACGAATTCGTCCATCGGACATCGAAGGGCTGATTGAGCACATCTTTTCGGAGGAACCGGCAAAGGCCTATATTCTTCCGGCAGACCAGGAAGAGGAAGCATGACAGCAGAACGGAATAGATGAAACATATGAAATGACGATGTCGAGAAAGAAGGAATACCGTTGAATTTAGCTGAACTGATTCAAGTCATACAGACGCAAAAAATCGAACGAATGGTAGAAGTGGACGTCACGTCCATCACGACCGATTCACGGGATGTTAAACCGGGAACATTGTTCGTCGCCATCAAAGGGTATACTGTTGATGGACACGACTATGCCAAACAGGCAGAAGCACAAGGAGCGGTCGCAATCGTTGCGGAACAACCGGTCAATGTGTCGATTCCTGTCATTCTCGTTCGTAGTACATCACGTGCCATTGCCGAATTGGCTGGCAAATTCTATGATTATCCTTCTGAAAAGATGCGGATGATTGGTATTACAGGAACGAACGGGAAAACGACGACGACGACGATTGTCCGTGATATATTAGCGCACCTTGGTCGGAAAACGGGTATCATCGGAACGGTCGAAGTCAAGATTGGTGACCGCGTTGTACCAAGTCGCAATACGACACCACAAAGCTCCGAATTACAAGCATTTTTGCATCAAATGCATAAAGAAGATGTCCAAGACGTCATCATGGAAGTCTCTTCGCATGGACTAGAGCTTGGTCGAGTAACGGGTGTCGATTACGACATTGCGGGATTCACGAATCTGACGCATGATCACCTCGATTTTCACAAAACGTTTGAGAACTATGCACGTGCCAAAGGATTGTTATTCGCACAGCTCGGACAACGGTTGTCGACAGAGAAAGTCGCGGTCTTGAATGCCGATGATCCGACGAGCGAACTGTACGAAATGATGACAGGTGCTCGTGTCATGACGTACGGTATCGACAACGCAGCTGACCTCCGAGCAACGGCGATTGAACAGTCACTTCAACAAACGACGTTCACGATGCTGTACAAAGAAGAACAAGTCGACGTCACGGCGAATTTCATCGGTCGCTTTAACGTCTACAATCTGTTGCTTGCGACAGGGATCCTCTTGTCTTGCGGATACGACCTAACGACGATTGCAGGAGCGATTTCAGCAATCCGTCCGGCAAAAGGTCGGATGCAACGCTTACCAATCGAAGGATATAACGTATATGTCGACTACGCGCATACTCCTGACGGCATTGAACAGTGTCTGAAAGCACTCGTTGACGTACCGAAGGAAAAGATCGTCTTCCTGATCGGGACAGGTGGAAACCGCGACGTGACGAAACGACCGAAGATGGGCGAACTGGCTTCGACCTACGCAGGAACCGTCGTCATCACGACGGATGATCCACGATATGAAGCATATGAGTCAATTACATCCGGCATCGCCAAAGGGATGACCCACGATCAGTTCGTTGAAATCGGTGATCGGGAAGAGGCCGTGCGTTACGCAGCACGGCTCGCACGACCAGATAATATCGTCATCTTAGCCGGTAAGGGCCATGAAAAATATCAAATCATTGGGGATGAGAAATTCCCGCTCGATGAGGAAATCATCGTCAAAGAGATGATACGGCAAATGGAGGAACAGAAGTGACTTATCAACCAATCGTTGTAACCATAGATCAATTTGAAACATTCGTAAAAACACATCCAAAAGGCGACTTACTTCAGCTTCCGGCATGGGGAGAAGTCAAAAGCGCGACAGGATGGACACATGAACGGATCGCAGTCGGAACGGCTTCCGGTGAGATTGCCGGAGTTGGTCTGCTCTTGTTTAAGAAAGTACCGAAGCTACCGTTCACGCTTTGTTATGCACCGCGCGGTTTCGTCGTCGATTATACGGATACGGACGCACTTCGTGCTCTTCGTGATGAAGCGATACGTGTCGCAAAACAACAGAAGGCGATTGCGATTAAATTCGATCCGAACGTCGAGCGGGAAGAATATCCAGGTCTGTTACAGGAGATGCAAGGACTTGGCTTCAAACATAATGGCTTCGGTGGCGGTTTTGACTACGCGCAACCACGCTTTACGATGGAGACGAGTCTTGTAGGGACAGAAAAAGAGATCTTCGACGGTTTTCATTCGAAGTTCCGCTACAACGTCCGTCTTGCTGAACGCAAAGGGATCGTATGCGAACAAGCGGATCGTGAAGGACTCAAGACATTTGCGAAGCTGATGGTCGAGACGGGCGAACGGGATGGTTTTTCAATCCGCGGTCTGGATTATTTCGAGAATCTGTATGATCATCTCCATCCAAAGGGTGATGCGGTCTTGTTTTTGACGAAACTTGATGTCGTACGTGCTCTTGAGAATACGGAAGCCTTATTACTTCAAGCCGATAAGGAACTCTCGAAGATTCACCGTCAGCTTGAGAAAGAGACGGCTGAGAAGAAGCTAAAAAGCTTAAACAATCGCTTGGAGCAGACGACAGCACAAATCGAAAAAGCAGAAAAGTCGAAAACGGAACTGATGACGATTGCTGCCAAACATCCAAACGGTGTCATCCTGTCTGGTGGTCTTTTGACGCTTGCTGGTCGTCGTTCCTATTACTTATATGGAGCCTCATCGAACGAGTACCGGGAATTCATGCCGAACCATTTGATGCAATGGACGATGATGCAATATGCGAAAGAACATGGTGCGCTCTCCTATGACTTCGGTGGAGTCAGTGGTTCAACAGACCCGGATGATCATTACGCGGGACTCTACGCCTTTAAATCTGGTTGGGGCAGCCGGATGATTGAAAAAATCGGTGAGTTCGATTATGTACTCAATCGTCCGCTCTATCTGTTGCTCGAGACGGGGTTACCGATTCTACAAAAACTTCGGAAGAAGCTTCGCCGCTGATGAAACGGGGAACAATCTTCGGTTGGATCGTATTTTTATTGACGATGTTTGCGATTGGATTGTTTCTTGCGGCATCCATGAACCGGATGCCGACGATTTTGATGGACCAACCGGAACTCGGGATTGATAGTTGCCCACGAGACGTAGCAGGGGAAAACCGTTTGATCAATGCAAGCGAGGCGAACCTGAAGCGTCTCCATCCAGCTGTCGAGGCAGGGGCAAAGGATCTGATCCGTGTGGCACATTCTTGCTACAATATCGATATCAAGATCACGCAAGGGTACCGCTCGATCCAGCAACAGAATGCGCTTTATGAACAAGGGCGTTCTGAGGCAGGTGAAGTCGTCACGAATGCACGAGGCGGTGAATCGATGCATAACTACGGACTTGCAATTGATTTCGTGCAACTCGTAAATGGACAGATTTCGTATGATCTTGAATATGATGGGAATCGGTCAGGGAAAAGTGATTGGCGTGAAGTCGCTGATATCGGGAAAGCACTCGGTTTCGAATGGGGAGGCGATTGGAAGCGATTCGTCGATTACCCTCATTTTGAGATGACGTTCGAGTATTCGCTCGACGAACTGAAGGCTGGTGAACGTCCAAGCCGTTCGGAAAAAGCGAAACGAACAGAAGAAGTCGAAGATTTGTTGAATACATGATTAACGTCATTCCTGGAGTAATGTGGCAGGAATGACGTTTTTTTTAGATTTCCTAGTCCGATTGTTGGCAGATTGTGAAAATTCGGCTAGAATAGTGATAGTGATAAGTGGACGGCTCACGAAAAGTGAATATGAATTATAGGAGGTCATGTCGTGTCAAAGAAGAAGACGGAAAAAGTAAGCGTCTTTGCTCTTGGTGGCGCCGGTGAGATCGGTAAGAACATGTACGTCGTCGAACTCGACGAGGACATCTTCGTCATCGATGCCGGGTTAATGTTCCCAGGAGATGAGATGCTTGGAATCGATAAAGTCATTCCAGACATCAGTTATTTAAAAGAAAACAAAGAGCGGATTCAAGGGATTTTCATTACCCATGGTCACGAGGATCATATCGGGGCACTCAGTTACGTCTTGCGTGACTTGAAGGTACCTGTTTACGGAACACGTTTGACGCTCGGTTTGATTGAACACAAATTAAAAGAAGCCGGTTTATTGAAAAAGGCAGATCTTCGTCCAATTGATGCCAAGACGAAATTAACCGTTGCTGGTCATTTTATTACGTTCTTCCGGGTCAACCACTCGATTCCGGATGCAGTTGGGGTTTGTATTCAAACGTCTCAAGGTGCCATCGTTCATACGGGGGATTTCAAGTTCGATTACACACCAGTCGATGGAAAACAGGCGGATTTCGGGAAAATTGCAGCGATTGGTCAACGGGGCGTACTGTGCTTGCTGTCTGACTCGACGAATGCAGAGCGACCAGGGATGTCTGGGTCAGAATCGATTGTCGGTTCTGAATTGAACGACGTCATCTATGAGGCACCGGGTCGTGTGATTGTAGCTTCATTCGCTTCGAACATTCATCGTCTACAACAAGTATTTGCAGCAGCAGAAGCGAACAATCGAAAAGTAGCGGTCGTCGGTCGTAGCATGGTCAACAACGTTGAAGTGGCACAGCGTTTGAATTACTTACGCTTCAAGCAGAAAACATTGATTGATCTATCTGACATCAATCGCCTCGATGATAACCAAGTCGTCATCTTGACGACAGGATCGCAAGGTGAGCCGATGGCAGCCTTGACACGAATGGCGCGTAACGCACATAAGCAAGTCAATATTCGCTTGAACGATACGGTCGTCGTTGCGGCTTCGCCGATTCCAGGTAACGAAAAGTCGGTTTCGAAAACGATCGATCTCTTATTCCGTGCTGGTGCGAATGTCATTTACAACCAACGGAAAGTACACGTGTCCGGTCACGGTCATGCAGAAGATCTGAAGCTAATGCTCAACTTGATCAAACCGAAATTCTTCCTACCGATTCACGGAGAATTCCGGATGCAAAAGGCACACAGTCGTCTCGCACAGACGGTTGGCGTCAATGCGAACAATATCTTCATCATCGAGAATGGGGATGTCGTTGAGTTCGAGAAGCGCAAAGCACGGATGTCGCGCAAAGTGAACGCTGGAAACGTCTTGATCGACGGAATCGGTGTGGGGGATGTCGGAAACATCGTTCTTCGTGATCGTCGCTTGTTATCGCAAGACGGTGTCGTCCTTTGTGTCATTACGATCAGCCGGAAAAACAAAACGATCGTCTCGGGACCGGAAATCATCTCACGCGGATTCGTCTACATGCGTGAATCAGAGGATATGATCAACGAAGCGAACCGAATCGTCGCGAAACAACTACAAGGTAAATTAAACGGAGAATTGGATTGGACGGAGATGAAGTCGTTGATTCGAGATAAACTGAGTGCTTATCTCTATGAACAGACGAAACGCCGCCCGATGATTCTTCCGATCATCATGGAGATTTAACAAACGAGCGGCTCAGATTGACCAATACCTGGTCCACTGAGCCGTTTTTTTATCAGGAGGGATGACGTATGGCGACGACGAAACGAAAACCTGTACGAAAAAAAACGCCGCCACGGAAACGACCGGCAGCGAAGAAACAACGTCAGCCGATTGCGTATCGTACATATGCGACCATCATCGCAATCGTCTCATTACTAGCTTTCGTTCTCGCTTTCGGGGAGTTCGGGAAAGTCGGACTGACGCTAGCCGATGGAGGAGAGCGGTTAATTGGTCAGTTCGGTTCCTTAATATATGGTGGAATCGGTGCTGTGCTACTTTTACTCCTCTCGAATGCGTCGCGTGCTCAGAAATGGGCATGGTCGATGTTACTGATGGGTTCAGTCGTCTGGATTGATCTATTGCTCGGAGCACCGCGTGGCATTCTCAATGGATGGCTCTATCAAAACGCAGCTTATTATATTTCGAGCGCGGGTGCCTTCTTGATTGGTCTGTTCTTCATCGGAACGGCCGTTCATATCCTACGCCCATCGTTTTATAGTGAGCTGTGGCTTGGGCTCCGGGAACGTGCAGAAGAGTTTCGCAATCGTGAACGGACACCACGTCCTCGTGTCGAAAAAGAGTTGAAAGCGAAACCGGTTCGTGAGAAAAAACCGAAGACGTTGCGACCAGCAACTGTCGAGGAACCGATCGAAACGGAACAGGAAGCAGAGGATCCTTCGGTCAACATTCAAGACGTTCCAATTATCGGCTTCACGGATCACGTTGAACCGCAAGCAGCGGAGACACAAGGACCACTGACGATGACGGAGACACCGGACGGATATCAATTGCCGTCGCTTGATTTATTAGCAGAGCCGACGTCCAAAGACTTATCGGGTGAGAATAAGCGACTAAAGGATAATGCGACGAAATTGATTGCGACCTTAAAATCGTTCGGGATCGGAGCGAAAGTGTTGAAGATTCATCTCGGACCAAGTGTCACGAAGTATGAGATTGAACCGAAACAAGGTATCAAGCTTAGTCGAATCACAGGACTCGCCGATGATTTAGCGCTTGCGTTAGCGGCGAAAGATATTCGAATCGAAGCACCAATTCCTGGTAAAGCGGCTGTCGGAATCGAGGTGCCAAACCGTGAAGTCGCCATGGTATCACTTCGAGAAGTGTTAGGAGCGGAGAGCGTTCAATCCGACAATGATCGTTTGCTCGTCGCACTCGGACGAAGCATTTCTGGTGAGACGGTGACAGCAAAGCTGAATAAGATGCCACACGTCTTAGTTGCCGGTTCGACCGGTTCCGGTAAATCGGTCTGCATTAACGGGATGATCGTCTCAATTTTGATGCGAGCTCGACCGGATGAAGTCCGCCTGATGATGATTGACCCGAAAATGGTCGAATTAAACGTCTACAACGGTATTCCTCATCTTTTGGCACCGGTCGTCACCGATCCGAAAAAGGCGGCGCAGGCGTTAAAACAGGTCGTCTCGGAAATGGAACGTCGTTATGAGATTTTCAGTCAAAACGGAGCGCGCAACATCGAAGGCTACAATGCACTAATCGATAAGATGAACGCAGAGGAAAAAGTGCATCAACGATTACCGTATATTGTCGTCATCGTTGATGAGTTAGCCGACTTGATGATGGTCGCGTCAAATGAAGTTGAAGATGCAATCATGCGACTTGCACAAATGGCGCGAGCAGCTGGGATTCACATGGTTATCGCGACCCAGCGACCAAGTGTTGATATCATCACTGGTGTCATCAAAGCGAATATTCCGTCACGTATCGCCTTCAGTGTGTCGAGTGCGACGGATTCACGGACGATCCTTGATACGGGAGGCGCTGATAAATTGCTTGGACGAGGGGATATGTTGTTGCTCGGTAACGGCATGAACAAACCCGTCCGTGTACAAGGTGCGTTCTTATCAGACGAAGAAGTCGAGAAGGTTGTCAATCATGTCATCAGTCAACAAAAAGCGCAGTATGTTGAAGCGATGATTCCAAAAGATGTACCTGAAGGTGAAACAGAGGTCGATGACTCACTCTATGATGAGGTCGTCCAGTTCATTCTGACCCAAGAGACGGCATCGACGTCGATGATTCAACGAAAGTATCGTATCGGCTACAACCGAGCTGCCCGGTTGATTGATGCTCTAGAAGAAAATGGTCTGATTGGTCCTTCTGAAGGATCAAAACCACGCCGCGTCATGGGACGTTAATCAAGAATCACGGTATCCACCGTGATTCTTTTTTATTAAAATAATGGATATATATGGATGCGCGTATAATGTGCTCAAAAAAATGACACAGGAGTCGTATATGAGATAAGAAAATTAGAAATGAAAGGAAGGAAAAAAGACAAAAATAAAATAAAATCGCTTTCATGAAAATAGTTGTCAGACGTCTGTTGATTTTCAATATTTTTTTTGGCATACTCAGACATATGAGTGACCGACCTTCAACATGAGGGCTGGGAGCGACTTTTTCACAAATAGATAATGAAAGCGCTCTCATAAATGCAGAGGAGATGGATGATATGAAGAAAAAACAGGTAATCGTATCGATGATGTCAGTAGCAACAGTTGGACTTGCAGCCTGCGGTGGTTCAGGTGAGAAAGCTGACCAAAAAGATCAGTTCTCTGTCGCTATGGTAGCGGATAAAGGTGGAATCGATGATAAATCGTTCAACCAATCAGCTTGGGAAGGTCTGCAAGCGTACGGTAAAGATAACAAACTCAAGCAAAATGAAGGGTTCTCTTATTTACAGTCTAAATCACAACAAGATTATCAACCGAACTTGTCACGTCTTGCACGTGGTGGAGAAGATCTCGTTTTCGGTATCGGGAATACATTCAATGAAGATGTTAAAACCGTAGCAGATCAATTCAAGGATACACGATTTGCAATCGTTGATAATGTCGTTGAAGGGAAAAACGTCACATCGATCACATTTAAGGAAAATGAAGGGGCGTATCTTGCAGGGATCGTTGCTGCTATGGAGACGAAAAAAGATCACATCGGTTTCGTCGGTGGCATGAAAATGGAAGTCATCGAGCGGTTCCGAGCTGGTTTCGAAGCTGGAGCGAAATCCGTCAATCCAAAAATCAAAATCGATGTTCAGTACGCAGAGGACTTCGCAGCACCTGAAAAAGGTCAAGCCATCGCAGCCGGCATGTACGGTAAAGGAGCGGATATCATCTTCCCAGCAGCAGGCGGTACAGGAAATGGTGTCTTCACAGAAGCGAAGAACCGTAAGAAAAATGGAGAAGATGTATCGGTCATCGGTGTCGACCGTGATCAAAAAGAAGAAGGTATGCCGGAAGACGTGACGTTAACATCGGTCATCAAACGTGTCGACCGCGCAGTTGAAGATACAGCTAACGCAGCGAAAGATGGAAAACTCGAAGGTGGTAAAACGGTTCGTTATGGTCTGAAAGAAGACGGCGTTGATATCGTCCCATCTGAAAAAATCTCGAAAAAGACGATGACTGCGCTTGAGAAAGCAAAAGCGGCTGTCGTTTCAGGGAAAATCGAAGTACCTGAGCAATAAGCGTTGAAAAGATAAAGGGCATTCTTAGGTAGAATGCCCTATTTTCTTCCATTATTGATTACGTTATGAAAAGGGTTACAAAAGCGCCAGAAGTCAGACTTCTAACCTGTTACAAAATGATTGCAGGATTGTGTTAAGCATCATATACTTATCTTGGCTGGAGTTCTCATACGTCAGAAGTCTGAGCACTGGTTACAACTAGATAGAGGATGGAGATGCGTCATGTCGATTAAACTAGATCATCGTTTGCTTTATTTACGTGTGATTGAAAAAATCAAGTCAGACATCGATGACGGCGTTTACAAGGAAGGCGAGAAGCTCCCTTCAGAGTTTGAACTTTCAAAGCAACTTGGCGTCAGTCGAGCTACTCTTCGAGAGGCATTACGAATTCTTGAAGATGAGAACATTGTCATCCGTAAACACGGTGTCGGTACGTTTATCAATGCAAGACCACCGTTTACTTCTGGTATCGAGGAGTTATACAGCGTGACAGAGATGATCGCGCGCGCAGGCATGATTCCGACCTCAGAAGTACTATCATCCGAGATGGTCCAACCGACTGAGCGCGACCGAGAACGCTTTCAACTTGGTCCGGATGAATTGGTATATCGAATCGAACGAATCCGACTCGCAGGAGATGTTCCTGTCGTCTATTGTATCGATAAGATTCCAAGCCATTATATTAAAAATGAAGAGCAGTTCACCTCTTCGACATCATTGTTTGATGCTTTAGAAAAAGAACTCGGACGACGTGTCACACATGCTGTGACGCATATCGAGCCGCGTATTGATCCGAAAATCGCTGAACAATTACATACGGACCAACCTCTGCTCGCTTTGCGTCAGACGCATTATGATGAGCTCGACCGTTCCGTTCTTTTTTCAGCGAACTATTTCCGAGCAGATAAGTTCGATTTCCACGTCATCCGTAAACGTGTGTGAGCCATGGTTTTAGGATGAATACTGAAAGCGCTTCCCGTCAAAACCTACGTAACGCTCCTCATCGCCAGCCTCAGGTGCTAGACGTAGTCTTGAACTTTGTATGACCATATTCGAAAGGGGATTTTTCCAGATGAAAAAGAAGTCACTTCTCGCATTAGCAGCAACAGGTTTAGCAATGAGTTCCGTCCTTGCAGCATGTGGTGGCAACGACGATTCGAAAGATTCAGGTAACGGCAGCAAATCAGAAGGCTTTAAAGTAGGTATGGTTACAGATACAGGTGGCGTGGATGATAAATCATTCAACCAATCTGCTTGGGAAGGTATCCAAAAGTTCGGGAAAGACAATGACTTAAAAGAAGGTACTGGCTATAAATATCTCCAATCTGCAAAACAATCAGACTATCAACCGAACCTTCAGCAATTAGCACGTGCAAAATACGACTTAATTCTCGGGATTGGTTTCTTGATGGCTGAAGATATCGGTAAAGTAGCGGATCAGTTCAAAAAGAACAACTTCGCACTCGTTGACCAAGTCGTTGATAAACCAAACGTCGCTTCAATCGTCTTCAAAGAAAACGAAGGTTCGTTCCTCGTTGGTGTCGTTGCAGGTCTAACGACTAAAACGGATAAAGTTGGATTTGTCGGTGGTGTCAACTCGGACTTGATCAAAAAGTTCGAAAGCGGATTTAAAGCAGGTGTTAAAGCGGCTAACCCGAAAGCGGAAATCGAAATTCAATACGCAGAAGATTTCAACGCTGCAGAAAAAGGACAAGCAATCGCTTCAGGTATGTACGGTAAAAAAGTCGACGTCATCTATCACGCAGCTGGTGGTACTGGACAAGGGGTATTCACAGAAGCGAAAAACCGTAAAAAGAACGGTGAAGATGTTTGGGTTATCGGTGTAGACCGTGACCAAGTCGAAGAAGGTATGCCAGAGAACGTCACATTGACATCAATGGTCAAACGTGTGGATACAGCAGTAGAGCAAGTCGCGAAAGACACGAAGGACGGCAAATTCCCAGCAGGTAAAGTCGTTGAGTTTGGTCTAAAAGACGGCGGTGTCGATATCGCTCCTTCAAAAGACAACGTCTCAAAAGAAGCACTCGACAAAGTCGAAGAGTACAAAAAACAAATCATCGATGGTGACATTAAAGTTCCATCGACTGACGACGAGTATAAAGAGTACGAAGCGTCACTTAAATAATAATGAAAGCGGGGGTCGCTAGCATTGCGACTCCCCTTTTAAACTAAACATGGGAGTGGATTTTCTTGGAATACGTCATTGAGATGCTGAACATCAGAAAAGAGTTTGGCAATTTCGTCGCAAATGATAATATCACGCTCCAGCTTCGGAAAGGTGAGATTCACGCTTTACTTGGTGAAAACGGTGCCGGAAAATCGACGCTGATGAACGTCTTATTTGGTTTGTATCAGCCTGAGGCTGGAGAAATTCGTGTACGTGGTGAAAAAGTCAATATTACGAGTCCGAACGTCGCGAATGATCTTGGAATCGGCATGGTGCACCAACACTTCATGCTCGTTCAAAATTTCACTGTTACTGAAAACATCATTTTAGGTGCAGAGCCACGTACAGGGATTAAGATTGATCGTGCATCGGCGCGTGAAAAGGTACGCCAGATTTCTGAACAGTATGGTCTTGCTGTTGATCCTGATGCAAAAATCGAGGATATTTCAGTCGGAATGCAACAACGTGTTGAAATTTTGAAGACGTTGTACCGTGGGGCAGACATCTTGATCTTTGATGAACCATCTGCTGTTTTGACACCGCAAGAGATCAAAGAATTGATTCAAATCATGAATCGCTTGATTGCGGAAGGAAAGTCGATTATCCTCATTACGCATAAACTGAAAGAAATCATGGAAGTAGCTGATCGCTGTACGACGATTCGCCGTGGTAAATATATCGGCACGGTCGATATTGATGAGACGATGACACAGTCGCGTCTTGCTGAAATGATGGTAGGTCGTGAAGTCAACTTTAATGCGGAGTATTCCAAGGCAACTCCACAAGAACTCGTTCTCGATATCAAGAATCTAGTCGTCAAGGACGGTCGTGGCATCAAAGCAGTCGATGGATTGAATCTCGACATTCGTGCCGGAGAAATCGTTGGAATTGCAGGAATCGACGGAAACGGACAAACGGAATTGATTGAAGCCATTACAGGTCTTCGTAAAGCAGACAGTGGCGAAATCTTCCTCAACAACAAATCGATTAAAAACCTGAAGCCACGGAAAGTAACGGAATCAGGTGTCGGTCACATCCCGCAAGACCGACATAAACATGGACTTGTCCTTGATTATTCGATTGGACATAACATGGTCTTACAAACCTACTACAAACAACCGTACTCAAAAGCAGGCATCATGAACTATAAACAAGTCATGGAAAAAGCCAAAACGCTCATCGAGAAGTTCGACGTCCGAACTCCAAGTCCAGAGACGTTCGCTCGTGCCTTGTCTGGTGGTAACCAACAGAAGGCGATCATCGCGCGTGAAGTCGATCGGTCACCAGATTTGCTGATTGCGGCTCAGCCGACTCGTGGTCTTGATGTTGGGGCAATCGAGTTCATTCATGAACAATTGGTTCTTGAGCGCGAAAAAGGTCGTGCTGTCTTGTTGATTTCATTCGAACTCGAAGAAATTCTGCAAGTCTCTGACCGGATTGCCGTGTTATATGAAGGGAAAACAGTGGCCTTCTTGGATCCGAAAGAAACGAACGAAATTGAGCTTGGCTTCCTGATGGCCGGCGGTAAGAAAGAGGAGGTAGGTCATTCATGAAGTTAGAGCGTTTTTACGGCATCCTCATTCCGATTCTTTCCATCGTGCTTGGGATGGTCGTCGGGGCAATCGTCATGCTCATTGGTGGGTATGATCCGATTGCTGGGTTTGATCAATTATTCTATGGTATTTTTGGCGAACCGTACAGCATCGGCGAAACATTGCGTGCGGCGGCTCCATTGATCTTCGCGGGTCTTGCTGTCGCGTTTGCTTTTCGGACAGGACTTTTTAACATCGGTGTCGAAGGTCAAGTGCTCGTCGGCTGGATGGTTGCAGTCTGGATTGGAATCAAGTTTGATTTGCCGACAGTTGTTCATTTACCACTCGCTTTGATTGGAGCAGGTTTAGCAGGTGCGCTTTGGGCATCGATTCCTGGTATCTTAAAAGCGAAATTCCACGTACATGAAGTCATCACGTCGATCATGATGAACTATATCGCGTTATACGTCACGAACGATATTTTACGTCACGTCATCGGCATTACGAATGAGCGGACGGAGACAATCAAGGAATCAGCATCACTTGCGTCACCGTTCTTACAAGAGATCACGGATTTCTCACGTCTTCATAACGGAATTTTCATCGCAATCATCGCTGCACTCGTCTTCTGGTTTATTCTTTGGAAAACAACACTCGGTTATGAACTTCGAGCTGTTGGATTCAATAAAAATGCTGCTGAATATGCAGGGATGGGCGTTAACCGCAATATCATCTTATCGTTCGTCATCTCAGGTGTGTTCGCTGGTCTTGCTGGGGCGATGGAAGGTCTTGGGACGTTCCAAAACATGACGCTGAATGCGTCCTTCACTGGTGTTGGATTCGACGGGATCGCGGTTGCCTTGTTAGGTGCGAATAATCCGATCGGCGTCGTGCTCGCTGCATTACTATTTGCAGGACTCAATATCGGTGGTCTGTCGATGCAACAGATTGGTATTCCACCGGAACTGATCAAAATTATCATTGCGTTCATCATCATCTTCGTGGCTTCTGGATACGCGATTCGTCTCGTCATCGAGAAGTTCGCAGTTAAGAAAGAATCTAAAAAAGCGAAAGGAGCCGGTCAGTAATGGGCTTTCTTGAAGTACTTTATATCATCGTGCCAATCGCACTTGCCTATTCGGCTCCGTTGATCATTGCAGCACTTGGCGGCATTTTCAGTGAGCGTTCTGGCGTCGTTAACATCGCGTTAGAAGGTTTAATGGTCATGGGTGCCTTCACGGGTGTCGTCACGGCATTGACGCTATCAAAAATGGGCTTGGGTGCTGCGAGTCCTTGGCTTGCGATGCTCATTGCGATTGTCGTCGGAGCAGTTTTCTCGCTCTTCCTTGCGATTCCGGCAATCCTTTTCCGGGCTGATCAAACGGTTCTTGGAGTTGCGATCAACTTGCTTGCAGTCGGTCTTGCCATCTTCCTCGTCCGGGCGCTTTACGGAAAAGGACAAACGGATTCGATTCCAAACCGAATCTCAAAAGAGAACGTGCCATTCTTGTCCGATATTCCTGTGCTGAAGATGTTCTTCGCGAACGTCTACTACACATCGTATATCGCGATCATCCTTGCCTTCGTCGCGTGGTACATCATTTTCAAGACGCCATTTGGTCTTCGTTTACGTTCTGTCGGGGAACATCCGATGGCGGCAGATACAATGGGAATCAACGTCACGAAGATGCGTTTCATCGGTGTTATGATCTCTGGTGGTTTCGGTGGTCTTGCTGGTGCTGTTTATGCGACATCGATCTCACTGAACTTCAGTGTCACGACGATCCTCGGTCAAGGGTTCCTCGCGATTGCGGCGATGATCTTCGGAAAATGGAATCCACTCGGGGCTATGGGTGCTGCACTATTCTTCGGATTCGCTCAAGCGATTTCAATCATCGGTCAGCAATTGCCGTTACTCGATCAAATTCCGCAAGTGTATCTATTGATTGCACCGTATCTCTTGACGATCCTAGCACTCGCTGGTGTCGTTGGTCGGGCGGATGCACCAAAAGCTGTTGGTGTACCATATATCAAAGGAAAACGCTAAATTTTTTACCACTTAGAAACCGGATGTTGCCAAATGGCGACATCCGGTTTTTTTAATGATTGATAGATATATCGCGTGAATAAAAGACCAATAAAAAAAGATGTTTCGCAAGGAAACATCTTTTTTTATTCACTTATTCGAATTTTAACGCATCGCCTTCGAACGATTCATCTGCTACTTTGATTGAATCCGTCGGGCATCCTTCAAATGCATCAATCATATCGTCGAATAATGCTTCTGGAATTTCAGCAGTACCATTGTTATCATCAAGAATGACATATGCCAAACCCTCATCATCATAATCATAGATATCTGGTGCCGCTGCTCCACAAGCACCACAAGCGATGCAAGTATCTTTGTCGACAATCGTAAATTTAGCCATTGAACGGTCTCCTCTCTATACGAAAACATTATTGAAAAACGCTGTTCTCATCTATATGTCATTGTATCGGACTCATCGTTGCATTTCAATGACGAAGCGTAAGTGATAACAGAAAATGTATATATCATCACATGCCCGCAAACAGTATGTCTAAAACGTAACGAAAAGAAAATGGATGAGGTATCATCTTCAAATCGATAAACACTATATATTAGAAAGGAGCGTGGCAGATGGAAATTTCATTACTAGAGCGCATTTTTCTAGAATCGATTCAGCGTCTTCGAGACGAACGCTCGGACCGGAGTCTTTATCATGTTTTTCAAGGGAAGAAGTCAGCAACTTCTCTGCAAGATGCTCATTTTTATGATTTAGAGTCGACGTTCGGTACCGTATTAGTCAGTAAACAGCGATTCGAGTCGGTTTTAACGGAACTCGCTCAGAAAAAGTGGATCGAACGGCAAGAGACACTTCGACTGACAAGCGAAGGCGCTCGACTAGTAGGACAAACGGATGGAGTAATCATTGATCAACTTGGTGGTGAACTTCGGGGATATGCCGAAATGATGTGGAAACGGCTCAGTCTTCTCGTTCAAACGGTAATTTGTCTAGAAGCGCAACAACCATTCATTCCCGTGCAACAAGAGACGATCGTTCGGGAGTGGGTCAAGAGTGTTCTTCCGACCATCTCGAATCGAGCAGATTGGTTAGCGCAGATGTATCAAGAATTGACGCTCCTCCTTGAGCGCTTACCGGAACGAGATGCGACATTGATCAGTCATCGATTATCAGGTGTGCAAACGGGGTGGTCATATCCTCAATTGGCACGAATGATGAAGGTAGATGTCGAGACGGTCCAGTTCGAATTTATCATAGCTTGGCGAAGATGCATCAATGACTTAAAAAGTACACCGCTCATTCAACAAATCGGAGCCGGTCTCCATACTCCGAAGATGACGCAATCTGCTCAAACGACTTGGGAATTATTGCAACAAGGACTCACTGTTGAAGATGTTGCGGTCAGAAGACGTCTAAAAAATAGCACGATGGAAGACCATCTTGTTGAAATTGCAATGTATGCACCCACTTTTCCGTTAGATCATTTCGTTGATACGGCTCAACAAGAAGAAATTCGACATATCGCACAACAACTCAAAACTTATGCGCTCAAGCGAATCAAAAGCGCGATGCAATCAGACGTATCCTATTTTCAAATTCGATTGGTCTTAGCTCGTAGTAAATGGGAGGGAAGTTAATGGAAGCGTTATTGCATCGACATTTCGGTTATGAAGCGTTTCGACCTGGACAACGCCAAATCATCGAGTCCATCCTGAATGGAACAGATACGTTAGCAATTTTACCGACAGGTGGAGGAAAGTCTGTTTGTTATCAGTTTCCTTCGTATGTAAAAGGAGAGGGACTGACATTGATTTTGTCTCCGCTGCTCTCTTTGATTGAGGATCAAGTCATGCAAATCAAACGTCGGGGAGAACGTTCTGTCGCAAAATTAACATCTGTTGAGACGCGAGAAGAAAAAGAGCAAATCTTATCCGTACTCGAACATCTACGGTATCTCTACTTATCACCGGAACAACTTGCGTTACCACAAATACGGGCTCGTCTGAAACAGGTCGACATCGCGCTATTCGTCGTCGATGAAGCCCACTGTATCTCGCAGTGGGGACACGAGTTTCGACCTGAGTATGCAAGACTTGGGCAAATTCGCCGGGAACTAGGTTTTCCGCAGTGCCTCGCCTTAACCGCAACAGCGACTCAAGCTGTCGAACGAGATATCCGAATACAATTGCAGATGCGAGAACCGCATGTCATCCGTCGTTCCGTCAATCGACCGGAAATCCAATACATCGTGGATCGCGTCGATCGAGAAGAAAAAGACGCAGCACTCGACCGTTGGATGACACGTATCGTTCGTCCATGTGTCATCTATACGACAACGCGTAAAGAAGCGGAACGGATTGCAGGAATCATTGAAGGGGCAACCTACTATCATGCCGGATTAACGATGGAAGACCGTCAGCTTGTTCAACAACAGTTTCTTCATGATGAAATGGACTGTCTCGTTTGTACGAGCGCATTTGGAATGGGTGTTGATAAAGGAAACGTTCGTACAGTTATCCATCATACGATGCCGGCGACACTTGAAGCTTATATGCAGGAAATCGGACGTGCCGGTCGGGACGGAAAAGAGGCGACGGCGATCTTACTTTATGCTCCTCAGGATGAACAATTACAAACCTTTCTGATTGAGACACAATATGCGCCTGTCCTTTGGATTGATCAGTTACAACAAGGGGTGAGAAGAGGTGAGTCCTACACGAAAATCGAGACTCGTCTACACCTCAATCCGGAAGATCCAGCATATCGGTTACTGAAATCACAACTTGAGAATGGCTGGTCGAAGGAACGTATCATGCAATGGCAGGTGAAACGAAAACAGCTCAAAGGACGAGAAGTCAACCAGATGATGGACTATATTCACCGGAATGAATGTCGCCGTAAGATGTTATTGCATCATTTTGATGAACCGGCAATCGTTCAGCCGCGTTGTTGTGATATATGCGGTACGATCGAATGGCAGGATCCCGTGAAGAGTAAGGTGCTTCAACAGGTAAATTGGAAAAAGCGTTTAGAACAAGTCTTTTTTTCATCACTAGATTCGGTGTAAACTAGAAAATATCCTTATTTTTTTCAAGAAAAGGTGATGAACATTGAGTAAACAAGATCAACGGCGGTTACATCAGAACGAAGAGGAGCAACTCTTACCACCACGTTCCTCGCGAATCGAACACGTTCGAAATGAACGACTGAAGCAACCATTTCGAAAAAATCCGCTAGCAATCACGCTAACGGTACTCATGATCACGATCATCATCGCCTTCGTCTCCATCGGTTTCATGATGTAAAGGCACATTGTGAACGGAGATTTTTTTCCTTTCAGCGTATACTAGAAAGGAAGGGGAAGGAGGCACGATGCATGGATCGTGGGAAATACAATATCAAAGCAGTCGCTGCGTTGGTGGGACTCAACCCGACGACCATTCGTGCTTGGGAGCGGAGATATCAAGTGCTTGATCCGGATCGAAGTGAATCCGGGCATCGCATTTATAGTGATAGTGACGTTGCGAAATTGCGTTGGATCGTCGATAAACAAAAAGAAGGATTGTCGGTTTCAAAGGCAATTCAATTATATGAGATGCCTGTCAATCGAGCTGAAGTGCCCCATGATTACGGAGTCGAACTACGAGATCAGTTATTCCGTGCATTGACGAACTTCGAAGAACGACACGCGCATGACATCATGAATAAAGCGTTCTCGATGTTTAGTTTCGATAAAGTCATTCAAGATATCGTTGGTCCACTCTTACATGAAATCGGACTGAAATGGGAGTCAGGAGAGATTACAATTGCGCATGAACATTTTGCAACAGCTTTCTTAAGAGCCCGTCTTTCGACGTTATCACTACAGATGCCGATCAATCCGTTCTTGCCGCGAATCGTTTGTGTCTGTGCACCAGAAGAAGAACATGAGCTCGGACTACTCTTCTTCACACTCTACTTGCGGCAATCGGGTTTTGATGTGATTTTCCTCGGTTCTGGTATTCCGGTGCCGGACTTAGTAGCCGTGACACATCAATTGCAACCGAAAGCTGTCATCTTATCGTGCACGTTATCCGATCATTTACCATTGCTTGATGAAGCATTAGACTGTTTGATGGCTGATTTTCCGAATCTTGAAATTGGACTTGGAGGATACGCGGTCGATCAGCTTCCGGAACGATACGGACCACACTTACTTGGTGCGGACGATCAATCGTGGAAAAGTTGGTTAAGTCGACTCACTCCGGTATCTGGTGTATAGTATGGTTCATAGCGAACGGAGACACCTATGTTTCCGGTCTTGACTGGAGGAGTCTATATGAGGTTTGAACAAATGAAACAAGGGCACCTTCGTGTCTTCATTACAAAGCAAGAGTTATCACTTCACGATGTCCGACCAGAAACGTTGGCCATTGGGAAGGGACAAGCTCTATTGCGCAATTTGTTAGAGGAAGCTGAATCGAATTTTGGTTTTCAGGCAGCAGGAACACTCGAATTTTTCGTCACATTCTTTCCGAATGACGGCATGCTCGTTGATGTGCGTCGTGAAGGTGATTTACCGGAAGAGATGAATGACGAATTTGATCAAGTCGAAATTCGCATGACGGTCGACATCGTCCATCATGTCTTGTATGCCTTGAATTCGCTCGAAGATGTCATTCAAGCGAGCCATGGGTTATTACGACATATGTCGTACACGGAGACAGGCGGTAGTCTTTATTTCTTCGAAGGCAACTATTATCTCTATTTCCAGGAACGAATGAATGACGCGCTCGAGCGTACGGTGACGACGATTTTATCAGAATACGGGGAACCGAGCCCGAAAAGTCCGCTCGTCATGTCAGAGTACGGAAAAACGATTCAATCGAAACAAGCCATTGCCACGATTGCGGAACAATTCCACATTTAGAACATCAATCAGGTGCGACATTGCCTCGTCAGGCAATGTCGCACCTTTTTATCTTCTACCAGAAGTGGCACCATTTTGTATTTTTTCGTGGTCAGAAGGATGGTATGATAATCATTGAACGTAAGAAGAAGGAGTGAAGTAGGATGAAAGTGGCAGTGTTATATGGTGGGACTTCAGGTGAACGGGAGGTTTCATTAAACAGTGGAAAATCAATCATGGAAGCGTTAAACAGTAAAGGACATGAAGTCACGGCTGTTGATTTCCATCCTGATCGAGCACATGAACTCTTCCAGCTGGATGTAGATGTGGCTGTCATCGCTCTTCATGGGAAAATTGGTGAAGATGGACGCGTGCAGGCGTTACTTGAACTTGCGAATATTCCATACACAGGTTCAGGTGTGTTAGCGTCAGCACTTGCGATGGATAAGGCACGTTCAAAAGTTCACTTTGATAAAGCGGGTATCACGATTGCACGTGATGTATTATTAGAACGTGAAGATGATGTCGAGGCGAAAATCGCAGAATGGAATGGTCAATTCCCTTGTGTCGTTAAACCAGCACAAGAAGGTTCATCGAATGGATTGACAATCGCACAAGACGAGACGATGTTACGTGAGGGGATTGCAAAAGCGTTCGAAGCCGATGATGCGGTTCTCGTCGAACAATTCATTAAAGGACGCGAAGTGACGGTTCCAGTCGTTGGTCATAAAGGTGCAGAAAAAGCATTACCGGTCATCGAGATCATTCCGAAGAATGCTTTTTATGATTACGAATCGAAATATGCAATCGGAGGTTCAGAGCATATCTGCCCTGCCGAACTAGATGAGACGACGACAGCAACACTTCAGGAGTGGGCCGTCAAAGCACATCAAGTACTGGGTTGTGCTGGGTATTCCCGGTCAGATTTCCTTGTTCCTGAGTCCGGAAATCCAGTTATTTTAGAGACGAATACATTGCCAGGTATGACGTCAACAAGTTTATTCCCGGACGGAGCACGAGCAGTTGGTATCGAATATCCGGAATTGGTCGAGTATTTCATGGAATTAGCGATTGAACGCCACGCCCAAATCAAGTAATCCAATCATTGATATCCTAGGAAAAGAAGTGAGAAAGCGCTTACAAATATGGGCGTAACCCCTTTCATTACGTTCGAGAAAAGAGTATACTTTATCCGAACAAGGAAACGGCATAGGGGATGCCACTTATGGGGAGGAACGTTGGAATGATCACTGACCAACAACATGCGAATCATCGCAAGAACGTACTGGAAGCAACACAGGAAATCGTCAAGGAAGCACTAGGGAAGTTAGGGTATCCAGACGAAATGTATGAATTACTTAAAGAACCACTCCGGATGTTGACAGTCCGGATTCCGGTGCGAATGGATGATGGTTCGACGAAAATCTTCACAGGATATCGTGCGCAACATAACGATGCTGTTGGACCGACAAAAGGGGGAATTCGTTTCCACCCAAACGTGACGGAAATCGAAGTCAAAGCATTATCCGTCTGGATGAGTCTGAAGGCTGGTATCGTTGATTTACCATATGGCGGCGGGAAAGGCGGGATCATTTGTGATCCACGTGAGATGAGCTTCCGCGAAATCGAACGTCTCAGCCGTGGATATGTCCGTGCCATCAGTCAAATCGTTGGACCGACAAAGGATATTCCAGCACCTGACGTCTTCACGAACTCACAAATCATGGCTTGGATGATGGATGAGTACAGCCGGATCGATGAATTTAACTCTCCTGGTTTCATCACAGGAAAACCGCTCGTTCTTGGTGGCTCACATGGTCGTGAAACAGCAACGGCGAAAGGTGTCGCAATCATGATCCGAGAAGCGGCAGCAAAAAAAGGCATTACACTTGAAGGAGCACGCGTCGTCGTTCAAGGGTTCGGGAACGCAGGTAGCTTCTTGTCGAAGTTCATGTATGACTTAGGTGCAAAAGTCATCGCCATCAGTGATGCTTACGGTGCACTTCATGATCCGAACGGACTCGACATCCCATATCTACTGGACCGTCGCGACTCATTCGGAACGGTTACGACATTGTTCAAAAATACGATCTCGAATAAAGAATTGCTTGAACTCGAATGTGATATTCTTGTTCCTGCGGCAATCGAGAATCAAATTACAGAAGACAATGCACATGATATCCGCGCAGCGATCGTCGTAGAAGCAGCAAACGGTCCAACGACGAACGAAGCGACGAAAATTCTTGCAGAACGTGACATTTTGATCGTTCCGGATGTTCTTGCTTCGAGTGGTGGCGTAACGGTTTCTTACTTCGAATGGGTACAGAATAATCAGGGGTATTACTGGACGGAAGAGGAAGTCCACGAGAAACTCGAAAAGGTCCTCGTGAACTCATTCAACCAAGTCTATCAGACAGCACAGACGCGAAATGTCGATATGCGTCTCGCCGCTTATATGGTAGGTGTGCGGAAAATGGCAGAAGCATCCCGTTTCCGTGGTTGGGTCTAATTAAACGTTAAAAATACGTACCACCCGTTCCTCTAGATGAGGAGCGGGTGTTTTCCTATTGCAATTTCTTTCGTCTCTTGATGAGATTTGCTAAGATATAAAAAAAGCAACCGGAAGAGGAGATATTCGAATGTTAGATTGTATCGTAATCGGTGCAGGACCATGTGGTTTATCGGCAGCGATCGAAATGCAAGATCGAGGACTAGACGTCGAAGTACTCGAAAAAGGAAATATCGTTGAAGCGATCTATCGTTATCCGACGCATCAAACGTTCTTTTCAAGTAGTGAAAAATTAGAAATCGGTGGCGTGCCGTTCATCAATAAGGAATTAAAACCACGTCGTCTCGATGCACTCGTCTATTATCGAGAAGTCGTCAAACGAAAGCAGTTGACGATTCGTCCATTTGAGACGGTCGAGCACATTGAACGTCAAGCGGATCGCTTCATCATCCATTCAGAACGCTCTGGAGTGAAGAAACAGCGAGAAGCAAGATCCGTTGTGCTTGCGACAGGTTATTATGGATTACCGAACCGAATGGACGTCCCAGGAGAAACGTTACCCCACGTATCGCATTATTTTACGGAAGGGCATCCATACTTTGATCAGGATGTCGTCGTCATCGGTGGGAAGAATTCAAGTGTTGATGCAGCAATCGAGCTTGAAAAGGCAGGAGCACGCGTAACTGTACTTTATCGTGGACCCGAGTATAGTCCATCGATCAAACCATGGGTCTTGCCGAACTTCGAATCACTCGTTCGTTCGGAAAAGGTCAAGATGGTGTTTGACGCGATGATCGAGGAAATCACGGACCAAGAAGTCGTTTACCGAGTAGAGGGAGACAAGCGGACTGTTCGAGCAGATTTCGTATTTGCGATGACGGGTTATACACCAGACGTCGGCTTATTCGCTGATGCTGGTATCGCGATCGATCGCAAGACGGGTGTTCCGAGTCATGATGAAGAGACGATGGAGTCGAACGTTCCTGGGATTTATATTGCCGGCGTCGTTGCAGCAGGATACGATGCCAATAAGATATTCATTGAAAACGGACGTTTTCATGGCGCGAACATCGCGAATCATCTCGTCGAACGATTACGTGGTCTATCGATTCATGCCTAAAAAAATCCTCTTGATTCGGAATGATGAGTTCCGATTCAAGAGGATTTTTCATTTATTCGACCCGGAATGACTCTTCGAGTTCTGATTGGGTCGCATTGATTTCGAGTTCAATCATTAATTTAAGTCGTGCTTTTTGTGAGTTCAGTCCATTTGAGAAAATGACACCAATCTCTTTTAACTGTTGACCGCCACCTGTATATCCATAAACATCTTGCACGATTCCATTGAAGCATCGACTGACGATGACGATCGGCATGACTGCGATCAATTCGGCAATGGCATCGACGATACTCGGAGGGACGTTTCCTTGACCGAGAACTTCAAGTACGAGTCCATCGTAACCGAGTTGTTTCACGGCTAGTAATAAATCTGGTTCCATTCCGGCATATACTTTCAAAACAGCAACACGTTTAGAGAGCGAGGTTACCATATGTGTTTGCTTCAGAAGTGGCGTGTTGAATAGGTAAACGTGATCTTTCGTCACCATGCCAAGATTTCCGAAGTGAACCGATTTAAACGTATCGACGGATGACGTATGCGTTTTCGTGACGTTGAACGCCGAATGAATCTCACCATTAAAGACGACGAGAACACCTTTTTCACGCGCTGCTTCACTGACGGCGACACGGAGTGCCGTGATCAAATTAAACTCGCCATCCGATCCGACTTCGTTGGATGAACGCATAGCTCCAGTCAAAACAATCGGAACAGGTGCACCAATTGTCAAATGTAAGAAATAAGCGGTCTCTTCAAGTGTATCCGTCCCATGGGTGATGACGACTCCATCGTAGTGTTCCTTAGCAAGTTCACTTTCGATGAAGTGTGCCAAACGTAGCATGATGTCGGGAGTCATATGTGGAGAAGGTAAATTTGAAAAATGACGCGTTGTGATGTTTGCGATATCCGTCGCTCGAGGTAGTGAAGCATCCAGTGGATTGATGTCATTCGGTAAGACGTGACCTGAGTGATCTTGCGCCATCGCAATCGTTCCACCCGTATGAATTAATAATAATGATTTCATTCTAAATGGTCTGTGTCAAAAGACAAAAGACCTTCACCTACTTTCTATAGCATATTCAATTAGTTCTTCCATATTGTAACCTTTTTCCCTCCCGAAACAACGAGGACGTTTTCTTTTCTCCAAGAAACCTTTATTCTTATGGAGAGGAAGAAAGGGGGAGAGGAAGCGTGATTCAAATCGTTTTCTCCGGAGTTGCCCCAGGCATCGCACTCCTAACTTATTTTTATCTACGTCACGAACATGAATCAGAGCCCGTTGGATATATCCTTCGAAGCTTCATTTTTGGAATTTTACTCGTTTTTCCCTTGATGTTCATCGACTACATCGTTCAAACGGAGTTTGGTGGGCGTGAAGAGGTGCAATTGGTTCGAACAGCAGTCACAGAAGAGTTTGCAAAATGGTTCGTCGTCTTTTATACCGTGTATATCCATCAACGGTTTAATGATTATTATGATGGGATCATCTATGCCGTAGCGTGCTCGCTTGGATTTGCTACCCTTGAGAACATCTTATATCTGATGGTGAATGGAACGGTCGAACATATGCTATTCCGAGCTTTACTACCGGTATCCGGTCATGCTTTGTTTGCTGTCATCATGGGTTTCTTCATGGGAATGGCGAAATTCTCGCCTCACCCGTATCGGTGGTTGTCCTTATCGATAACGATTCCGGTATTTGCACATATCTTATTTAATTTGTTAATATTGGAAAATGGTGGTATATCTGTTTTGCCAATCGTCTTCATGATCATTTTATGGACGATCGGATTATTTCAAGTACGAGGTGCCAACCGTTTGAATCGTCGATTCAAACGAAAAAAACAACATTCAGATGGCATCGAATAGAAAGTAGGAGCGAAGTAGTATGATGGAAATCGGGGATTTAGTAATGCTTTCGAATAGTGAGGATCGACAAGGACGGTCAAAAGTAACAGCCGTAACGAATCGATTGATTTGGATCGAGGCACCAAGTGAGGTCGCGACATTGAAAACGTTCATCTTGTCAGACCACGAAGAAGTTTCGTTTTACTTCTTTAAAGAAAAAGGTAAATTATTTGGATTTGATACGGTCGTCGTGGAACGACAAAATGATCCACTTCGTGGTCAGCGGTACGCCTTAAAGCGACCGAGTGATGATCAAATCGAGCGCATCCAACGACGTCAATTCGTTCGAGTACCACAAATGCTCGATGTCGCCGTTCATCCGCATAAAACGCAATTTGATCCGTTTACGACGGTGACGCTTGACTTATCGGCTGGTGGCATGATGATTTTGTCGGATCAGTTACCGATTCAAAAAGAGGAAGAGGTGGAGATGACATTCATTCTACCTACTGGTGACGGTATTTCGAGTACGTTAGATGTTATTGCTGAGCTCGTCCGTATCGATCGACGGGAAGAACGGTATGAACTCGCATTCCAGTTTACAATGATTCCTGACAGAAGTCGTGAGCTAGTATTGCGTCACTGTTATCAAATGCAAATGAAAAGTTCAAGAAGGGGCATGAATCCATTCACCTGACCGCATTTTTTTGCTATGATAACGTTCGGAAGAATGAATCCCCATCAAATATGGGGAAGATGGAAGGATTGGATGGATGATGAAGAAGATTCAAATTGCATTAGATGGCCCAGCAGGTGCTGGGAAAAGTACGATCGCAAAACAACTGGCGGCACGCCTTGACTATGTATATATCGATACAGGGGCGATGTATCGTGCCGTTACGCTCGCAGCACTCGAACAATCGCTTGATCTGAACAACGGAGAAGTGCTTGGCGAATTGATGAAATCGCTTGATATTCGTTTAACACCAGGCGAAAACGGGCAACGTGTCTTTATTGGTGATCGCGAAGTGACGGATGCGATCCGTTCCATCGAAATCACGAATAACGTATCGTTCGTCGCTCGTCAAAAAGAAGTTCGAGCAGCACTCGTCACGGCGCAACGAAAATTAGCAGAGCAGGGTGGCATCGTCATGGACGGTCGTGACATCGGTACAGTCGTATTACCTGATGCTGAATTAAAAGTTTTCTTGACGGCAACTGTGGAAGAGCGTGCAGCTAGAAGGCACCGGGAGAACATCGCGCGTGGGATGGATAGCGATATCAAAGTTCTTCAAGAAGAAATCGCGCTGCGGGACAAACGGGACAGTGAACGTGAAGTCTCTCCTTTACGCCAAGCAGACGACGCATTATATCTAGATACGACAGAGATGACGATTGATCAAGTCGTTGTTCGCCTGATGGAACTAGCGGAAGGTGTTCTAAAATGAAACGTCAAGATACCATTTATCGGATTGCGCGGTTTGTCGTCTGGGTCATAGCCAAAACAGTCTTCCGATTGAAGGTGACGGGGCAAGAGAATATTCCAAAAGACGGTTCCTTACTCATCTGTGCCAACCACAGTTCAAATTGGGATCCCGTCTTCCTCGTCAGTGCGATTCCACCGAAACGTTCGGTTCGTTATATGGCGAAGGAGGAGTTGTTTAAAGTCCCAGCCTTAAAGCAGCTGATGATTGCGGCAGGAACTTATCCTGTCGGTCGTGGTCAAGGGGACCGTCAAGCCTTGAAACGGACGATCGAGCTGTTAAATACGGATGAGACCGTTGGCATTTTCCCGGAAGGAACGCGTTCTGCTCCAGGAGAATTCACATCAGCACAACCCGGTGTAGGGTTTTTCGCCTTACGATCGAATGCTCAGATTTTACCGATTGCCATCATTGGATCGTATCGCCCTTTCAAACGAATGCGCGTCGCAATTGGAAAATCGGTCGATATTTCGGATTTACGTGATCAACGTGGTGCTGCGAAAGCGATTTCTGATCGAATCATGGACGAAATCAAATCCGTCTACTTCAATCACGCTTAATACCTTGACAAATAGTCAGAATTGTAAGAAGTTAGAAGCAGGATAAACGCATTGACACGTGTCAGGCGTTTCTTGTACTCATCGTGAGGAGGTTGTTTTGGAATGGTCGAAGAAATGAAAGATATGCCTGATTTTGAAATTCATCGGGACCAGGTAGTTACCGGAATGGTCGTGAAAATTGAAGACAAGCAAGCACTCATTGATATCGGATATAAAACAGAAGCCATCTTACCGATCAGCGAAGTATCGAGTCTTCATCTCGATGATATTCGTGGTGTGTTGAACGTCGGAGATGAACTACAAGTGAAGGTCAAGAAAATCACGGATGAAGAGGTCGTCGTTTCAAAACGAGAAATCGATGCACTTAAAGCGTGGGAGCAAGTTGAAGAGAAGTATAAATCAGGTGAGATCTTTGAAGTTGTCGTGAAAGACATCGTTAAAGGTGGTCTTGTCGTTGATATCGGTGTCCGTGGATTCATCCCAGCGTCGCTTGTCGAGCGGCATTACGTCGAGGACTTCTCGGATTACATCGGTCGTTCGATTGACGTCAAGGTCGTTGAACTCGATCAAGAGAAGAACCGTGTCATTCTCTCGCACAAAGCCGTCGTTGAAGGTGAATTGAACGCGAAGAAAAAAGAGACACTCGAAAATCTAGAAGTGGGGCAAGTTCTAGAAGGAACAGTCCAACGATTGACAGATTTCGGTGCTTTCGTTGATATCGGTGGCGTCGATGGTCTCGTTCATATCTCGGAAATGGCGCACCATCGTGTCGAACGTCCTTCGGACATCGTCACGGAAGGTCAGAAAGTCGAAGTCAAAGTACTTGGCGTCGACCGTGATACAGAAAAGGTTAAGTTGTCGATCAAGGAAACACAACCGGGTCCATGGCAACAGATGGAAGGGAAAATCGAAGCTGGGGATATTGTCAAAGGACGCGTACGTCGTCTTGTCCAGTTCGGTGCCTTCATTGAGCTTGCACCGCAGGTAGAAGGGCTTTTGCATATTTCACAAATCGCGAACCGTCATATCGGATCGCCTTCAGAAGTACTTGAAGAAGGACAAGAAATTGAAGCGAAGGTACTTGAAGTGCGTCTTGATGAGCACAAGATCTCGCTCTCGACACGTGTTCTCGAAGAGGAAGAAGGGTCTTCTGAGGACTATTCGGATTACTCGAATCAATCAGAAGGATTTTCTGTCGCTGACTTGACAGAAGACGATTCAGAGACGAAAGAATAAAGGATGACACAAAGCGGACACAAGCGTGTCCGCTTTTTATATGCGGTTTGTTATGGTATATGAGAGTTTGATTTGATACAATAGAACGGCTATGAAGCGAGAGAAGAGAAAGAAGGTGTTGGGATGGCAATTCCAGTCGTGGCGATCGTAGGTCGCCCAAATATCGGAAAGTCGACGATTTTTAACCGGGTGATTGGAGATCGGGTTTCAATCGTAGAAGACAAGCCAGGCGTTACCCGCGACCGTATTTACGGAACTGGAGAATGGCTGAATCGTCATTTTCATTTGATTGATACAGGTGGAATCGAAGTTGGGGATGAGCCCCTACTTCAAATGATGCGTCATCAGGCGGAGCTCGCCATTGATGAAGCGGACGTCATCATTTTCATGGTGAACGGACGCGAAGGAATCACAGCAGCGGATGAGGAAGTCGCGAACATGTTGTTCCGTTCGAACAAACCAGTCGTCGTAGCTGTCAATAAAGTGGATAATTTTGAGATGCGTGATTTAATGTATGAATTCTACTCTCTTGGATTCGGGGACTTATTCCCGATTTCTGGTACACATGGTCTTGGACTTGGTGATTTACTCGACCGTGTCCTTGAATTAGCACCAGATAAAGAAGAGTTGGAATATGACGAAAGTACGATTAAGTTTGCCTTGATTGGTCGTCCAAACGTCGGGAAATCAAGTATGACGAACTCGATTCTTGGTGAAGAGCGTGTCATCGTCTCGAATATCGCTGGTACAACACGTGATGCAATCGATACACCATTTACGCGGGATGAACAAGAATACGTCATCATCGATACGGCAGGGATGCGAAAACGCGGGAAAGTCTATGAATCGACAGAACGCTTTAGTGTCATGCGTGCTCAAAAAGCAATCGAACGAGCAGATGTCGTCTGTGTTGTTCTTGATGGTGAAGAAGGTATCATCGAACAAGATAAAAAAGTAGCAGGATATGCCCATGAAGCAGGTCGCGCGGTCATCATTGTCGTCAATAAATGGGATGCTGTTGAAAAAGATGATAAGACGATGAAAAAGATGCAAGAAGAGATTCGGGAAGAATTCCGTTTCCTTGACTATGCACCAATCGTCTTCGTCTCAGCAAAAACAAAACGTCGTTTACAAACGTTATTACCAGTCATTCAGCAAGCAGCGCACAGTCATGCGCAACGGATTCAGACAAGTGTCTTGAACGATGTCATCGTCGATGCTGTCGCTATGAACCCTGCGCCGACAGATAAAGGAGTTCGTTTACGGATTAACTATGCGACTCAGGTCGCGTCGCGTCCGCCAACGTTCGTCTTGTTCGTCAATGATCCAGAATTGCTTCACTTCTCTTATAAACGATATCTCGAGAACCGGATTCGGGAGGCATTTGATTTCACAGGTACACCAATCCGGATTTTAGCTCGTCAAAAACAATAATGAGGTGATTCAGTATGACCAAAATCGCTGTCATCGGAGCAGGAAGCTGGGGAACAGCGCTCTCGCTCGTCTTAGCCGATAATGATCAGGAAGTCATTCTTTACGGTCGTGAACAAACAAATGTCGACCGTATCAATGAACATCATGAAAATGCGCAATTCTTGCCGGGCGTCGTGTTGCCACAATCCTTGAAGGCGACGACGGATCTCAAAGTGGCGGTCGAAGGCGCGACACATATTTTGATCGTGACACCGTCATCTGCGATTCGTGCGGTTTCTCGTCAATTAAATGAACTATTGACAGAACCAGTCGTCCTGATTCATGCATCAAAAGGAATCGAACCGAAGACACATCTTCGATTGTCTGAGTTGATCGAAGCAGAGGTCGACCCGGCGAAACGTAAAGCGGTTTGTGTCTTGACAGGTCCTTCACATGCTGAAGAGGTTGCGTTACGTAAACCGACGACGGTGACCGTTGCATCGGATGATTTAGAAGAGGCTGGTCGTGTGCAGGAATTGTTTACGAATGAAAACTTCCGTGTCTACCTCAATGCGGACATCATCGGGGCAGAACTCGGTGGAGCACTGAAGAATATCATTGCACTTGCTGCGGGTATGACAGATGGTCTCGGTTACGGGGACAATGCCAAGGCAGCCTTGATTACGCGTGGAATGGTCGAGATGGCTCGTCTTGGAACGATGCTTGGAGCAAACCCAATGACGTTCACCGGCTTGACAGGAATGGGTGACTTAATCGTCACTTGTACTTCTGTCCATAGCCGAAATTGGCGTGCGGGAAATGCCATCGGTCGAGGAGAAAAACTAGAGACAGTGCTTGAAAACATGGGAATGGTCGTAGAAGGTGTTCGTGCGACACAAGCTGCATATGATCTAGCAGAGTCGAAACAATGTGAACTCCCAATTACTTCTGCTTTATACCATGTTCTCTTTGACGGTCATACACCGGAAGAAGAAGTCAAAAAATTGATGCAACGACCACAAAAAAATGAGATCGAGCATCTCTTCACGACGAAAGATTAACGGAGTGGGGTGGAAATCTTGAGTCCAGGATTATTAAAAATGTGGATTTCGTTCGCTGGCATCGGACTCTTTGCGATCAGTGTCTTGCTGGTCACGGTCAGTCGGACGAAGTTGAAAGGGATTTGGCAGATTCTCGTGTCAACCTTGGCATTCGTTTGTTTCATCGTTGCGTCGATCATCATGGTATTCATCGTCATGGCGGGACCGAGCGCATGAAAAAGTGGTTCGTACTACTCATGCTCATTCCGGTGACGTTATTATCAGGTTGTCTCTTTCCGGACAGCCAGAAACCGTCGAACCGCGTGCCGTATCCGCAACAATTACGTACCGTTCAGGATGCCGTCGATGCATACCAGAAAGACACAGGTGTTTTGCCGATCAAAACGATGGAGGCAGATACGCCACTCATGGAACGTTATCAAATCGAACTGGGCCGTCTGATACCTCGTTATATGAGTGATCCACCAACGAACAGTTTCGAAGGCGGGGGAACATTCATCTATTTGTTGGTCGACGTTGAGACGAAGCCGACTGTCAAATTGATGGATTTGCTTGTCGCGGAAGAACTACAGAAGCTTCAGGTCCGAATTGATGCGTATCGCAAGAAGAATGATAAGTACCCATTCAAAGGCTCCATCGGAAAAAATCAGTTTACCCTTGACTATAAAAAGTTATTCATCAAAAAAGAACCGACTGTTCCAAGTCCGTACTCAGATGAAAAGCTATCGATCTATGTCGATGGTCAAGGTCGTCTTTTCATCAACTATTTGCCAGAGTTGAAGAAAGCTGTACAAACGGCGAAGAAAAAGCCGAAAGTCGGTCAGGATATTCGGTATTTGCTTTATGAAGATCAACCTTTTGTTCCTGCCTATTCTCAAAGCTACACGATAAACGAAAAAGGCGAACCTGTGTTTTCAGAGAAATCGAGCGAAGAATCTGAAAATTGAACGTTATTTACACGAAAATGTTGTAATAGCAACGTTTATAGGGTATGATTACCCTCGAAGAAGTGATTGGGAGGGGGTGAAAGTAATGAACAAAACTGAACTCATTCAAGCAGTCGTCGAAAAATCAGGTCTTACAAAAAAAGACGTGACGAAAGTTGTTGAATCAACATTCGAATCGATCACTGAGACACTTCAGTCTGGAGAGAAAGTCCAATTGATTGGATTTGGTAACTTCGAAGTCCGTGAGCGTGCAGCCCGTAAAGGTCGCAACCCACGTACGAAAGAAGATATCGAGATTCCAGCAAGCAAAGTACCTGCCTTCAAACCAGGTAAAGCATTGAAAGATGCTGTGAAGTAATCCGGCTACATAGTCGCCCGAGATTTTCTCGGGCGGCTTTTTTGTGGACATTCAGAAGCGTGAAAGCCCGCCGATTATGGTATATTAAAAAAGAAGAACGTCCATCAACGAGATGGCACTGGAGATCGGGGGGTAAAAGCATGGAACAACATGAGCTGCGCGTGGATGAAATCATCACTGCACTCACCACTAAACAAACGACACGATTGGCTCGACATGTGGATTTCCCTTCCATCGATCGTGAGCAGATCCGTTGGTTGATTGATGTCGCTCAACATGACAAGCTAGATTCAGAAGCACTCGTCAAAGCGATTCATTTCGCACAAGTCGCCTTACGTCTGCATGAACGCGTCAATAAAACATTACGCGGTTCGAAGGAAAGACAGCTTCTTGTATTAGCTGGAGATCTTTTCTCGAGCTACTTCTTCGAACAATTAGCGGGTTTGCCGAAAGAGGTTCTCGTCTCACTCGGACGGACCATTCAACGTGTCAATGAAGCGAAGTGTGCCTTACACGAAATGAACTATGAATCAACGGAAGAACGGGTTCTCTTATGGTTAACAGCAGAGTACGGATTAATGCAAGGACTCGCGGCAATCACCAAACGAGAATGGCTGACACGACAAGGACGGCAGATCATTCAGCAACAGGCAGAGCAGCTAGATCTGGTCGCACAGAAATTACTGTTATCGCATCTCGAACAGATGGCGGTAGCATGAGATCTTGGAAAGGGTGAGCAGTGTGCAGACAAAAGATAAAGAAAAAAAAGTGTATGAAGTGTTCCAATCGATATCAACGAACTATGATCAAATGAATTCAGTCATCAGCTTCCGACTGCATAAATTGTGGAGACGCGAAACGATGCGCCGGATGCAAGTCTTCCCAGGTGCTAAATGTCTTGATCTTTGTTGTGGAACGGCAGACTGGACGATTCAACTGGCAAAAGCAGCCGGTCCGACTGGTGTCATCAAGGGACTTGATTTTTCAGAGAACATGTTAAAAGTCGGCGTGGAGAAAGTAGAAGCGCTCGATATGAAAAACATCGAATTGATTCACGGAAATGCAATGGATTTACCGTTTGGTGACAACTCATTTGATTTCGTGACAATTGGTTTCGGTTTACGGAACGTTCCTGATTACCTTCAGGTCATTAAAGAGATGCATCGCGTCTTAAAACCAGGTGGAACAGTCGTCTGTCTGGAAACGAGTCAACCGACGGCACCGATTTTCCGAGAAGCATATTCGCTATACTTTGGAAAAATCATGCCACAAGTAGGTCGTTTGCTTGCTAAATCGTATGATCAATACAACTGGTTACAAGAATCAACGGAAGTGTTCCTCGACCGTGTCGAACTGAAACAACTCTTCGAACAGGCAGGCTTCATGCAAGTGGAAGTCAAAGCATTCGCGGGTGGGGCTGCTGCGATGCACCTTGGGAAGAAGTGGTGAGATGTCACTGCATTCCATCTACCGTGATGTCACGAAGGAAATTAATTTAGTCGATCGTTTTCTGATCAGTCATATCGCTTCGGAGGAACCAACGATTGATGCAGCAGGAAAACAACTGCTGAAAGCTGGTGGAAAACGGATTCGACCAGCGTTCGTATTGTTAGCCTCTAAATTCGGTGAGGCAGATCGCGATGAACTGATCCGTGTAGCAGCAAGTCTTGAGCTCGTCCATATGGCATCGCTTGTACACGATGATGTCATTGATGACGCTGAACTACGACGAGGAAAACCGACCGTTATGCAATACTTCGATGAAGAAGTGGCGCTTTATTCAGGCAATTATTTGTTTGGGGAAGCGATTCGGTTGATTGGAGAAGTCGGAAAACCAGAGCTGGTCCAAGTCATGGTCCATACGATGCGTGAAATTTGCGAGGGTGAGATTGAACAGATCTATGATCAATATGATTGGGAACAGTCGATTAAACGTTATATCAAACGAATTGAACGAAAAACAGCCATTCTCATTGAAGCAAGTTGCCATCTAGGTGCAATCGTTGCGAATTGTTCAGCGGCCGATACGAAAGCGTTACGACTGTTTGGACGAGATATCGGACTCGCTTTTCAGATTGCTGATGATTTGCTTGACTTCACAGCGAATCGAACGCAACTTGGTAAGCCAGTGGCAGAGGATCTACGTCATGGACATAAGACGTTACCCGTCTTTTATGGAGCGGAAGATGCTGCCTTTTACGAAAGTCTTTCGAAAATCGAGACGATGCCTACCCATGAAGAAGTTGCACCATTGCTAGCATTTCTTCAAACTTCAGGTGCCCTCGAACGAACACAACGAACGGTCGATCTTTACATTCGTCGTGCCATCAACCGGCTCGAACCCTTACCTAAATCTTCCGCTAAACGATCGCTCGAAGAAGTGGCGCGCTACGTTGGTAAACGAAAAGGATAAAGATTGTCAAAAATTTCTTGCTGTTCTTCTAAAAAGCCAGTAAACTGACTATGTAAGCGCTTTTCTAAAAGCATTTCATAGGGGGAACTAGAGATGGAACAGACATTTTTAATGGTCAAACCGGATGGCGTAAAACGTGGATTGATTGGGGAAATCATCGGACGGATCGAACGCAAAGGATTCATCATTCGTGAAATGAAAATGATGAACGTTACAGAAGAACTCGCAAAAGCACACTACGAGGAACATGCGGAGAAACCATTCTTTGGAGAGTTGGTCACTTTCCTGACGTCAGGTCCTGTCGTCGCTCTGCGTGTTGAAGGGGCAGACGTCGTTGCCGTTTCTCGTTTGATGATCGGAAAAACAAAACCACTTGAAGCAGCACCTGGAACGATCCGTGGTGATTTTGCGAACACGATGAGTGAGAACGTCATTCATGGTTCAGACAGTATCGAAAGTGCGGAGCGTGAGCTGGGTCTTTGGTTTCAAGGACAGCCAGTTAATGTCTAATACATGAATAGTAGGACAAGCGGGGAGGGATTCGATTCAATCGAATCCCTTTTGTCGTATTCTTGTAAAACGGACTGACCGGATTGGTTAATTGCTTTTTGGAATGCCTATAGCTTTATGCTACTATAGAAAATAAGTTGAACCGGTCAAAGAGATGACCATTTGATATCGAGAGTGAGCGAGGTGTGCCATTTGGAAGATTACGAACTTTTCATTCAAAGATTCAAGATCAAATCAGGGATTGATCTCGGTCAGTATAAAGAAGCACAGATGAAACGACGGTTGACGGCGTTACGTGACAAAAAAGGGTACAGTACGTTTGCATCCTATATGCAGGCAATGGACAAAAGTACCTCGTTATACGAAGAATTTCTAGATCGGATGACGATTAATGTCAGTGAATTCTTCCGTAATCCGATACGTTGGCAACAATTGGAGCAAGACATCTTACCGGTCTTGGAATCACGTGCACATGGACGAATTCGAACGTGGAGTGCTGCCTGTTCGACGGGAGAGGAACCGTATTCCCTAGCGATGATCTTAAGTGAACGACTCGATTCGTCGGCTTTTACGATTCAAGCAACGGATTTGGATGAGCTTGTCCTTGAAAAAGCGAAGCTTGGTCGATACGGAGCTTCCGCATTGAATGAGGTCGTAGAAGCGCGGAAAAAGCAATATTTCATCGAGCAGGAGCAAACATTCGAAGTTGTTCCAGAAATCAAACGACTTGTTCGTTTCAGTAAACATAATTTGTTAGGCGACCGGTACGATACCGGTTTTGATTTAATCATCTGCCGTAATGTACTGATTTATTTTACGGAAGAAGCGAAAGCACATGTCTATCGTTCGTTCGTCGAGGCATTAAAACCAGGCGGTATTCTGTTCGTTGGAGGAACGGAACAAATTTTCCAACCAGAACGATTTGGATTAAAGATGAAACAAAGCTTCTTTTACGAAAAAATCGGTTGAACAGGAAGGGATGAAGCGAATGCGTTATATGACAGCAGGAGAATCACACGGAAAAGGATTGACCGTCATCATTGACGGGATGCCGGCAGGACTCACGATTGATTTCGAAGCCATTCAGCGTGAAATGACGCGTCGTCAAGGGGGATATGGACGAGGTCGACGGATGCAAATCGAACAAGATCAGATTGATGCACGTGGTGGGATTCGCCACGGATATACGACGGGATCACCGATCAGTTTGTTCATCGAGAATAAGGATCATACGCACTGGACACAAGTCATGCAGGCGGAACCGCTCGAAGAAGAGTTGGAGCGCCCACGGACATTAACGCGTCCACGTCCCGGACATGCGGATCTCGTTGGCGGATTGAAGTACGGTCATCGTGATTTACGCGATGTGCTGGAACGTTCTTCAGCACGTGAGACAGCAGCACGTGTTGCCGTCGGTGCCTTCGCTAAACAATTACTGAATGAACTCGGAATTGAAGTGTTCTCGCATGTACGATCAATCGGTGGGATTGATGCCCCTTGGAAAGATCCTGAGGAATATCAGGAAACGATTGATGCTTCACCTGTTCGCTGTGCCGACGAACTTGCAGGTCAACGAATGATGGAGGAAATTGATGCTGCCAAAAAAGAAGGCGACACACTCGGCGGTGAGATCGAAGTCGTCGTGACGGGCATGATGCCAGGCATTGGATCCTTTACCCAAAACGATCTAAAGCTCGACAGCCGAATCGCGCAAGCTGTCATCAGCGTCAATGCGATGAAATCCGTCGGTTTTGGTGACGGGTACGAACTCGGTCGTCGCAAGGGTAGTACCGTCCAAGATGAAATCATTCATGATGACGCTGGATATCATCGACGGACGAACCATCTAGGTGGAATCGAAGGCGGAATGTCGACAGGGATGCCGATCCGCGTCCAAGTAGCGATGAAGCCGATTCCGACTCTCTATCGTCCCCTGCAATCAGTCGATATTGAGACGAAGGAAGCCTTCACGGCACAAATCGAGCGAAGTGATGCCTGTGCCGTTCCTGCCGCATCTGTTGTCTTAGAAGCCGTCGTTGCGTTTGAGATTGCGGTCGCTATCCTTGAAATGTTCGGAACATCAACGATTGATCGTCTTCAGGCTGCCGTTGCCGCTTATACAGAGGAGGTTCGAACGTTTTGATCGAGCTTGATATCCGGTTAAAAACGTCATATCCAGTATTTGTCGGAAATGGGGCATTAGCACGTTTGTCGCATCTTTCGGCGCTGAACGAGGCGGATCGCATCTGGATCATTACGGATGAGACAGTTCGCGACTTGCACTTGCACACGTTGCAAGAGGCATTAGGGTCTATATCTCAATCAACAAACATTCATGTCAGCACTGTGCCAGCTGGGGAGCAGAGTAAATCGCTTGCGGTCTACGGTTCTTTATTGGAAGAGGGAATACGTCATGGAATGACACGACATAGTATCATCCTTGCGTTTGGTGGTGGCATGATAGGTGATTTAGCGGGATTCGTTGCAGCGACTTTTTTGCGCGGCATTCCGTTCATTCAAATTCCGACGACACTCTTAGCACATGATTCGAGTGTAGGTGGAAAGGTCGGTGTGAATTTATCGCTTGGAAAAAACTTGGTCGGGGCATTTTATCAACCGAGCGGTGTCGTGTATGATTTAACGCTTCTTCAGACATTACCAGATCGGGAATGGCGGAGCGGCTTCTTTGAATTGGTCAAACATGGATTCCTCGCACGACCATCGTTTGCAGATACGTTACTCGATGTCTCGTTGGATACTATCAAAGAGCTTGATCTTGAAGACTGGCTCGCACGAGGGATTAACGTTAAACGGGATATCGTCGAACAAGATGAGACGGAGCAAGGGATGCGTGCCTTCTTGAATTATGGGCATACATTCGGGCATGCCGTTGAATATGCGAGCCCGGGTCTGTCGCATGGCGAGGCAGTAGGGATCGGACTCGTCTTCGTCAAGTTTTTGGAAGGAAATGAGGAACAGGCGGAACAACTCGGACGATTGCTCCACCGTCTCGGAACCGGATTGCCGGACCGACAATCGTTCGAGACATATCTGGAACTGATGCGTCGTGACAAAAAGAATCACCAAACTACGATCCGATTCGTCCTTGAGAAAGAAGGACGTTTTGACTTAGAGGCATTCAGTGAAGAACGATTGCAACAAGCGTTCAATCAAACAATGAGGTGTTTAGAATGGGATTAAGAGGAACAGTACAAGTACCGGGCGATAAATCAATGACACACCGTGCTTTTCTGTTCGGTGGGATCGCTAAAGGAACGACACATGTCAGAAATGCACTCGAAGGAGCGGACTGTCTCGCTTCATTAGAAGCGATGCGAGCGCTTGGGGCACACGTCGAGCGAACAGCAGGAGAAATTCGCATCACCGGTACGGAAACGTTTCATGAAGCAACGATCGATTGCGGAAACTCGGGAACGACGATCCGTCTTTTAAGTGGGATTCTAGCAGGCGGTCAAGCAACGTATGTACTCGATGGAGATGCTTCCTTGCGCAGACGTCCGATGAAACGGATCACGGAACCACTTGCCTTGTTCGGAGCGAACATAACAGGTGAGACGGCGCCGCTTCACATTACGGGAACGCCACTTGTCGGAACGACGTATACGTTACCGGTCGCAAGCGCGCAAGTGAAAAGTGCCGTCTTACTCGCAGGTTTACATGCGACGGGCGAGACGACGGTCATCGAGCCGATTCTATCACGGGACCATACGGAACGGATGCTGCCGCAGTTTGGCGTTGACGTATCGATCGATGACTACGAAGATGGTCGACATATTCGTGTTCAAGGTCCTGTACATTTACAAGCGACGTCACTCGACATCCCGGGGGATCCATCGTCAGCAGCGTTTTGGTGGACGGCAGCAGCGATCGGGCAGGATAGTCGGATCACGACGACGCACGTCTTGATGAATCCGACACGGATCGGTTTTTTACAGACGTTGCGCCAGATGGGGGCAAGTGTCGAAATCGATCATCGCTCAGAAGATGGTGGAGAGGAGACGGCAGATGTGACCGTCGAGACGACATCGTTGCAAGCGACCACGGTCGAAGGTGAACAAATCCCTTCCTTGATCGATGAGATCCCGTTACTTGCATTGCTTGCGACGCAAGCAGAGGGACGAACGATCATTCGCGATGCGGAAGAGCTCCGTGTCAAGGAGACGGACCGGATCGAGACGGTCGTGACGGCGTTACGGCGTCTCGGGGCGAATATCGAGGCGACGGATGACGGTATGATTATCGAAGGACCGACACCTTTGCAAGCAGCGGAAGTTGACAGTGCAGGTGATCACCGACTCGCGATGATGTTGACGATCGCGGCGACAATCAACCCGGAAATTATAGTGCATGGACGCGAAGTAGTTGAAGTCAGCTACCCAACGTTCTATGATGATTTAAATAAACTTCAATCCGACCGATCTGAGTAAGAAATAGGCGGATGACAGAAAGTGGGGCGTTTGCCTTGAATGAACAAGTATTGAATGGCATCATCGAAGAACTAGAACACGGCCATACCTCGGAAGCCTTAGCGACACTAGAACAACTCGAAAAGACAGGGACGGATGAGGATCGCCTCGCGGTTGCCGATCTCTATATCGAACTTGGATTATCAGACCGAGCAGTTAATCTATTGGCACCGCTTTACGTCGAATACGCAGGTAACGCCGGAGTCGCCTTGTTACTGGCAGAATGTTATATCGATTTGGACCGGGAAGAGGAAGCGATTTCTGTCCTTGAGCAGGTCGACACAACGGACATGGAATATGGTCCCCGTTCTCTCGTATTACTCGCTGACCTCTATCAGTCACAAGGTCTTGACGAAGTGGCATTAGCGAAGCTGAAGGAAGCACGTAATCTCGCTCCTGAAGAACCATTACTGGCATACGGATTAGCCGAGCTCTACATGACGCTCGGTGCGTTTGATCAAGCGGTACCACTATTCGCTGAAATCGCAGAGCGTCCAGAGTTACGTGCTGAATTGCCGCTCGATGCCCTGTACGCGGAATCACTCGCGATGACAGGACAATTTGAGGATGCGATTCCACTGTATGAACGTGCTGTCGCAGAACGTTCCGACTTGCATACGCTGTTTGGTCTTGCGATGACGGCTCACCGTGTCGGTCAACACCAAAAAGCAGTCGAGACATTCCAACAATTGATTGCGCAGGATCCGGATTATACATCAGCGTATGTACCGTACGCGGAAAGCCAAGCCGAACTTGGGCTGACGAAAGAAGCACTGAACGTCATCAAGCAAGGGATGGAGCGCGATGATTATAATGACGAGTTACGGACGATGGAAGCCTTATTCCTTCTCAAACTCGGCGATCGCGCAGGAAGTGTTCAAGCGTTACGTGAAGCACTCGCTTTAAACCCGGAATCAATCGTCGCAGCGGAACGTTTGCTTTCGTTACTGGCAGAAGATGAGGATCATGAAGCAATGATTGAGACGATCTCAGCCATTGAAGAACATGTCACGGCTCCAATTCTGACATGGTACCGGGCGCGCGCTTTATATGCGTTAGAGGAATACACGCAAGCGATGGAGAACTATGCGATAGTCGAAGGCGCATTCACGGAAGACGCGCTTTTCTTGAAAGAGTATGGTTTTGCACTCGTCGAGGAAGGACGGCGTGAAGAGGGACAACGTCTCTTACGACGCGCTGCACAGTTGACACCAGAGGATAACGAACTCGTCGACTATGTTGAACGAATGGATGGATGACTTCACGGGAGAAGGGAGTAGGATTGAGATGATAGAGAGAAAGCAGCGATTCTTACGCCGCATCTTGACCTATTACACGTTAAAGCGACGGGAAGCAAAATGGATCATCGATTACTGGTTGCGTAACGAGGCAAAACTCGAGCAGGTACACTTCGTTCAAAATGCGACTTTCGCTCCGAAAGCCATTATCATGACGACATATGGATTCGATGCGGAACCGTTTCTTTTTAAAAAAGGGGACGTCACGACGCTAGATCCAGAAAAAGCGTATCATGACATTCGTTTGACATCGGAAGATATCTACATCGAGCTAAACTTCCAAGGCATGATGATGGACGATGAATACTTGTCTTTACTGGAAGAAAATCCATTTCGTCCGGAAGTCGCTGTTGAACCGCGTTTAGCAGATGAAGCGACTCATTTCATCGCTGTCACGGTCAATCGACAAGAAGAAGAACGGTTGGTCCGATTGATCGATGAAGCACTTGATGCACGCGATCAACATCGATTCCACTCCCTTTCCGAACAGTTACGTCTCGTTCGAAATCAACTCCCTTAATCAAAGAACTCTATTGCTTATAACAGGCGATAGAGTCTTTTTCGTATGTGAAGATTTGTGCAAAATATGAAGAAAAATAGGGTGGAATTTCATAAAACGTTCACATTAAGAGAGCAGGAGGAAATGTGGATATGATACATTAAATGTGACGAATTGTAAGTAAGAAAGAAAGGGGGAAATGACTTGCGTTTCAAACCATCCGACGTACAGCGGACACGAAGCGAGCAAGCGTATATCGACACGCTAATCGTGCCTTTGCTTCCGATCGGTTTCGATGAGGCGATGCATGCTTATGCGGAATGCGCAGACATGACATTGACGGTGGCGTCCGAAGTCGAACGCCAGCTATCTGGACGGGCGTTGCTCTTACCTGCCATGACCTACATCGATGTACCGTCGATCGAACAGTTGGAAGGATGGCGTCAAGCGGCTGCTTCCGGGCAATTCCGTTTCATCACCTTCATCACCGCTGATTTAAGGTGGAAGGAGACTGCCGCAGAAGAGATTATCTACGTGCCACGTCTAGCTCTTGAGACGATGAGTCGTGACCAACAAGGTCAGATGGTCGGGAATTTTGTTGGACAAGTTCTCGAACAGTTAGGAAACCGTTGGACCGCGCTATGAAGCGGTTGACGCAATGATTTTATTAAGATACTATTACCATGTGAGAAATTTGTGTGAAGTACTGTCGTCTTGGGGCACAGCGTACATCACAAGGGGGGATCGAGATGGCTCAAAACGGGTCTAACGTAACACGTCGTCAATTCTTGACGTATACATTGACAGGCGTCGGCGGTTTCATGGCTGCGACAATGGTCATGCCGATGGTCAACTTCGCAGTTGATCCAGTCCTGAAGAAATCAGGAGCAGGCGATAAAGTAAAAGTAATGAAGTTGTCGGATATCACGACAGAACCAAAACGGGTCGACTTCAAGAAACAAACGCAAGATGCGTGGTATGAGTTCGAAGAAACGTTGTCGGCTTGGGTGTTCAAAGATGATAAGGGAGAAATTTTGGCCCTTTCACCGATTTGTAAACACTTAGGTTGCCAAGTCAGCTTCGGCGCAGATCCAACGCACCCGGAGCAATTCTATTGCCCATGTCACTTCGGACGGTATACGAAGGATGGCACGAACGTACCTGGTACGCCTCCAACGAAACCACTCGATGAGTATGAAATGCAACAGAAAGATGGTTACCTCTACCTTGGTAAACCAGTCGAAAGAGGTGCGTAAGCGATGATGCAAAAAATCTATGATTGGATTGATGAGCGCGTTGATATTACGCCGCTCTGGCGAGACATCGCCGATCATGAAGTACCGGAGCACGTCAACCCGGCACATAACTTTTCAGCTTTCGTTTATTGTTTTGGCGGATTGACGTTCTTTACGATCGTCATCCAGATTCTTTCGGGGATGTTCTTGACGATGTATTATGTACCGGACATCATCAACGCACACGCGTCCGTCTACTATCTACAAAACGAAGTCGCACACGGACAAATCGTTCGTGGTATGCACCACTGGGGTGCGTCTGTCGTTATCGTAATGTTGTTCCTACATACATTACGTGTCTTCTTCACTGGTTCATACAAAAAACCACGTGAATTGAACTGGGTCGTCGGAGTTCTCTTGTTCTTCGTCGTCTTAGCTCTCGGTCTGACAGGATACCTATTGCCTTGGGACATGAAAGCGTTGTTCGCGACAAAAGTTACGATTCAGATTGCTGAAAGTATCCCGGTCATCGGTGGTATCGCGAAGACCCTCCTTGCGGGTGGAGAAATCGTCGGCGCAAGTACAATCGCTCGATTCTTTGCGATTCACGTCTTCTTCCTTCCTGCAGCATTGTTCGTCTTGCTCGGGGCCCACTTCTTGATGATCCGTAAACAAGGGATCTCTGGACCACTTTAAACCGACTATCATCTAGACAACAAAAAAGGGGGAGAACACGATGCATCGTGGTAAAGGAATGAAATTCGTCACCGATTCACGGGTGTCGATCAATAACCGGATGCCGAACAAGTCAAAAGACTATTCGGAATATCCAGGTCGAACGGAAGCGTTCTGGCCGAACTTCTTACTTCGCGAATGGATGGTTGGAGCGGTCTTCTTGATCGGCTTCATGACTCTGACAATCGTAGAAGCAGCACCACTTCAAAACATTGCCGATCCGACGAATACGTCGTACATTCCACTTCCGGACTGGTACTTCCTATTCCTCTATCAGCTCTTGAAATACCAATTCGCTGCAGGTCCATACATCTTGATGGGAACAGTCATCCTTCCAGGTCTTGCGTTCACAGCACTTCTCGTCGCGCCATGGCTCGACCAAGGTCTTGAACGCCGTCCTGCGAAACGGCCAGTCGCCGTCAGCATGATGCTCCTCGCAGTCGTCTCGATCGTCTTCTTGACATGGGAATCTGTTCAAACGACACACTGGGATACCATCCACAAGCAAGGTGAGTTGACGATGAACGAAGGACCAAAAATTGATACATCGGCAAAAGGATACGAAATTTATTCGAACCAGTCATGTGTCAACTGTCATGGTAAGAACCTCGAAGGTGGAGCAGCAGCTCCAGCGCTCGTCGGAACGAAAAAGACTGAAAAAGAGATTTATGATATCGCAGTCAAAGGTGTCGGTTCGATGCCGGCTGGTCAGTTCAAAGGCTCAGATGCCGATCATAAAGAACTTGCGAAATTCATCGCTTCATACGGTGAAGGCGGCGAAAACAATAAATAAGCCAAAAGCCGGGGGAGCAATCCTCCGGCTTTTGTCGATGATGAGGTGAAACGATTGCAAGGAATACTTACTTTACTCCGTCATAAAGCCGTGCTTTGGATCGTCGGATTGATCAACTTAGCAGGCACCCTATACGGCTACTACTGGTATGAACCACAACTCGCGACATCGAAGTGGTACTTCTATCCGTTCATTCCGGATAGCCCAACCGCATCGCTGTTCTTTACGATCATCGTTTTTCTATGGATTTTCGGACGACGTTCCCGCTTGTTTGAAGCGCTCGCATTCGTGACATTGATCAAATATGGTGTCTGGGCGGTCGTCATGAATGCCTTGATGTTGAACGAACTCGGCACATCAAACGCCTACTTAACAACGATGGCACTGATGCTGATGGTGTCGCACGGAGCGATGGCGTTTCAGGCGTTGTTATTCAGTCCTTTGATGACATTTCGCATCAAGGAACTTGTTCTCGTTGCGATTTGGGTCGTTCATAACGATGTCGTCGATTATGTCCTTGGGCAATGGCCCCGGTACCCGGCGCTTGCAGAGCACATCAAATGGATCGGATACGGTTCTTTCTGGTTGACTGGATTATGTCTTTTGATGGGATATCTGTTTGTCGCACGCGATTCAATTGACAATAAGGTCGCTTGAACATAAAATAGACCTATAAACAAAAAAGAAAGGAACGATGTCTCGTGGCAAACTATTTGATTTATCTCGCGATCATCATGATCGTCCCGATTTGGGCTCAGATGCGGGTGCGGAGCACCTATAAAAAATATCAAGATGTTCCGATTCAGAGTGGGGTGACAGGAGCACAGGTCGCTGACTTCATCATGAAGCAGAACGGGATTACGAACGTCCGGCTCGAGCCGATTGGTGGAACGATGTCCGATCATTATGATCCGACAAATAAAGTCGTCCGGCTTTCAGAAGACGTCTATTACGGTTCGACGGTCTCAGCCGTTTCGATTGCGGCACACGAAATTGGTCACGTCATCCAAGATGCGACGGATTATAACATGATGCGTGTCCGGCACCGCATTGCACCTGTCGCCTCAATCACGTCGAACTTATCGTTCCCTCTGTTGTTGATTGGTCTATTCGCTGGGTTCACTGGTCTTGCGATGCTAGGTGTCGTGCTGATGCTTGGAGCGGTCATCTTCCAACTCGTCACGTTACCGGTCGAGTTCGATGCTTCGAACCGAGCAATGGCGCAATTGACAGATCACGGAATCATCGACGCGGAAGAAGAACGTGGTTCACGCCGTGTCTTGAACGCAGCCGCTTGGACGTACGTCGCAGCAACACTTGTCGCCGTCGCCGAGTTTCTTCGTCTCGCACTGCTCGTCTTCAACCCGTCAAGTGATGACTAAAATGAAAAACACGGATTGCTCGTTTGAGCGATCCGTGTTTTTTTTACGTTTCTTTGATTGGGACTCGATTTTCGTCGAACGTGAATCCTTCTCCCGTTACTTCATAGACATCATGCAACGTGATGAAGGCGTGCTGGTCGACACTTTTAACGAGCGTCTTCAAGCGATTGATTTCATTGCGAGCGACGACGACGTACAATACTTCGAGATCCCGTCCAGAGTAACCGCCTTTTGCGATTAGGCGGGTCGTGCCACGATTCATCGTCGCATGAATACCGTCGGCAATCTCCGTCCGGTGATCACTGATGATCATCGCTGCTTTACCGGCATACGTGCCCTCTTGCATCCAATCGATGACGCGGGCACCGACGTAGACGGCAAGTAACGTATACATCGCTTGCTTGTAGTCGAGATACGTCAAGGATGCGACGATGACAAAGAAATCGAAGATCAAGAATGTTCGACCGATCGACCAACCGAAGTAGCGTTTCGTCAAACGCGCGATGATATCGACACCACCAGTCGTACCACCATTGTTGAAGATGATACCAAGACCAACGCCGATGAATACACCGGCAAAGAGCGCAGCAAGCACCATATCGTCACGCAGGTCGATGACGAGTGGTGAATATTTGGCAATCAATCCATACCAGAAGGAAAAACTGAATGTACCGATCAACGTGTAGACGAAGGTCGTCCGACCAAGAATTTTATAACTGACGAAAAAAAGTGGGACATTCAATACTAAGTTCGTGATCGATGGTGATAATCCGAACAGACCTTTTAGAATCAGCGTGATTCCGGTGAAACCGCCTTCTGCTAACTCATTTTGAACGTTAAAATGATAAATACCAAAAGCAAAGATGAACGATCCGACTAAAATCCAGAGGATGTTCTGGATCCGAATCGGGAATTGGAATGGAGGTGCCATTTCCGTATGCTCCTTTCAAATCAAGACTCTTTCTCTAGGGTAACGGCACGGTCGGAAAAAGACTAGCTTTTCCTATGAAAATCATTCGAAAAGTGATCAGTATGGTCATTCCGATTGATATTGCTTAGAATAGAGACGAATAGAAGACATAAAGAGAGTGTGGTTTTATCATGAAAAAAGCAATTGGGATTCTTTGTTATCCATCCGTCGGCGGGAGTGGGGTCGTCGCGACGGAGCTCGGTATGAAACTTGCGGACCGTGGACATGACGTCCACTTCATTACGTCGAGCATGCCGTTTCGCCTGACGGAATATCGACCAAACATCACGGTCCACTTGGTTGAAGTCAACCAGTATTCCGTTTTTAAATATCCACCATACGACATTACGTTAGCATCAAAAGTCGCAGAAATCATTGATTTATTCGATCTTGATGTCATCCATGCCCATTACGCCGTTCCGCACGCGGTCTGTGCAGATCTCGGACGAAACATGGCTAAGAAAAAAGGCGTCGCCGTCGTGACGACGTTACACGGAACGGACATCACCGTCATCGGGCAAGATTTAGAGATGCAACCGGCTATTCGATACGGCATCGAACGATCAGACGCGGTCACGGCCGTATCCGAGAGTCTAGCACTTGAGACGAATGCGACGCTCAATGCACACTACGACATCGATGTCATTGCGAACTCGATTGACGAGAGTGTCTATTATCCGATGCGGGATGAACGCTTGAAGCGGCATTACGGCATCGAAGCGGACGAAGTCGTCGTCATTCATATCTCGAACTTCCGACCGGTCAAACGAATCGATGATACGCTTGCGGCGTTCGCCATTGCAGCGAAAGACCGGAAGATGCGTCTGTTGCTCGTCGGGGATGGTCCAGAGATGGGACAAACGAGACGTCGCGCAAAGGAACTCGGCATTTACGACAAAGTGATCTTTGCCGGTAAACAGGAACACGTCGCGCAATTGCTCGCCATTAGTGATATTCATGTCCTGTTGTCAGAAAAAGAAGCGTTCGGGCTCGTCGTCCTTGAGGCGATGGCAATTGGGGTCCCGAGTGTCGTCTCGACAGCAGGTGGCTTACCGGAAGTCATACAGGACGGCGTCACCGGATATATCGTTCCGACTTACGACGTTAAGGTCGCTGCGGCGCGCATCGGTGAACTTGCGGATGATCCGTTGTTACGAGAACGGATGGCAGAAGAGGGTATTCGCGATACTCGTCGTCGTTTTGATTCGAATGAGATCGTCCGTCGTTATGAACAAGTCTATGAACGGGTGTGTGCGCGTCATGAACTTGCTTGAAGGGGCGCATCATATCATTCAGACGATCGAACAAGCGGGTGGTGAGGCTTATATCGTTGGTGGTGCCGTTCGCGACATGTTACTCGACCGGACACCAGGAGACTATGATTTAGCGAGTTCGATGTTACCGGAACAGATCATCGACTTATTCCCTGTCGTCATTCCGACTGGGCTCGAGCATGGAACCGTGACGGTCGTTCTCAACCACATACCGTACGAAATCACGACGTTCCGCTCGGAAGCAACGTATAGCGATCGTAGGCGACCGGATGCGGTGACGCTTGGCGTTAGTTTGGAAGAGGATTTGACCCGGCGTGATTTTACGATCAACGCGATGGCACTCAGACCATCCGGACGTGTGGATTTGTTCGGCGGAGCGCGCGACATCGAAGAGCGAATTATCCGGACGGTCGGCGAACCAGCTGAACGTTTTAATGAAGATGCGCTTCGGATGATGCGGGCGTTCCGCTTCATGAGCCAACTGGATTTCTCGCTTGACGAGGCAACTGAACGAGCAATCGTTAAACTCGCTCCGCATCTAGAGGCCGTTGCGATTGAGCGGATCGCAATCGAGTTCGAGAAACTCTTACTTGGTCCTGGAAAACAGCAGGCGTTACAGGCGATGCTCCGGACAGGAATCGAACGCTACCTCCCCGGTATGACTTCAGAAATCGTCAAAGGACTAGCGCAGCAGTCGTTTCAGGGTGTCTCAAAAGATGCCGTCTGGACACTCGTACTCGATGCCGGTCTTGCGAAAGATCAATTGACGCGCTGGAAACGATCGAAACATCAAGTGCAGCTCGCTGTGCGTTTAACACCTCTGTTACACCGACCGTTACAAGACTGGGATCGTTATCAGTTGTCGGACGAGGAACTGATGATCCTTCAGGAAATGACCGGAACGGATTATCCAGAGCGATCAGACTTACCGATTCGCAGTCGTAAAGAGCTCTCTGTCGACGGAAAAGACATGATTGGCCTCGGTCTTCAAAAACAACAGATCAAGGAAGCACTTTTGCATTTGGAATACAGTGTCGTCACGCGTGCTTGCCCAAACGACCGCGTGACATTACTGAAGGAGGTAGAGCGATGGCGCACTCAGTCCGAGAACAAATCTTGATCGCACTTCGTCAGCGGACGTGGTACTCCGGACAGGAATTAGCAGAGACGTTAAATATTTCACGTACCGCCATTTGGAAACATATGCAAACCTTAAAGGAAGAAGGATACCAGATCATCTCGAATAAAAAACTAGGCTATCAATTAGTCGATGAAGGCGATTTGCTGACGCCGATTGCCATTGAACAATGGTTAACGACAGCGCGTCTTGGTCGCCACATCCTTCATTTCGAAGAACTGGACACGACGCAGCGGATTGCACATGAGCAAGCGCAACAGCAAGCGCAGGAAGGAACACTCGTCGTATGCGATCACCAGACGAATGGACGCGGACAGCTAGGGAGAACGTGGCATGAAGCGAAAAATGAAGGCATCGCAATGAGTCTACTCGTCCGACCGGATGTACCGATGCACCAAGCAGGTCAATTAACGCTCGTAGCAGGTATTGCACTTGCCCAGTCTCTCCAAACATTCAATGTTCCGGTTACGATTAAATGGCCGAACGATATCTTGATCAACGGTCGTAAGGTGGCAGGCATTTTGACGGAAATGCAGACCGAGGCGGACCGAATCAGTTCAGTCATCATTGGCATCGGGATCAATGTGCATCACGAGCAGTTTCCGGAAGGGATCAAAGATCGTGCTACCTCGCTCGTCCGAGAATCAGGAAGAACTTTCCGACGTGCGGAGGTCGTCGCGACTTTTTTGAATCGATTTGAACGACTATACACACAGTGGCTCGAGCTAGGGTTCGGATCTTTCGTCTCCGAGTGGGAAACACTCGCAGATCGCTTACATGAACGAGTGACGTTACGGACACGTCAGATGACCGCTTCCGGAACATTGCTTGGTATTGACGAGACGGGCACGATTCGGATTGAGACGGAAACGGGGGAGACCCGTTTCCATTCGGCAGAGCTGATTTACTGGGAAAAAGAATGAGGGTTTGAATCAGACGGTTTGCAGAGAGCTTTTCCTGTCATGTATAATAAAGCCACGGATGGTATCCGCTTGCCGGAACCATACCGAATTGACAGGTGCCAGTTTTAGCTGTTTCAACTGCCTTGATCTTAACGGACAGGGACAGAAGGACGATATTCAATTATTCCGCCTTCTTTTCCGCATGCATTTATTTTGGAGAAGAAGGCGTTTTCCTTTTGTCCTCCCTACACACGTAAGGAGAGAACACGATGCACACAATGAGTCCATTACTCAAAAAACAACAAGCTGGAGAGAAGCTCGTCATGTTGACGGCGTATGATTATCCTTCAGCAAAACTATCAGAGGCAGCAGGAGTTGATATGTTGCTCGTCGGCGATTCCCTCGGGAACGTCATCCTCGGCTATGACTCAACGATTGCTGTCACGGTCGACGACATGGTTCATCATGCGCGCGCGGTACGCCGCGGCGCACCACAGACGTTCATGATCGTCGATATGCCGTTCGCAAGCTATCACGGTTCATTTGATCGCACGCTTGAATCAGCAGCGCGTATCTTCCAAGAATCGCAGGCAGATGCCTTGAAACTGGAAGGGGCAGGGGAGATTTTAAAAACGATTCGTCGTTTGACGGACGCTGGGATGCCTTGTGTCGCGCATCTCGGATTAACACCACAATCCGTCGGTGTCCTTGAAGGATTTAAAGTCCAGGGGAAATCACTAGAAGCAGCCGAACAACTGATTGCAGACAGTTTGGAAGCAGAGCGTGCCGGAGCGAAGATGCTCGTCCTCGAATGTGTACCGCATCCGCTCGCGAAACGCATTCAAGAGCTCCTCTCGATTCCGGTCATCGGCATCGGTGCTGGCGCAGACGTCGCCGGTCAAGTACTTGTTTATCATGACATCTTGACGTATGGTGTCGGTCGTTTACCGAAGTTCGTTAAAGCGTACACGGACTGGAATACTTCAGGAACGGAAGCAATCGCTGCTTACGTCAAAGACGTCAAAGCCGGTGCTTTCCCTGAACTAGCACACTCGTTCCAGATGGACGAAGAACTGATTGGTGCGCTTTATGGAGGGACCAAAGAATGAAAATCATCCAGGACGTCCAGACGTTACGCGAACGTTTAGCGGGAGCCGGTTCAATCGGTTTTGTACCGACGATGGGATTCTTGCATGAAGGGCATGCCTCTTTGCTCAAACAAGCACGACAAGAGAACGATGTCGTCGTCTTGAGTATTTTCGTCAACCCGACACAATTCGGACCAAACGAAGATTTGGATCGTTATCCACGAGACGCGGAACGCGATCAGAAGATCGCGGAGGCAGAAGGGGTCGATTATCTGTTCTATCCGACGAACGAGACGATGTATCCGCTGGATATGGCCCGTGTTACGGTCCGCTCCGGTGATGATGTCTTATGCGGCGCATCACGACCAGGACATTTTGATGGTGTGTTGACGGTCGTCAGCAAACTATTGAACGTCGTCCGTCCAACCCGTGCATATTTCGGTTTAAAGGATGCACAACAGCTCGCATTGATTGAAGCGTATGTCGCTGATTATTTTGTTCCGGTTGAGATCGTCCGTTGTCCGATCATTCGCGAAGCGGATGGTCTAGCGAAATCGTCACGCAATGTCTATCTATCGGAAACAGAGCGGACGCAAGCACCGGGCATCCAGCAGGCGTTGCAACAAGCGAAACAAGCACTCGATCAAGGGGTGCCTGTTGAAACGGTTCTCGATCGGACGCGCGAAGCACTTCAATTCGAAGGGACGACGATCGATTACGTCGAAGCCGTCGACTATCCCTCACTAAGACCCGTTACGGAACAAACGACGACGATTCTCTTAGCTGTCGCCGTGCAGTTTGCATCGGCACGCTTGATCGATAATTTACTATATACGAGAGGAGCATGACGATGTTACGCACATTCATGCACGCTAAACTACACAAGGCCCGGGTCACCGAGGCAAACTTACACTATGTTGGTTCGATTACGATCGATGAAGATTTACTCGATGCTGTCGGGATTCTTGAAAATGAAAAAGTCCAAGTGACGAACAATCAGAACGGTGCACGGATTGAAACGTATGCGATTAAAGGTGCTCGTGGTTCAGGTGTCATCTGTTTGAACGGTGCGGCAGCTCGCCATTTCCAAGTCGGAGATGAGGTCATCATCATGGCGTACGCGCAACTATCCACGGAAGAAATCGCGACACATGTTCCAAAAGTGGCTGTTCTAAATGAACAGAACGACATCAAACAAATGTTGTCTCAAGAAATCGCCCACACGATCTTATGAAATTTTAGAGACCCGATCATGTCAGCGGGTCTCTTTTTTTGTTAAGATGAAGAATGAAATGCCATCCGGTCATGGAGAGGATGGATAAAAGGTGGAGGATCAGTGTTGAAGAAAAAGTACGTCGTAGTCGACCTGGAAACGACAGGTCATTCCATAAAGGCTGGCGATGAGATGATTGAGATCGGCATGGCGGTCATTGAAGATGGACAGTTGACAGAACAATTGTCTGCCTTCGTGCGTCCGACCCAACCGATTCCTCCGTTCATTTCCCAGTTGACGGGCATCACGGATGAGGATGTCAAAGAGGCCGAGACATTCGATGTCATTGCACCACGTGTCTTATCATTGCTCGATGGTGGTGTCTTCGTCGCACATAATGTGCAGTTCGATTTAAACTTCTTAAACGATGCGTTAGAAGAGGAAGGATACTTGCCGTACACAGGTCCTGTCATCGATACGGTCGAACTCGCACGAATCTTACTTCCGACAGCAGAAAGCCACGCGCTGTCGCATCTGTCAGAGTCATTACAACTTGCCCATCAAGAGGCGCACCGGGCAGGGAGTGACGCTTCGGCGACGGCTGAATTGTTGCTTGAACTACTCAAACGACTACATACGTTGCCGCTTGAGACATTGAAGCACTTAAGACGTTTATCACCACGCCTGTTCAGTGCCATCGAAGAGGAAATCGACCATGCGATTCGTTTAGTCGGCATCGAGGAGGATTCACAGTTTGATCGTTTCCGTAAAATCGCTTTGAAAAAGCGCCAGACGATGGAGCGGTTGGCACATCCACCCGTTCTTGAACCGTTCGGACCATTCGTTGATGAATTGAATGCCGTGACGTTCCCTCGTCTATTCGAAGGATATGAAGAGCGACGTGGGCAGCTCGAGATGATGCGTCATGTCTATCAATCGCTCGATCAAGAAACGCCGTTACTTGTCGAAGCGGGAACGGGAACCGGGAAATCGCTCGGTTACTTAGTCCCGGCAGCGCACTACGCGCTCGAACATGAAGTGCCAATTGTCGTCAGTACACACACGATTCAATTACAGGAGCAACTGTTCGCGCGTGATTTACCGCTACTGCGTCAATTGTTCGATACGCCGGTCCAGATTGCATTGCTTAAAGGACGAAGTAACTATATCGATTTACGGAAATTCGAGTTTTTCTTGAATGATCAAGAGGATGTCTATAACTTCACGCTCGCAAAAGCGATTCTCCTCGTTTGGTTGACGGAGACGGAAACAGGAGATTTAGAGGAAGTCAGCTTACCGGGTGGTGCAGCGCAAGGCAATATCGGAATCAAGCAATTGATTCAATCCGATAGTCAATCGCAGCTTGGACGGTTTGATCCCTGGTACAGTCGGGACTTCTTCCAGCATGCAATTCGCCAAGCGAAAGATGCGACGATTATCGTCACGAACCATGCGTTGTTGTTTAGTGATCTGCAGTTCGAAGCAGGGGTCTTACCGAAAGGAAGTCCGTTGATTCTTGACGAGGCACACCAAATCGAAGAAGTCGCGAGCCATCATTTTGGTCTCGTCTTTGATGGACATACGTTTGATCGTCTGTTCCGCCAACTCGGGTATTCATCTGACAAAAAATTATTACACCGCTTGCTCGATCTGTCGGAAGAATGGGATATCGCCGAGATGGTTGAAGCCCATAGTGAGACGGTCGATGAAGCACTGACGACTTTGCTCGAAGAAGCAGACGGCCTACTGATGATCGTTCAAGCATATGGGCTCGAACTGGCTTCCCGCAAAGCACGACGGGAAGGAATGGTCAGCATTCGCTTTAAGCGACTCGATCGTTCGATGCGTGCCGTCCAGGAAAGTGCCAAGCGGGTTGAATTGGTGTTGCGGCGTTTGCGTCAAGCAATTCGTGCGATTCATAAACTGTTCCATGAACACCGGGAGCAAATGAGTTATCGGGAGCGTTCGCTCGTCGCGGATTTAAAAGCGATCACGGCACAAATCGAAGAAGCAGAGCTCGCAATCTTCGAGACGATGCTTGCTCCATTCGATGACACGGTATCTTGGATCGAGACGTCCGTTAAGAACCGGAAGCTAACACGCGTCTACACACAACCAATCGACATTTCAGAGCGATTACGACGCGATGTCTTTTCAAAACGGACGTGTATCTTAACGTCGGCGACGTTGACAGTCTCGAACAAGTTCCAGTTCATTGAGAACCGATTAGGACTCGATGCGTTTGAGACACGCCGTTTCGTCGTGCCGTCGCCGTTCGGATATGCCGAAAACGTTCGACTGATGATTCCGACGGATCTCCCACTCTTACAGGATGTGCCATTGCCAGAATTCGCGGAGACGATTGCGGAAGCCATCTTACAAATCGCAGAGGTGACGGAGGGACGGATGCTTGTCTTATTTACCTCGAACGACTTGCTACGACTGACGCATGAGGCGACGAAGCCGTTGCTGCCAGACCGGTTTACATTACTCTCGCAAGGGGTCACGCAAGGTTCACGGCAACGACTGATGAAACAGTTCAAGCAACTCGATGCCTGTATCTTGTTCGGGACGGCTAGTTTTTGGGAAGGGGTCGATATCCCGGGAGATGATCTCAGTTGTCTCGTCATCGTCCGCCTACCATTCGCGCCACCGGATCAACCAATCGTCCAAGCACGCTCGGAACGGATTGAAAAACTCGGAAAATCATCATTTTTCGAATACAGCCTACCGCAAGCAATCATTCGCTTTAAACAAGGGTTTGGTCGCTTGATCCGGACGACGAACGATCGTGGTGTCGTCTTCGTGCTCGATCGCCGGATCGAGACGACGCGTTATGGAAAACGATTTGTCACGAGTCTGCCGAAAGTGCCTGTTTTATCAAAACCACTCGACGAACTGACGGCAGAACTAGAATTGTTCTTGAATGATGGCGATTGAGTCTATTCAGATAAACCCTATCGCATTATAATAGATAGAGAAAAATGAGGGAGGACATACAGATGGATTCAAAAATTGAAACACTTGCGACCGTCAAAGTGAATCGCCATGACGATACGTATAAAATCGTCGACTTATTGAACCGGACGCTGAAAACGGAAGATTTAATGTTCGGTCTTGCTCTCGATGAAAAAGATAAGGAGCAGATGGTCTTCACCATCTACCGCACATGAAGTGGAAAGTCACGCTTGGTCTGCTGAGCGCACTCATCATCTTGGCTGTTCTTGGAACAGCCGTTTATCAGGTGACGATTGCTGAGGCAAAAGACCGGGAACAGAGCGTCGCCGAGCAAGCAGAGGCACGTCTGAAAAAAGAACTCAAGCCAACGGACGTCCGGTTCGAATCTATCTTTAACGGGAAACGCCAATATGTCGTTTTTACGATGAAGCAGAGTGGACAGGCGGTACGGGCGTTCGTTCCGAAAAAAGGAGCGATTGAGACACGACCGGTTGCCGATGGTTTTGCCATCAAGACCGTTATCGCGGATCATCCGGAACTCGGAGATATCGTGTCTGCTAAGTACGGCTTTGAGGATCGTGCCGTCATCGAGATCGTTTCAAAGACAACGACAGGCTATGATTATTCGTATTACACGTATCAAGAAGGTTCTTTCATCAAACGATTACGAATCAAGTAAAGGGAGTGGGCGACATGTTATCGAAACGCGTACGACAATTGACACCATCTACGACGCTAGCCATCACAGCGAAAGCCAAGGCACTACGTGAAGAAGGTCAAGACATCATCGGTTTAGGTGCGGGAGAGCCCGACTTCAATACACCGGAATTCATCATCCAAGCAGCATTCGAGGCAGCAGAAGCAGGCGATACGAAATACACGCCGTCTGGCGGAACGGTTGCCTTGAAGGATGCGATCATTGAAAAAACACGCCGTGACTTATGGATGCCATATGAACGTTCAGAAGTCATGGTCGCTTCAGGAGCAAAGCATGCACTATCAACGTTGTTCCAAGCGATTCTCGACCCAGGCGATGAAGTCATCGTCCCAGCACCATACTGGGTCAGTTATCCAGAGCAAATTAAACTCAGTGACGGCGTACCGGTCATTTTAGAGACGGACGAATCGTCTCGCTTCAAAGTGACACGGGAATTGCTCGAGCAACATATTACCCCAAAAACGAAAGCACTCGTCTTGAACTCACCATCGAATCCGACAGGAATGGTCTATTCGAAAGAAGAGCTCGAGATGGTAGCAGATGTTGCAATCAAGCACGATCTACTCGTCATCAGTGACGAGATTTATGAAAAGTTGCTCTATAACGGTGCGACACATATTTCGATCGCGTCCTTACCAGAAATGCGCGAACGGACGGTCATCATCAATGGTGTCTCGAAGTCCCATGCGATGACAGGCTGGCGGATCGGGTATGCAATCGGACCGAAGGAGATCATCTCTGCGATGACGAACTTAGCGAGCCATTCAACGTCGAATCCGACATCGATTGCGCAAGCAGCATCGGTTGCTGCGTATGCTGAAGGTGATGCACCGGTCGAAGCGATGCGTGTCATCTTTGAAGAACGACTTGAAAAAATCTATGCACGACTCATCGAGATTGAAGGATTAACGTGTCTGAAGCCGGAAGGGGCATTCTACTTGTTCCCACATGCAAAGCAAGCTGCTGAGATGTGTGGATTCGATAATGTCGATGACTGGTGTACAGCTGTTTTATCTGAAGCGAAGGTTGCCTTGATTCCAGGTTCAGGATTTGGTGCACCGGACTATGTCCGCCTATCTTATGCGACGGACCCGGCACGTGTCTTAGAGGCACTCGACCGGATTGAAGGATTCATCACGGCCCATACAGCCGTTTAATAGAGAGAGGATGTTGACTGTTGAAAACAATGATTCGGGATGTAAATAAATATGTAGGAGAAGAAGTGACGATTGGGTGTTGGTTAGCAAACAAACGCTCGAGTGGTAAAATCGCCTTCCTCCAACTTCGGGATGGCTCGGGATTCATGCAGGGTGTCGTCGTTAAAGAAACGGTCGGCGAAGACTTATTTAAACAAGCAAAAGGCTTAACACAGGAATCATCACTTTGGGTGACAGGTGTCATCAAATCAGATGGCGGTCGGACAGCGATCGGTCATGAAATGGAAATTTCAAAAATCGAAGTCATCCATGAAGCGATCGATTATCCGATTACACCAAAAGCACACGGAACGGATTTCTTGATGGATAACCGTCACCTCTGGTTACGTTCAAAGCGTCAGCATGCGGTCATGGTCGTTCGGAATGAATTGATTCGTGCGACATACGAATTCTTCAACCAAGAAGGATTCATCAAAGTGGATCCGCCAATCTTAACAGGTAGTGCGCCAGAAGGAACGACAGAATTGTTCCACACGAAATATTTCGATGAAGATGCTTATCTTTCACAATCTGGCCAGCTTTATATGGAAGCGGCAGCGATGGCACTTGGAAAGGTCTTCTCGTTCGGTCCGACGTTCCGTGCTGAAAAATCAAAAACACGTCGTCACTTGATCGAATTCTGGATGATGGAGCCGGAGATGGCGTTCCACGATCACGAGATGAACCTCGAAGTCCAAGAAAACTACGTCTCGCACCTCGTGCAATCGGCACTCAAAAATTGCCGTGCTGAACTCGAATTGCTTGGACGTGACTTGACGGTCCTTGAAAACATTAACGCACCGTTCCCACGCGTCAAGTATACAGAAGCAATCGACATGCTCAAGGAGCAAGGATTCGACGATATCGAATTCGGCGATGACTTTGGTGCACCACACGAGACAGCAATCGCCAACAGCTTTGCGCGCCCTGTCTTCATCACGCACTGGCCAAAAGCGATCAAACCGTTCTACATGAAAGAAGATCCGGAAAACCCAGATTTCGTTTTATGTGATGATTTGATTGCCCCTGAAGGATACGGGGAAATCGTCGGTGGTTCACAACGTGAAGAAGATCATGACAAACTTCTCGCGGAGATGAAGAAACATGGTCTTGATGAGACGGGTGCCTATAAATGGTATCTTGAAACACGTCAATACGGTTCTGTTCCACACAGTGGCTTCGGTCTTGGTTTAGAACGGACAGTTGCTTGGATTACAGGCGTCGAGCACGTTCGGGAAACGATTCCGTTCCCACGTCTGCTGAACCGTCTCTATCCTTAAGCAGAGTAAGGAAAAACATCGACCCATCGTCTCGACGGGTCGATTTCTTGTTTAGACTAGAGAATCGAGGAAATACGATGAATCATAATTTAGTGCAATTATTCGAGGAAGGGACGGTCGTCTTACCGAAACGATTGTTCACCGAAGCAAAACGATTAGGTATCAGTTTTGTCGAGTTCACGTTAATTGGTCAACTGTTTGCCTGTCGGGCAGAAGGCATGGAGATGCCGTCTCCGGAAGAGTTAAGTAATCGACTTGGACTATCCGAGACGGAAACGATCGAGACGACTCTCGGTCTATTGCAAAAAGGATTACTAGCGATGGAGAATGTCAACGGATCAGAACGTTATTCGCTTGTGCCACTTTACGAAAAACTGATGGCACCACCGGAACAGGAAGCACCAAACTTTGATACAATCAACCCGTCTGTCTTCCAACAGTTCGAACGGGAACTGGGCATGATGTCCCCATTTCAGATGGAGCAAATCATTCAGTGGTTGACGATCGAAAATATTTCGGAAGAGCTCGTGCTCGCTGCACTTCGAGAAGCGGTCTATCATAACGTTCGCAAGATGACTTATATCAATCAAATTTTACGAACATGGGAACGCGAAGGCATCAAGACACTTGAGGATCTTGCCGGGCGAGGAGGCTGAGTAGATGTTACGGAAAGCAGAAATCGATCGGATTGAAGCGACGTTAGAAGAGATGTTTCCGGATGCATTTTGCGAGTTGATTCACCGCAATCCGTTTGAACTGGTCGTTGCGGTCGCACTGAGTGCGCAAGCGACCGACGTACTCGTCAATCAGGTGACGCCTGGATTATTTGCTGCTTATCCAGATCCTGCTTCACTTGCTGCGGCACCGGTTGAGGAAATCGAGGACAAGATCAAACGACTTGGATTATACCGGAATAAAGCCAAAAACATCAAGGCACTGGCAGCACAACTCCTTGCGCAACACGACGGTGAAGTCCCGACGGAACGAGCCGAACTTGAAGCATTACCTGGTGTCGGGCGTAAAACGGCAAATGTCGTCTTGTCTGTCGCCTTCGATGTCCCGGCATTTGCGGTTGATACACATGTCGAGCGCGTCTCGAAACGTCTCGGAATCTGTCGGTGGAAGGATAATGTCACACAGGTTGAAGCGACACTCATGCGCCGTTTCAAACGAGAACGTTGGTCAAAACTCCATCATCAATTCATCTTCTTTGGACGTTATCACTGTAAGGCACAACGTCCGAACTGTGAAGCTTGCCCGTTACTCGACATGTGTCGAGAAGGGAAAAAGCGGACAAAAGGATTAGCGACACCATAAAAAAGTGGATCCCTATCGGATCCACTTTTTTTGAGTCATCAACCATTCCAAGGGGTATCGGACCATTCACGACGCTTTTTCGTGATCGGTACTTTTTTGAAACCCCAGTTTCGGAAATCTTGGTCCGGGCTATCGCGGCGAATGTAAATTTTATCTTTGATGGCTTTAAAAATCCGGTTTTCGTCCCCATAATGGACAAACCGTGGTTTTACCTCGATGACACCACGACGGACGCGGGACAAAGGTAAGCAGACCAAATCGGCAATCTCAAGACCAGATTGGTAGAGGTCGCTGTCTTTTTCAGCAAAGATGAAGCCCTTGATTTTTTGACGGCTTTTTTCAACGTCGAGATGGACCGTTCCTGAATTGAAGATATCGAAGAATGCCTTTTGAATCAGCAAGTTCTGATAATCATCACGACTTTCAAGCACAACACGTGCACTCGTTGCTTCTGTCTCATCAAGGAAGGAATAGAACGATTTCATTAGATGAGCGAAGGCAACGACATACGGATCCTTCGGTGTCGAGAAGAAGTCTTGCAGCTTCTGTTTATCGACTTCGACACTGACGATCGTACAATCGATATCGACTAAAAATTCCGGTAAGGCAATCCAGAAGTGACGCAACATATCGATCGTGATCCCGTCTTCTTTTCCATATGGATGTTCGGCTTTTAAAATTTCTTTGAGATGAAGCGGAATATGTGGATCCTCAAAGACTTTTGCCTTGAAGTCCATCAAACGTTGACGAAGCGGACTCGGTTCGCCCGTCTCATCCGAATCGATGGCATATTTATATTCCATCAAGACACCTGTTAGATTGAATTGTGTATTCCCCTTAGGTGTTCCCGTCTCGTCAACGAACATGATGTATTTCTTCGGGGCAGGGGTTGAGTTCTTAGGAAATCCTTTGACATCAACGCCTTTGACGTTCGATTGTACCCGTTTGTTCAAATGAATCTCCTCCAATTGCACGATAATTACACAGTCTTAAGAAAGAAATGCTCTTGATGCCACTTTACACGCTAGGCGACTGAAAAGCTATAGCCTGGCAAGTGAAACCGGTGAAACATTCCCTTATAGATTAGGTGTTCGACTCAAGGAAGATAACTCCTGTTTTTAATTATTATTCTTCGCCATTCATCAATCGATCGATATAGCGGACGGATTTAATCGTTTCATTGAAACGTTTCAGACTCGTCTTCGGCTGAAAGGCTTGGACAGAAATCTGCTTCAGTTGATCCACAGCACTTTCGACCATGCTCGGACGTAAGTAAGGACTATCTTGGGCATTCGTTTGCCACTGCGCAATCAGTTGATCTGCTCGTTCGACGAACGGTACGACGTCTCGATTGAAGTCATATTCGGTTCCGGCACGTCCTTCTTGATATATACGTTCAATCTCTTGTAATAACGGTTCAATTGTCATTGGTTTTTAACTACTCCTCTCGGCCGATACGGTACAATCACATATCATGGTACAATAAACACGATAGGAGGGGAATCGTTTTGAACTACCCGAATGGGAAAAAATTTCAAAAGCCACTCGAGTCGCACGGAACCCGAATCAAGAAGGCACGATCAACCGATTCAACCTTTTCAAATCGTGGGATGACGCTCGAAAAATTATTGAATGAAAGTAATACGTTTTATCTGACTCATAATCGGGCAATCATTCACAAGAAACCCACTCCGTTACAAATCGTTCAAGTGGATTATCCAAAGCGGTCTGCAGCTGTCGTCAAAGAAGCTTATTTTAAGCAACCATCGACGACCGATTATAATGGTGTCTACCGCGGAAAATATATTGATTTCGAAGCGAAGGAGACGACAAATAAAACGTCCTTCCCGATAAAAAATTTTCACCCCCATCAAATCGCACACATGCGTCAATGTGTCGAACATGGAGGAATTTGTTTTGTCATCATTCGATTCAGTCTGTATAATGTGCAATATGTGCTTTCAGTCGAGCACGTGTTCCCCTGGTGGGATCAACTCGAAAGCGGACGGAAATCCATTCCGCTGACGATCATCGAACAAGACGGTATCAAAGTCGAGACTGGCGCGTACCCTGCTATCGATTATTTAAAGGCAGTGGACGAACTATATTTCAATTCAGACACTTTTTGATTGAAGGAGAAGGATAGCATATGGAAAGAAGTCGTGTCGCACGTCGTGAAGAGACGAAGTCATCTGAGAAAAAGATGAAACGGACGAAACGTCCCCAAAAGAAAAAATCAGGTGGAGGATCCGGTGGGAAAGGTCCACTCTGGAAAAAGTTATTGTTGATTGCTACCGGATTATTCATCTTGATGATGTTGATCGGAGGCGGATTTGCGGCTTATGCGATTGCTACGGCACCTGAGCTTGATGAAGCAGAGCTTCGTGATGCCTTACCGTTAAAGATTTATGCAAGTAATAAAGAGGAAATCACAAAAGGCGGAACGAGCCGAGAATATGTGTCGATCGATGAAGTACCAGAAGTCGTCAAGGACGCATTCATCTCGATCGAGGACCGTCGCTTTTATCAGCATAACGGGATTGATTTCCGCCGTCTCGGAGGTGCCATCATCGCAAACGTCACCGATGGATTTGGTTCTGAAGGCGCTTCGACGATCACACAACAGGTCGTCAAACAATCATTCCTCAGCTTTGATAAAACAATCACACGGAAAGTCCAAGAGCAATGGCTTGCGATCCGCTTAGAGCAGGATTATACGAAAGATCAGATTTTAGAGATGTACTTGAATAAAAACTACTATGGTCAAAACTCATTTGGCATCCAGACCGCTTCAAAAGCCTATTTCAATAAATCAGTTGATAAGTTGAATTATGCGGAAGCTGCAATGCTCGCGGGATTACCGCAACGTCCGACAGCTTATGATCCCATCAAAGGAGATCCGAAGCTAACGAAATGGCGTCAGACACAAGTCCTCAATGCGATGCAAACGACAGGCGTCATTACAAAAGCGCAACGAGATAAAGCGGTCAAACAACCAATTTCGAAATTAATCAATCCGGCGCCGAAGTCAACGAAAGATGAATCATATGATAGTGTCATCTTCGACATGGTATCAAAAGAGTTAGAAGATGATTTTGGTCTAGAAGGAAAAGATATCTATGGTCAAGGGTTAAAGATCTATACGTCGATTGATAAGCCGATGCATGACTATATGAACGAAGCGATCAAAAAAGATCAAATCGTTCAATTACCGGAATATGCTGAAACGGCTGCTACGGCAATTAATACGCAAACCGGAGAAATTCTTGCAGTCGTCGATGGTAAAAATCCAGGTAAAGGAACAGCGCGACGAAACTATGCAAATGAACCCCATCAACCGGGATCATCCGCAAAACCATTCTTCGCATACGGTCCTGCCATCGAAAATGACAAATGGTCGACTGCGAAACAATTGACGGATAAGCCGACAGAAGTCAACGGAAAAGAGATTGGAAACTATTATGATGGATATCGTGGTACGAATACGATTCGTCATTGGTTGAAAATCTCGGCTAACACACCTGCCATTCAAACGTTCCAAGAAATTGGTGGGGATGCAGTCGAAGCATTCGCTGAAAAGTCTGGCTTGAAAATGAAAGACGATGAGTCGATTTCACCAGCTTATGCAATTGGTGGGATGAAGCATGGTTTTAATACGACTCAGATGGCAGGAGCTTATGCAACACTGGGTAATGGGGGCGATTACATCAAACCACACGTCATTAAATCGATTGAGTACAGTGACGGATCTAAAATCAAGTCACCAATCAAATCGAAAAAGGCGATGGAAGACTACACAGCTTATATGTTGACGGATATGCTTCGTGATGTCTTGAAACCAGGTGGTACGTTCCCAAGTGCTGGGTTGTCGTTTGATGCAGCCGGTAAGACAGGGACAACCAATGCTTATAAAGATGTCTGGTTTGCAGGATATACATCTGATGTCTCGATCAGTGTCTGGACAGGAACAACGAAATCAGGAAACAACAATGGATCCGGACTCAGTGGTCCATATAACAGTACGATGGCACAGCAAATCTGGAAAGATTTCATTACAAAAACACGCGATCGAACGCCAGCGCCATTTGAACAACCAAGTTCTGTCCTCAGTATCGGAAACGAATTATACGTGAAAGGGACGAAGGAACCTGTCGTTGAAAAAAAGACGGTACCCGCTCCGACTGGATTACAAGCATCTTACGATGAAGACGAAAAGAGCGGTGAACTGACTTGGAACTACAATGACGCTGCGCTTCGTGCCAATGGGTATGATAATGTATCGTTTGAAGTGAAGATGACAGATGCTGATGGTAAATCATCGACAGTCGGAACGAGTACGACGAATCGAATCAGTATCAGTGGGTTAAAGCCAGGTCGCTCGATATTCCAAGTCGTAGCGAAAGCGTCAGGAGAAAAATCGGGACCAGTCTCGACGACGGTAACGGTCACCGATCCTGAAGAAGAAAAACCGTCAACGGACGAGCCAACGACGGACGAGTCAACGGACGAGTCAACGGATGAGCCAACGACGGACGAGTCAACGACGGATGAACCGTCAACGGACGAACCGTCAACGGACGAGTCAACGACAGACGAGCCAACGACGGACGAGTCAACGGACGAGCCAACGACGGACGAGTCAACGACGGATGAACCGTCAACGGACGAGTCAACGACAGACGAACCAACGACGGATGAACCGTCAACAGATACACCGAATTCAAATGATGGTGCGAATGCACAAAACAATTCGAACGGTTCAACGGAACGAAACAACTCGAATGATAATGGAAATAATGGTCGTGGAAACGACGCTACGAATTCTACAACACCATAAGCACGACTTGTAAAGAAAGACAAGACCAAAGACGAGTAGATCGTTCTTTGGTCTTGCTTCTTTTTTTGTATAATGAAAAGTGGAAGGAAGTGAAGGCATGCAAGCGAAACAAACGCTCGTTGCATTTCTTGAAGAATTGAAACAGGACCGTTCATTCATGGAGCGGATTACGTATATGAAAACGATGGAAGCGACAGCGGGACGCTATGTCGATTTTCCAGAACAGTTACCGGAACGCTTGCGCCAAGCTCTCCGGACACGTGGCATCACTCAGTTATACCGTCACCAAGGATTGGCGTATGAACGCGTACAAGCAGGCGAGTCGACGGTCATCGTCACACCAACCGCCTCGGGAAAGACTTATTGTTTTAATTTACCGGTCTTATCACACTTGCTCGAACATCCAAACGCACGAGCGTTGTATCTGTACCCGACAAAAGCGCTGGCACAAGATCAAAATAGTGAGTTACTCGAACTGATCGATCAATTAGAGGCTCCAATCCGTTGTTTCACATATGACGGAGATACGTCACCGACGATTCGAACAAAAGTACGAAAAGCCGGGAACATCGTCATTACGAATCCAGATATGCTACATTCCGGAATCTTACCACATCATACAAAATGGATCGAACTATTTGAGAACTTAAAATATATCGTCATCGATGAGCTTCATACGTATCGCGGTGTCTTTGGCAGTCATGTCGCGAATGTCATTCGTCGCTTACGACGGATTTGTCGGTATTATGGCAGTAATCCCGTCTTCATCATGACAAGTGCAACGATTGCAAATCCAAAGGAACTAGCCGAACGATTAACGGAGAAAACAGTCGGACTAATTGATGAGAATGGTGCGCCGACAGGACGAAAACATTTTCTCGTCTATCAACCACCGATCGTCAACGCACAACTCGGTATTCGACGCTCGGCGACACTTGAGACAAAACAATTAGCGATGCGCTTCATCAAGAACAAGTTTCAGACAATCGTCTTTGCACGGTCTCGCGTCCGCGTCGAAGTCTTACTGACGTATCTGAGAAGTATCTATCCGCACGAGCTTGGTCCTCGATCCATCGAAGGGTATCGGGGTGGTTATTTACCAAGTGAACGTCGCGATATCGAACGACGGTTACGCCAAGGAGAAATCACAGGTATCGTCTCGACAAATGCTCTTGAACTCGGTGTCGACATCGGTCAACTGCAAGTGTGTATCATGAACGGCTATCCAGGTACGATTGCTTCACTTTGGCAACAAGCAGGACGAGCGGGGCGTCGGCAAGATGATGCACTAATCATTCTTGTCGCCTCATCTGGTATGCTCGATCAATATGTTGCGGAACGACCAGAGTTATTCTTGAATCAATCCCCGGAAGCAGCGCGACTTGATCCAGATAATTTGATCATTGCCGTCGATCACGTCAAATGTGCGGCGTTTGAACTGCCTTTTACGAAAGGCGAATCATTTGGAACGCTTGATACGGAAGACATCCTCGAGTACTTAGTCGAAGAGCGTGTCCTGCATGAGCGAGGCGATCGTTTTTATTGGATGAATGACGCGTTTCCAGCACACGGGATATCGCTACGGTCGAGTGATCAAGAGAATGTCATCATTGTCGATCAGACCGAGGTACCGAATCGAGTCATCGGCGAGATGGATACCTTTAGTGCAATGACGTTGTTACATGACGAAGCCATTTATTTGCATGGGGCCGATCAATACCAAGTCGAGTACTTGGATTTTGAGGAGAAAAAAGCATTCGTCCGTGCAGTAGACGTTGATTATTATACAGATGCTAATTTTTCAGTCGACCTTTCCGTTCTCGAAGAAGATGAACAGTATGCAGTGGGAGAATACAGTGTTGCGCGTGGAGATGTCAGTGTTCGGGGGATGGCGACGATGTTCAAGAAGATCAAGTTCGGAACACATGAGAACATCGGGTCTGGTCCGATTCACTTACCAGAACGAGAGATTCATACGACAGGTGTCTGGTTCACCTTACCCGATCATGCACGCTCCTCGACGGAGCTTGAACAAGTGTTGGAAGGTGTCGCGAATAGTTTACGACGTGTTGCTCCGCTTTATTTGATGTGTGACGCTAGTGATGTCTTCGTCGTGCCGCAAGTCAAGGCGACACACACGCAGCAACCGACCGTCTATCTATATGATCGTTATCCTGGAGGCGTTGGTCTCGCAGAATCAATCTACAAACAACGTGGTGTCATGCTACGCGCAGCGCGTGATTCGATTGTCACATGTCCTTGCCAGGACGGTTGTCCTGCTTGTATCGGCATGGTCGGCGTAGCAGACGAGAAAGAACGAACGATTCAGTTGTTAGCAGAAATGGAGAAGGAATTATCATGAAAAATCGTCTTAGACGAATGCTGAAATCTACATCAGACGTCTCATCGGAGAATATAGAGCCTTCTGTCCTCGAAGTGGAAACGCTAAAGCCAACAAGTGGATGGACTGAAGAGCAACAAGCCTGGATTGATCGTGGGGCGGATATCTTAACATTCGAACAAGAGTGGATTGTCAGGATCGACAAACGCTATGCTTTGACGGACCGGCATGGAGACCGGAGTTTTGCCGAAGTGTATGAGTCTTTACAGCTTCCTCATCCACCACTTGCGCTGGATGTCCCACTTGAGCAGGTCATCTTCTTTGATACGGAGACGACAGGATTGCGGGGAACCGGAACGACGATTTTTTTACTCGGGTTTGCGCGCTTTGAGCAGGGAGGATTGTTGATGCGACAATATTTCTTACCGCATCCGCACTTTGAGGCTGCCTTTTACCATCATTTCCTGCATGATATCGGGGATGATGTCCGATTCGTGACCTATAATGGAAAAAGCTTTGATTGGCCGCAAATCAAGACACGACACGTTTTCGTTCGGGAACGTGTTCCACGATTACCGAAAGTCGGTCATCTTGATTTACTCCATGTTGCGCGGCGCATTTTTAAAGGAATGTATGACTCGTATCGATTGACAGCGATGGAAGAGCGGATTGGGTTCGAGCGGGAAGGTGACCTACCTGGTTTTTTGGCACCAATGCATTATTTCCAATATGTCGAACATCAGCAACCGGAAATCATGATGGGCGTCTTACAACATCATCTAGATGACTGTCTAACGCTCGTTGGACTGTATGATGCGTGTAACCGTCTTGTCACGCATCGGGCGGAAGCACCTTCTCCTATTCAAGAGAACATCGCGATTTGGTTAGCGGATCTTGGAATCCATGAAGAATCCCATGCTCATTTTCAGCAGGTTAAAGAATTATCATCAGAAGGATGGCTACGCCAAGGGTATTTGCATAAAAAAATGAAGAACCATGAACAAGCTAGAGACTGCTTTTTAAAAAGCGATAGTTACTTGGGGTATCTCGAACTTGCGAAGTGGGCAGAGCACATTGCAAAAAATCCTGTGCTTGCTTATGATTATACGGAACGAGCACGACAACACGTCGAACGGCATCATTGGTTAATCACTAAAAAAGAACGAATATTAGCTGAACTGGATCATCGAGAACGTCGGTTAAAAAGGAAGTGTAACTCGTGAAAGTAGTCGCCATCACAGGATACAAACCAAATGAACTAGGCATCTTTGATCAAAAACACCCGGGTATCCGGGTCTTAAAGGCAGCATACCGAGAGCGGATGATTCGCTTGATTGAAGACCGTGGAACAGAGTGGTTCATTACGAATGCCTCGCCTGGATGCGAAATCTGGGCATGCGAGGTCGTTCTTGAATTAAAAGAAGAGTATCCAGATATTCATCTTGGTATCCTCTTGCCGTTTTTAGAACAGGAAGCGCGCTGGAAAGAACCAGTCCAAGCACAGTATCTTTCGATTCTTGAACAAGCTGACTTTGTCGAAGCAATCAGTCAGAAACCGTATACGGATCCATCGCAGTTGCGCAATAAAACTGAATTCATGATCCAAAAAAGCCAAGGATTGTTGTCGGTTTTTGATGAAGAGCATGGAGGATCAGCGAAATTTTTAGTAGAGCGTGCTAGAATGGAAATGGAACAATCCGATTATCAGTTATTTTTGATTACACAAGATGATTTATCTTGGCTCGAACAAGAATTACAATACAATGATCAGTGGGAGTGAAGAGGATGTATAAGCCATTGTTGACAGCGGACGATATTTACAAAAAGGAATTCAAGACCGGCCTCCGTGGCTATGTCATCGAGGATGTCGATGGGTACTTGGATCAAATCATTAAAGACTATGAAGGATTCGAACGTGAAATCGAGCGTCTGAAGAAAGAGAATGAGGCGTTGAAACAAGCACCGGCTCAACCAGAAAAACGGGAAGAGCGTCGTGTCGAACACGTTGAACCGCAAGTGTCGAGCTCGTCCAATTATGACATGTTACGTCGTATTTCGAATCTTGAGAAGGCGGTTTTCGGTCGCCCTCATCAAGACTAATGAAAAAAGACATTTCTGCCAATCGTCAGAAATGTCTTTTTTGATTTCCTTCTTTTTGAAAGAATCGTCATGTATACGAAAACGGTGTTAAGATAACTACTAATACATATTACAAAGGATGATGAATCATGTTACAAGTCATGACTGCTTCTGTTCCGGCACCACCACGCCGTCGCTTTTTTGCAAGTAAGCAAGTGAATACGATGACGCATGAAACAGATGCGCTCTGCAATGAAATCCGTCATGTATGTCGTTTTGATTGGATGTTATTTGAACGTATACGTCTAACTGAAACGATTATCATTCCCTTTGCTTTGATTGGTCCAAAAGGGTTGTTTCTTGTGTTGCAAAACGATGCAGTCGTTAAATGGATGACGGAAGAATCCTGTCATGTCATCGATCCTATGCATGGGAAAAAGGTGTTTTCACCCCATCCGATTAATCAATCGAAACGAATTGTCCAAATGGTTCGAAAAACGCTAAAAAAACAAGGGATCGTCATACCGATTCATGGCATCACACTTTTTCCGAATGCACCACAGATGCGGACGGAACGAATTAAATTTCCGACGGGTCATACATTCAAAGATGTGCGAGCGTTCATTGTTTCAAAGAAATCCTCTCCTGTTCAAGAGCAAGAACGAAAACAAGTCGCGTTTTATCTCGCGCAGCAACAGGAATGAATAAAGGCAGTGAAGCGAACGCTTCACTGCCTTTCATTTAAATTTATCGTCTTGGTCGAGACGCAAGGATGTTCTCGGCTTGATCCAGGTCTTCTTTTAAGACATACACCGCTACGCGATCGTCTAAATCTTTACTGAAGCGTCGGAATAAAAACGAAGTCTTGACGCCACGTTCGACTCGAATGTCTAGATCAGCTGCCTCTAGTCGAGCAGCATCCTTCAATAAATCTTCTCCTTTTTCACCGAATGCTTCTCCGAGAAGCGACCATCGGAGATTTTCCTTCGCTCGTCTACTGACGATGACAAGAAATGCCACAATCAGAAGAATGATCAAAATCGTTCGAATCAGTTGTATATCCATATCTGCCTTCACCTCATCTTCTATCATACCGAGTTAGCGCGCATAAAGTAAACGTTCAACATAACGGGCGAACGATTTACTTTTTAAACCTTGCTGGCGATACGCGATATAACCGTCAGGGCGAATCAAATATAGTCCGGATTGCTTAATGCCGAAGCGTCGTGCGAGTTCGCCACCTTGATCGACGACACCATCCTCTTTAAGGGATTGATGGATGGGTACTGTCTCAAATAGATCTGGATAGGTATAGGCGAGTTCCTTAAATGGCTCAAGAAGATCGTCAGTTGCGTTTTTTGGTAAGAACAACAGTAATAAGAAATTTCGATCCGCGCGACGTAACAAGAGTTCATTTTTTTTCGTCCGCGGATGTACGACTTCACTGTAAGGCATCGGTTCACCCGGCTTAGGTGTCAATGGACTGAAGTGTCCTTGCGTGACAAAGGTCAGGCTTGCTGGGTAGTGACTGTTGAGTTGAGCAATTCGATTTGTCACGAAATGATGTAAGGGTGCGATTTTGAGACTATTTCGAATGACTTTTTCTTGTAGAGGCAACAAAAACGGAATGTTGATCTGCAAGAGTTCGGTTGCTAAATTCGTTGATCGTAAGATACCTTGTGCCGCTTCGCGGCGTTCGACACTGTAAGAATCAAGCAACGGAAAACTCGCTTTGAACTGATGCACACACCAAAGTTTCCAAGCAAGGTTCATCGCATCAGCAATCCCTGTATTCATTCCTTGACCACCGACAGGGGAATTGATGTGTGCCGCATCCCCAATCAAATAAATTCGATGGTGACCAAATTTCTCGATAATTCGATTATGGACACGGAACATGGAGTACCAATGGACTTTTTTTAGCTCGAACGGTACTTTGGCTCGATTTTGTAAAAAATCATCAATCGCTTTATGATCAGTTGGAACAGGTCCGCTCGTTAGATTGCCTGTAATGCGGAATAAATTTGACTGAAGTGGGAAAGACTCGATGACTCCATGATCAGAGAAGAAAATGTGGACCTCTTCGGAAGAGAGCGGCCAGTCGACTTCGATATCGGCCAATGCCCACGACTCTTTGAACGATTTTCCGCTAAATGGAAGTCCAAGTTCTCGACGAACAAAGCTATTCGCGCCATCAGCTCCGATGATAAAGGAAGCATCTACCGTCTCTGTCTCTCCTTTATGTTGTAAGGTAGCAGTAACGAACGTTGGGAATTGAGCGAATCCTGTTAATTCCGTATCTCGTTCAACGATATGTCCGTAAGTGGCGAGTCGTGCTTCGAGAATCCGTTCCGTCTCACTTTGAGGCAAGAGCGTAACAAACGGAAAAGGTGTATTTAAATCAGTAAAATCAAGCTTTGCCTGCCATGCACCATTAACATAGAGGTTTCCTTGATTGATTTTGATCGCATTTTCCATTAAATCTTCTGCCACGCCAAGTCTTGCGAACAATTCAAGGGAACGTGCTTGAATGCCGATGGCTTTGGAGACGACAGATGGTCCACTTGCACGTTCGACGATGCGGAAGGATAATCCATAGCGCGAGAGTGCGAGTGCGAGTGTTAAACCGGTTGGTCCGGCACCAATAATGAGGACATCTAATTTTTTATTCACGGATAACCCCCCTTAATTTACATCTTAGCCAAAACTCGTTACCATTAAACTATTGATGACACGCTCGACGTGTGAAAGGATGAAACTTGTGAACGAACAACTTTTTACGACAGAACGATTGATTGCGAATTTTAAGGAATATATCCGTCAGAACGAGGCTCATCTGACAAAGCGCAATGCTTTAAACGCCTACTACAAGACGGTAGCAGGGTCGATTTTATCGGACCGGATCGCTAAAAATGCGGATCTGATCGTTCGTATGCGTCATCTTGAAGAAGCGTACCAACACGTGGCACAAGAAGGGCGATGAAGCAGGTGAACTTAGCCGATATCCGAAAACACTATGTAGATTCAGAAGAACGTTTACCTCGACATGCAGCAGCCGTACTCGTTCCTTTGGTTGAACAGGATGGCGAAGTCTATCTGTTATTTCAAGTACGAGCTAAAACCCTACGTTCGCAACCAGGCGAAATCGCTTTTCCGGGTGGTCGGATCGATATCGGTGAATTACCGAAAGCAGCAGCCATCCGTGAAACGATTGAAGAATTAAATGTCAGTGCTTCCGAGATTGAAGTGATTGGAACGCTCGAACCACTCGTAACACCGAACCGGTCAATTATTTATCCGTATCTTGGTATTCTACATGCAACGGATTTTAATCCTTCACCGGCAGAAGTCGATCATGTCTTTCTCGTATCCTTGACAGAATTGATGACTTCGAAACCAATCAAAGGGGATATGGAGTGGCGGATACGCCCTGGTAAGGAAGTGCCGACCGAACGAATGGCGAATCGAGAAGCATATCTCGATCGTACGTATACAGTCACGGAGCATTTCTATGAGCACGGGGATTATCTAATTTGGGGATTAACCGCTAAAATCTTGCGCCAGTTCTTAGCTCAATTGACGCGTGACTAGCTTTTTTGGTCGTTATTTTATATGATTAACTGTAATTGAACGTGTCAGGAGATGAGTCAAATGGAAGAAACAGAAGAGTTATTCGATTATATCGTTGGTGATATGGTAAAAACAAAAGAAGGCTGGGTTGCGGAAGTAACAGCTGTATTGACAAATACGGTCGTCGGTGATGTATCCCATACGAAAAACTTTGAGGCACTCGGTTTAGAATTTGAAAAACAAGTCTTGTTAAAGACAGAGATTGAATTGTTAGAACGTAAAACAAAATAATACATGAAAGCATACCAAGCTACTATGGTGTGCTTTTTTTATGTTCATTCAACAAATTGAATAATAATGAAATATGATATTGGCTGGAGTGTAGATAGGTCAATCGAAATGACTGAAAACATCGAAAAGATACATTTATTACAAAAGAGTAACAAAAGATGAATCGTAACGGAACGGTTACAAAATATAAAAGCGTTGCTACACAACGAATGAGAGCGTTTTTTGTAAGCGTGTAACCATTTCGTTACTTTTTGACAGATATATTTCAAATCATGGTGTTCGCTTTTCAAACGGTTTGTCGCCGTGATACGTTGTGCGGGTCGTAAAACGGCGAGAAAGGTTGGCACCAACATGAAACGAACATCATTCCTATTATCCCTCTGTTTAGTGGGATTCATATTTATTCTTTTGCCGCATCATGAAGCTTCAGCGGCACAAATCGGGATTGGAACAGAGAAGACTATCGTACAAAATCCGTTAGAGATGAAACGTCAAGCTGCTCAAAAAAAGCGGGAACAAGCTGAGGCAGAAAAGCGAGCTCGATTACAAGCCGTAGCCAAACAAAAAGCAGAAGCGGAGCAGAAAGCAAATGCAAATGCTAAAAAGAGAGCACGACAAGCTGCGAAGCAAAGCCGGAAGCAAGTGAAGACGAATCGTTCATCAAAACGTACGGTAACATTTGAAACGACAGCGTATACGACAAATCCAGAAAACAATGGAAGCCGCTTGTATAATGGTCGCGCCTTAACGGCATCGGGTTATGACGTCACGAATACGATTACATACGAAGGACGTCGCATCGTTGCTGTCGATCCATCGGTCGTACCGCTTGGAACAAAAGTTCATGTAGAAGGTTTTGGTGACGCAATCGCACTCGATACAGGTGGTGCGATTCGTGGAAGAATCATGGACCTTCTAGTAGGATCAAAACAAGAAGCACTAGAATGGGGACGTCGTCAAGTCACGGTGACGTTCGAATAAGAGGCGTATATGGGTAGGCGATGGATAGTTTCCATCGTCTTTTTTGTTTTGATGAAGAATATAATAACGATCTGTTCGATGTTGGATTTAGAAAACAGGGGAAAGAGTGGACGGAATAGGTTTTAGAATGTCCAAGAAAGGGGAATTTTACAAAGATAATAAACAGGGGAAACGAGGGATGAGGAGTGATTGAGTTCAAAGATGTCGGCAAAACGTATGCGGATGGAACAAAAGCGGTGCAACACGTTAACTTCACCGTTGATCAGGGTGAGATTTTTTGTTTGATTGGTCCATCGGGTTGCGGAAAAACAACAACGATGAAGATGGTCAATCGATTGATCGATCACACAGAGGGTCAAATTTGGATCGACGGTGAGCCGATCATGTCAATCAACGAACATGAACTGCGGCGGCGAATCGGTTACGTCTTACAACAGATTGCCCTCTTTCCACATATGACGATCGAAGAAAATGTCAGTGTCGTGCCAGAATTATTAAAGTGGGACAAAGAAAAGGTGGCGCGTCGAGTCGATGAATTATTCCGTCTGACAGGTTTAAACATATCGCTTAAGAAGAAATATCCGAGTGAACTTTCGGGGGGGCAACAACAACGTGTCGGTGTCATGCGTGCGCTCGCAGCAGAGCAAGACGTCATCTTGATGGATGAACCTTTCTCCGCCCTTGATCCAATTTCACGTGAACAATTACAAAATGATTTGTTGCATCTAAACGAAGAGCTTGGAAAAACAATTTTATTCGTTACGCACGATATGAACGAGGCATTAAAACTGGGCAGTCGCATTTGTCTGATGAATGCTGGGGAGATTGCTTTCATCGGAACAAAGGAAGAAGTACTAGCGAGTAATGATCCATTTGTTCAAGAGTTCATGCGTCAAGTCAGGGGGAAAGTCGAATGAACGGCTTGATTGAAACGTATCAAGATCGGAAAAGTGAATTGCTTCAAGCGTTAATTGAGCATATTCAACTATCGGTCATTTCGTTACTTATCGCATGTTTCATCGCCATTCCGCTTGGGATCTACTTATCACGGAATAAACGTCTGAGTGAGTGGTCGATTGGTGTGACTTCCGTCATTCAAACGATTCCATCATTAGCGCTACTTGGTCTGATGATTCCACTTGTCGGAATTGGTACAGTCCCGTCTATCATTGCACTTGTTCTCTATTCTTTATTACCAATCGTTCGTAATACCTACACAGGTCTCGCCGAAGTCGATCCTTCAATTAAAGAGGCGGCACGCGCATGTGGGATGACCCCGATGCAAAGTCTATGGAAAGTCGAACTTCCGTTAGCTTTGCCTGTCATGATGGCCGGAATTCGAACGGCGATGGTATTGATCATTGGTACGGCAACGATTGCTGCCTTGATTGGTGCCGGTGGACTAGGGTCAATCATTCTCCTTGGAATTGACCGTAATGATAACTATCTCCTTTTGCTTGGTGCGATTCCAGCAGCTCTCCTTGCTCTTCTATTTGACGGTTTACTACGCCAAACGGAAGTCGCAACTCGTAAGCGGCAGACGGCACGTCTCGTGACGGCAGTCGTCTTAATGGTCGCAATCGTCATCGCACCTTTCGCATTCGGCCGTAGCGAACGACCAGATCTCGTCGTTGCCGGAAAACTGGGCGTGGAACCGGAAATTTTAATGAATATGTATAAAATCGTCATCGAAGATGAAACGGATTTAAAGGTTCAAGTCAAACCAAACTTCGGGAAGACGACATTCGTTTATAAAGCACTCGAGTCAGGAGACATTGATGCTTATCCAGAATTCACAGGAACGGTGCTCGCTAGTTTGACGAATGAAAAACCAAAATCAAACGATGCAAAAGAAGTATACGAACAGGCGAAAACCGGTCTAAAAAAACAAGATTTGACCTTATTGCCACCAATGAACTATAACAACACCTATGCTGTAGCCGTTCCGAAGAAATTAGCGGAACGCTACGACTTAAAGACGATTTCTGATTTAAAACAGGTCGCGAATCAACTGACGGCTGGATTTACATTAGAATTCAAGGATCGCCAAGATGGTTATAAAGGAATCCAAGATAAATATGATGTCAATTTCAAGAAGGTCGTCACGATGGAACCGAAATTGCGTTATAAAGCGATTGAATCTGGTGAAATCGATGTCATTGATGCGTACTCGACCGATCCAGAGATTGCAAAATACGACATGCTTGTTTTAAAAGACGATCAGCAATTATTCCCACCGTACGAAGGAGCACCTTTACTTCGTCAAGAGACAATCGATGAGTATCCAGAGGTAAAACAAGCGCTTGAGCAATTATCGGGTAAGATTTCCGATGAAGAGATGTCGAAAATGAACGAAGCTGTCGCGTATGGTGGAAAAACTGCAAATGCGGTCGCCCGCGATTACTTGAAGAAGGAAGGCATCATCCAATGAAACTATTACTGATCAGTAACCCGACAGCCGGTACGAATGGTACAGGATTACTCGGAGAAGTCATCGAACCGTTAAGTATGTTGTTCGACGAGATCGTCATTCGAAATACAAAACAAGCAGGAGATGCGATGCATTTTGCGGAAGAATCATCCGCGTTTGACGCTGTCGTCGTCATCGGTGGAGATGGGACGGTCTTTGAGACGATCAATGGTGTAGCGAAATTAGAAAATCGCCCGATACTTGGCATTATTCCTGGAGGTACGTGTAATGATTTCGCACGAACACTTGGCTTACCGATGGCGCCACGGCTTGCAGCAGAAGCAATTGCTATGCAACATGTCGTTCAAGTCGACCTTGGGCAAGTCGGAGATAGCTATTTCTTGAACTTTCTCGGTGTCGGTCTCGTCGCTGAAGCGTCGATTGGGATCGATACAGAAGAAAAAGCGCGTCTTGGGAAGATGGGCTATTATTTATCGACGATTCGCTCGAGTTTAGAAGCAAAACCATTCGAATATGAATTAATTTTAGATGAAGGTCGTCAAATGACAGGTGAAGCAGTATTGATTCTGGCAGCAAATGGAGAATCACTGGGTGGAATCGAGACGAATTTGTCGGATGGAGCTTATAATGATGGAAAACTAGATTTGGTAATTGTTGATGAGGTAAATTTGACGACAATCCGGGACGTCATCCTTCAAAAAATTGGTCTCGCCAATGATCCATCTTTTACCCATATCTTGACGAGCGGATTTCAATTAAAGACAAAAGAAGCAAAAGTCATTGATACAGATGGTGAAAAAGCCATCCATACACCAATTACCGTCAAAGTGTTACCGGAATACCTTCGAATGTATGGTGGCACTGATTAATACAATTTGAGTCGAGAGAAGGTCGAGATAATATTCGACCTTCTTTTTTTTATTTTCATGCAATGCGTATATGCGGTTATGCTTTGACGCTTTAAAGAAAATATTTGATAAAGGATGACTTTCATGATTTCTTTCTGTACAATGAAAAAGTATTTTGAAAAGGAGGTGGAGCACCATGAAAGGAAACGCATGGGCTTCAAAAGTTGGATTTATTTTAGCAGCAGCGGGATCCGCCATTGGTCTGGGGGCCATTTGGAAATTCCCGTATACGACTGGAACAAACGGAGGGGGCGCCTTTTTACTTTTATTCCTCGTGTTTACCTTGCTACTTGGATTGCCTGTCTTGATTGCTGAGTTTTTAATCGGTCGAACGAGTGGGAAAACGGCACTTCAAGCGTTCTCGGCGCTTGGTCATAAGAAGTTCACGTTCATTGGTGTCCTGGGTGTCATCGCCTGTTTCTTGTTGCTCTCTTTCTACAGCGTCATCGGAGGCTGGGTCTTAATTTATACCATTCTTGGTTTTACAGGTCGGTTAACGACAATGGATAGTGGAGCACTCGGTGAATTGTTCGGAACGATTTCAGCCTCACCGCTTTATGTCATCTCGGGGCAATTGATTTTTCTCGCTCTGACATGTTGGATCGTTTTACGTGGTGTTCAATCTGGTATTGAAAAAATGAGTAAGATCATGATGCCATTATTATTCGTGTGTTTCATCATTCTTGTCTTACGATCGTTAACGCTTGATGGTGCGATGGAAGGCGTCAAGTTTTTCGTTCAGCCTGATTTCTCGGTGCTCAACCGAACTTCTGTCCTGAGTGCCCTTGGGCAAGCGTTCTTTTCCTTATCGCTCGGTGTATCAGCGATGCTGACGTATGCATCCTATATGAAGGAACGTGGAGAAATTAACCGTTCGGCAGCATGGATTGTTGCGATGAATGTAGCCGTCTCATTATTAGCAGGATTTGCGATTTTCCCAGCCGTTTTTGCTTCAGGTCTTGACCCGGCAGAAGGCCCAGCGTTACTTTTTATCGTCTTGCCGACCGTCTTCAGCCAAATTCAATTTGGTTCGTTGTTCTTGATACTATTCTTCTTGTTATTCGCTTTCGCGTCGATCACTTCATCGATTGCGATGCTTGAGGTCGTCGTTGCTTCCTTGACGGATCGAAAAGAAAACGCGACGATGCGTGATAAAAAGCGGACGACTTGGCTTGCGACACTCGCAATCGCCATCGTCGGCATTCCATCTGCACTCTCGTTTGGAATTCTAGGTGATGTACAATTCATGGGGAAAACATTCTTTGACAGTGTTGATTTCCTCGTCTCAAACATTCTAATGCCGATTGGTGCATTATTGATTTCAATTTTTGCCGGTTACAAACTCGACCGAACTCTTATCGAGCAGGAGCTAATAACAAGTCCATTCATGAAAAAAATCGTTCCTGTGTGGCGGATAAGCGTATGCTACTTGAGTCCGATTGCGATTTTGATCATTCTCATCTGGCCAATTTTTGGATGATATATAAATAAAACTCTCGGAAGGTAGTCGACAACGTATGTCGACTACCTTCTTTATCGTAAGAGTTGATATAAAAAAGGTGAACAGTTCGTTCTTCGGTCTGATGTCATTACTGCAAAAGTATGTTGAAATATAAATATACGAGGCGTAATATTTCGGGAAAACGGGAAACTTTTTGTTAAACGTTACGTAATGTTAAAATAAAGACACGTAGACCTGATAAAAGAATCAGCAAGAAGGAAGAGGGGATGATATGAAGTCTTCATGGTGGATATTTGGCTCCATCGGTATGATGTTCGTATTTTTACAATTGGCTGATACGTTCAACTTTTCGGGAATCTTCATCGCACTTGGGTTATGGTTCATTTGGAGTGGTTACCGGACTAAACCAGGACGACGATATCGGACTGAACGAAAGTCGACCGAAATCAAGCGGAAAAATGTCAAAAAGAAACTACTACTCGATGACGAAGATGAGTTTGTGGGCAGTGTCATCTTAAAACCCGAGCGGGCGACACGACGCTTTGAGGAGACGGATGATTTAGAACTTCAAGTCTTGCAACGGACGATTGAGGAAGGATTTGTGAAAATCCAGACGTATGATCAAATCGTTCCCTCCATACGAGATGGTGAAATTAGAAGTGAGATGCGAATGGTTTCACGCGAAGCCCATGTATTGTTCGAAGAGTTATATGAAAGTCCACGAGACGTCAAAAAAGTCCGGGACTTCTTTACATTCTACCTAGATTCCTTATTATCGATTTCAGAAAAATACGCCGATCTGGAACGCCGAGGTGCCCAAGTTCAAGTTGATACGAAAAATCAACTGATTTCGAATTTGAAAATGATTGGTCAAAAATTAAAACAACAACAAACCTTATTGCTCGAAGGGGATACCGTTGATTTAGAACGGGAACTCTTGACGATTGAAAAGGTTCTAGCACAAGAGACCGAACAACAAAAACAGGAGGAGAGTTACCGACATGACCCATTCTGATAAAGAAACGTGGCAACAATGGCCTGATGAGCAAGATCAACCAACGATCTCCGATCCGTCGGTCGATCTAAATATAGCGGAGACACCTCCTAAAATGCCGGCACGCCCTGTCGAAGAGATGATTCCTTCGGATGTTCCAGCAGAACAGCGACAAAAGATCGAACGTTTGCTACAAGTAATCGATCTTCAAAAGACGGATGCCGTCATGCAATTTGGAGCACCCGTCCAGCGTGAACTCTCTCAATTCTCCGATCAAGTCTTAAGTGAAGTAAAAATGAAGGACGGCGGGGAGGCAGGAAAACTGCTGAGTGATTTAATGCAACGTGTACGTCAAATGGATCCAGACACACTTCAAGAAAAAAAGAGTTTCTGGTCGAACGTTCCGGTTATTGGGCGAGCAAAGAAAAAAGCAGAAACGTATTTCTTGCAGTATGAGAAAATGAGTGCTTATCTCGAGGAAGTCGTACACAATCTTGATCGATCGAAATTTGGATTGATGAAAGATATCACTTTACTCGACCAAATGTATCAAAAAAATAAACGTTATTTTGAAGAATTGAACGTCTATATTGCGGCTGGCGAGACGAAAATCGCTCATGTGCGTCAGCATGAAATCGAACCGCTACGGACAGAAGTCGAGGTATCTCGGGATCAGACGAAGTTACAGGAATTAAATGACTTGATTCAATTGACGGACCGTTTCGAAAAGAAAATCCATGATTTAAAATTATCACGAACGATCAGTTTGCAAATGGCGCCGCAAATTCGCGTCATTCAACAAAATAACCAAATTTTAGCGGAAAAAATCGAATCGGCAGTCGTCAATACGATTCCGCTCTGGAAAAACCAAGTCGTCTTATCCTTAAGTTTATCACGTCAAAAAGCAGCACTCGAAATGCAAAAGGATGTCACCAACACGACGAATCAGCTACTTGAGCAAAATTCGAAGTTACTGAAAGAATCGTCGATTGAAATTGCGGAAGAAAACGAAAAAGGAATTGTTTCTGTCGAATCATTAAAAGTGGCACACCAAAACTTGATTGAGACACTTGATGAGACATTACGCATTCAACAAGAAGGAAAACAAAAACGTCGCGACGCTGAGCATGAATTAGAACGAATGGAAAACGAATTGAAACAAAAAGTCATCGAAGTTGCCTCAAAAAGTAGAGAATTACCGAATCGACCATACTAAGGAACACGGATTTTCGTGTTCCTTTCCTTCATGAAAGGAAGGATTTTAAATGAATATAGAAGAGAAGCAATTGAAGTGGGACACAACATGGTTATTATTTGCGCGGATGATGGCAGATCGTCATTCAAAATGCGCCTCAAAATCCGTTGCCTGTGTCATCGTCAAAGACGAAAAGCCGATTTCGATCGGGATAAACGGAACACCCAGTCAGCATGTGAATTGTAATGAAATTTACTTAAAGCAAGAGGGTATTCTCTATACATCAAGATCCGACCATCCGATTACTGAAGAGTCGATTGAACGAAACGGGATTCTCTTTTATCGTTGTGAAAATCAAGAGGAACATCATGAATGGTCGAAGCAGCATGAGATTCATGCTGAAATCAATGCACTCGGCAAGCTAGCTGCCGATTCGACGAGTGCGCGTCATGCGACAGCATACGTCACACATAGTCCGTGTCATGCGTGTAGCTTAGCGCTTATTGCCTCTAAAATTGATCGTGTCGTCTATTCGACAGGATATGAATATGGGGACGGATTGAACCTGATGCGACAAAGTGGAATCGAAGTCATCCACTTGCCACTCGCAAACGAATATTTTCTTGAAAAAATTTAACGGAAAAGGGTTGTAAACGCTTCCATAGCATTGTATGATGAAATCAAGCATTGCCATGGTAATTATTCACTCTTCCATTCGGACTGATTTTCAATCGAAAATCGGTCCACTTTTTTTAGAAAAGAATTGACAACACTTGAATAGTTTGGCATGATGACAATAGAATATGACGAAGCGGAACGCCGCATTTTCATACAAAACCAATCAAGGAGCTGGAATGCCAGGTCGTTGAATGAAAAATCCTGACTCATACGAGTCAGGATTTTTTTATTATGGATGAACAAGCATGGTTTCCTTGAGACGCTTAGCACGGATTTTACATTTCATAGCGACTGCACCAGCGAGGATTGTCATAAACCGTTGACAAAGAATGTCTGGTTGCGACTGATGTAAAAACAGTTGATGCAATAGTCGATTGAAAGCGGCATCAAGTGTAGAAAGATGTCGTTTGATAGCGGTCGGTGACATATGTTGAATTTCTTCTGCTAAATAACCTGCATCACATTGGAAAGCAGAGAGGATCAACAATTCCGTCTGCATATCAGCCAAGGATAGTCCTTCTTCTTTAACACAATGACATGCCTGACGTAACTCATGAAGCAACAACTCTTCCAGTGCATGCGACATATGCGATTGGTACGGATCATACGATTGAACAGCTTGCCGAATCTGGTCGCGTGTCACGATTTTGGATGGATCCAATTGATCGTGTGTGACGACAGCTTCGCTGTATAAATGAGTAAGTGGTCGAATCATCGTTTCTCCTCCTTTAAGCATAAAAATTGACTTCCACGTTCATCATAATTCATTTAGAAAACGCTTACAATATATGTTTGATAGTAGTCGTGATGAAATCGTCTCTGCTATGATATGGATGAAGAAAAAGGAGTGAGATGAAGTGATACAATTATTCAAGGCGCTTCCAGAAGTGACGATGCCTTCTAATGAAAATGACGCTTTTTCTATCAATCAATCAAATCAACCGATTGGACTTTCGCTAGATACACTTGTTCCTGGTGAGCGAATCGAAGAAGTACTACTCGTTGCCTCGGGTGAAATTCGCACAGGTCAAACCGGACGAGAGTGGTTACAGTTTACATTCAACTCGCCTGCTGGATCTTGTAAAGGAAAACAATGGATCAATCAAGGAACAGCAGAAGAAGCACTCCGTCCATATCTCGAGACACGAATTGTTCGAGTCGAAGCAAAAGTAGAAGAGTATCCGCCGCAATCCGGTAATAAATCATTGACGGTTCAACGCGTCACACCGATTTATGATGCTTCACCTACGCAGTTCTTGCCGCAGCTACCGTCAGAGGAGTCGCTTGAAACGTATCGTGATCAGTTACTTGGATTGATCGATCAACTAGATACGCCTTACCGAGAAATCGCGCTATCGATTCTGAGACAGTACTGGGCGGACTTTTCAACGCGACCGGCTGCCTTATTTCATCACCATGCTTATATCGGTGGATTATTAAAACATACTGCCTGTATGATGACGATTGGTCAAGGAATCTGTGATAGTGAACAACCGTATTTGACATTGCTGAAATGTATCCAAGAAGCAGAGGCCGATCACAAAAATGAACTATTCCAAGCATCTGAACGAGAGATGCGTCAATTTTCTTGGGATGACAGCTTTGATGCGCTTTATCAAGCAGCAAAAGGAATTGCTCTGTTAGATCAACGACCGAATCCGAATGAATTGTTGCTCGGTATTTTATTGCACGATATCGGTAAACTATGGGAATATACACATGCAGGTGCATCGACAGATCGTTTTTCGAGACTGTTACACGTAACCGAAGAAGAAGAAGAACTAGCAGGTATTGCGCTTGATCCAGATGGTGTTCTTATAGGACATATGCCATACGGATGCTTCGTGCTCGAACAAACGCTTCGAGAAGAAGATATTCGGTTACCACGAGCGGTCTATCACCGTCTCATGCATATGGTATTATCACACCATGGGAAACGCGAGTGGGGATCAAGTGTTACGCCGCAAACGGCGGATGCCTGGTATCTTCATGCGATTGATCTGCTCGATGCACGAAAAGAAAAATGGCGTCAGCAACAAGGACGCTAAGGAGTGAAATCATGCAAGACAAAATACGTACGACCGTCATTACTGGTTTTTTAGGTGCTGGTAAGACCACGTTACTCAACCATCTTGTTTCTCAACCGACAGAGAAGTTTGCGTTGCTTGTCAATGAAGTAGGTTCTGTTCACATTGATGAAGCATTGATTGAGCGAAGCGATGAAGAGATGATCGAATTGACAAATGGTTGCATCTGTTGTTCTATTCGAGGTGATTTACGGGATGCATTGCTACGAATTGCCAAACGTCGCCGTGATGGGGAACTATCATTCGATCGATTATTGATCGAAACGACTGGTGTCGCTGATCCAGGACCGATTCTTCAGACATTTTATTTTGAACCAGCCGTTGAACAGTCTTATCAGATTTCAAGTGTCGTCACAGTCATCGATGCGTATCACTTAGAACGACAATTGACGTTCCAAGAAAATGTGAAACAAATCGGATTTGCTGATGTACTTGTATTAAATAAGATGGATTTAATTAAAGCATCAGAACGCGAAACGTTGATTGCTTTGCTGCGCGAACGAAATCCATCTGCAGCCATCATTGAAACGGAACAGGGACAACTGGAATCAAATCGACTATTTGAAACATTCCATTTTCCAAAAGAAGAACAAGTGCGACTCAGCCAACAAACAGATCAGATTCATCAATCCGTCGAAGATTTTACGGCACTAACGATCGTTGAGGAACGACCATTGAATCGAAATCGATTCGGTATGGTCCTACGTGAGGTGTTAGAAGCCTACGCGGAAGATCTCTATCGTTATAAGGGGATCATCCATTTTGCAGATACAGAACGAAAAGTAATCTTACAAGGGACAGGGATGATTTACGGAACAGCAATCCGAGAACCATTTAGCGAACAACCAAAGACGACGCTCGTCTTCATTGGGAAAGGGCTAGATGAGCAAGCGATACGAAAAGGAATCGAGGCGGCAATTGAACATGGTTGAACTTTATTTTGACGGAACGGTCCGTCCCTCAAACGACGAAGCAGCGGTTGGACTGTTTAGCAAAAGCTCCGAGGGCGAAGTCACAGAAAAAATGTATCAAATTCAAGCAATTAATAATCATGAAGCAGAATTCATCGCATTTGCAAAAGCCGTCGAGTGGGCGCACGAACTAATTACTCAAGGAGAAAGCGTCATTTCGTTTCGGACGGATTCAGAAGCGGTTGCATTAGCGGTCGAACGTGAATTCGTCAAGAATAAACGAACGCAGACGATCTTTGATCCTGCTTTTGAACGCTATCAACTCTTACCACTCGCCTTCGTGAAGTGGATTCCGCGGTCTGAGAATAAAGCAGATCGCGTCGCACGCAAGGCATTACGATTATACGAAGCATAATTGAAGGCAAACACCCCTATCCTTATGGAAGGGGTGTTTGTTCATGTTCGATGCGCTCAATCAGAATTTGATCGACGCGACGTCCGTCTAAGTCAACGACTTCAAAGCGGTATGATCCAATCACGACAGCACTTCCACGCGTTGGTACATCACCTAACATATACAGGATTAAACCGGCAACTGTATGATAGGCGTTTAACTGTTCACCGGGTAAGTCATCTGTATAGCCGAGCGTTCGTTTTAAATCATCGATGTGCAATAATCCGTCCGCTAGGAACGAACCGTCTTTCCGCATGACGAGTTCCGGTTCTTCCTCGACGCTTGAAATCTCGCCGACGAATGCTTCGAGAATATCGAACAAGGTGATCATGCCAAGAAAACCACCGTACTCGTCTAAAACGAATGCAATCGATACAGTTTCCTTCCGCATCCGTTCAAGTAAAACGGTTGCTTTCAGTTGGCGGGGAACAATCAGTGGAGATTGAATTAATCGTTCAAGTTCTTTGACAGGATGTTCCGTTGATAGTATTTCTTTTGCATCGATGAATCCGACAAAATGATCCAAATCCCCGTGACCGACCGGTAAGTTTCGGTGTCGCGCTTGTCGGAGCTCTTGTAGGATCGTGTCGGGTTCATCAGCTAAGTCAATCCACTCCGTAACCGTTCTGGGCTCCATCAGTTCATATGCATATAAATCATGAAAATCAAAGACACGAGAAACTTGCTCAGCTTCTGAACGATTAAATGTTCCCTCTTTCGTGCCACGAATTAGTAATTGCCGGACTTCGTCTTCCGTCTCGTCTTTCGTCTGCAATCGATCGAGGCCAATCAAGCGGAAGATGGAACTCGTCGATTTACTCAAAACCCAGATGAATGGTCGAAGAACGATCGAGAAGAAGCGCATCGGTGGGGCGAGCCACATCGTAACTCGTTCTGGACTGACAAGAGCAACACGTTTAGGAACGAGTTCACCGATGACGAGCGAAATATAGGTGATGATTGTCACGACAAGAATATAACCGATTGTACTGGCATAAGGAGCGATCCATCCGAATTGAGCGAGCCAATTGATGACAGGACCAGAGAGCGCGGCACCACCGAATGCACCATTGACGATTCCAATTAACGTGATGCCGACTTGAACAGTCGATAACAGGTCAGTCGGTCGATCCAGCAACTCTAATGCGACATGGGCTGATTTTTTACCATCATCCATTGCTTTTTCTAATTTCGATCGTTTGGAAGAGAGCAAAGCGAGTTCGGTCATCGCAAATATACCGTTCGCCAGAATCAATAATAAAACAATTATTAAATTTATTAACCACATGAAATCTTCACTCCTTTTCGATAATAAACTATTCCCCAAAACTGTCTCCCTCATTCCCATTCTGCGAGCTTTCCGGTAAACTAGAAGAGAAGTAATCAAAAGGGGGAATTTGTTTATGGAATACCGTGTAGAACGTGACACGATGGGGGAAATTCGTGTACCGGAAGCGCAGGAGTGGGGCGCACAAACACAACGTAGTCTAGAAAACTTTAAGATCGGAACGGAAAAAATGCCGATTGAAGTCATTCGTGCATTTGCAGTCCTGAAAAAAGGAGCGGCGCTTGCGAACCGCGACTTAGGTGTGCTTGAGACAGAAAAAGCTGGTGCCATTGCTGAAGTATGTGACGAAATCATCGCGGGGAAATTCGATGATGAGTTTCCGCTTGTCGTTTGGCAAACGGGTTCAGGTACTCAGTCTAATATGAACGTCAACGAAGTGATCGCTCGGGTCGCGACACGCAAATTAAAGGAACAAGGCAGTGAAACGACGATTCATCCGAATGATGATGTCAATAAATCACAAAGTTCAAATGATACATATCCAACAGCGATGCATTTAGCGGCAAAAACAGTCTTATTGGAATCACTTTTCCCAGCTATCGATGCTCTACATGCGACACTTGATGAAAAAGCAAAGGCTTTTGTGGATATCGTTAAAATCGGACGAACACACTTGCAAGATGCTACACCAATCACACTTGGTCAAGAAATCAGCGGCTGGGTCCGGATGCTTGCGCTTTCGAAGCAAATGATCGAACGGACGCTTGACCCATTAACGGAACTAGCAATCGGCGGTACGGCTGTTGGTACGGGGATTAATGCACATCCTGAGTTTGGTGATTTGGCAGCGAAGAAGATGAGTGAAGAGACGGGTTATGAATTCACGAGTGCGGAAAACAAATTCCACGCTTTAACAAGCCACGATCAACTCGTCTTCACACATGGTGCTGTCAAAGCACTAGCGATGGACGCGATGAAGATTGCAAATGACGTCCGCTGGCTTGCATCTGGTCCACGAGCAGGAATCGGTGAAATCACGATTCCAGAAAATGAACCAGGGAGCTCAATCATGCCAGGAAAAGTCAATCCGACTCAAAGTGAGGCATTGACGATGGTCGCTGCGCAAGTCCTCGGAAATGACGCAACGATTGGTTTTGCTGCAAGTCAAGGTAACTTTGAACTAAACGTCTTCAAGCCGGTCATCATGTATAACTTTATTCAATCCGTTCGTTTACTTACAGACGCCTTGCATTCGTTCAATGACCATTGTGCGATCGGCATTGAACCTGAGCAGTCCGTCATCGCTGAGAACGTCGAACGGTCACTGATGCTCGTAACAGCGCTCAATCCGCATATCGGATATGAGAATGCGGCAAAAATTGCGAAAGCGGCGCATCAGTCAGGATCGACATTAAAAGAAGCGGCACTTGCGACAGGATTGCTAACAGAAGAACAATATGATCAATGGATTGTACCAGCAGACATGGTTCGTCCGAACTTAAAAGCATGAGTTGAAAAAGCGGGGGATATTCCCTCGCTTTCTCTTTATCCGAGAAATGTTATTCGGATCTATAGAAAGAGAGGGAATTGCATGGAGCAAAATCGAAAGCGGGCAGAAAAACAATTACAGCAAACGATCAATATGGTAGAGACATTACTTCGGATGCCGGCTGTACCACGATCAGAATTGCTTGCATTGGCGAGCTGGATGGAAGGACTCGGCAGAGAGGAACTCTTTAAGGGACTCGCCGATCAAGTAAGCCATGAAAAAATTACTTGGGAACGAGTAGACGTTGTCATTGATCAGTCAAGCGTCAAAGAATTATTGCAACCTATCGTCGATCAGTTATCAGAGCGCTCACGTGCTAACCGGGTCCGAAAGGAATTAGTCGTCACTGTGACAAAACGTTTTCTTGAGAATATCAAATGGAAAAAGTCACTGGAACAAGCGCGCTATATGTCACGTTTTTTTAGCTCGGTAGAAGATACCTTATCAATGTCACACGACATTACGATGGACGCCGTCATCATCGATTATGCATGTATCACTGATTCAGTGGAAGTGTTCAAAAAGCTCATGAAGCAGATGGAATCCGCATTCGTTCCGATCATCATCGTCGGTCCGAGCCAATCAGAAGTCCGACAAAGTAGTTATGAGATGGGGGCCGATGATTATTGGGATGAAACTGTGAGGAATGAAGAACGTCATGTCCGCCTTGCGCGACTTTTACGAAAACTGAGAGTTGTATCGTCAACAATTTTGGTCGATGAATTGACAGGGGCTTATAATCGGAAATACCTTCAGAATGCATTTGATCGTCGCACAGCACGTTTAGAACGTGAACAACGAACATTTGGATTAGCGATTTTTGATCTTGATCACTTCAAACGAATCAATGACTTACATGGACATCCGACAGGAGACTTAGTCCTATCCGAACTAGCGACCGTCGTTCAACAAGCGGCTCGTCTCGACGATGAGTTCATTCGTTTCGGTGGTGAGGAATTCATTTTACTGTTTTCAGCAGAAACATTGCCTCAAGCAATCGCTAATATGAATAAAATACGTGAACGTATCGAACGACATGTTTTTGCGAATGGATTAAAAATTACTGTTTCGATTGGTCTATCCTTTTCATTTGATATACATACGACGCTTGCTCAAGCGACGGCGGAGGCAGATGAAGCGTTATATCAAGCAAAACGTAATGGACGTAACCAAGTCCTTTCCTATTCTACGGCAATATCGATTGAAAAATTATCGGTGTCTATCCGTGTCGAGGAAAGATTGCTTAAACAAGTCCGTCAGTTGGATCTACCCGATCATCCCAAATACCACTTCGAAGTGGTTCCATTAGACGATCGGCAGACAACACAACTACAACTGGCGATTCTTTCGCTTGATCAATTAGCGATCGAGAACTTTCTGCGACTAGAAGAATGGAGAAAACAACGAGATTCAATCATTGATGTTTTGGTCGTGACAGAACAAGAAGATGATCGTCTTGCAGAAGCCTTATCTCGAGGGGCTACCGATTATGTGATGGTAACTCATGTAGATCAAGAAGTGGAAGAATGGATCACAGAGTGGATTATGCAAATACCGTAAAAAAAACCAGCCTTTTCCTTCCGCTATTCGGATGGAAGAGGCTGGTTTTATAATGATCGATCATATTGGCGAATGACAAAGGAGTAATCATTTCCTTCTACTGCATCATAATGCGTTTCAGACGTGATTTGAAAAGTAGACGGGATCTCGGGATAATAGACATCTCCCTCAAGCGTCGCATCAATTTCTGTTACATAGATGCGCCGTACGAGAGGAAGCGTTTGAACGAATAATTCCCCTCCACCAATCAAAAAGACTTCTTCCTCTGAATCAACATATGGGTGTAAGGTAGATAAATCATGCCAAATTGTCACACCATCTACTACATAATTTTGATCACGCGTGATGACGATGTTCTCTCGACCAGGTAACGGGCGTCCAATTGATTCGAACGTCTTTCTCCCCATGATGATCGGTTTACCAAGCGTCGTACGCTTAAAGTGTGCTAAATCAGATGGAAGGTGCCACGGCATGGCATTATCGCGTCCGATGACATGATTTTTCGTGTACGCTACGATGTGTGTAATCATACAGCTACTACACCTTTAATATGCGGATCAGGATCATATCCTTCGATGATGATATCTTCGAAGCGGAAGTCTTCAATACGATCGACAGTTCGAGCGAAGCGCAGCGTCGGTAATTTTTTAGGGGTACGTGTCAACTGAAGATTGACTTGTTCCACATGGTTCGAATAGATGTGGGCATCTCCGAGCGTATGGACGAAGTCACCGACTTCGAGTCCACACACATGAGCAACCATGTGTGTCAGTAAGGCATAGGATGCAATATTGAACGGTACGCCTAAAAAGACGTCGGCAGAGCGTTGATACAGCTGACAGGACAGTTTTCCGTCAGCGACATAAAATTGGAACAAGAGATGACATGGAGGTAACGCCATCTCATCGACTTGTCCAGGATTCCAAGCGCTGACGATCAAACGACGGGAATCCGGATTCGTCTTGATTTGTTCGATGACTTGTGCGAGTTGATCGACCGTTGTTCCGTCAGGACGTGGAAAAGAACGCCATTGTGCCCCGTACACAGGTCCTAAATCCCCATTCTCATCTGCCCATTCGTTCCAAATGCGCACTCCGTTTTCCTGCAAGTAACGAATATTCGTATCACCCGAAATAAACCAGATCAACTCATGGATGATCGACTTCATATGTAGCTTTTTCGTCGTGATAAGCGGAAAGCCATCTTGAAGGGAGAAGCGCATTTGGTGACCAAACACGCTCAGCGTTCCCGTTCCTGTCCGGTCTTCCTTTTTTTTTCCGTGTTCCAAAATGTGTTCGCAAAGTGCATGATATTGTTCCATCGGATGACATCTCCTTTTCGAAAAATCCAAATTTCATTGTACCATAAATTAAGATTTTGAGGATGTCGGTAAATGTCTTGCGAATAGATAACGAAATAAGCCAAAGAGCGGAATCACGTCTTGCCACTCTAATGATTGTGCATTCCGAACACGAATGCGCCGGAGCAGATAGACTTGCAGAGTGTAGAATAATAACAAATCGACGGTCATCGTTCGAACGAATTGATTGGTCTCAAAGTAGATGCGGAATATACTCCAATCAGATCGAGCAAGAGCAATCCAAAGCAATAATGTCGTCACGACGCTAAGTAAGGCGACGACGGTAGGAATCCACCCGCGACGACGAAAAGGAAGAAACGTTTTCCTTGGAATAGCGAGGGCGACATAAGGCATCAACACGAAGGCACCTAAGAAGAACGATCCAATACTTGCGACGAGCGGTCCTGGGCGCATGAATCGTTTCTCATCTAGAAATAGTAAAAAGAAAGCGAACGGATAAATACCGAGTAAGGCAAATAAACTTAACGCGGATGTATCAAATTGACTTTGGTCGAAACATAAAAACGAAATCAAGAAACCTTCTGGAAAGACACGATTATTTCCAAATAATAAGATGAAGACAATAGCAATCGCCCAGACAAGGAAGAGCAAATATCGACGATACATTTGTCCACACTCCTCTCTCATACCTTTCTTTTCCATCATCTTGGATGTAGTAAACACTTGTATTTCATATTTCATGATATCAAATATGTTAAGGTTCTTGCTTGAGCACCTCTCATGGACATGTTAAGATGACGTTGTGATAATTGAAAGCGCTTTTACAAATTGATGCAATCGTTTGCTCAATATGTAGCACGTTACGTACATAAAAGAGGAGAGTGTTGAGGATGGAACGTAAATGGTGGCATGATAGTGTCGTTTATCAAATTTACCCACGTAGTTATAATGATTCGAATGGGGACGGGATTGGTGATTTGAACGGAATCATCGAAAAGTTGGATTATTTGAAGACGCTTGGTATCGACGTCATTTGGCTAAGTCCTGTCTATGATTCACCGAACGATGATAATGGCTATGATATCCGTGATTATGAAGCCATCATGAAGGAATTCGGGACGATGGATGATTTTGATCGTCTTCTAGATGAGGCACATGCACGAGATATCAAAATCGTCATGGACCTTGTCATCAATCATTCGTCAGATGAACATCAGTGGTTCGCGGAATCGCGTCAAAGCAAGGACAATCCATATCGGGATTATTATATGTGGCGCCCGGCAAATCCAGACGGTTCTCTACCAAACAACTGGGGGTCGATTTTCTCTGGACCTGCCTGGGAATATGATGAAACAACGAATGAATACTATCTTCACTTATTCTCGAAGAAGCAGCCTGACTTGAACTGGGAAAATGAGCAGATGCGTCACGATGTGTACGGGATGATTCGTCGCTGGTTGGATCGAGGGATTGATGGTTTCCGAATGGACGTCATCAACTTGATTTCGAAGACACCTGGCTTACCAGATGCGACGGTCCATCCAGGAGCACTGTATGGAGATGGTGGAGAACATTATATCAACGGACCACGTGTCCATGAGTTTTTACACGAGATGAACGAAGCTTCCTTCGGTAAATACGATGTCCTGACAGTCGGTGAGATGCCAGGAGCGACGACGGATGATGCCATTCTTTACACGGATCCGGCACGTAAAGAGGTCAACATGGTCTTTACGTTCGAACATATGGATCTTGATTCAGGTCCGAACGGGAAATGGGACGTCATTCCGTTTGATTTACTCAAACTCAAGCAAAACTTCACCAAATGGCAGACGGCCTTACATGAGACGGGGTGGAACTCGCTCTATTGGAACAACCACGATCAACCCCGCGTCGTCAGTCGATTCGGAAATGACACGACGTACCGCGTCGAGTCAGCTAAAATGCTTGCTACATTATTGCATTTGTTAAAAGGGACACCATATATCTATCAAGGCGAGGAAATCGGCATGACGAACGTCGCTTTTGAAGACATTGCGGACTATGAAGATATCGAAATTCGGAACATGTGGAAAGAACGTACGGAACAAGGAGCATCACCGGCTGAACTACTACGTTCCATCCATGTCAAAGGACGTGACAATGCGCGGACACCGATGCAGTGGGATGCATCGGAGAACGCTGGTTTCTCGACGGGAACACCATGGTTGAAGGTCAATCCGAACTATCCGGAAATCAACGTCGAACAGGCGCTTGCAGATGAGCAATCTATCTTTTATTACTATCAGCAGTTGATTCGTCTACGACATGACCATGAGCTCGTCGTCTATGGTCGCTATGAACTCTTACTCGAAGATCATCCAGAAGTTTACGCCTACTCACGAACGCTTGAAGGGGAGACATGGTATGTCTACTGTTCGTTTGCGGATCATGATGTGAATATTCCGTCTACGCATGATACGTCAGACCGGATCATCGGAAACTATGAGGAGTCCGTTGTTACCGATGAACTAACGCTTCGACCTTATGAAGCCGTCGTCTTCCGTACGTTTGACGCATAAATTGTTTCGATAAAAAATGGCATTGCCCTTACATATGTAGGGGCAATGCCATTTTAATCATTAAGAAGGGATCGTTCTGATTTCGCGATCTGTTTCACTTGTGAAATGATTTTTTCACGATCAGTTGTTGTCGAATTGAGATGGATACCGTACAACCGCCCAGGACCGGAAGGCTTCTCATGCAATAAAAACCCTTCGATGCATAGTGGCACTTGTCCTTCAATCAATGAGAATTCAACGACGATTTTCATTGATTTGAGGAGTGGAAGTTTTAGTTCTGTGCTGATTGCTAGTCCGTTCGGTGAGATATTATGAATCTTCATCAACCCTTTCGGTGTACGCTGTTCATCTTTGAGCAAGTAAAATTCACCAATTATAGGAGTCTTCAGCGTATATCGAAACGGTTCATTGCGTTTGATTTTCATGTAGGCACCTCCAATCCCATTATCCGACAATTTCGTCAAGTCTTCTAGTTTTTTTTAGGTCATGCGGCAGCGTCTGTCGATTGTTTCGTTGGGTGGATACGTTTTGCTAAATACATGAATGGTGTCGCGAACCAAGCGACAACGAATTTTGCGAGATACGTCGTAATGAAGATTTGCCACCATATGGAGAAGGGCATATCGTGGAAGGCGATCGCACAAAACGTCAATGTATCAAGCAATTGACTTAATACAGTTGACCCTGTCGTCCGTAACCAAAGCTTCCGTTCGCCTGTCTTCTGACGGATCTTTGAATAAATAAAGACATCGAATAGTTGCGATACAAGATAAGCGGCAAGACTACCAACAGCAATCCATGGTAAGAGTCCGAACAATAAATGCAAGGAATCGGATGTTTCGAGTGCAGCCTTATCAGCAAGTGGTGTATATAAGAGACTGAACTGCATCAGGACGGTCGTCGTAATGAGGGAGAAGAACCCCATATAGACGCCTTTACGAGCGACTTGCTTTCCGTATTTTTCATTGAGGATATCTGTCGCTAGATAACAACTGCCATATACGACGTTCCCTAACGTAAAGACGAAACCAAAAATATCGACGGTTTGTGTGACTTGGATGTTTGCAATGATTGTTGCGATGGCAATCCACATCAACAATCCTGTCTTACCAAATAAATAATAACTGAAAATCAATAATCCCATCGTTAAAAAAATGGAAGGGATCCATAACCATTCGTTCATGAGATGTACTCCTTTCTGTTCATACAGATGAAAATTGTACGCTGAAATTCATCAACTGTCAAAGGTGACGAAGCGACGAGGGGCATAAAAAAAAGACCATGAGTTTCATGGTCTTTCGGACGGTCTTTAGCCCATTCGTTGCAGAGAGTACCGGCGACGTCTTCCTTTGACGTAATAGTTCTCTGTCGACGTAAAATCATTCGCTTCCAAAATGCGTTTTGCAAACGAAGCGTGTGGTGATTGTTCAAGGACACGCGCGCGTACTTCGTGACGATCTAGTACCCCAGAATACGTCAATGCTTCAGCAACTGCTTGAGTAGCTAGACCCCGACGCGTATAGGGATCAAACACCATGAAGTCGAGTTGGAAGTAATGACCCATTTTTAAGAGCAGAACCCGCCCCACGATCGTATCTGCTTCAACGATATCAAAGTAATAATCTTCAGGATAACTGTGCTCGACGGAATCAAAAGCCCGCTCTTCTCCAAGCTCATGGTCATACCCTTTGATTTCTTGCGGAGTCAGTCCATATGCTTGCTCGCCATACTTCAAGAAATGATCGTACTCAGCTTGATCGACATGACGTAATGTTCGACGTCTCAATTCCATCACAAAATCCTCCCTCATCCCAATTGATGCTTCGTTTACATTATAGCGATACCCTCCGTGCAATTGCAAAAATTAACTGGAATCGATCCGCAGGAAGAAATCTAAAAAAAGTCATTCTGTAATCATCTTGTGATTGTTTTAATTACCTCGGAATATGGTAAAGTAATGATGTAGACAACTGCATACTGGAAGGGGCTGGAAAACGTGTTCACAGAACGTGACGGAATCAAATTGCGTCTAGAGCAAATCGAACGATTGTATTCGGACTTGAATCGTGAAGCGAAACAATTGACGGAACGCTTACGCCAATTAGATGAACAAGGGGATGAAGTTCAACATGATCTTTCCCTTAATAAAGAAGACCGCGATCATTTGAAGTCAAGCATCGATGAAACGCTTCAGGCACTCATGAAGCGGACGACGGTCGATGCAAAAGTCGAACAGGAAAAGCAAGAAGACCTGATTTCGAAAAAAGCATTGATTGAAGATATCGAAGGATTATTGAAGAAAAAGAAATAAGCTAGCTCCGGCTAGCTTATTTTTTTATGGAGGAACGCATTATGAAACCAACCATTGGACTGACGACATGTCTTCGTCCGACTGACGACGTGCATCATCGTGTGAAGCAGTTGTTAGCGGATGAGACGATACATTTTATCTATGTCGTGCGTCAGAAAAAAAGCATAGAACACTTGCAACAGGAGACAGGATTACCGGTGCTTGTCGTCGATAAACAACGGCTTGATTTATATCCACTAGGTGAGACCACATCGTTCTTTTTCCATCCTTCGAGTGCGGTGTTTCGCATCAAACAAATTGATGCAGGAGGAGGCGATCCTCTCGTTACAATCGGACGCTTATCGGAAGGGATGCGTGTGCTTGACTGCACACTTGGTCTTGGAGCAGATGCCATCGTCATGAGTCATGCCATCGGAGAGCGGGGGCGGATCATCGGGTTAGAAAGCCGGGTTGAGACAGCATTTGTCGTCAAGAATGGATTAAAACGGTGGGAAGAATCTTACGAACCGATCAATCAAGCGATGCGACGAATCGAAGTGAAAGTCAAACACCATTTAGCCTTTTTGAAAGAATGTCCGGATAACTCCTTTGATGTCATCTACTTTGATCCTATGTTCGAACAGACCGTCGAAGAATCGACGCATCTCGATGCTTTACGAACGCTTGCGAACTATGAAGCTTTATCCGAGGAAGCGATGGTGGAGGCGAAGCGTGTGGCACGTCAGCGTATCGTTTTAAAAGCACATTATGAGAGTCCCTTGTTTGAACGGTTTGGGTTTGAACGAACTAAGCGGAAGACGTCGAAGTTGCATTATGGCGTGATTGAACTGTAAGTCAAAAAAGACCTCTGCCGATGTTTCGGCAGAGGTCTTACTTGTTATTTGCTGATTATTGAACTGCGTCATTTAATTCGTCTTCCATCTCTTCAAACGTTTCCTGAACGGCATTGACCGGTTGTTTTGTCATCAAGCTGACAACGACCGTAAAGATCAAGCTTGTGAAGAATCCAGGTACCATTTCATAAAGCGTCGTACTAAGTCCGAGTTGAACCCAGATGATGACAGTCAAGGCACCTGAGATAATACCAGCTAGTGCACCTTGTTTCGTCATCCGTTTCCAATAAAGAGAAAGCAAGATGATCGGACCAAAGGCAGAACCGAATCCAGCCCATGCATAACCGACGAGTGCAAGAATCGTCGCTGACGGATTCCACGCGAGAATACTTGCGATGACGGCAACGACAAGAACGGCAATTCGACCTGTCAGGACGAGTTCTTTATCCGATGCGTCTTTTTTCAAGAACGTCTTATAAAAATCTTCTGTCAACGCACTCGAAGTAACGAGCAACTGTGATGAAATCGTCGACATGATTGCTGCAAGAATCGCAGCCATCAAGAACCCAGTGATATAAGGGTGGAACAGTACGTCAGAGAAGCGGATAAAGACCGTTTCCGGGTCGCCAAGTCCATTCCCTTGACCTTCGAAATAGGCAATTCCGACGAGTCCTGTCATCATGGCACCAAGAATCGAGACGAACATCCAACCGATTCCGATGCGACGGGCACTTTTTAAATCTTTAACAGAACGAATCGCCATAAAGCGGACGATGATGTGTGGTTGACCGAAGTAACCAAGTCCCCAAGCAAGGAATCCGATGATTCCAAGAACTGTTGTTCCTTTAAGTGGATCAAATAACGAAGGGTCTAATTTTTCAGCGTAGTTGTACGCACCATCGATTCCGCCGACGTCTGTCAATGCGACGACAGGAACAAGCACGAGTGCGATGAACATGATACAGCCCTGGACGAAATCGGTCCAACTAACTGCGAGAAAACCGCCGAAAAGTGTATAGGCGATTACGACCGCAATCGTCAAGAGCATACCATAATGGTAATCAAATCCAAATGAGCTGACAAATAGTTTTCCGCCTGAGACGATTCCAGCTGATGTGTAGAACGTGAAGAAGATGATGATAACGAGTGCTGATACGGTACGAAGCACGCGTGATTTGTCTTCAAAGCGATTCTCTAAGAAATCAGGGATCGTAATTGAGTCGTTTGCCATTTCCGTATAGAGACGGAAACGTGGTGCGAGTACGATATAGTTTACGTAACATCCAATCAATAAACCAAGTGCGAGCCAAAGGGCTGATACACCTGTTGCATACATGGCGCCGGGAAGTCCCATAAGCATCCATCCACTCATATCCGATGCACCAGCAGAGAGTGCTGTGACACCTGGACCGAGATCGCGTCCGCCTAACATGTAATCTTCTGTATTCGTCGTTCGCTTGTAGGCAAAATAACCGATTGCCAACATGAGAACAAGATACAGGATGATCGAAATCCATTCTTGCGTCATAAAGTTAAATCCTCCAAATGCAATAGTTTTTTCAGCGATCAAGCATGTATTGACTTGTTCGCCAAATGATATGTTCCCCACCTTACAGGGGATAAAACGACTTTGCAAGTCACGTCAAATTCATGAAAAGTGCCGCTACGCCTAGTGCCTTAAGGGATTGGGACGGTTTTAGTCCCTATTGAAGTTCATCAATTTGAAATATTCAGAATGATTGAATAAAAAATAAATGACCCCAATAAATTAGGATCATTTATGTGATGTTAATTGGTCCAAAACCGTTGGTATGCGGCGCTTAAACGGTCTATTGCCTGATCTAATTGAGCACGAGGACAGCCGATGTTTAAACGTTCAAACGTTTCGCCACCAGATCCGAACGAAGAACCGTGCGTTAGAGCGATTTTTGCCTCCTTGACGAGCCAATCTGCTCGTGTTTTACTATCTAGCTCGAGTGCTTTGAAGTCGATCCACAACAGGAAAGTTGCTTCTGGAATGACGACGTCTAATTTTGGCATCTCTTGGCGAAACCGTCGGATGGCATGGTCACGATTTCCTTCTAAATACACAAGTAATTGTGAAAGCCATTGCTCACTCGCAACATCACCATACGCTGCTGTAATAGCAGTCGAAGCTAATGCATTCGGGTGAACGAAATGACGCTGCTGTATACGCTCGATCTGTTGACGAATCGAGATGTCAGGTACAATCAGATAAGACGCATAGAGACCCGGAATATTGAACGTTTTGGATGGTGCACTTACTAAAATGAGTTTTTCATAATCCAAACCAAGAATAGGCGTGTGCACGGAACCTGTATAGACGAGGTCCGCATGAATCTCATCGGATACAAGATAAACATCATATTGCTTCGCGAGTTCGACGATTTGTTGTAATTCTTCTCTCGGATAGACTTTACCGCTTGGATTATGCGGGCTACAGAGAATCATCATACGTGCTGTTCGCATTTGTCGTTCGAGAAGTGGAAAGTCGGTCTGGTACGTCTCACTGTCTAAAAGAAGCGGACTTTCAATGAGTTGTCGTTGATTAGACTGAATGATTTGATGAAATGGAGGATAGACCGGTGTTTGGATGATGATTTCATCACTTGGTTCAGTCAATGCTAGGACAGTATGCGCAAGTCCAGGAACGACACCGCTTGAATAAAGAATGGAATCAGTAGTGATTGATACGTCATACCGCTTTTGAAACCAATGCTGAATCGCTCGTTTTGCTTCCTCTTCAAACATCGAGTAACCGAAATGACCTGTAGCAGCACGTCTTGTCAACCGTTCTGTGAGATGATGCGGTGGACGGACATCCATGTCGGCGACCCACATCGGAATCAGCTCATCGGATCCATAAAGTGAATGAAGTCCGTCCCATTTGACGGATCCTGTATTTCGTTTCTCAATCGTTTCATCGAAATTAATCTGCTCCATCAGACTTCACTTCCTATTCTTTTTAAGTTAAACTGCTCCATTTCACCATAGCGGATAAAGAGAGGAAGGAGCAAGTCGGAAAATAAAAGGTTTAACATTTATTCGATCAGGCAATTATTTAACTCGAACCTACCATAACAGAACGGAGTGATGATCATGTTACATTCTAAAGTAGTTGTCGGGCGAACGCCTGAAGAATTAGAAGAACGATTGAACGAATTTTTTGAGAACAACGGTGTTGGGTCAAACGCCATCATTACGTTGAAATTTTCAACATTCGTCGCGTCTAAAGCGGATGAACATTATTCGGTTTTAGTCGTCTATGATAATTCATTAACAAAAACGACACTGTAAAAAAGTAACAAGGAGTTGCGTGGAAATCACGTCGACTTCTTGTCTTGTCTTTTTTTATAAGTTATACTAGAAACAGATTTTACAAGCTTCCGTAGGTTAATGGCAGACCTCAGCAATGGTAATGCTGCAGTGCGAGTTCGATTCTCGCCGGAAGCATACATGCGTCTTTCGTCTCAAGTGATATATACTTGAAACGAAAGACTTTTTTTATGATGGATTCATCTTTGATTGAGGAGTGAACTTCATGCATTCAGTCATTCATTCTGTTGGCGATAAGATCAAGCAAGAACGAAAAAAACAAGGAATGACACAAAAAGCACTTTGTGAAGGAATTTGTAGTCAGGCTGAGATCAGCAAAATCGAAAATGGTCGAAATTCTCCGACGATTGATTTACTACAGCAAATTTGTCGAAGACTGCGCATTCCGATTTCATTGTTTTTTGAAGATGAAATCGTATCACAAAAGTTAAATGAGATAGACCAACGAATGATTCGGCATTTGCGTGAAAAAACGTACTCAGATATGGCAAAAGACTTAGCAAAATATGAGAACGTTAATAATGCGGTTGAAACTCAAATTTTAATTCGCTACCATCAAGAATTACTAGACTATGAAAGAGGAAATATTGATTTTCGGACATGTATCGCCTCCTTATTACAAGTTGTCAGACAGGAACAGGTCAAAGACAAATCCTTTCTTCTTTATACACGAATTCAGATGGTGATTGCTGTTCTGTATACGAACCACGAAGAATATAGTCGTGCCCATCAAATTTATAAGGAACTATTAGACTTACCTTATCAAACAAGAGAATATAAAAAAATTCGAATGAAGATCATGTATAATTTCATACGTAATTTAGTAGAGTTTGAACGATTCGAAGAAGGGCTGCAGGAAGTTGAAAAGGTCATCGAAGAGACAAAACAATTGCAGGATTTAACGTATCTTGGACAGTTTTATTTTCAAAAAGGAATTTTATTAGAGGCGTTAAAAGGATCTGAATCAGAAACAAAGGAAGCGTATACGACCGCTTATTCTTTTTTCATTGCTACTCAGAGTCACTCTTATCTAAAAATCCTTGAAACCTATTTTTCTGAACACCTCTTATTTCCGATTAATGAAAGTGAGTGAATAAACGATGGAGATGAATACTTTAACTTCATCGATTGGTACAAAAATCAAACAATTTCGTATCGAAAAGCAAATGACTCAAAAAGAACTATGTGTTGATTTATGTAGTCAAGCTGAAATTAGTAAAATTGAAAACGGGTTAAATTCTCCGACTGTTGATTTATTACAACAACTTGCTGTAAGGTTGCAAGTTCCCATCTCTTTGTTGTTTCAAGAACATACCGATGAGGAAAAGTTCTTTCAACTAGATCGATTCTTATCCGATTTGCTTAGAGAAGAGAAATACAAAGAGGCGTTAGAGCGAATTCACAAGCAAGAAAAGGATAGCATCGTCGAAATCGACATTTTAAAAAGCTACATCAAGACGATCATTGAATTAAAGCAAAATCGAATCGATTTTCGGACAGCGGCAAGCTTACTCAGCAACTTGTTGATTGAAAAAGAAGTCTGGTCTCGGTCCATTCAATTGTACATTCGAATCAAAATGGCAATTGCGAATATGTATTCAGAGCAGGACTTATTTCATTTAACGGAATCCGTGTATCAGGAATTAGAAAATGAAATCGAAGTTCTTCAGTCCACTACCCATCTAAATGCGCTATTGAAAATTTACTTCAATCATTGTCAGATCCTTGAGTACCAAGGGAAGTCTGAGGAAAGTATCGTCATCGCAAAAAAAGGATATGAGTTATGCTTGATGCATAATCATACATTTCTCTTCGGTCATTTTTATTATCAACTCGCTCACTATGATGAATACTTAGGTGAGGATGAGAAGTCACTCCAAAAACAATATTCAGTCGCCTATGCACTATTTCATGCATTTGAGCACGACGTTCGAAAGAAAATGATTCTTCGCATGAAGGAGTCTTATATGTTGTTCACTTTTGAGAATTAATAAAAAGGATACGTGACCTTCTTGGTAAACAAGAAGGTTTTTTCATGAAAAGTGCAACTCGTTTATTTCAAAGAGGTGATGAGATGAAGGACGAACATCCAATTGGTAAGAAACTAAAATTTTTCCGACAATTGAAGGGGTTATCGCAAAAAGATCTGAGTGCAGGGATTTGTAGTCAAGCTGAAATTAGTAAAATCGAGAACGGAAAGACGATGCCGACTGTGGAATTATTACAACAAATCGCAACAGTACTTCGTGTTCCTATATCAGAATTATTAAAGAGCGATTCTGAACATCAATTGGAGCAGGTAAATATCCTTGATCAAAAACTTAGTACCTTACTACGCGAGAATGCTTTTAATGAATGTTTTCATGAAATGAAAAAAATCTCAGTAAGTGAATCCTCTGATGAAATAAGACGATTAATGACCTACTATGAAATTGTGATTGCATATTGAAAAAAACAAGTTGATTATCGAACGACCTCTGTTTTATTTACGCGATGGATGGACCAAGAGGATTTATGGGTGAAAGATCCGGTGCTTTACTTTCGAATCAAGATGGCATTATCCATTTTATATGCGGAATGCGGACAATACCAACAAGCAGAAAAAATATATGATGAAGTATTACGCATTACTACAGAAATCAGCGGTCTAAAGAGTGAACGACTAAAGATTCTTTATAACTATGCAAAATTATTATATAAAATGGGTCAGCCTCAAAAGGGTCTTCGTATCATCGAGGAAGGCATACAGCTCAGTCGACAATTGAAACAGACTTCCTACTTAGCACATTTGTATTATCAACGTGGTGAGTTTCATGAACGGATGGATATGGACGTCACGCAGATGAAATATGATTATACGATGGCGTATGAATTATTCTCTGCTTTTCAGATGAAACAATACGCTACCATCGTTCTAAAAACGAAAGGTTCTTATTTACAATCTGTACTGGACTAAGATCATGACTAAAAAATACAAGAAAGGAGGAGAAAAGGTTGCGTATCGAGTCACTTGGTAAACAGATAAAACAACTACGAATCGAGAAAAATTTAACACAAAAAGAATTGGCAAAGGATGTATGTAGTCAAGCGGAATTAAGTAAGATTGAAAATGGAAAAATAATGCCAACAATCGATCTTGTTCAACGTTTGTCTCAAAAGTTACATATTTCAATGGGACAAATCTTCATCGATTCAAATGAAGTAAAGCTATTTCATGACTATGACGTACAACTGTCGGACTTTTCTAGGCAACGTCGTTATGATGAAATGCTAGAATTTATGAAACGTTTACCGACTAGTCTTCCTTCTTCCGTTCAATTATTGATTCAATATTTTGACTGGGTCGCTCGCGAAGGTAAAAAAGATATCGATTACCGGACATGTATCTCCCAATTGCTTCGCTTATCGGATGAACACCAAATGGAAATAGAGTATCCTGTTCTTTATTTACGTATTCGAATGTCAGTCGCGAACTATTATTATTTGAACGGTCAATATCCATATGCACGAAAAATCTACGAAGATTTATTAACGTATGAGTATTCGACATACGCACTCAAAAAATTACAGTGTAAAATCATATATAATCATGCGCAACAGTTGTATTTTCAAAATGACTTTAAAACAGGACTACAGGTTACTGAACAAGGAATTTGTTTATCCATTGAACGAAAAGATACAGCGATGTTAGGACATTTCTTTTATCAAAGAGGATGTTTCTATGAAGAATTGAATTATCGAAAGTGTGATATTCATGATGCGTTTACTCTTGCCTATTCCCTTTTTACTGCCTTTGGCAATGATAATCATGCCGCGTTAGTCTTAAAAGGAAAAAAACAATTTCTCCACTTTCAAATGTGAGGACGGAAGTGAAAGAAAGGACGATATAATGGATCACTTACCCGTCTCGATTGGTTATGAAATCAAGCGAATTCGAAAAGAAAAAAAGATTACACAAGCAGAATTGTGTGAAGGCATTTGTAGCCAAGCTGAAATCAGTAAAATCGAAAATGGTAAAAATTCACCCACTATCGATTTGCTCCAACAAGTCGCAAAACGATTAAAAGTACCATTGTCGATGTTGTTTCAGGATCATTTACGAAGCGATGTTTTTCAATCGTATGACGAGCAATTAGCAGAACTATTGCGGACTAATCAATACGTTGATGCTTTAGAGATGATCGAACATGTTCTTTCAACGGTAGATTTTGAGGAAGTTCGTGATTTGGCAGCATATTATCAAGTCATCGTTCAGGAAAAAAGTGGTCAACTTCACTACTTAAAAGCCATTCAATTGCTCGAACGATTACTCAATAAAGAACACCTTTGGTTTGAATCAGCTATTCTGTATATAAGAATTCAGATGGCGATAGCGAATTTGTATGTTGAACACGGTGACTTCGATTTAGCGGAGGGTATCTTCCAGGCATTGATTCAATCGAATTATCCATCCATCGAATTGAAAAAGGTTCGAATCAAGATTTTATATAACTATGGACAACAACTTTCTAGGCAAAAAAAATACCTTGCCGGTCTAAAAATCACCGAACAAGGTATTCAAGAGAGTCTTCAAATAGAAGATGGTCATTTCTTAGGTCACTTTTATTATCAGCGAGGATATTTCACTCAACAACTGAATGGCGATCTTTCAGCTATCCAACGCGATTTTACGATGGCCTATTCCGTTTTTCGAGCATTTGATATGCCAATTCATGAAAAACTGCTTCTGGAAGAACATGCAGAGTACGTTCTCTTCCCAACTTAGAACGAACGACCGAATTGTCGGCATTCTTGAAGTGCTTGTTCGATTAATTCAGAGGCACGTTCCGGATATTGCTGATGTCCCTCGAGAATGACAGTCGATACATCCTCAATGCCGAAAAATGCCAATAGGTCGAGCATGTAGCGAACAGCGTGTTCACTCGGTGCTTTCTCTTTCGTCGAGTAATCACCGCCGCGTGAATGAATCAACAAGACTTGTTTGTCTTCAACAAGTCCAATCGAACCTTCGGCCGTATAACGAAATGTTTGACCAGCTTGAGCAAGGTAATCCATATAATTGTGCAGCGGTGCCGGAACCGTCAAGTTCCACATCGGAAATGAGAAGACGACCTTATCGGCATCTAAGAAACCGTTTAAATACTCCTGAAGTCGCTGTGCATGTGTCGCATCCTCTCCAGTTAATTCCTCGCCTTTAAAGAGGCGACCTGCCGCGCTCGCCAGTTTCAAATCGAAGAAGGGAAGACGTTCTTCAAATAAATTTAAAACCGTAACTGTATCATCCGGATGTGTTTCACGATACGCGTTCAAAAAGGCATCGTTCAATTCAGAGCTAATGCCTTTTTTTTGATGTGTGCTATCGTTCGCTTCGATGAATAGTAAATGTGACATAATCATTACTCCTTTCTATACCTCTCTATTCCCATTCTACTTAAAATCATGACTTCCCAATATTTTATTATTTTTAGAAAATTCAAGTTTTATATCGGTTCTGATAAGGAAAAATAAACGACAGGAACTAGAAAGAGGGGATGGCGGTGAATACACAGCGACGTTCTTCCAATAGTCTGCAATATCATCGAGAGATTCGAGCAAATTATCAATTGTTCGGGATGATCATTTTTGTATTGACGAGTTGTGGTGCCGTTTTATATATCGTTGCCAACGTATTTAGTCGTTCTGGTCTGAACGGGGAGGATTGGACACGTGCACTTGTCATTGCAAGTGCTGGAATCGTGCAATATTTCATCGGTAAAAGTTCGTTGTCAGATCGTTTAAAACCTCATATGATGTCGAGTATTTTTTTATTGATTCCTTATATTTATTATCCATTCATCGATCGGGGAGTCCAGACGGTTTGGGCATGTGCCCTTCTTTTCATTTTAGCGTCCTTAGTCGTCATCAACCGGACGATGCTACTGTATGCAACAAGCATCACGACGGTTTCTCTTCTTTATATTTGGTATCAAACCCCGTCACTTGAAAATACTTCGATGTTTGCATCCGATCACATCGCGCGCATCGGACTCATCTTGATTGCGACGATCATTAGTTTACTGATTCATAATCAATATGTTACTCGTCTTGAACGCAATATTGTCTACTTAGCCCGTCTACAGGAACAAGCATTTACGGATCCCGTGACAGGTTTGTCGAACCGTTCTTCTTTTGTCATTGAAGTGGATAAGAAAAAGCGAGAAGGCGATATGATTTGTCTTGTTGATCTGGATGATTTTAAAACCGTCAATGATGCTTTTGGTTACCGGACAGGTGATCGCACTTTGCACATCATTGGTCGTCGATTGATGAATCGCTTTCCGGATTGTACGATTGCGAAAGCAAGCGGAAGTGCCTTTTTACTGCATGCACCAAGCCATTACGACGCACGAAGCCTTTGTGACGATATTTTATCGAGTGTATCAGAACGCGTCCAAATCGACTTTAAACAGATTAACGTCACTGCAAGTATTGGTGTTTCCTATATGAATGACGAAACGACGGACCATGTCATCAATGATGCGGAGATTGCCTTGTTCACTGCTAAATCCAATCGTAAAAATACGTATGCGATTACAGATTTGGCGACACAAAATGAACGAAAACGGGCGCTTCAGTTAACACGCGACTTATACGATGCAGAGTTGGATCGCGACTTTTTTATTTTATTTCAACCTCAAGTCAATGCAAAAACGCGTCAAATTACAGGAGTCGAAGCATTGATTCGTTGGAATCATCCGGAATATGGTCTCGTTCCGCCAAATGAGTTCATTCCACTTGCGGAGCGGACACGTTTCATTGAGACATTAGGCGTTTGGGTCATGCGTCAAGCTTGTTTCCAAGGAAAAGCATGGTTGGAAGAGGGGAAGGAGCCGTTAACGATTTCCGTGAATGTCTCGCCGTGGGAATTACGTCAATCCGATTTTATGGATCGCGTATTGGGGATTTTAAAACAGTCTGGCTTCCCTCCGTCATTACTCGAAATCGAGATGACAGAACACATCTTCATTGAAGGAACAGAGCAAATCATCGAGACATTAAACGCACTTCATTTATACGGGATCCGGATTGCGCTCGATGACTTCGGAACGGGATTTTCATCGATGCAATCGTTAGTGGAGTTACCGTTCGATCAATTGAAGATTCCAAAAGAAATCGTTCAAGAAGCCATTCATTCAGAGAAGAAACGAGCAATGATCGAGACGATCATTCAGTTAGGAAAGCGATTAGATATGACAATTGTAGCTGAAGGGATTGAATTAGAAGAAGAGGCGGCATTGCTCGAGCGATTGGGATGTCATACGTTGCAAGGATATCTCTTCCATCGCCCGTTACAACCAAGACAATTAGAACACTTTTTGACGATATATCGAGAAGGCTGACGATATGGTATATCAAAAAAAGAAAGGAAACAGGCGATGGACATAGTCCATCGCCTGTTTGTATAACTGTATATCAATGAATCACAGATACCGCGCAAAACGACGTTCGAGAACCTCTTGAATGACTGCGATACAAGAACAGATTCCCCAGTAAATGAACGCAACGACAAAATAGACGGTCATATAATCGAATTCGCGCCCACCGACAATTTTTGCTTTTTGAAAAATCTCAGGAACTGTAATCATGGCAGCAAGCGATGAAGCTTTAACCAGATCAAGCAAAACGTTTGAGAGTGGTGGGATGGCAATCCGGATCGCTTGTGGCAAAATGATACCAACAAACGTCCGATACCTGGATAAACCGAGTGACACTGCCGCCTCTTCTTGACCACGATCAATCGACAACAAGGAGGAGCGAATGATCTCCGCCATGTACGCAGCACTGTTCAAACTAAAACCGGTGATGGCTGCTGTTAACGCGTCAAGTTGAATATTGATGACCGGCAGTCCGAAATACAACATGAACAGCAACACGAGAATCGGAACACCACGCATGAACGAGATATAAGCGCTAGCCCCGATGCGTAAAAGTCGAAGGTGAGACAGACGGCAAAGGGCAAGGATTAACCCGATTCCGAGACCAACGGCCATGCTGAGCAAGGAAATCCATAGCGTCTGTCCCAGTCCACTCAAAATATAAGGAAACGATTCGACCGCCAATTCCGGATTGAAGACGGACCGCCAATCAATCGAAGACATCGTCAGTTCACATCGACGATTGTCGTTTTGACGTCAGGCATTTGGGAGACATCTTTTCCAGCATAGAATTGCTTCGAAATTTCCTTTAACGTGCCGTCTTCCTTCATTTTATCGAGTTGTTCGTTAATGTTGGATTGAAGTTCCTTGTTATCTAAATCCATGATTAAACCAACCTGACTTGGATTATAAGCGATATCAGGATGAATCGTAATATCGAAGTCCTTGAAGAAATCGACAGCGAGTGTTTGCAAGTAGTAATCATTCAAGATGACGTCTGTTCGACCATTTGAGACATCTCGTAGATATTGATCGTTCGTCGCGTTATCGTACGTGACTTCTTTTGCACCATATTTTTTAGCAATCTGCATATACGTCGTTGTAGCTTCTCCGGCAGCTTTTTTTCCTTTTAGATCTTCGAGAGACTTGATGCCTGACAAATCACTTTTACGAACGATTGCCGTACCATACGTATATTTATATGGTTTTGAGAACGCGAATTTTTCTTTACGATCATCGGTGATCGTAATGTCGTTGGCGGCAAGATCGACTTGACCTGTATTGACGCTTGTCAACATACCGTCGAATGACATCTCTTTGAATTTCACTTTCAAATCAAGTCGTTTGGCTACTTCTTTGACGACTTCAACGTCGAATCCAGTCAACTTATTGTTTTTCTCTTCATGATAAGATGTCGGATAAAGTGTACCAGCCGTAGCGACGACAATCGTTCCTTCTTTTTGAATCTTGTCATATGCGGTTGCCTTCTCCTCTTGCTGACCACATGCGCTTAATAAGATCGAGCTTCCTGCGATCAAGAGACCCGTAAATTGCATTGTTTTTTTCATCGTATTATTCCTCTCTTTATTTCCATGATCAATAACTCTTTTCATAGTTAAAAATACCACGGAATCATATGTTCGGGCAAAGTAATACGCGCACAAAGTGTAGAATTCAACCAAAAAAAATATTGAATGAATATCCAAGTTTATGTAAGCGTTATCAATGTTGATATATGGTAATTCTATCTCTAGAGGTTGAACAAAATGGTGATTATGCATAGTAGCGAATAAACATAAAAGGGTGTAAAGTATAATTTAACTGAATATACAGAAAATTAAGAAGGCAAGGAGAGTGCTACTATGACATTTCATCAATACCCTGAACAGCAGGGATTATACGACCCTCGTATGGAACATGATGCGTGCGGGATCGGGGTTTACGCACATCAAACAGGACGAGCGAGTCATGAAATCGTTGAACATGCATTGGCCATGCTTTGTCAAATGGAACACCGTGGTGGACAAGGAAGCGATGCGAAAACCGGAGACGGGGCGGGTATTTTAACGCAATTACCAGATCGTTTATTTCGTGAAACGGTTCGTCACATTTCCTTCCCTAAAAAAGGGGATTATGGCGTTTTCATGATGTTCTTACCACGTGAGGAACGGGAACGGATGCGACTCGAACGAACGTTAGAGTCAATCATTTTGACGGAAGGACAAGACGTCTTAGGATGGCGTACCGTACCTGTTCAGTCCGAAGTGCTTGGGTCGGGTGCCCGCCGCACGGAGCCAGTCATTCGTCAATGTTTCATTGGTGCACAGGCGATGGAAGGATTGACATTTGAACGAACACTCTTTTTGATTCGTCGCGCATTTGAACGTGAATCGGAGCAACTCGGTCTTGAACAATACGTCCTGAGTAGCTCGAGTGAAACAATCGTTTACAAAGGACTCGTGACGACGGATCAACTACGTGCGTACTTTGATGATTTACGAGACGAACGCTATCAGTCAGGCTTTGGTATTGTACATTCACGTTTTAGTACGAACACGTTCCCAAGTTGGAAACGTGCCCATCCAAACCGTTATTTGATTCACAATGGCGAAATCAATACGTTGCAAGGAAACATCCGGGCAATGCGCGGTCGAGAACGTCGACTTGCTGAGACGACGTACGGTAATCGGGCAGAGGAAGTGTTGCCGATATTGGATGAGACAGGTAGCGACTCATCAATGCTTGATAATGCGTTTGAGTTTCTTCATCTGTCAGGTCTTTCTCTCGCTGAGACAGCACTGATGCTCGTGCCTGAACCATTCGAACATGCCGAAATCAGACCGGCGAAGCGCGCGTACTATGAGTATCACAGTAGCATGATGGAACCGTGGGATGGTCCGTCTGCCATCGTCTTCACGAACGGAAAACAGATTGGTGCGACGCTTGACCGAAACGGTTTACGCCCGGCGCGATATGTATTGTTACGCGATGGTCATTTCATGTTGTCGTCAGAAGCAGGAGTACTCCCTCTTCGTGAACAAGACATTTTGTACAAAAAACGATTAGCACCGGGTGAACTCCTTTTACTCGATTTTGCGTCCGGTCAGTTAATCGCAGATGAAGAGATCAAGCGGGAGTTAGCGACACGTCACCCTTACGCGGAGTGGCTCGCTCAAGAAGTCGTTTCCCTCTCAAGTAACGACTTCAAGGAAACACTCATTGAACTTGGAACGAAACAGCGGCATTTTGGATACACGCGTGAAGATATCGATCAATACTTGATTCCACTCGTCGAAGAACAAAAGGATCCGTTAGGCGCGATGGGAACGGACATACCGCTAGCGGTCTTAAGTGAACGTCCTCAATCCTTGTTCCGTTATTTCAAACAGCTATTCGCACAAGTCACGAATCCACCAATCGATGCGTTACGCGAAGAGATCGTCACCTCGACGCTAACATGGCTTGGTCGACAAGGGGAGCTGCTGACGCCGAACCGTGCGAACTGTCGTCGTGTTCGCTTAGAGACGCCGATCCTGCGACCAGACGAAGCCCATGTGCTTAAACAATGTGGACTTAAGCAGAAAACGATCTCAACGACGTTCACCGACTCGCTTGAAGAAGCGCTTGACATGATCGTTGATGAGGCTGTGACCGCTGCACAAAACGGGTATGAATTATTGACGTTATCGGATCGTCTCGTTCGCCCTGGAGCATTACCGATGCCAATCCTCTTAGTAACGAGTGCGATTCATCATGCGCTGATCCGTAAGGGATTACGAACAAATCTCAGCTTGATCGTTGAAGGTGGAGAAATTCGTGAGGTCCATCATGTCGCCACGTTGATCGGGTATGGTGCGGATGCGATTTATCCGTACCTTGCATATGCGACGCTTGAAGAAGCAGTAGGGGATCGTTTTACGGATGTAGCCAAACGTTATCAAAAAGCAGTCACGGAAGGCGTCGTCAAAGTCATGTCGAAGATGGGCATTTCGACGATCTTCAGTTATCGGGGCGCTCAAATCTTTGAAGCAGTCGGAATCGATCGCTCTGTCATCGAACAGCATTTCACTGGCACGGTCTCTCAATTGAGTGGGATGACGCTTGAGCTGATGGAAGAAGAAGTCCGACGAGCACAACAGGTTGCAGATGAACGGATTCATTTAGAGTCCGGCAGTGTCTTCCGGTACCGTCAAGCAGGAGAACATCATGCGTTTAATCCAGCGACGATTCATTTGCTGCAACACGCATGCCGCACAAATGATTACCGGCTCTATCAAAAGTACGCACAACGCATTCAGGAGGAACCAGCAACGGTGCTACGACATCTGTTGACATTCAAGGAGACGACGGCAATCCCGATCGAAGAAGTCGAGCCCATTAGCGAAATCGTCAAATACTTTAAAACAGGTGCAATGTCATACGGCTCGTTATCAAAAGAAGCGCATGAGACACTCGCGATTGCGATGAACCGCTTAGGTGGAAAAAGTAACAGTGGTGAAGGTGGGGAGGAAGAAGAGCGATACGAACACGATGAAAATGGCGATTTCCGGATGAGCCGAATCAAACAAATCGCCTCTGGTCGTTTTGGAGTGACGAGTCATTATCTGGTACATGCCGACGAATTACAAATCAAGGTGGCACAAGGTGCGAAGCCTGGTGAAGGTGGTCAATTGCCTGGTGAAAAAGTCTATCCATGGATCGCACGTGTGCGTGCATCAACACCTGGTGTTGGATTGATCTCCCCACCTCCACACCATGATATCTATTCAATTGAAGATTTAGCCCAGTTGATTCATGACTTAAAACGTGCGAACGATCAAGCCCGGATTAGCGTCAAACTCGTCGCCAAAGGAGGCGTTGGAACGATTGCTGCTGGCGTTGCGAAGGGGTTAGCAGATGTTATCGTCATCAGTGGTCATGACGGCGGAACGGGCGCCTCACCTAAGACGAGTATTCAACATGCCGGACTGCCATGGGAACTTGGTCTTGCTGAAACACATCAAACGTTGACATTAAACGGGTTACGCGAGCGTGTCGTTCTCGAGACGGACGGAAAGCTATTGACCGGTCGTGATGTCATCCTCGCAGCAATGCTAGGAGCGAATGAATATGGATTTGCGACAGCACCACTTATCGCTGTCGGCTGTATCATGATGCGTGCTTGTCATCTCGATACGTGTCCTGTTGGTGTCGCGACACAGGATCCAGAGCTCCGCAAGAAATTTACCGGATCTGCCGATGATGTCGTCCATTTCATGACATTTATCGCTGAGGAAGTACGAGAACATTTAGCAAAGCTAGGTGTGAGACGGTTGCAAGATCTCGTAGGGCGTACGGATTTACTCGAACCATCGGAACGACAACGAACGCATTGGAAGGCGAAAAGTCTTGATTTCTCTCGTCTCCTCGTTCATGTGTCACACGGTCCGGCTGAACAACAACAGCATCACGTTGAGCGTTCCTTTGACGCTCGTGAAATCTCGCCGTATTTGGAGGAGGCAGATTTCAGTCAGCCACAGACACTACGTTTAACGATTCAAAATACAGACCGTGCGATTGGCACGCAGACCGGTGCCATGCTGACCAGACGATTTGGGGCCCTTGGTCTTCCGACGGATCGATTGAAACTTGAACTGCAGGGATCTGCCGGGCAAAGTTTAGGCGCTTATTTACCACGTGGTATGACGCTTGATGTCACGGGAGAAGCAAATGATTACGTCGGGAAAGGATTGTCCGGGGGTATCATCGCCGTTCATCCTCCACGTTCGATTTCGTTCGTCTCGTCCGATCAATCGATCATCGGTAATGTCGCACTTTACGGGGCGACAAGTGGAGAACTTTATGTCAACGGTCAGGCAGGTGAGCGATTTGCGGTTCGAAACAGTGGAGCCGTCGCCGTCGTCGAAGGAATCGGCAACCATGGACTCGAGTATATGACCGGTGGATCCGTCGTAGTACTTGGCGATGTCGGAAAAAACTTTGCTGCCGGTATGTCAGGTGGTGTCGCCTATGTCTTGCCGCGTAATCCTGAACAATTTTTACAACGTGTCAACCGCGAACTCGTCTCGACGGGACCTGTCACGCATGTCGAAGAGATTGCGCGACTGAAGACGTTCATCGAGCGGCACGTCGCACGGACCGGAAGTGAGCAGGGAGATGCGATTCTAGCGAACTGGGATCATGTCATTCATTCGTTTATCCGCGTCATTCCTTCGACGTATGAGAAAGTGACAACGTTGATGGCTGATTTCGCTAAACAAGGACACAACACCGAAGAAGCGATGTTGCTCGCATTCGAGACACATCTAGGGCGCAGAACAGGAGGGGTACGATGAAACGACGCGATCAATTCATGACAGTTGCTCGTTCGGGTGGAACGGAACGACACCCAAGCGAACGAGTGGGTGATTTTAAGGAATATAAGACGGCTTTGACGGAAGCAGAAGCGAGTCAACAAGCAAGTCGATGTATGGATTGTGGCACCCCGTTTTGCCATGTAGGGGAAGTATTTGATCAAGTGAAGATTGGTTGTCCAGTCTATAACTTGATTCCAGAATGGAACTTGCTCGTAGAAGAAGGACGTTTTCAAGAGGCACTCGATCGCCTTCTTGAGACGAACAATTTCCCGGAATTCACGGGTCGCGTCTGCCCGGCGCCATGTGAAGGGTCGTGTACGTTGTCGATTCATGAACCTGCGGTCGCGATTAAAGATATCGAACGGGCGATCATCGACATTGGCTTCGAAAAAGGATGGGTCGTGCCCCGAATTCCAGCAATACGATCGACACGTTCGATTGCCATCGTTGGATCTGGTCCTGCCGGTCTTGCGGCTGCCGATCAGCTGAATCAAGCCGGTCACCAAGTGACGGTCTATGAGCGGGAAGATCGGATTGGCGGATTACTCACGTACGGTATACCAGCCATGAAACTCGATAAAGAGGTCGTACAGCGCCGTGTTGATTTGCTTGAAGCAGAAGGAATCCACTTCCGGACGAACGTCACGATCGGTGCAGATATCACGCTCGAGACACTTGAAGCGGAGTATGACGCCGTTATCTTATGTGTCGGCGCGACGGAACCACGCAAATTAACGGATGCGCCAACGCGTGGAGTTGGTTATGCGATGGATTATTTGACAGGGGTGACACGTCACGTGCTCTCGCAAGAACCGTTGTCTCCTGATCACGATGCGAGAGATAAGGATATTCTCGTCATTGGTGGCGGCGATACCGGAGCGGACTGTGTAGCGACGGCGCTCCGTCAACGCTGCCGCTCCGTCGTCCAATTCGGCAAGCATGAACAACCGGGTACGACACGTGCAACAGGAAACATGTGGCCGGATACACCTTTGCTTTATTCGATTGATTATGGATATGCGGAAGCATTCCAACAATTCGGTCGGGATCCCCGTGAATACTTGATCGCCATCAAGCGATTCACGACAAGTGAATCGGGTCAAGTCACCGGTGTCTGGACGATTCAGACGACGAAAACAAAAAATGAATCGGGTGCGGTGATCTTTGAGGAGATCAAAGGGAGCGATCGTTACTTCCCAGTCGATCAAGTCTGGATTGCCATTGGATTCAGTGGTGTCGAAGAGAACGTACTCGAACATTTAGCAGTCGCCTCGGAACGTGGGAAAATCAAGACGATTCGTTACGCGACGAACCGTCCAGGAGTATTTGCCGCAGGTGACGCAAGACGTGGTCAATCATTGATCGTCTGGGCGATTCGCGAAGGTCGTGAAGTAGCAGAAGCCGTTGGACAATATTTAAAAGCAATGCAACAAACAGGCTAAATCACATCGTCTGGATTTTCTGGCAACATCGGAAATCCAGGCTTTTTTGTGTTTGGCAAAGAAATCTGCCAGTTCAAAAATAACTATTGATTTTGTTTCAAGGTGAAACACCGAAAATATTTCTGCTATTCTTATAAAATGAAGAGGAGGTATGACAGATGAATTCAGAAATCATCTATTTCGTATGCGAGAGTGGAATGGCGAGTAGTATCATGGGGGCTACGATTTTAAAAAAGCGCTTACTTGAATGCGGTATTACGACAGACGTCAAGACATGTCGGATCGCAGAACTACCTGATCAAGCAGCTTTTATCGTCGGAGAAGCGCAACTCGTCCATCGACACGTATGGAAAACACATTGTTCGGTTCATCCAGTCGATCGGATTCTTGATCCGACTGCATATGACGTCATCCTCGAATCTTGGCAGAAAAGAGTGAGGCTGCATGACTGAATTTACACCACGTGAACATGATATCTTATTTTTCCTCTTATCACGCGAGGAACCTGTTCAAATACAAGAGATTGCGGAAACGCTCGAGACATCGGAACGAACGATTCAACGTGAACGCGATCGTCTTGCCCAGTCTTTAGAAGATCATGATTTGCGTTTGACATATGTTCGCGGCAGAGGTCTCTTGATTGAGGGAACGGACGAAGCCAAACATGCATTACGGGACCAACTCTTGTTGTCACATAAACAATTACCGAACGCTGAAGATCGCCAAGTCGAGTTAGCGTATCGGCTACTGCAAGAAGACGGGATGGTCAAATTACAGGCAATCGCCCATGCGATGTATGTGGCTCCGAGCACGGTTAGCCAGGATTTAGAGCGGATTGATGAGTGGTTTCTACAATATGACCTTGAAATCAAGCGCAAAAAAGGTATTGGTGCCGAAGTCATCGGCGAAGAAATCAACAAACGCCGTTTACTGATTTCATTGATCTTTACGCAATGGGATGTTCTTGCTTTCTATCGGTTGTTGCAAGGCGACGCTGGGCAATTACCTCATCTGTTACAAATGAACCGAACATCATGGCTTGAGATGATCAATCAAGCGTATGCAGTCATTGCACCGTTGACGAAAGAAGGGCGTCTTAATGACCGACAAATCATGCGTGCGACACTCAGCTTAGCTTTACAAGCGTTACGAAAAGATCAGTTTCCGATACGTTACGAGTTAAAAGCGTATCCGGTCGAAATCCTCAAATGGGTGGAACGCGTCGAAGAGCGATTACCTGACACATTGTCGATTGCCGAACGCCAATGGTTATCAGAAGAATTGCGTGCTTTCTTTCAATCGGACGCAGGAGATACGGAAGAACTCGTCACGCGCCTCCGTGTGAAACGATTGATTGAACATGTCTCCTTATTGTATGGAACGAACTTTACGAAAGATCATGCTTTGGAGCGGGGGCTCGTTTCGCATATACAATCCTATACGCGTCAAAATAGCGTTAATCCGTCCTATGTCATCAAACAAATTGAACGGGAATATCCACGTCTGTTCGATGCGGTCAAACAAGCAGCATTATCGATCTTCACAGATGCGACATTTGAAGACGTAGATTTAGCATTTTGGGTCATGCATTTCGGGGCTGTTCTCAGCAAACCGACACCTAAACTACCATATCGCGTTTTAGTCGTCTGCTCTGCTGGACTCGGCTCTTCAAAGTTATTGATGAATCGGTTACGGCAAGAATTTACTGAACTTGAACATATCGATAACTCGTCACTGTTTGGCATTGAACGGTTACCGATTGAATCGTATGACTTCGTTTTATCGACCGTGCCGTTGCCTGACATCCGCCCACCACATCTTCTTGTCAACCCGTTGCTCCCTCAGGATGAGGTCGAACGGATCCGAAAATTGATTCTTGCCTTACCAAAATCCTTCCAACCAGAACCACGGCAGACGAAAACAGAATGGCTCGATCTCGAGCAATTGCATCGGCTCGTTGCATCGTCGATTCAAGTGTCGAACGGATTTCAAATGGAACGGTTGGAGCGTGTGGACGATGGGATTGAATCGTTATTATTTGAGATCAGCACACGAATAGTCGACCAAGGATTAGCAAAATCAGCTGTTTCACTCTCGGCGCAATTGTTGCGTCGTCATGAGATGTCGGGTCTTGGTATTCCAGGAACACGGCTTGCTTTATTCCACGGACGTGATGCGACAATTCAAAGAGGAGGATTTCTCATTTTGAATTGCCTGAACCAATCGACTTACTCGGGATGGATCAACAGTTGCAATCCGTCGAAAGGCTTCTTGTCCTTGTCGCACCGGAAGAGACCTCAAACGAACTGCTTGAATTACTCAGTTCGATTAGTGCCGCAATCATTGAAAGTCCCGAACAAATGGATCAATTTGAGTTCGGAGAGGAACATGCAATTCGTCTGCTTTTAAATCGAACGTTTCGAACGGTAATTGATCAATTCCTAGGCAATACTTGAAAAACCCCTGTCACTCGAACTTTGAAGTGGCAGGGATTTTTTCTTGGATCAGGCAGGCTTCTTTCCAGTCTGTCCAACTTCTTGGACAAAGACTGAACTAGGAAAGATTGAGTAAGCGCTTGCAATGATCTTACAATAAGGGCATAGCAAAGCAATCATCTTATCAACTCATACACGAAATGGAGGCTAACGCAATGGCGACAGCTCAAAATGGAGCACGGGGTATCCGTGTACAAGTTCAACGGTTCGGTAGCTTTTTAAGCGGTATGGTCATGCCGAACATCGGTGCATTCATCGCTTGGGGGATCATCACGGCACTCTTCATCCCGACTGGATGGGCACCGAATAAGGAACTCGGTGAACTTGTCGGTCCGACAATCACCTATCTCTTACCGTTGCTGATTGGATACACGGGCGGGAAGTTAATGCATGACGTCAGGGGAGGCGTTGTCGGGACGCTTGCGACGATGGGGGTTATCGTCGGAACAGAGATTCCGATGTTCCTCGGTGCCATGATCATGGGACCACTTGGTGGATACGTCATCAAAAAGTTCGATCACTTAATTGAAGGAAAAGTCAAACCAGGTCTCGAGATGCTCGTCAATAACTTCTCAGTCGGAATCATCGGTGGTTTGTTGATGCTCGGTGGATTCAAAGTATTCGGACCACTCATGACAGGTCTTGACGACATCATGGCCGCAGGAGTTGGTGCGATCGTCAGCGCACATTTGTTACCACTAGCGAGTTTGTTCATCGAACCGGCAAAAATCTTGTTCTTAAATAATGCGATCAACCACGGTATTTTAAGCCCGCTTGGTCTCGACCAAGTAAATGAGGCGGGTAAATCAGTTCTGTTCTTACTCGAAGCCAACCCGGGTCCAGGTCTTGGATTGTTACTTGCATACTCGTTCTTCGGTTCTGGTGCAGCGAAGAAGACAGCACCCGGTGCAGCATTTATCCAATTCATCGGTGGAATTCACGAAATCTATTTCCCATACGTCTTGATGAAGCCAGTCTTGTTGCTTGCGATGATTGCAGGTGGCATGAGTGGGATCCTCACCTTCGTCCTGTTTGATGTCGGATTAGTCGCACCCGCTTCACCTGGTAGTATCATCGCGGTCCTCGCAATGGCATCACGCGGTTCTTACGTCGGATTGATTGCAGGTGTACTTGTTTCAGCATCTGTGACATTTATTGTCTCGACTGTCCTGCTAAAAACTAGCAAGGCAAAAGAAACGTCGCTTGAAGAGGCAAGCGCGAATGTCAGTGCGATGAAAGGAAAACAATCAATTGCCTCATCACTCGTTTCAGCTGATGCAAAACCACTTGCGGAAGTCGAACATATCATTTTCGCTTGTGACGCTGGTATGGGATCGAGTGCAATGGGTGCATCCGTTCTTCGCAATAAAATCAATAAGGCGGGCTTACCCATCAAAGTGACGAATACGTCGATCAGCCAACTTCCGTCAAACGCTGAACTGATCATCACACACCGTGATTTGACGGAGCGGGCAAAGGAACAGGTACCAACGGCAGAACACCGGTCAGTCGATAACTTCCTGAATGCCGGATATTATGATCAACTCGTCCACGAGATCGAAACAGCACGGAATAAGATTTCTTAAAGATAAAGATAAAGATAAAGACACTCAAGGAGGAATAAACATGACAACGACAATGAACCTTTCACCGGAACTTGTATTACTTGATCAACAATTCGCAGACGAGACGGCAGCCATCACGGCTGCCGGTCAACTCCTCGTCGATCACGGATATGTCGAAGCGGGGTATATCGATTCAATGCAGGAACGTCATGCCTTATCAACGGTCTACATTGGCAACCATGTCGCGATTCCACACGGAACAGAGTCGGCTAAATCACAGGTCAAGAAAACGGGGCTATCGATTCTACAAGTACCGCAAGGCGTAGCGTTCGGAACGGAACAAGCACGACTCGTTATCGGCATTGCTGGCGTCGGTGATGAACACCTCGAGTTGTTATCGAATATCGCAGTCATTTGCTCCGATGAGGAGAACGTAGAGCGCATCGTAGCAGCGACATCAAAAGAAGAAATCATCGCGTTATTGACAGCGGAGGTGTAATGATGAAAGCCATCCATTTTGGTGCCGGTAATATCGGACGAGGATTCATTGGCTTACAACTCGTCAAGACGGGTTACGAAGTATGCTTCGTAGATGTCAATACGACAGTCGTCGATGCATTAAAAACACGACATACCTATGAGGTGGGTTATGCCTCTGAAAGAGGAGGGCGTGAACGGGTCGACGGCGTGACGGCACTTAACAGTTTATCTGAACCAGATCAGGTCGTTGCAGCGATTCGTGAAGCAGATGTAATCACGACAGCTGTCGGACCGAGTTTGTTGTCGAAAGTAGCTCCTTTGATCGCGGAAGGGTTACGTCAACGGGATCAACAGACACCTGTCTACGTCATTGCCTGTGAAAACATGATTGGGGGGTCAAAACACTTACAAACAGAGGTGGCGAAACATCAACCGGTAGCGGAGAATTGGTATTTCCCGAATGCAGCAGTTGATCGGATCGTGCCACTTCAGCATCACGAAGATCCGTTGTACGTCGAAGTGGAAGAATTCTTCGAATGGGTGATCGAAACGACTGGACTACCGGAAGCCTATCCACGGATCGAAGGCGTCACCTATGTCGAGGATATCGAACCGTTCATCGAGCGGAAGCTGTTCACTGTCAACACGGGACATGCAATTGCTTCATACCTCGGAGCACTATTTCATAAAGAGACGATCGCTGAAAGTCTAACAGATCCACGCATCCGTCGGGGTGTCCAGACGGCACTTTACGAAACAGGGTGGTTGTTACTTGAAAAGTACGGCTTTAATCCGGTCGATCATAGTGCGTACATCCAAAAGAATATGAAACGCTTTGAAAACCCGCGAATTCATGATGAAATCATTCGTGTCGCCCGTTCACCGATTCGTAAATTGAGTCCAAGTGACCGACTTGTCAAACCAGCAAAGGAATTGATGGAGCGTGGGATTGAAGCAGATGGATTAGCACGTGGGATCGCAGCAGCCCTGACCTATTTCGATCCAAATGATTCAGAATCTTCAGAATTAAATGCGTATATTACGAAACATGGAATCGAAGATGCGCTGAACGCATATCTACAACTGTCAGCAACGGATCCACTTGGATCTCGGATCGTTGAACATTATGAAGCGATGCAACAACAACTCAACTCGATTGCTTAAGAATGAATAACTCTGTAAGCCGAACACCTTTCACATCTGTGAAGGGTGTTCTTAGTTTGCGATTTAAATATGTCATGGTATCGACAAAATAAGCAGTTTCTAAAAATCTTGCTATCACAATTTGATTACAATTTGTATATTAAATTTGGAATATTCGAAAACGAATATTTAGCGAATAAAATACATTGTACGCTATATGAACGGAACATCTCTATTCCGATTTTTCAGGTAAGAGAAGGTGATCATATGTTGAATTATAAAGTGAATGTATATAGATTAAACGGAGCACGACCAAAAACTACAAAAGGAACCGGACCAAAACATTTGATTTATTCGAGTCAGTTTTCTTCACGTACACCAGTCCATTTATTGCATCAACTCATCTTGAATCGATTGTTGGTTGAGCAAGAAAAAAACCTAGATTTAACGTATACGATCGAAGTAAATGCGGTACTTGATCAATTCGTGATCGACGTCCGTGTCTTTTCAACAGATACGGTCAGCATCCAAGTCGAGCGTGACTTGATTGAAATCATTGAACGTGAAGAAGTTCGTCATATCCCAGCGCTTGAAATCGGAAAACCGGATTTCGCAGAATTCGCTCATATCGTCTTAAAGGTGAAGGAAGGTGGACCACGCCTTTCACAAGAGGATACGCAACGAATTTTCAATGAGTCTGGTGTTCGAGGACGAATTATCCTGCACAAGGAGCGAATCGATAGTCATGAACCCTCCCATTCGATTCAGTTGTTGATTGGTGGGGCCGAGAAGTGTTTGTACAGTCTCTCGCAATATCAGCTTGATCCACTCTTCCGTAAACATGGTTTGACGATTCAATCCTTGAATCTGTTACCGTTTGATTTATTCATGATTCGCGACAAAATCGCGATGCTGTCTTCAGCAGATGCTTCGCAACTGTGGATTGATGACATCACGACATCCAAGAACGGACGATCACATCAGATTTGTTTTAACGATGGGAATGAATGCATGACGGTTATCTGTGATCTTCATGGATCAATTCGGTCTTATAAATGTTCGTGATGGTTTAATTCTTCTTCGAATAGGCTACATTCTTAACAGAGGTTCTAACGAAGGGGAGTCGAACAATCATGTTATCTAAACAACAGACGGAAGAATTCAAGCAACGGTTATTGAAGGAAAAAGAAAAGACGACATCAAACATCGAACAACGCGATACCGATTACGATGAAGGTGAACTGTCGAGTTACGATAATCATCCTGCCGATTCCGGCGATGAATTGTTCTTGCGGGAACGTGATCAAGCAATCACGGATATGCAAGAGGATATGCTATCGGATGTGGATCGCGCCTTAAAAGCAATCGAGGACGGAACGTATGGCATTTGCGAAGTCTGTGGAAAAGAGATTGAATTCGAACGTCTTGATATCATTCCAGAAACCCGATTATGCATTGAGCATGCAAAAGAAGAAGCAGAACAAAACGAGAACGATCCGAATTCGCGACCAAGCGAAGAAGATGTACTAGATCCATCTGTCACAGCTCGCGGGAAAGACATCGACGGTGATACGGACGGATTCTCGAAAGTAAGTGACTTTGGTAGTTCCGATACACCGTCTGATCAAGAAGATGGAATCGATCCGACACGGTCTTGACCGACAAAACATCTCCCGAAAATGGAGATGTTTTTTTTCGAAAAAAATCACAAATAGTTACCTGAATTTTTTGACTTTTCATATAATTTTGATACGATGGTATCGAGGGGACTGTTTTAGCCTATATTAAAATGTAAGCGCATACAAGCATCCGTCTCACTGCTTGACCATTTTAGTTGAGGGAGGAAATAACGCATGATTTATGACATTCCGAACAAGCAAGGGTCAAAAGTACAGTACAAGGAACGGTATGAAAATTACATCAATGGAAAGTGGACGGCACCTGTCGGGGGAGAATATTTTGATAATGTGACACCTGTTACTGGTAAGGTGTTGTGCCAAGTCGCTCGTTCTACAAAGGAAGATATCGAACTCGCTCTTGACGCAGCACATGCGGCAAAAGAAGCATGGGGAAAAACATCTGTAACCGAACGTTCGAATATTTTAAATAAGATCGCCAATCGAATGGAAGAAAATCTCGAGATGCTCGCTTATGCGGAAACACTTGAGAACGGAAAAGCCGTTCGTGAGACACTTAACGCCGATTTACCGCTCGCGATCGACCACTTCCGTTATTTCGCTGGGGTCATTCGTGCCCAAGAAGGTTCGGTTGGCGAACTCGATCAAGATACGGTTGCGTATCACTTCCATGAGCCACTTGGCGTCGTCGGTCAAATCATTCCGTGGAACTTCCCGCTCCTGATGGCTGTCTGGAAATTAGCACCAGCTCTCGCAGCAGGAAACTGTGTTGTCTTAAAACCAGCAGAACAAACACCAGCGAGCATCATGGTACTCGTTGAGATCATCGAAGATTTACTTCCACCAGGTGTGCTCAACATCGTCAATGGATTTGGTCTTGAGGCAGGGAAACCGCTCGCTTCAAGCAAACGAATCGCCAAAATCGCCTTTACGGGTGAGACGACGACAGGACGTTTGATCATGCAGTACGCTTCGCAGAACTTGATTCCGGTCACACTCGAACTCGGTGGGAAATCACCGAACATCTTCTTTGAAGATATCATGCAGGCAGACGATGCATTCTTCGATAAAGCAATCGAAGGATTATTGATGTTCGCGTTGAACCAAGGGGAAGTCTGTACGTGTCCGTCGCGTGCCTTGATTCAAGAATCGATTTACGAACCGTTCATGGAACGTGTTCTAGAGCGCGTCAAAGCCATCAAAATCGGAAATCCTCTTGATGTCGACGTCATGATGGGTGCTCAAGCTTCGAACGAACAGATGGAGAAAATTCTTTCGTATCTTGAAATCGGTAAGTCGGAAGGCGCAGAGTGTCTAATCGGTGGAGAGCGCAACATGCTCGAAGGAGATCTCGCAGAAGGATATTACATCCAACCAACGATCTTCAAAGGCCACAATAAGGTGCGCATCTTCCAAGAAGAAATTTTCGGACCGGTTCTATCGGTCACGACATTCAAGACGGAAGAAGAAGCACTCGAAATTGCGAATGATACGTTATATGGTCTTGGTGCCGGCGTCTGGACACGTGACATGAACCGTGCTTATCGGTTTGGTCGTGCGATCGAAGCAGGGCGCGTCTGGACGAACTGTTATCACCAATATCCAGCTCACGCGGCGTTTGGTGGTTACAAAATGTCAGGTATCGGACGCGAGAACCATAAGATGATGCTCAACCATTACCAACGAACGAAAAACCTACTCGTTAGCTACAACCCGAATAAACTCGGTTTCTTCTAAGTCGGAAAGGACGTGGATGCAAATGGTGGAACGTGTTCAGGCGACAGCAGCTTGTCTTGAGTTGATCGACCAGTTGAGAGAAAAACACGGTCCGTTGATGTTTCATCAATCTGGTGGTTGTTGCGATGGCAGTTCCCCGATGTGTTTTGCGCAAGGCGATTTATTCCTGGGAGATCAGGATAAAAAACTAGGAGAGATCGGTGGTTGTCCGTTTTATATTCATGAAGATCAATATGAGTACTGGAAACATACCCAACTCATCATTGATGTCGTGGATGGTCGAGGCGGAATGTTCTCTCTTGAGGGTGTCGAAGGGAAACGTTTTTTGACACGCTCCCGTGCGTTCACGCAAGAGGAAAACGCTGAACTATCAGCATCAAGTTAATGAAGGATACAAACGCGATTTTGTCTAGGCGACTTGTTCATTCAGGTCGCTTGTACAGAATCGTGTTTTTGTTCGTATTACAGCGTTCTAACAGGATAAAAGTTGGTAATGCGGCATAAGAACGGTATAATGAACTCATATTTTGACGAGAAGATTTTTTCACACTAAGACATTATAGGGGGTCACCATGAAATATCCATTTTTAGGTTGGACAGGTCAAACGATCGGAGTGACGGCGCCCTCCTCCGGATTACGTGAACAGCAACAGGAATGGGTCGAACGAGCAGTTGAACAGGTACAAGCACGGCAAATAAACGTCCGTTTGGGCGAAACGATTTGGTCGCATCAACTTGCTGAAAGTGCACCGGTCAAACAACGGGCTGAGGAATTGAATCACATGATGACGGATGAGACGATTGATGCCGTCATCCCGCCATTTGGTGGGGAACGCGCCATTGATCTTTTACCCGAGTTGACGCCAGCTACTTACCAAACAAAATGGTTGCTTGGCTATTCCGATATCAGTACGTTATTGCTCAGTCTGACGCTTCAGACAGGAATTGCGACAGCGCATGGTCCGAATTTCGTTGAGCTTCGAAGTGAAGAGTGGGATGAGACGACAAGTGCCTGGCGACGGGTGCTCGCGACGCCAACTGGAGGAACCGTCACACAGTGGGCTTCCGATCGTTATCAATCCGAGTGGACTGATGAAGAACGTCCAGCAGGTTCATTATTTCAGTTAACGGAAGCGACGGAATGGAAAGCACTTGATGAGCGAACAGAAGTGACCGGACGGTTACTTGGTGGCTGTCTGGAGACGATTCGCCATCTGATAGGGACACCGTACGGAGATGTGCGTCGTTTTCAGCGTGAAGAGATCAACGGAGAACCGATTCTCTGGTACTTTGAGGTATCTGAAGCGAGTTCTGCAGAGGTGCATCGGACGCTTCGACAAATGGCGTATGCTAGATGGTTCGACCATGCGGCTGGCTTTTTATTCGGGCGTACATCTGCAAGGATTACTGAAGATCTGACATGGCTAGACGTGTATCACTATCTAGCGGATGAAACAGGCTTACCAGTCTTATATGATCTTGACATCGGTCATCAGCCACCGCAGTTGACGTTAATCAATGGAGCGACAGGTGTGGTTCGTATTCAAGGAAAAGATTCACGAATCGATATTACGTTCAACTAAAAAGGAGAGCACGCAATGGCACGTCGTAAGTTTCAAGCATTAGGCGTTTATAAACGCGTCCATATTAACCCGGAGACACGTCGAATGACGTTACCGGAACCGTTTTACGATGCACTTCGTCTAGAAGATGAATTGCTGATTGCACAAGTCGGAGATGTTCTCGTCATGCGTCGTCCGGGGGAAGTCGTCGAGATAGAAACGGATTTATTGAGCGAACTCGTAGAAGATGGATTCACGGGTACAGAGCTTGTCCAAGAGTTTGCCTACCGGCGTCAGCAACAGGAACAACGATTACGTCAACAAGTCTTGCAGGATGAAGAGGATGACCATGCTGCTCAACTGAAGATCGAGCTATAACGGAAAGAAGGAGTGGGGCAGATGCGTCGCAGAACAAAAATTGGAATCGGAGTCATCGGATCCGGATTAGTAGCAGCGAGTTATTATTTTTATGAGATGGCAATCGCCACGAATCCGAAGCCGTTCTTATCGAATAATCGGGATTTGAGTGATGAGATGGTCCGGTTGATGCAACCTGGACAAACATGGATCAAGGAGCAGCCGCTCGAGCGGATCGAGATTGAAGCGAAAGACGGCTTAACGTTGCGCGGACATTTCCTCCCGTCTCCTGTTCCGTCAGATCGGATTGTCATTCTCGTGCATGGATACGGAGGCGTCGGAACGGATTTAGCCGGATTCGCCTATCTGTACCATCAGGCCGGTTTCCATGTCATGATGCCCGATAATCGAGGACACGGAATGAGTGACGGTCATTATATCGGATTCGGATGGCATGATCGGGAAGATTGTCTCAGTTGGTCGAACTATCTGATTGAACGGATTGGACAGGATGCGAAACTGTTCTTACATGGTGTGTCGATGGGAGGGGCGACCGTATTGATGACGAGTGGCGAACAACTTCCACCACAAATCAAAGGAATCATTTCTGATTGTGCCTATACGTCCGTCAATGCTGTTCTTGCGTATCAGATGAAGCGGATGTATCGACTACCACACTTCCCGTTTTTAGGGATGACGAGCGTATTAACGAAGCTAAAGGCAGGTTATACGTTCCGTGAAGCATCAGCGCTGAAACAGGTCAAAAAGTCACAGGTTCCGATTCTCTTCATTCATGGTGGTGCGGATACGTTCGTACCGACAGATATGGTGTATGAGCTGTACGAAGCCTGTCCAACGGAAAAGGAACTGGTCGTTATTCCGAATGCCGCACACGCGATGGCATATTTCGAGGATCCGGCTTTGTATGATGACGTCGTTGAGAAGTTCGTCCGGAACATCTTGCGAAATGATTGACAACTCAGTTCGTTACCCGCTATATTAATATCATAAATCAACGTCGTCGTGGCGGAACTGGTAGACGCGCTAGACTCAGAATCTAGTGGTGGCAACACCGTGGAGGTTCAAGTCCTCTCGGCGGCATAAATGATTGAAGGAGGCAATCCCATCAAGGGGTTGCCTCCTTTTTTGATAATGAATAGAAAACGATTGCATCGAATAAAAATTCAGAAATGTTTATCTTTTTAGAACTTTTCTGGTAAAATACGTTTTAAAGAGGGTACTCTTCAGGGAAAGTACTAAGTGGAGTCGACAATCTTTAACACATAGGAGAGGGGAAACAAACATGAAAAAAGGAAGTATTTTGCTAGCGCTCTTGATGAGCTGTATTCTCGTACTTGGTGCATGTAGTATCGGTTCGAAGGATGAAGGGTCTTCAGAAGGAAAGACGTATAAAGTTGGTATCGACGTCACGTATCCACCATTTGAGTACAAAGACGGGGACACGTACAAAGGAATCGACATTGATCTTATGAAAGCAATCGCTAAGGATCAAAACTTCAAGATTAAATTTGAAGCAATGGATTTCAGCGGTATCATTCCAGCACTTCAAGCAAATCAATTGGACGTTGCCATTGCCGGTATGAGTATTACACCAGAACGGAAAAAAGTCGTCACATTCTCAGACCCATATTTCAAAGCTGGTCTTATTTTAGTCGTCAAAAAAGATGAGAATGGTATTAAATCCGTTAACGATCTTAAAGGGAAAAAAGTAGCCGTCAAAAAGGGAACGACGGGTGCAAAATATGCAACGGATAACGCGGATAAACTTGGCTTCACTGTTACACAATTCAATGACAGTCCAGCGATGTTCCAAGAAGTAAAGAACGGTAACGCAGCTGCCTTGATTGAAGATTATCCGGTCATCTCATATGCAAACAAACAACAAAACCTTGGATTAAAACTTGTCGGAGACCGTCTCAACGGTGATAACTACGGGATCGCTGTCTTAAAAGGTGAGAATAAGGATCTGCTGAAGAAAATCAACAAAGGACTTGCGAATCTGAAAGAAAACGGTGAATACGATAAAATCGTTGACACGTATCTGAAATAAGTCGCAAGGCGATAAGGGAGTGGGATAGCCAATGGAAGTGGTCAAAACCGCATTTCCATTTTTCTTGGAAGGGCTTCAAGTCACATTGTATATTTTCATCATTGCGGTCATCATCGGCTTTCTGATTGGCTTAGTCGTCGCATTGATGCGGTTGTCACCGTTAAAGATTTTGAACGCGATCGCGATCATCTATATCGATGTCATTCGTGGTACACCGTTCATCGTTCAGCTTTTCTTCATCTACTTTGGACTCAACTCGCTTGAGTGGTTATCGATGGACCGGATGTATGCAGGGATACTGACGGTCGCGATCAATGCTGGTGCTTATTTCGCGGAAATTATTCGAGCAGGTATCCAGTCGATTGATAAGGGACAAACAGAAGCCGCACGTTCACTCGGGATGACAGGACGTCAAACGATGGTTCAAATCATTTTACCGCAAGCATTCCGACGGATGTTACCAACGATTACGAATCAATCAATCATCAGCTTAAAAGATACATCGTTGTTATCGATCATCGGCATCGCTGATTTGACGCAACAAGGTCAAGTTCAGCAATCGACGACGTTTGAGCCATTCATCGTTTGGTCTGTCGTCGGATTGATGTACTTCGTCATCATTTATCTCTTGTCATTCGTGGCGAAGTTCTTGGAACGGAGGTTTACATTACGATGAGTATCATAGAAGTAAAGAATCTAAAGAAATCATTCGGTTCGAATGAAGTCTTAAAAGACATCAACGTCTCGATTGCCGAAAAAGAAGTCGTTTGTGTCATCGGTCCGTCGGGATCTGGGAAAAGTACTTTTTTACGCTGTTTGAATCGATTGGAAGAGATTACAGGTGGCACGGTCATCGTCGATGATTTCGATATTACGAGTCCAAAGGTCGATATCAACAAGGTCCGGGAAGAAGTCGGGATGGTCTTTCAACATTTTAATCTCTTCCCGCATAAGACCGTGCTAGAAAACGTCACGCTTGCACCGATCAAAGTGCGTAAATCGGATAAAGAACAGGCGAAACAGCGGGCACTTGAACTACTCGATAAAGTCGGATTACGGGAAAAAGCGGATAATTATCCAGGTGAATTATCTGGGGGGCAAAAACAGCGGGTCGCGATTGCCCGCGCGCTCGCGATGAATCCGAAAATCATGTTATTTGATGAGCCAACGTCAGCGCTTGACCCGGAAATGGTCGGTGACGTGCTTGCCGTCATGAAACAACTTGCCCTTGAAGGCATGACGATGGTCGTCGTGACCCATGAGATGGGATTCGCTCGAGAGGTCGGAGATCGCGTCTTATTCATGGATGGTGGCTATATCGTCGAAGAGAACGTGCCACAAGTATTGTTTGATTTTCCACAACACGAACGGACGCAATCGTTCCTTAGTAAGGTCTTATGATGGAACCGGCGTATCTAAATGCGGATACGCCGGTTTTTTGACGAATCATAAATAACTGTCTAAGCGCTCATAAGAAAAACTTATACATTTAAGCGTGAGAATTTGGGAATTCGAAATGCACACATAGGAAAAGAGTAGTAATATAGTAACGAAGGCACTTTCATGGAAGAATGACACGATCATTCCTTCTCATGACGTTCAGCGTTTTATTCATGCAATTCCTTTTGAAAGCGCTAACAGGTAGGGGGCTGGAAACACATCGAGTATCCACTGGATGTGTGGGGAGAAATATAGAAACGGGGGGAACCGTACATGGCAGGCCACGAGCAAGATCAACAAGCATTCTATGGACCAAACCTTGGCTACATCATTGAATTGTACGAGCGTTTTTTAGAAGACAAGACATCCGTTGATGAGGAGACACGTGCTTATTTCGAAGAGCATGGTGCACCCGTGACGGAAGCAGTCGTACCGATGCAAGTCGAGACAGGAGATTTCGAAAAATATCTTGCGGCGAATCGTTTAGCGGAACAAATTCGTGCAAAAGGACATCTTGCGGCGGATATCTATCCGCTGAAGGACCATCCGCGAGAAACAGGATTATTCGAATTGAGTCAGTACGGATTGACAGAGGCAGATCTTCGAAAAATGCCAGTCTCACTCGTCTGTCCTGAACCACCAACTGGTGTACAGGACGCGTTTGAAGGCATCGAACATTTAAAAGCGCAGTACACGGGAGCAGCCGCAGTTGAGTTCCAGCATGTCGACGATCTCGATGAAAAGAAATGGCTCCGACAGAAAATCGAGCAAGGTGCTTTGACGGCGACGCTAGACGCTGAACAAAAGAAACAATTGTTCAAACGCTTAGCTGAAACGGACCTTTTCGAAAAATACTTGCACAAAACATATGTCGGTCAAAAACGCTTCTCGATTGAAGGACTTGACGCGATGGTGCCATTGCTCGACACGATCGTCGGACACCTCATCTCGAATGGGTCGGAGACGATCAATATCGGAATGGCACACCGTGGACGGTTGAACGTTTTGGCGCACGTACTTGGGAAGCCATATGAAATGATCTTTGCTGAGTTCCAGCATGCACCGAACCACGACCTCGTACCATCTGAAGGATCGATCGGGATCACGTACGGTTGGACGGGCGACGTGAAGTATCACCTCGGTTTAAACCGAAAACTCGAGCAAGAGACACGTAACGTGCGGATGACGCTTGCGAACAATCCGTCGCACCTTGAGTTCGTCGACCCAGTCGTCGAAGGCTTCACACGTGCGGCACAAGATGACCGAACCCAAAAAGGGGCACCACGTCAAGAGCAAGCAGCAGCAGCTGCGATCCTCATTCATGGGGATGCAGCGTTCCCAGGTCAAGGAATCGTTGCTGAAACTTTGAATTTAGCGAATCTCAAAGGATATAACACCGGCGGAACGATTCATATCATCGCGAACAACACGATCGGCTTCACGACGGAGCCGACGGACTCCCGTTCGACGCGTTACTCGAGTGATCTTGCCAAAGGATACGAGATCCCAGTCTTCCACGTCAACGCGGATGAGCCGGAAAGCTGTCTCGCAGTCGCTTTGCTCGCGAGCGAGTACCGGGCAACATTCAAGAAAGACGTCATGATTGATTTAATCGGATATCGTCGTTTTGGACATAACGAAATGGATGAACCGATGAATACGAACCCGGTCTTATACGATTTGATTCATAAACATGATCCAATTCGTGTCTTGTACGGGAAAACGCTTGTCGCGAACGGGGATGCGACAGCTGACGAAATTCAATCGATTGAAACGTCGATCAATGATCAAATGAAAGCGGCTCGTGAAAAAGTACCGAACGCGGAGAAAGAGTATGGTGGGGTCATGCCGGACGTCGTCTTTAAAGGCGTTCCGACGATTGAGACAGGGGTCTCGATTGAAACATTGACGGCGTACAACGAAGAATTGTTACAGTGGCCGGATGGCTTCCAAGTGTTCCATAAACTTGAGAAGGTCCTGAAGCGCCGGACGGATGCGTTCTCGACAAAGAACGGTATTGACTGGGGACATGCCGAAACATTGGCGTTTGCTTCGATTCTCTCAGATGGAACACCAATCCGCTTGAGCGGTCAAGATTCTGAACGAGGAACGTTCGCACAACGGAACATTAATCTTCATGATGTGAAAACAGGAGAAGGCTTCTCGCCACTCCATGCCTTATCAACGGCAACTGCATCATTCTCGGTCTATAACAGTCCACTCTCTGAGGCGGGTGTTCTTGGTTTTGAATACGGCTATAATGTCTTTGCACCAGAAACGCTTGTCTTATGGGAAGCGCAATACGGAGACTTCGCAAACTCAGGTCAAGTCATCTTTGACCAGTTTATTTCTGCGAGCCGAGCGAAATGGGGACAAACATCAGGTCTCGTCATGTTGCTTCCGCATGGTTATGAAGGGCAAGGACCAGAACACTCGAGTGGTCGTTTAGAACGCTTCTTGACGTTATCGGGTGAGAAAAACTGGACAGTCGCGAACGTATCGAGTGCTGCCCAGTACTTCCACTTATTGCGCCGACAAGCAGCGATTCTCGGAAAAGAGGAAGTCCGACCGCTCGTCGTCATGACGCCGAAGAGTCTCTTGCGTCATCCGCTTGCGACATCTGACGTCTCTGAATTGACGGAGGGTAATTTCCGTCGTGTCATTGAACAAGCGGGACTTGGCGAAGCACCAGATCGTGTCAAACGTCTTGTGTTCTGTTCTGGTAAGATGGCAATTGATCTAGCGGAAGCGGTCTCGAAATCAGACGAGAATCTCGACTGGTTACAAATCGTCCGGGTTGAGGAACTGTATCCGTTCCCAGCGAAAGCCTTACAAGAAGTCATTGCGCGCTATGAATCCGTCGAAGAGATGGTCTGGGTGCAAGAAGAACCGAAAAACATGGGGGCGTGGTCCTTTATGGAACCACGGCTTGAAACAGTCGCACCGAACGGAATTCAAAATGTTCGTTACATTGGTCGTCGTCGCCGTTCAAGTACAGCAGAAGGTGACCCGGCAGGTCATAAAGTAGAGCAGGCACGTATCATCAATGATGCACTCACACCAACAGCTTCTACACCAACAGCACCATCACACGTATCGAATCACACATCATAACGTAAGATAGAAACGAGTCATAGGGGGAGAATACGATGGAAATCAAAGTACCAGAACTTGCCGAATCAATTACAGAAGGAACGGTGGCGTCTTGGTTAAAACAACCAGGTGATCACGTGGAAAAAGGGGAAGCCATCGTTGAGCTCGAGACAGATAAGGTCAACATCGAAGTGCCGTCAGATGAAGCTGGTACGTTGACGGAGGTGATGGCTGCTGAAGGAGATACAGTCCGCGTCGGGGAAACGATTGCTGTCATCTCTGCTGGTGGCGAGGCTCCAAAACCGGCTGCGGCAGAAACAGTACAAGAAACTCCAAAAGAGACACCAAAAGCAGAAGAAAAAGCGGAACAACCGGTGGCTGCAGCAGCGACTGAAAGTACATCTGTTGCGGATCGTCCGATTGCTTCACCTGCTGCCCGTAAACTGGCTCGTGAAAAAGGAATTGATTTAGCACAAGTGGCAACGCAAGATCCGCTCGGTCGGATTCGCGTGCAAGACGTCGCGACGTTTGAAGTAGCACCACGTGAGCAAGCAAAACCTGCTCCTACGAAGCCTGCTACACCGGCACCAGCACCTGCAGCCGCTCCTGGGAAACCGGAAGAGCGGATCAAGATGTCACGTCGTCGGAAGACGATTGCGAATCGCCTTGTTGAAGTCCAACAAACGGCAGCGATGTTGACGACGTTCAACGAAATCGATATGTCAGCGGTCATGGCCCTGCGTAAACGTCGTCAAGAGAAATTCGTGAAGGAAAACGAAGTTAAACTCGGTTTCATGTCATTCTTTACGAAAGCAGCAGTCGCAGCACTCAAAAAGATGCCATACCTGAATGCTGAGATTCAAGGCGATGAAATCGTCCTGAAGAAATTCTATGATATCGGCATTGCCGTCTCAGCACCAGACGGTCTCGTTGTTCCAGTCGTTCGTGATGCGGACAAAAAGAACTTCGCTGAAATTGAAAAGGACATCATTCAATTAGCGGTCAAAGCGCGTGATAATAAACTTGGTCTATCTGACTTAACGGGTGGTACGTTCACGATTACGAATGGTGGTACGTTCGGTTCACTCATGTCGACGCCGATCTTAAACGGTCCACAAGTCGCGATTCTCGGCATGCACGCAATCAACCTGCGCCCTATTGCCATTGATGCAGAACGCATGGAAAATCGTCCGATGATGTATGTTGCACTCTCTTACGATCACCGAATCGTTGATGGAAAAGAAGCTGTTACGTTCCTGAAACACATTAAAGATCTTCTTGAAGATCCAGAGTCATTGATTTTCGAAGCGTAATCATTAAAAGACCCGTTTTAGATGCGGGTCTTTTTTTTGTTGATATCACTTTGTCATCAAATCACGAAACGACGTTTACAGCTTCTCTATATCAGCTTCATACAAACAATTTAAGATAAGTGTTGTAAGAATATTTCAAGGGGGAATAGATGATGCTGAAACAAATCGGATTGACGATGGTAGCGGGAGTTGCATTAAGTACAGGACTTCCGACAGAAGATGTCGGTGCACAATCAAAAGGCAAATCGTTACTCGATTCAAATCGAATCATTAACGTTGCTCATCGTGGAGCTTCAGGTTATGCGCCGGAGCATACGATGCCAGCTTACGAAATGGGACATAAGAAATTTAAAGCAGATTACATCGAAATTGATTTACAGATGACGAAAGACGGTCATTTGATTGCGATGCATGACGAAACCGTCGATCGGACGACGAACGGAACAGGTGCCGTCAAAGATAAAACGCTTGCTGAAATCAAGAAACTTGATGCTGGTAGCTGGTTTAATGAAGCGAACCCGACGCTTGCGAAAAAGTCATATGTCGGTTTGAAAGTACCGACGCTTCAAGAAGTCTTGAGTAAGTATGGGAAGCATGCGAATTACTATATCGAGACGAAATCACCGGAAGTGTATCCCGGAATGGAACAGAAATTGCTCGACGTACTAAAGCAGAACGGATTGTCGAGTAACAAGGTCAAACCAGGACAAGTCTTGATTCAGTCGTTTAGTGAAGCGAGTCTTCAAAAAGTCAGAGCCATCGACCCGAACGTTCCACTGGTTCAGTTGATGGAAGCAAATGAAGTCAAGGCTTTGACGGATGATCGATTAACCGCAATCCGTCAGTATGCAGTCGGTGTTGGTCCTTCCTACAAAGCATTGACACGTGAAAACATCTCAGCGATTCGGACTCATGATTTGTTACTTCACCCGTATACTGTGAATGAAAAAGCGGATATGGTTCGTATGCTCGACTATGGTGTCACAGGAGTCTTCACGAACTATGCCGACCGTTTTAATGATGTCGTGAAAGGACTATACAAAAAATAAAGTAAGGACGATACAGGACTATTTCTTCTTTCGAACAGGAAAGAAGAAATAGTTTTTTGTTTTTAAAACTCGTATTTTAAATCCAATATTTCATTCCATACGTAAACCTAATAGAGGTTTATCAGAATTTCGAATCATGAGACAAAACAATGTAGTCAGTTTCGTATTTCATGGTACGATAACAGTGCAGTTTTGGGAAGGAATGGAGTGAGGATCGTGAGAATTACACAGTATACGGATTATGGACTACGTGTGTTGATGTATCTCGGGGTGCACCGGGATGTCATCACACCAATGCCGCAGATTGCAAATCATTATGGCATCTCATCCAACCATTTAATGAAGGTGACACAACAATTAGCGAAACTTGGCTATGTCGAATCAACAAGAGGTCGGTCAGGCGGACTCCGTTTGATTCGTGATCCAAAAGACATCAACATCGGGAAAGTCGTTCGGGAAATGGAACCGATGGATATCGTCGAGTGTTTTGGAAGCAACGGTCATTGTGTCATCGAACCAGGATGCCGTCTAAAAGGTGTGCTCGGACGAGCGCTTCGAGCTTTTATCCGGGAACTGGAACAGCATACATTAGAAGAATTGTTAGATAATCGTGATGAGTTGGCGCTCTTATTTGCTGCTTCACCCTTACAGCGTTCCTAATCAAAAACCCTCGTTTCCGTAAGCGGAAGCGAGGGTTTTGTCATGTCGATATACTCACATGTCATCTTGGCATTTCTTCGGTTCTACATGTTCTTTATTCTTAGACAAGTCGTCACGGACAGACGATTTCCATAATGGCACGTCGCTATAGTAAGCAGCACGCGCAATTAAATGTCCACCAATCGGTGCTGTGATGAGCACGAACAGGATGCCGAGAACGACACGAGAGGAGAAGAATCCATCTTCAGTGACGAAATAGATGATGACGCCGATTAAAATCGACATGACACCTAATGTCGCGCTTTTAGATGCAGCGTGAGCACGCGTATAGACATCCGGTAAGCGGATCAGACCAAGCGCGGTGACGAGACTAAATCCCATACCGAGCAAGGCGAAGACCGCGACGATCCATTCATTGGTTGCGATCACGTTCGATGATCTCTCCTTTCTCGATATATTTTGAAAAGGCAACTGTACCGATGAAGGCGAGTATACCAATCAACAGGATGACTTCGAGGTAGTCGCTCGTCCGTAAGATGATCGAGACAAGTCCAACGATTGAAATCAAGCTGATACCAATTGAATCAAGCGCGATGACACGATCCGCAACACTTGGTCCTTTGATGACCCGGTAGAACAGACCAAGCATCGAGAGAAAGACACCCCCGAGTGCGATATAGATTAAAATATCGAACATCACCGACTCACCTCCAGAATGGCTTTCTCAAAACTATCACGAATCGAAGCGACCGCTTCATCGACCTCTGGCATGTGGAGTGCATGAATGTAGAGTGTCTTATTATCATCCGAGATATCAACGACAAGCGTTCCCGGTGTCAGCGTGATCAGCATTGACAGCAACGTGATTTGCCACGGTTGATCGAGTTCGGTCTCATAGGCGAAAATACCAGGTTGAATATCTAACTTCGGCTTTAAAATGATTTTCAAGACATCGATGTTCGCGACGACAAGCTCGTAGAGAAAGCGGAAAAACAATAGGACGAGTGCGACGACAGGTCCGAGATAAAAGCGACCTTTGAAGCCGCGACGGAAAGCGAACATCGCAATCAGCCCTAGCGCGTAACCGATGACGAAACCGGAGGCCGAGAAATTGTTTGAGAGAAACATCCACAAGAATGCAAGAAATAAGTTGAGCAAGACTTGAAATGCCATGAATTAACGACCTCCTTTTAGTACGGCATCGATATAGAGCGTTGGATTCGTCAACGGTTCGACGGCTTGTTGAATCAGTGGACGCATCGCCTCAGTACCTACTCCATAGAGAACGCTGAGCGCAACTAAGGCAATCGTAGGAACGAGCAGCTTTGGAACAAGCGCTTGTTTATCACCAGAGTAGGTCTTCGGTGTTCCCCAAAAGGCACGCATGAACAATTGAACGACCGAATACAAGACGAGTAGACTGGATAGTAGAACGATGATTGGTCCAATCAACTCACCGGCTTCAATACCACCACGAACAATCAGGAATTTCCCAATGAATCCGCTGAGCGGTGGAATCCCGGCAAGTGATAACGCCGCGATGAAGAACGTCCAACCTAATACAGGATAGGCTTTGATCATCCCGCCCATATCTTTCAGCTTACTCGAGCCGGCAATGCCGACCATGATTCCTACGAGTAGGAATAAAGCGGCTTTAATCAACATATCATGAAGAAGGTAGAAAATCGCACCTTCTAGCGCTTGCGGTGTCATGAGGGAAACCCCGTACAAGATGACTCCGACTGCGACGATGATGTTGTAGATGATGATTTGCTTCGCATCTCGTGTCGCGAGCGCACCGATCACCCCGATGACGATCGTACTGAGTGCAAGGATACTTAAGATTTGATGAATCGTTCCAATCTCATTTGAGAAGAACAAACTATACGTCCGTAAAATCCCGTAGACTCCGACCTTCGTCAGCAAGGCACCGAACAAAGCAAGAATAGGCGTCGGTGGTACTTGATAAGAACCAGGTAACCAGAAGTAAAGCGGGAAGATCGCACCTTTTAATCCGAAGACGATCAAGAATAACAAGGCGATGACGTTTAGGATTGCCGGTTGTCCGACTTCTGAAATCTTTTGACTGATATCCGCCATGCTGAGCGATCCGATGATACCGTACAAGAAGGCAACCGTCATGACGAATAATGCGGACGAGATGACGTTAATCAAAAGATACTTCAGCGATTCTCGTAACTGTGCCGGTTTCCCGCCGAGAACGATCAAGACATAAGACGAAATCAGGAAAACTTCGAAGAAGACGAACATGTTAAAAATATCACCTGTCGTAAAGGCACCATTGACACCAACGAGCAGGAATTGAACGGCAATGAAATAGTAGTACCGTTGATAGGAAACGCTCAAGTAGACAATGGCATACCAGATGATACAAAGAACAAGAATGCTCGTCGTCGTGACGAGTAAAGCGGATAGCATGTCAGAGACAAGCGTGATACCAAAAGGTGCTGGCCAACTACCGAGTGTGACTGTTAAGATGCCGTTCGACCGGACAGTCAGCACAAGATAGATGGAGGCACAGACAGTCAAAATCGTCGAAAAGAGGGAAACGATTCGTTGTCCTTTGAGGTGTCGCGGGAAAAACATCAAGATGACACCCGTCAACAACGGGATGATGATTGGTAATAACGGTAAGTTAATCATTCGAATCGGTTCCTTTCATTTCTTCGATATTATCGGTTCCGAGTTCTTGATAGGCACGATAAGCGAGTACCAAGAAGAAGGCAGTGACACCAAAGCTGATGACGATGGCGGTCAAGACGAGTGCTTGCGGTAGTGGATCCGTATAGGAAGTCACGCCGTCCTTTAAAACCGGAGCAGCGCCTCGTTTTAGTCCACCCATTGTCATGACAAGCAGATGGGCAGCATGGCTGAGCAACCCTGTTCCGATGATAATGCGAAGAATACTTTTCGAAAGAATGAGATAAATGGCACACATCGTCAGGATGCCTGCGGCGATCGCCATGATGATTTCCATATTAATCACTCTCCCCAATCGTTTGAATAATCGTCATCGTCACACCGACGACGACAAGATACACTCCAAGATCAAACAGCATCGCGGTGTGAAGCGATGTCTTGCCGAACAACGGCAGGTTGAAATAATCATGTGCATGTGTGAAGAACGGTACGTTGAACAGAAGCGCTCCTGACGCCGTCAGTACGGCAATCAACATACCGAGAGCCGTGATCCATTTGTAGTCGAATGGCAAAATCCGGCGCAATGTCTTGATATCGTAAGCAAGTAGGATCAAAACAAGAGCAGAAGCCGTCACGAGACCACCAATGAATCCGCCACCTGGCGTGTAGTGTCCAGCAAAGAACAAGTAGACAGCAAACAGGAAGATGATGAACGTGATAAAGGAAGTCGCGGACTCTAAGATGACGTCATTCGTATGCTTTTTTGCCTGCTTTTTCATTTATCTATCCCTCCTCTTCGTCTGAATTTAATCATCGTGTAAATACCGATTCCAGCCAGTGCGAGAACGGCAATCTCAAACAACGTATCGAAGCCACGGAAGTCGACGAGAATGACGTTGACCATATTACCGCCAGCGGCAAGATCAGCGACGTTATCGATGTAATACTTGGCGATTGAAGTAAACGATCGTTGGCTGAGAGAAGCAAGGGCGACGAGTGTCACTGTCAATCCGACGAGTGCTGAAATCAAGGCATTGCCGAGCTTGAACGGGATGCGCTCTTCTTTCCGGCTGATTTCCGGTAAACGATAGAAAACGAGCAGGAACAAAGCGACCGATACTGTCTCGATGACGAGTTGTGTTAAAGCAAGGTCTGGCGCTCGGAATAAGACGAAGAACAGAGCGACCGTATAACCTGTCACACCGAGCAAGATGATCGATGTCAGTCGTGAACGCGCAAAGGTGATCGAGAGTGCACTCGAAACGAGAACGAGTGCAAGGATGATCTCATACGCGTCAATCGTGCTGATGGGATCAACCGCGAAGCGGAAGGCATCAAACCCGTATAATGCCGTCAAAATCAAGATGACGATGAATCCGAAGATGTAGACGAGATACGACCGCATGTATCCGGTCATGACCGTATCATGGATCTTTGTCGAGGTCTGTTCACCACGGCGTAACAAAGCGTCATATTGATGATTCAAGGAGATGGCATGAGGCATCCGGTTGTAAAACGATTGCCAACGTGGGAGTGTTTTATACAAGATGATGCCAGCACTGATGATCACGAGTGTCAGGAATAATTCAGTATTGAATCCATGCCACATTGAAATATGCACATCAATCTTGCCACCCGCATCAACGACTTGCGGTAAGATCGCTTCGACTGCCGGTCGAATCAACGTATCCGATAATATATTCGGGAAGAGTCCGATGATGACGACGAGCGAGACGAGGACGAGAGGTGGAATCAACATGCCAATCGGTGCCTCGTGTGGTGTTTTCGGTAACTTGTCGTCTTGACGCTTACCGAAGAACGTTCTGCGGACGATCAAGATGCTATAGACGAATGTAAAGATACTTCCGACGACGGCGAGTACAGGAATAATCCAACCGTAAGACGGTAAGTGGAACAAGTCAGATCCTGAAACTTGAAGTACACCTGTCAAGAACATCTCTTTACTTAAGAAACCATTGAATGGTGGAATCCCCGCCATCGAAAGGGTCCCGATCATCGCAATCGTCATCGAAATCGGCATGAGTTGCGCAAGACCACCGAGCTTCCGAATGTCGCGAGTACCAGTCTCGTGATCGACGATTCCCGCCATCATGAAGAGACTGCCTTTAAACGTCGCGTGGTTGATCAGGTGGAAGATCGCAGCGACTGTCGCAATCGTATATAATCCGTCATCTAACGCGTCGACGTGCAAGGCGGCTGCTCCGAGTCCGAGCAAGGACATGATCAATCCAAGCTGAGAAATCGTCGAGTAAGCAAGGATTCCTTTCAAATCATGTTGTTTCACCGCATTGAGTGAACCCCAGAATAAGGTGAATATTCCGACAGATGAGACGAGATAGAACCAGAGCGACTCATCCGCAAAAATCGGACTGAAACGAGCGACAAGATACAACCCTGCCTTGACCATCGTTGCCGAGTGCAAGTAGGCGCTGACAGGGGTCGGTGCTTCCATCGCATCCGGTAACCAGATGTGGAACGGAAATTGAGCCGATTTCGTGAAGGCAGCTAGCAAGAATAAAACGAGGGCGACCGAAAAGAAGGGTTCACCTTGAATCGATTCAAGCGACGCATAGGTCTCACGAATACTTAACGATCCACTGAGTGTTGAGAGAATCGCGATTCCCCCAAGCATCGCTAGTCCACCGAAGACGGTGATCAGCATCGATTTTTGAGCGCCGTAACGAGAACGTTCCCGCTCGTACCAATAGGCGATCAATAAGAACGACGAAATCGACGTTAATTCCCAGAACAGATAGAGGACGATCATGTTATCTGACAGCACGACGCCAAGCATGGCGGTCATGAACATCAACAGATAAACATAAAATGTTCCGAGTGATTCTTTTTTCGCATCTAAATAAAAAATCGAATAAAGAACGACGAGTGAGCCGATTCCTGTGATCAATAGTGCGAACAATAAGCCGAGTCCGTCGAGATACGTGACGAAATCGATACCGAGCGATGGTATCCACGGCATGCGTGCCGTAAAGGTCTCACCTGACATCGTACCAGCGAGAAAGCGGCTGAAATACGAAACGAGCAGTACAGGTACGACAAGTACAAACCAACCGGTATGAATGTTCGGAAGGCGTTTCGCTAGAAGCGGAATGAAAAGACTGATCAATATGGGCAGTAAAATAGCCCCGTGCATCACGGACACGAAATTCCCTCCTTTGTGACATCGACGACCAAAAATGAAAAAGGGACGCGAACGCAAGCTGTTGAAGCTCGGAACTGTCCAGTAGAAGACACAATTCATTTTGTTCGTCGAAGATGTTTCTGAATCAAGTATAGCGTACTTTTTTCCTTCTTGCATGACGTGAAGCGTTGAAGCATAAGGGATAGAGCCATTTTCTCTCTTGATTATTAAATATGTAGGAACACGGCAGAAATAGGCTGAAATTTTTTTTGATTTTTTTCAAATAACACGTTGATCCATGAGAAGAATGATTCAAATTCAAGTAACTCGGGTACATCTACCTAGAGCACAACTAATGACCATAGAGGGGGAACTTTCATGCGAGCAACATTCAAGACAGGTGTCATTTTAGGTGGTCTAGCGGCGATTGCGACAATCGCCTATCAACAATACCAACAACGAAAAACAACTTCAGACGATATTGATCATCGTCCAAGTGTCGACGCGAAACGCGATCCGGCTGAAGTCGGGCTGACACAACTTGATTCCATTCATCGGGCAGATTGGCAAGCGAATGGATTCCCACAAACGCACGCAGAACTCGAACGCCTCGAGCGAGAAGAAAATTAAAAAAGCACGTCTCTCGAATGAGAGGCGTGTTTTATGGTCATTAAGCACTTGTTGTGACTAGGGCACGTGTCCGTTCACTATGTGCAGTATAAGAAGAGAGATGTTCGAATTGATAAAGCGTTAAGGTCGCTGTGCGACGTTGACCAGTACTCGATTCAAGCATTAAATAAGCTTCATTGAAGTCCGTACCACCACCATCATAGCGGATGTGTGCCGTAATCGTTCGTCCATCCGTCGTCTGCATATAAATATCGTAACCCCCGAAATCAACGCGCTTAAAGCTAGTTGCCTCGCTTACGATGTGTTTGAATGTTTCAATCAAAGAATATGTCATCGTTCGTTCCTCCCTTTATTTCTTCCAAAACAAGATAAGTTATAATCAACTCCGAATATTACTTTTCCCATTAAATTGAAGAAATAAACATCAAAAATGAATCTTTTTTAATCTTGTTATGAAACGCGTTTCATACTTTATGATGATGACAGACGGTGCGTAACCGATTGCGGGCGTTAGCCGATACAGAAACTGTATAATCAAAAAGACAAGAGGATGGTCGTGACCATCCTCTTGTCTTTTTGATTATAACTCTACGTTATGGTACACCTGTTGCACATCCTCAAGATCTTCAAGTGCATCAATCATCTTCTCGAATTGTGCGACGTCGTCTTCAGACAACACGACTTCGTTTTGGGCGAGCATGACCAGTTCAGCAAGGGAGAACTCGGTAATCCCTGCAGCTTTCAACGCTTCTTGTACAGCATGGAATTGTTCCGGCTCAGCGTAGATGATGACAGATTCGTCTTCTTCGAGGATATCGCGCACATCAATATCCGCTTCCATCATCAATTCGAGAACGTCATCTGCAGTTTTACCTTCAAAGGCAAAGATTGCCGTCGCATCGAACATATAAGCGACGGATCCGCTCACGCCCATGTTTCCACCATTTTTTCCGAATGCAGCACGAACGTCAGAAGCCGTCCGGTTAACGTTGTTCGTCAACGTTTCGACGATGACCATTGAACCGCTTGGACCGAATCCTTCATAACGCAAGACATCGTAGTTTTCTTCCGCTCCACCCTTTGCTTTTTCAATCGCCCGATCGACGATGGCACGTGGCACGTTGTATGTTTTCGCTCGTTCGAGAACGACCTTTAATGCTTGGTTTGATTCTGGATCGGGTTCACCTTGTTTAGCCGCTACATAAATCTCACGACCGAACTTTGCGTAGATCCGACTCGTATTTTTGTCTTTTGATGCTTTTTTTTCCTTGATGTTGTTCCATTTACGACCCATTTCATATCCACTCTCTTTCCGTAATATCAGAAATCCCTGATTTCCTATGCGTTATCAGTATACCTTAAACTACCTGACAGACTGAACTAAAATGTCGGTCGAACAGTTGAATTTCTACTAAATGCGTTTAAGTGATGCGGAAGAAAGGAACTTTACCGATAGAGAAATATCAATTTAAGGGAGAGTGACAGTATTTGAACCAGGCTGGAGTAGTTCATCGCGCATTATCACCATTCGTTTATGCCTATGATCAAGAGACCGTTCATATTAGACTCATGACGGCTAAAGACGATATTGAAAAAGTTGAATTGATATATGGTGATCCGTATGAATGGGAAGCGGAAAAAGAAGAAGATCGAGATTGGAATTTTGATCCGGAGAAAGAAAAATCCTGGAAAGTGCAACAGAAGTCGATGCAATACAATGGAAGTGACGCGACGTACGACTATTGGTTCATTGCAATCCGTCCAGAACGGAAGCGGGTAAGGTATGGGTTCGAGGTTCATGGCGAAACCACAGCCGTTTTGACCGAACGCGGTTGGTATGACGAAGCGCCACTCGATCATCCGGGCTATTATTTTTCTGTTCCATATGTTCATGCGACGGATGTCTTTGATACACCGGATTGGGTGAAAGATACGGTCTGGTATCAAATTTTCCCGGAACGATTCGCGAATGGTGACCGGGCGAACGATCCAGCGGGAACGAAGGAGTGGGGAAGTGAAGCACCAGCTTTTCAGAATTTCTTCGGTGGAGATTTTCAAGGGGTCATCGATCACGTCGATCATTTACAACGGCTCGGCGTCACCGGTGTCTACTTCTGTCCAGTGTTTGAAGCACCATCGAATCATAAATACGATACGCTTGATTACTTAAAGCTTGATCCTGCCTTTGGTGACGAAAAAACGTTCCGTAAGATGATCGATGTGCTGCATGAGAACGGTATCCGCGTATTACTCGATGCCGTCTTTAATCATATTAGTGAAGAGCACCCAGCATTTCAGGATGTCTTAGAAAAGGGACAAGACTCAAAATTTGTCAACTGGTTCACGATTGACTCTTTCCCGGTCGATCCGTCGATCCCGAACTATGAAGTGTTTGCATTTGAACGGAACATGCCGAAGTTGAATACTGCCCATCCGGACGTCAAAGACTATTTGCTTCACGTCGGACGTTACTGGGTCGAGGAATTCGGAATTGACGGCTGGCGTCTGGATGTCGCTAGTGAAGTCGATCATGCGTTTTGGCGTGATTTTCGAAAGGAAGTCCGGGCTGCGAACGGAACATGTTATATCGTCGGTGAATGCTGGACGGATTCACAACCATGGCTCCTCGGCGATCAATTTGATGCCGTTATGAATTACGGTTTGACAGAGAGCTTTTTGACTTGTTTTGCGACGGGCGAGACGAGCGTTCGTGATTTCTCACATGCAGTCATCCGGAATTTAAACTGGCATTCTCAAAATGTCAACGAGGTCATGTTCAATTTGATTGACTCGCATGATACGCCGCGTGCTCTAACGCGTGCGAAAGGGAATATCGATCGAATGAAGTTACTCTTCACTACACTGTTGACGTTTCCGGGTTCACCCGTCATCTATTATGGCGATGAGATTGGAATGATGGGCGGACAAGACCCGGCCAACCGTGCATGCATGGAATGGGATGAGACGAAGCAGAACCGTGATTTGTTCGATCACGCTGCACAGTTGATCGCCCTTCGAAAACAGCATCCGGTTTTAGCAAATTCCGGAACGTATCATTTCCAAAGGATCGATGATACAAAACAGACATTTGTCGTCGAGCGACGTCAGGGCGAACAGGTTTACTTGCTCGTTGTCAACGTAAGTGAAGAGGCACAATCTCTTTCGCTTGAGGGAACGTATGAAAGTCTGTTAGATGCAACGACGTTATCGGGAACTATTCAAGTAAAAGCTGTGTCAGCTCTTCTTTTACGACACGTTTAAGAAAAAGCAAGTCGTGGATGCGATATCCATGACTTGCTTTTTTAGTGCGTGTGCATTACGAATCAAACGGATGGATCAGTAAACCACTCCGAAGCTTCGGTTCGAACCAAGTCGACTTCGGGGGCATTACTTCTCCTGCATCAGCCACAGCCATTAAATCTTCGATCGAAGTCGGATGCAAGTGAAAAGCGACCGCGGCATGTCCGGAATCCACGATTTGCTCAAGACCGGCATACCCCTTATGACCACCGACGAACTGGATACGTGCGTCCGTTCGTGGATCTTCGATACCGAGTAACGGTGTCAATAACTCTTCTTGTAAAATCGAGACGTCGAGATTCGCTTTCGTCCCTGTTCGTTCAGAATCGTACGAAAGGGTATACCATTGCCGATTGAGATACATCTCGATTTGGTGACGTTTTGTTTGTTCGGCACGTCCTTTGGCGATCGTGAAGCGATGGGCTAGACGTTCGAGAAAATCAACGACGGATTGACCGTACAGATCTTCGACGACACGATGATAGCCGAGGATTCGCAATTGTTCCTGCGGAAAGGAGACACCAAGGAAGCGTTGGGCTTCTTCCTGATCCGTCCGACTGGCAGCGACGGCTGCCGCTGCAGCGCGATGGTGACCATCAGCGATATAGAGGGCGTCGTGGCGTGCGAACTGGCTTCCGATCGTCAACAGATGATGGCGATCGATGACTTTAAAAATTCGGTGTGTGATTCCATCGACAGTAAAGTCGTATAGGGAATCACCTGCAGTAATCGTCGAGACGATTTCTTGAAGCTGGGCATCCGTTTGATGCGCAAGTAAAATAGGTCCAGTATGAGCTTTTAGATGTTCGACATGTCGGACACGATCGCGCTCTTTGTCCGGACGCGTGAACTCATGTTTACGAATTTGATTCGTTTCATAATCGCTAACGGAAACACATCCGACGAAACCGGATTGTGTATGTGTCCCGTCAGACAGTTGATAGATATAATACGTCTCGTCCGTGTCGAGCTGTAAGATGCCGTTTGTTTGACTCTCTTCGAAGGCGAGAGCTGCTTGCTGATAAACGCGTGGATCATCTTCAGCGATTAATGACGGAAGCGTGGCTTCTGCTTTATCGATCCGTAAAAAAGACAGCGGATGACGACGAATCTCAGACCGTGCTTCTTCGCGCGAATAAACATCATAGGGCAAAGCAGCAAAATCTGCTGCATATTTTGAATCCGGTCGTAACGCGGCAAAAGGTTCGAACGTTGGCATGGGGATCACTCCTTTTAAAGTAGACGTGTTTTCAAGACGCCAGGAATTTGATTCAGTCGGTCGAGCGAAATCAACTCGTCCGCATGGTTGTCGATATCGATGATCGTATAGGCAATAGCATCTTTACTACCATTGATCATATTCGCGATATTGATCGACTCTTGTGCTAACACGGAGGCAATTTGACCGACCATATTCGGAATGTTATGGTGAGCAATCGTAATCCGTCGTTTTCCGGTGAACGGTAACTCGACAGCTGGGAAATTGACAGCATTACGGATGTTTCCTGTCTCAAGGAACAGACGCAGTTGATCGACCGCCATGATGGCACAGTTTTCCTCCGCTTCACTCGTTGATGCCCCGATATGCGGCAAAGCGATAACCCGTGGAAGGGACAAGATGAAGGCATTCGGGAAATCCGTCACATAATTAGCCAGACGACCAGACCGGAGTACATCGGCTAACGCTTGTTCATCGACGAGTTCGCCACGCGAGAAGTTGAGCAACGTCGCGCCGTGCTTCATCTTCGACAAGAGTGATGCATCGAGTAAACCCTTCGTAGCGTCAACGAGCGGAAGATGCAACGTGATGTAGTCGCTTGTCGCGAGCAGATCCTCAAGCTGTGTTGCCCGCTGAATTTGATTTGAGACACGCCAAGCGGACTCAACGGACATATGTGGATCATAGCCTGTAACGGTCATGCCAAGCTCATGGAGAGTGTTGGCTAAGTTCGCGCCGATTGCTCCAAGTCCTACGATCCCGATTCGTTTCCCGAGCAACTCCGTTCCGACAAATTGTTTTTTGTTCGCTTCAATCCGCTCCGGAATATCCGGTCCGCGTAAGTTGTTCGTCCAAAGTAGACTGGGGACGAGCTTTCGCGCCGTTAAGAATAAGCTGCCGATGACAAGTTCCTTGACGGCATTTGCATTAGCGCCTGGTGTCGAAAAGACAGGAATCCCGCGATTCGCAAGTTGATTAAGTGGAATCGTATTGACACCGACGCCAGCTCGGGCTACGGCTTTAAGACTATCCGGGAAGCGCATGTCATGTAAATCCTTGCTGCGGACGAGAAAGGCGTCTGGTTGCTCCGTTTCCCGCTGGACGTGATAGTCGTCTGTGAATCGTTTTAATCCTTTATCCGATAAATCGTTCCATAGTTGAATTTGATACATTTAGCGTTCCCCCTGTTCAAAACGGTGCATGATATGAAGCAGTGCCGTAACCCCTTCGGTCGGCATCGCATTGTAAAGACTCGCGCGCATTCCACCAATCGAGCGGTGACCGGCAAGATTGATCAAATCGTGACGCGCAGCGAAGTTCAAGAAAGCAGCGTCTTCCGATTCGCTTCCAGTCGAGAATGGAATGTTCATCCGGCTTCGATCCTTGACGGCTACATGGTTATGAAATAGATCGGATTGATCAATTGCTTCATATAACATGCGCGCTTGTGAGACGTTTCGTGCCGCGATCGTCTCGAGTCCCGTCTCTTCAATCCAATCGAGCACTAATTTCGTCATATAAAGACTAAACGTCGGTGGCGTGTTATAAAGAGATCGCTGTTTGGCATGGATGTCATACCGTAAGTAGGCACCGATCGTGTCAGGAACACGATCAAGCAACTCGTTCTTCACGATGACGACCGTTAAACCAGCGACACCAAGGTTTTTTTGAGCACCAGCATACAACACATCGAATGACTCGATTGGCAATGGTTCAGACAAAATCGATGACGAGACATCAGCGACGAGTGGCACATCGACATGAGGCGGTGTCTGATAAGTCGTCCCTTCGAGCGTATTGTTCCAAGTGATGTGCAAATAGTCGGCTGTTGACGTGAACGGACCTTCTGGAATGAAGCGATATCCGTGATCAGCGGAAGAGGCGAGCACGTTGACCGTGGCGTACAGTTTGGCATCTGCAATCGCCTTCGTCGACCAGCCGCCGGTATCGATGAAATCAATCCGTCCGGTCTTCGTCGCCAGATTTTGCGGTAACATCGCGAACTGAAGTGTAGCTCCTCCTTGAAGAAACAATACGGAGTACGAATCGGGAATCGACATCAGTCTCCGTAAGGATTGTTCAGCTGCCTCCCGAATCGATTCGAAGATTGGCGAACGATGACTCATTTCAAAAACGGATTGTCCTGAATTTTCATAATCGAGTAGCTCGGATTGAGCTTTCAATAGGACCGGGGCAGGAAGGACTGCTGGACCGGCAGAAAAGTTATAAACCGTCATGAGGAACACTCCTTCTTGAATTTTCAGAAAATATGTACCACTCAAGTGTAACGGAATGAAAAATGAGAAGCAATTCCAACTGACGATGAATGGAAAATGAAAACAAAAACATCCCTTGAATCCGTTACGAAGGATCAAGAGATGTCAATTGACCAAAGTGCCATTTCCAACCATCTGACGTAGCACGATAGATGGATACGATCCGGAAACGACCAACGTATTGAGTTGTCCCGTATTCAAATCGGTCTTCTGTCAAACTATACTGGATTGCCGTATCTTCGAAATGATCAATGTATGAAAAATCATCGGTCCGGGATAACCAGCGGATGTTTGCAGGATCCACGTAATGATCGAGGTAGGTCTCGGCATCAAATGACCGCCCTAATGCATCGATGAACGTAAATTCGGGAGATAATAGATGCGAGACTTGTGATAAATCTCCTTTTAGCATAGCATCTTGAAGGTGTTGCATCGTTTGTTCGAGTGTCATGTTACATCTCCTTTCTTCCTGAATCGCTAGTGTAGCATATATAAACAAAAAAAGACCCTGCGTGAGCAGGGTCTAAAAGAAATTAAAGTTTTACAACGTTAGTTGCTTGTGGTCCACGTTGACCTTCTTCAACTTCGAAAGAAACCTCTTGACCTTCGTCAAGTGATTTGAAACCTTCAGATTGGATTGCTGAGAAGTGTACGAATACGTCGTCTCCGCTTTCGCGCTCGATGAAGCCGAATCCTTTTTCTGCGTTAAACCATTTTACTTTACCTTGTTCCATGTGTATTGCCTCCTGCGTGTGACTGGCACACTGATTATTACTACCGTGATCAATTTCATCGAATATAAAGTGAAACACTTCGTATCTCCACCGAACAACAATAATTACTTAATAATATAGCATGCCCGTATCGAAAAAGAAAGGACAAAACAAAAAAAGAACAAAGTAAGCTGTTCTTCTCTAAATACATCATTGATTTAAAGGGTTCATTTTACCTGTGTCGAAAGAGTATAACTGATTCTTTCAATTAAGTCGGAATATGTTCTCTTTTACTACTGAGTTGTCGTAATGTATGCAAAATGAATCCTTGGAAGTTCGGGTAACGTGTCGGTTGTTCCCAAACAGTGCGGAATAACTCGGTCATTGCAGAATGAATAAGTGCTTCATCAACCTGTGTACGACGAAATAAAAGAAAGAGTGTTTTTTCGTAACGATCGTATAATCGTTCGAGCGCAACAGAATCACGCCGTTTGATTTGATTGAGCAAATCAGTGTCTGAATACATAGGTCACTCCTTCTTCGACAGTTTTCTTTATAGCATGCTGTCACTGTAATGTAATGAACTATTATGTAGATTCCCGCTGGATGAATTATGAAACACGCAAACTTCTTGAACTAAAGATAATAATCTAAAGGAGAAAAAATGATGTTACCTATATATATTCGCCCGTATGTCTTAGATGATGCGGCAGTTATTCTTGAGATGAACTTACGAAATCGTGAACACTTCGAATACTGGATGCCAGTTAAGCCGTTACCTGAACAGTACACGTTAGAGGGGCAGCGTGAACGAATTTTTCGTCATCAAGAGTTGATGAAAAAAGATGCGTATTATGCTTACGGTGTTTATTTAACGGAGAATGATCAATTGATTGGCGATGTCTCAGCGATGTTCATCCAGCGTGGACCAGCCGAGACGTGCATGATCGGCTATCAGTTAGATGAAGCTTATGGCGGAAAAGGATTTATGGCTCAAGCAGTCGGATTGTTCGTAGACCATCTATTTGATGTCCATCAGTTCCACCGGATTCGTGCTGAGGTCATGCCGGGGAACATCGGATCAATCCGAGTTCTTGAAAAAGTCGGATTTCGTAAAGAAGGAATCGCGAAACAAAATCTCTTCATCAATGATGCCTGGGAAGATTTTATTCTGTTTGCTCTATTAAAAGAAGACCGGGAGGAGTCACGTCATGCCAATCTCTGATTATTATGCCAATCTACGGCGATATGTCGGAACACAACGTCTGTTTACACCATGCGTCGCAGCAATCATTCGAAACGAAGCAGGGCATATCCTTTTCCAGGATCCAGGTGGTCCGTTTTGGAGTTTACCTGCCGGGGCGATTGAACTAGGAGAATCCCCTGCACAAGCAGTCATTCGCGAAGTCTATGAAGAAACGGGTCTATTCGTTCGACCCGTCCGACTAATCGCGACATTTGGTGGGGAATCGTTTCGACTTACGTACCCTGACGGAAACGAGGTCGAGTATGTAGCAACGATGTTCGAATGTGAGGTAGTCAGTGGGACGCTCGAGGCCATTGATGGGGAATCTAAGCAACTGGCTTATTTTCCAAAAAATGAGCGTCCGCCACTTGCCTTGCCTTATCCTGATCAAGTGTTTGAGAAATCGGAGGCATCGAGTTTTTTCGAGTGGGAAGAACAATGGTTGACTGATTTACAACAACAATATTGTTAAAATCCGAACATTATTTTGTTGTTTACTAAAAAAAGTTCATGAAAAACCTTAAAAACGCGAAAATTTCTTTGACACCATGATAACAGTTCGTTATAGTGGTCAAGGGGCGAAAGATTATCGCCGATATACAAAAAATATTCGTTATTAGAGGTGTTATTCATGGATGTAGTATTCGATTATGAAGATATTCAATTAATTCCAGCAAAATCAATCGTTGGTAGTCGTTCGGAATGTGATACGTCAGTCGAGTTCGGCGGTCGTCGTTTCAAGCTTCCGGTCGTACCCGCAAACATGCAAACGATCATTGATGAATCGATTGCTTCGTTCTTAGCTGAAGGCGATTATTTCTATATCATGCATCGATTCGAACCGGCACGTCGCCTGGCGTTCGTTCGTATGATGCAAGAGCGTCAACTGTTCGCTTCGATTAGCGTGGGTGTCAAGGAAGAAGAATATCAGCTGATTGAACAGCTCGCGACAGAGGGGCTAACTCCTGAATACATCACAATTGATATCGCACACGGTCATTCGGAAGCAGTCATTCAGATGATTCGCCACATCAAGTCGCTTTTGCCAACAAGTTTCGTTATTGCTGGAAACGTCGGTACACCGGAAGCGGTACGCGAACTTGAGAACGCAGGAGCAGACGCAACAAAAGTCGGGATTGGACCAGGTAAAGTTTGTATCACGAAAATTAAAACAGGGTTCGGTACAGGTGGTTGGCAACTCGCAGCACTTCGTTGGTGTGCGAAGGCAGCAAGCAAACCGATTATCGCCGATGGTGGTATTCGGACGCATGGGGATATCGCGAAGTCGGTTCGGTTCGGTGCTTCGATGGTCATGATCGGTTCACTTTTCGCAGGGCATGAAGAATCGCCTGGTGAGACACATGAAGTGGACGGGGTGCTCGTCAAGGAATATTTCGGTTCTGCTTCTGAGTTCCAAAAAGGCGAACGCAAGAATGTTGAAGGGAAAAAGATGTTCGTCGAGCATAAAGGAAGTCTAGCAGATACATTGATTGAAATGGAGCAAGATTTGCAATCAGCGATCTCCTACGCTGGTGGAAATAAATTGAAGGCGATTCGGACGGTCGACTACGTTGTCGTCAAAAACTCGATCTTCAACGGTGATAAAGTATTTTAAGTATGATGAATCCGCTCTTAACAGAGCGGACTTTTTTTGTTTCCTTAGCATAACTCTTCCATAGGAGGGGTATAAGTCAAATGGATCAAAAGATTCGGAATATTTTGGATAGGGAGTGATTGACATGCTATTTGAAACGACATCGTACTTAATTGAAAAATTCGCAACCGTTCGCAACCAAACGATCGCCTTAATCGAACCGCTCGAAGCAGAGGATTTCATCATTCAAGCTAGTTCAGACGTGAGTCCGCCAAAATGGCACATTGCTCATACGACTTGGTTTTTTGAACGGATGATACTACAGGAATATAGTGAAAACTATCAAGTCTTCCATCCGAAATACAATTATTTGTTTAACTCGTACTACAATTCAATCGGACCTTATCAACCTCGTCAACAACGGGGAATGTTGTCACGTCCGACCGTCGAGGACATCATCGCTTACAGGGCATATGTCGATGGACAAATGATCGAGTTCTTGAAAGAAGAACGGATTCCAGAAGATCAACGAAAAATCGAAGCATTGGTCGAGATGGGACTACAACACGAACAACAACATCAGGAATTGATTTTGATGGACGTGAAGTATAACTTTTTCACGAATCCGTTATTACCTGCCTATCAGTCAAAGTCGTTAGAACAGGACGTGCCTGAAAATGCACTCATGGAAACATCCTTTATCCCATTTGAGGAAGGACTCGTCGAGATTGGTCATACAGGAGACGGTTTTGCGTTTGATAACGAGAGTCCGCGCCATAAAACGTGGCTGCATCCGTTTGAACTCGCGACACGTCCTGTCACGAACGGGGAGTATCTGGCATTTATTGAAGCAGGTGGCTATGAAAAGTCAGAGTATTGGTTATCTGATGGCTTTGCGACGGTTCAAAAAGAAGGCTGGAAAGCGCCATTATATTGGATGAAGGATGACGCGGGAGAATGGACGATCTTTACGATGAATGGCGTCGAACCATTACGGCTCGACGAACCAGTCTGTCACGTTAGCTTTTATGAGGCGGATGCTTACAGCCGTTTTAAAGAGAAGCGTTTGCCGACAGAAGCGGAATGGGAATGGGCTTCTCGTCAAGTCGATTCCGTTACGAAGCGCAACATGATGGGAAACGGTACGTTTCATCCAGTCGTAGTCAAAGAGTCAGAGACGACACTTGCGAGCATGTTCGGTAACGTCTGGGAATGGACATCAAGTCCTTATAGTTCGTACCCAGGCAGTAAACCACTCGAGGGAGCACTTGGAGAGTACAATGCGAAGTTCATGTGTAATCAAATGGTACTACGTGGAGGAGCGTGCGTGACGCCTGACGATCATATTCGCGAGACGTACCGAAACTTCTTCCCACCCGATAAACGCTGGTTATTTGGTGGCTTCCGATTGGCGGGTGATATGTGATGCGCGAGACGGTCATTGGGTACGATTTATATACGCCGCAACAAAACATGCGTTTAGAAGTCATCGAAGGTCTGATGCGCGAACAAAAAGTCTTACCGGCGAAATACTTTTATGATCATATCGGCTCCCAGTTGTTCGAGCAGATCACGCAACAACCGGAATATTATCCGACAAGAACGGAACTTGCTATCTTGGAGCAACACCGAGCGGAAATCGCTCAGAGTATTGGGGATGTGCATACGCTGATCGAATATGGAAGTGGAAGCAGTCGTAAAATCCAGATGTTGCTTGAGACGTTTACGCACTTGGATACGTACATGCCGATCGACATCTCAAAAGACTTTTTGATGGAATCTGCTCGTCAATTATCGGAGCGGTATCCTGCATTGCATATTAAAGCTGTTTGTGGTGATTATTCACAAGCCATTTCCTTACCGGTAGAGGAGTCTCAAAAACGGGTCATCTTTTTCCCAGGTTCGACGATCGGGAACTTTGAACCGGAGGAAGCGATGCACTTTTTACGTCATTCATCGCGGATCCTTGAAAGTGGAGATGGATTCTTGATCGGCGTTGATCTAAAAAAATCGACCGATGTCCTTGAACGTGCTTATAACGATGCAGCCGGTATCACGGCAGCATTCAATTTGAACATGTTGACGCACTTGAACCAGATGCTCGATGGAACGTTTGATGTGACCCGATTTAAACATCATGCTTTTTATAATGAAGAAAAAGGACGAATCGAAATGCATCTTCGGAGTCAACTTGATCAATTAGTACAAGTCGGAGACGTGACAGTTCCGTTTAAACAGGGGGAGACGGTTCATACGGAGAACTCTTATAAATACAGTAAAGAAGAGTTTGAGACACTCGCTCGTCAAAGTGGTTTTCATCCGGTCAATTGCTGGATTGATGATGACAAACGATTTAGCGTGCATTATTTAGAAAAAATGTAACGGCGTCATAACTAAAAAACACTCCTACACGTAAGCTTCCGTTAAAAGCATGACTGGGGAGTGTTTTTCATAGATTAAAGTGTCTTATTCGATCCGTGCACCTTCTGGAATCGGATGTTCCGGCACGACGAGAATCGGCATCCATTGCTCTGAACGCCCAATCTCAAGTACTCGTCCGGACTCTTCTGGCGTACGACCAGGTACGTTGAGTACAGCAATCGCTTGTTTTCCAAGCAGCTCGTGGACATCAGGTCGTAGTGAATCCCAAGCGAGTGAAAAAGAACGTGTAAATCCGTCGAATTGTAGCTCAAGCTGAATTGAGCCATCCGTGCGATTCGAAATCGACTGGATCGTACCGACACGAATATCTAAAGCATCAAATAATTCAAGTGAAACTACTGGTTTCATGGACAATGACGTACTTCCTTTCAAAAAGCATAAAGTGAGTTAGGAGTCGAAAGAGACGTATGTCGGCTCATAGGTCTGCCATTCGATATCAAGCGTTTGATGATTTGCAAGCTTCGCTAATTGGCTACCGAGATAAGGTCCAATCGTCAAACCGGATGCGCCGAGTCCGTTTGCTAAGAACACGTTTGGATGATTTTGAAGCGGTCCGATTACTGGTAACGAGTTTTTTGTATAGGGACGTAAGCCGATTCGGAGTTCATCAATTGTCGTTTCCTCGAGACTTGGTAAGACAGGTAAAGCACGATTCAATAAAGCATGCATTCCTTTGACGGTCGGCTTTAAGTTGTAATCGGTCTGTTTCTCATGTGTCGAACCGACGATCAGTTTCTTTTCGTGGATCGAAACCAGGTACAATCCGCGTTGTCCCATGACGACAGGCCACGTCGTTGATGTAGAATCCGTCAAGTCGAGTTGTAGGATTTGTCCCTTCTCTGGGTGCAAATCGATTTTAAGGTCAAGCGGCCGAAGAAGGTCATTCAACCAAACGCCTGCCGTTAAAATGAAGTGGTCTGCCGAGTACTGTTCGTTTTCCATGGTTATACCGGTGACGACTCCTTTGTCTACGACAAGAGAAGCATCTCCTTCTAGTACAGTCGCACCGTGTTCGACAGCCCCACGGATCATAGCGGCACATAAGGCACGTCCATCAACACGTGCACCGCCAGAGACGAATAAGGCATCTTCGATCTGTTCAACGAGCGGAAACAGCGTTTTGACACGTTCTTGATCGAGTCGTTCGATCCGTTCGATGGCAGGGGCTTCTGGAAAGCGGTTTTGCGCAATCGTCTCCATCTTATCGATTTTTGATGTTTCGTGTAAGGCAATCGCTCCAACTTGCTGATAACCTGTGCTCGTCTCGCCGAGTGCTTCGAGTTCAGGAATCAATGTCTTGTAAAAATGAGCACCGTTATTCGCTAATTTGTACCATGCCTTATTGCGTCGTTGTGTCATCCATGGACAGATGATGCCGGCTGCCGCATGGGAGGCGCGACCGGGTTCCTTCCGATCGACGAGTAAGACGCGTTCACCAGCCTTTGATAAATGATAAGCTGTCGAGGCACCAAGAATTCCGGCACCGACAATGATATGGGTGTACATGAAAAATTCAACTCGATTCTATTCAATTGGAATATCTTATATTGTAGCAGTAGAAGATCTGGGCGACTAGCAAGAGTGAGAATCGGATCGGTAGCACATCGAATAATGGGAAATGATGGGGAAAGTGAACTTTTTCGAAACCAATCACGTATACTAAATATACAATTTCTATAAACTGTGAATTAGATGATTAGAAACAGTTGAATTTGGAAACATACCCTTATAGGCATCATGTCCTGTCATCATTGACTTTGAAACGGTCCATCATGAAGGAGGGGAAGGCAATGAATATGAGTCAAGCCATCGTACGCAAACGCTACACGGATCATACTTTATTTTATTCCGCCATCCTAATCTGGAAATTGCTATTCTTCCTGCCACTGCTCATGTTCGTCAACAGTGGCACGGACCATGTGTTTCAAATGTATTTCGTACCGTACCTCACGGTCATTTTCCTATTTCGTGTGATGACCTACTTTGCGACCTATAAAGCATCTTTCATGGAGATGACGGAAATGGGTCTCTCGTTATCCTTGCTGATCGCAGATGTATATTTGATTGCATTGTTCGATATTCCACTTCCGTTTGCTTTAATTATCCTTGCGCTTGCCTTACTCCACTTCAGTGCGGCATTCAGTCGTTTTCGTTGGTTCCGCCGTCGTCTTTGGTTGAATCGGCATCTTGAGATCCTCAATTATTTGACGGATCACGGTGAAGTACCCATTAAAATCGCCGTCATGGCAGAAGATGAAATGCTTGTGACGACGAAGAGTGGAAAAGAGTTTACGTATCGTCAGGTTTATTGGAGCGGATTTTATATTGAACATGGTTGATTGCTATATGAAACGGATTTCTCTTCGGGGAAATCTTTTGAGACTGAAGACAAGTGCAATTGTTCTCTAACGAGAAGGATTGCGCTTTTTTTGTTCGACTCGCATCGTTTTCCTGGGACAAGCATCGCGCCGCTTCGCTTCGCTGCAGGGTCGCTCTTGCTTGTTTTTCTCTAGGAAGCGATGTCGAGTGAACAAAATGCTTCTCGGTCCTTCTTCCGGATATAAAAAATGACGCATTACACGCCACTCCTACAGGAAAAAGTGCGATTTTGCGCTGTCAGAGACAAACAAGACCCGTTTTCCTGCTCGAATGGAGCGGGAAAACTGGCTTGTATCTCGCCTGAGGAAAGGGCGTGAAAAGGTGTGTCATTCTTTGAGTCAGTTCATTTGTCTACAATCTGAAAGGATTTCTCTTCGAGGGAATCCTTTTTTTGTTGCATACGAAAAAATATAGTACGCTTACATAGGAAAAGGGGGAGAAAAAGTTGATTCGTTGTATACTGATCGATGCGGATGACACAATCATTTTGACCGATGATGTAAGTCGGATACAGGAGTCGGGCATCAAACGTTATTTCGTTGATTTCGATCAACCGACAGACGCAGAGAAGCAAAAATTGATTGAGGTTTTTGATTTTCATCCACTGGCGATTGAAGACTGTTTTCATTATTTACAACGTCCGAAGCTCGAGTATTATGCGGATCATAGTTTTTTTGTCCTTCATGCACTTGATGAAGGAACGTTGATGAGTCGAGAGATCAATTTGTTCGCAAGTGATCGGCATCTTGTTAGCTACCATGAGCAATCCTCGCCGGAAATTGACGTCGTGTTTGAACAATACAGTCATTGCCTACACACACAAGAAACGGTCGATCTCGTACATAAAATCATGGATAAGATCGTCGACGGTTATTTTCCGATCGTCCATGCGACAGAAGATGAATTGTTTTCGCTTGAGGAACGCTATCGATCACGCGGAAACGATCGTCGGTTGATGGAAGAAATTTTCGAACTAAGAGCGCAGTTACTTCGAATCTCACGGACGGTCATGCCGATGCGGGACTTATTGTATCGGGTCGTCGAATCGAAGCGGTTATCGATTCATCCGAAGAAGCAAGCATTCTTTCGCGATTTGTATGATCATTTACTAAAGTTATCCGAAATGATTGAATACAACCGATTGATGACATCTGAGTTTCGGGATAACTTCATTTCCCTCAACTCGTACCGGATGAATAGCATCATGAAGACGTTAACGATCTTTACGACGATTTTCATGCCGTTGACGTTCATCGCTGGTATATATGGCATGAATTTTGAACATATGCCAGAACTGACCACCCGGTATGGTTATTTCGTGACGTTAGGGGCAATGGGACTCCTTGCTTTAGGGATGATTCTGTTCTTCAAAAAAAATCGTTGGTTTGATGAATAAGGAGAGATGTAAGTGGATATTCGACAGTTACTTTTTTTACGACAATTGTCGAGCAAGGCTATAACTTAACGCGTGCTTCGAAACACTTGTCGATTTCGCAACCGGCGCTTAGTCAGATGATTCGCGACTTCGAACAGCTGGAGCAAGTGGAATTATTCATTCGAAAGCACGGACGGTTGACAGGGTTATCGGAAACGGGACGTCAATTGTATGAAGATGCGAAGATCGTTCTGACACGTCATCAAGCATTGATGGGGCATCTGCGCGAACGCTCAAACGTCGTCCGAGGGAAAGTCCGTCTCGGAATCCCTCCTGTCATTCTCCCTGTGTTATTTTCACAGTTAATCCCGAAGTTCATGGCGGAACATCCTGGGATTGAACTCGAAATCATCGAAGAAGGGGCGTTTGAACTCAAACGTCGACTGCTACTTGAAGAACTCGATTTGGCCATTTTGATCGAACCAGGTGAATCCTATGGCATTGAACGTTTTCGATTGATTGAAGATGAAGTCGTCGTTGCCGTTCGCCCAAATCATCCGTTTCAAGCAAAAGAAGCTCTATCTTATAGTGATATCGGAAATGAACCACTCGTCATCTTAAATGATCGATTCATGTTACATCATCAAATACTATCGGAGTTTCGCAAAGTGCAGCAAGAACCGAATATCTTCTTCATGTCTGGTGCATGGGACTTGTTGATCGGGATGGTTCAAGAACTCGACGTCATCTCGATCCTACCGGAACCGATTCTGCGGTTTCATCATGCGGATGACATTAAAATCATCCCGTTCGAGCCGCCGATGTTATGGGATGTCTCGTTGAACCGACTTGTCGGGACAGAATTACGCCCAGTCGTCCGGCACGTCCATCAATACATCGTCCACTATTTTCAATCGTTCTGGCCAACGCCTGTGCGGTGAAGAAAATACAAAAGACCGGAACGCGTCGCGCTCCGGTCTTTTGTATGGATTGATCATGTTTCATGACGTGACGTGCTGCGTCAGATTGCGAATCTTTGCGGCAGCTTGTTTATAAGGTGTCAGTGTCTCTTGTGCCTGTAACGTCGCACGTTCACTCTCGAGTTGTTCGAGTGCTTGACGTAACAGGTGCTCTGAAAGGGATGTTAAAGAGACATCAAGATGTGCCGTCGCGACTGTCAGCAAACGCTCTTCTTGAGCAGTAGTGTATGCGAGTGCTTCTTGTTTAGTTAACGTCGCCAGTTCTTCCTTCAGTTGTTCTTTCTCATTCTTCTCAAAGAAGGCTTTCGCATTCCGGAAGTGGCGTTTGACACCAATATAAGGGGTTGCATCCTCGAAGGGTCCGTCGAACGACATTTCGTTCAACCGAGAGACCGTGACAGGCGCCAGCTGGAAGGATTCGTTCCATTGCTCAAGCAACTGTTGCTCCTCTTGCTGACGACGGACTAAGGCCGCTTCGAGCCATTGGTCGACGCGGAAATGCGTGACCCGGAGCTCCTGCTCAAAGTCGAACCGGAGGAATGTCAACAGTTCCGTCAAGGCTTCTTGTAGTGCTACCCCTTTACTCGTCTGAGCAAAACGAACGGGATTATAGGCTTCTTTGAAGAAGTCAGGGAAACGGTAATAAATGCGTTGTACGACATGGTGCAACAGTTCATGAATCTCTGCTTTGAGTGCAGGTTCGATCAAAGTAGCACGATTGTCCTCGAAACGATCGGTGACCTGCTGTTCTAAAGCAGACAGCTCAGCCAACCGTTCTTCTTTTCGCAACAGATTCGCTTCAGTCGCAGCGATAAATCGTTCGAGTCGCTGGACGGTCTTTTCCGTCTGCTCAGACAACGATACTTTGGCGAGACCGGTCAGATCCTCCGCTAGGAAGTGATGGAATGCCTCCTCGAATTCAGGTAAACCGGAAGTTGAATCCGATCGCTCTTGTTGCTTTTCCGTGAGACCTTGTAAGCTCGAGACTCCATACAGTCGGGGCGACCGAATCCCGAAGCGTTGCAGTTCCGTAGCGACATAGTTCAAGACATCTTGACGTTCGCTTTCTGACGCAGCGAGATCAATCGCATTGACGAGGAAGAACATCTTATCGAGTTCGAATGCATCTTTGACACGACCAAGTTGAATCAAGAATTCACGGTCAGCGCGAGCAAAGGCATGATTGAAGTACGTGACGAACAAGATTGCATCCGCATTTTTGATGTAATCGAAGGCGACATCGGTATGACGGGCATTGATTGAATCCGCTCCTGGTGTATCAACGAGTGTCACGCCGAGACGAGTTAAGGGACTATCATAATAGAAGTCGATGACATCGACGAAACAGCTTCGCTCTTCCTGTGCGACATATTGTTTAAAAGCTTCTTGATCGACCGTCTGGACGGTACCGATGAATGATTGAACGGTTGGGAATCCTGTCAAGAAGGCATGCAAGAACGGATCCGTCAGCGATGCGGCACGTGGTAAGAGCGTATCGTATGCCTGTTTCGTTGACTCGAACGTCATCGTTGCGACCATCGCTTCATTTAAGTCTTCAAGCATCGCTGCTTCCGACTTGAATGTGACTTCTGCCACGCCGTGTGGGTGTGCAGTGTCAACGGGATGAATCCGGTTGATGGACGCGGTCGTTGGGTTCGGAGAGACGGGGAGGACCTTCTCTCCGAGCAAAGCATTGCAAAACGATGATTTTCCGGCACTGAAGGCACCGAATAAGGCAATCGTGAACGATTGGTGTGTCAGTCGGTCCAATTTGTCATTCAAATAAGCGACGGCTTCTTCAAAGCCCTGTAGACCATTCAGATGATGACGGATTCGAGCGACGTCTTCCGGTGCATAACGGACGGCTTGTTGCTCACTGATCGTCGTCGCAATTTCAAACGCAGTAGTTTTTGTCACCGATTCATACCCGGTAAAGGAGACGATTGCCGCTTCTTGCTGAATCAATTGCTCCTCCCAGATTGAAACTTGCGTCCGAGCCTGTTCGAGTTGTTGGTCGGATGGACTAGCAACGCCATGCTCATATCGTTCGAGTGCTACGGTAGCTTGTTGCCATGCTTGAACGCTATTCCATTTATGCTGTAGTGACGTCTGTTGTTGCAATAGCTCAGATTGCTGTTTCGGGAAAGTTGTCGTCAACTCTTGACGAATAAGCTCACGCCATGCATTCGTTTGCTTGACGAACCAAGCTTGTGTCTGTTCGGCGACACGATTCGTGAACTGGAGCACCGATTCACCCGTGATCGTAATGCCAGTCGGCAGGGCACTCTCGAGTACGGAAAGCGGCGGGGCGAGTGAAAGCTGATCGATCGCGACGATATGCATATCCTGCAGGAGACCAAGGTCGCGTAACGATTGTTTCATCAAGTTACGTAAATGGAGCGAAATCTCGGAAGCGGTCACCGTCTGATAGGCACGCAACACATCTTGTGCAATCTCTGCTTGAGCCGCTTCCGTTTTTTTTGTACTTCGGAACAATCCGACCTTGAAGTCGCGTTGGCGTGACTCGAGGAAACGGCGCATCTTCTCGCGTAATTCGAACGGCATCAATGTCGCATTTTTCAATAGTTGATCTCGATGCAACGAAAACGTCTGTACCCAGCGGTCCGGCTGACGTGCTTCTAATTGTTGCGAAACGTGGGCTAATTCGGTTTCGATCGTCTCTGGATCACGTCGTTCAGCGTCATTCAATTGTTCAGCCATCGTCTCGTGGGCTTCTGAGACGAGACGTGTGAGATAACGTGTATGCTCTTGATGAAGACTTTCAAGCGTTAAAGCGGCAGAAGCCAACAACTTCGGTTGAGCATCACGAATGCTTTGTTTGACGAGCTGTTCGACTTCCATGAAATCGTTATACGGATGATCTGGTTTCCGCAGGCTCGTAAAGAAGATCCCTTTCGGCGCGACACCATGTTCAGCGAAAGATGCATGGACCGAGCGGCGGAAGACGTCGAATGATAGTTCATCTTCACGATGTTTATCGATTTGATTGACGATTAAATATAGTTCCGGTACGGCAGCTTGTAATTCATTCGTCACCATGAAGTTCAATTCAGATTGAACATGATTGTAGTCCATGACGTAAAACAAGATGTCAGCCAAGTGAAGGGCGGATTCCGTTGATACACGGTGGGCATCATCGACCGAGTCGACGCCTGGTGTATCCATCAAGACGAGACCAGGAGGCAGATTGGACGCAGCATGCGTCAAATCGATTTGACGGACATCACCACTCTTCCCAAGTGTTTTAAGATGCTCCTCTTGCTCTGTTGCTGTCAGACGAACAGAAGGCTGTTCGTGAAAGTGAACGATCGCTGAATCAGTGTCCCCTTGCTGAAGTGTTACGATGTTCGCACTCGTCGGAATCGGACTTGTCGGTAAGACCGATTCACCCGTCAAGGCGTTGATCATGCTTGACTTTCCAGCCGAGAAATGACCAGCGAAAGCAATCGTGAACTCTCGTTTCAATAGTTTCATAGCGAATTTATCTAGTTTATCTAAACGGAGTTGATCCGTTGAAGGTTGAATCAACGTGGCGAGTGAAGCTGTCGCTTCGAGTTGGTTCGATAATCGTTCCTCAAATGAGCGCATGCAATGAAACCCCTTTCTTTCAGTCATCGTTCAGTGTATCACGATTTTTTTAGTTTCGTCATCCTTCTGCAAGCGACAAAAAACGATCCGCCAAGGAAGAGGCGGATCGTTTTAATCGGGATCAAGATGACGGAACGATTTCGTCCGCGCGTGTCGATTCTTGTTCCGTCGAATGAATCCGGCGCAACAAGTGTAATTTGAAGAGATACATGACGAGCAGGTGAACATTCGCCTGTGTTGCCTTGTAGAGTATCCACGGTAGCGCAGGGACGAATTCATGGATGGCGATGATACATTCCTGCGTACCGGGAATTTGCCGGAATTCAATCCGGCCACGGCTGTCTTGCTCGACTTTTGCGAACAATCCGCCGGTAATCCGGTATGTCGCCATTTGTCGATCGTGAACCGGTTCCTTCGTCAATTCAAGCAGCGGTTGTTCGTAAAACGGAATGTGGATTCCAACGACTTGATCTTTCACGGTTGACGATAGGAAGGGGCGGGCAAATGATGACAACCAGTTCATATAATCGTCAGCTGCCCAGTCGGCATCGCGATCCTTTGGCAAAAGAACACGTTGTACCGATCGGACGTCAAGGACGTCTGGTGTCGAAGACGACGAGGAAGAAGATCCTTTTTGTTCCTCCTCCTCTTTTAACGCATCTCGGACTGATTGTTCGAATGTGATTTTGCCGTCACTGATGCCGGGAACCATTTTTTCAGGATCTGCGACCATCTCATGGACCATGCTTTCAACGAGTGGATAGACGGTTTCTTTTGGTTCTCCGGACACGAGTGTCACCCAAAGGCGGGATAATTTAACGGTCAATAAAGGAATATCGATGGTCGGTTGTCGTTTTCCCATGATGTCAGCAGTTCGAAGGATCATCTCTTTATAGGTCATCGCTTCCGGTCCACCGATATCGATTGCCCGGTCTTTAACATCATCGCGATCGACACTTTCACCAAGTGCATGAATGACATCCGGTAAAGCGACGGGGTGTGTCTTGTTACGTGTCCATCGTGGGAGTGCCATGACGGGGAGGCGTTTGACGAGCTTCGATAAGATTGGGAAAGATGAGCCTTTTGGACCGACAATCAATGCGGCACGGATCGTCGTCACCGGTGTGCCATAAGCACCAAGAACGCGTTCGACCTCGAGTCGGCTCTTTAAGTGACGCGATAGATCTTCTGTTTCCTCAGGAATGATACCACTTAAGTAAATGATTTGTCGGATACCATTTTCTTTTGCTGCACGGGCAAAGTTATCGGCTAACAATAAGTCCATGTTTTCAAACGATCCTTGTGTCAATTTAGCAGAAGGCATCATCGAATGAACGAGGTAGACAGCGATGTCCGCTCCTTTCATACCAGCAATCGTATCGTCTAGAGAAAAGAGATCGCACGATCGCCATTCGACACGTTCCTCATTGTCCTTATCATCGCCGTTTCGAGAAAGGGCAATGACGTCATATTTTTTCTTCAGTTCGTTTAGTAGATTATGACCGATGTAACCGGTAGCTCCGGCTAAAGCTAGGCGCGTTGGCATGGATGTAAACTCCTCTCTTATATCTGTTGTAATGTACCCCCAATCGTGTCAGTTCAATCGCAAGAGGATACGCTGAGATGATTCAGTTAGATGGAATAGGGAATAAAAATATAAGGAAAAGAATCAACAGGAAGAATGAAAAACAAAGGAGGCTTCAACCATGCAGACGATACAATTCATGCAAGCGGAACATGAACGACGATTCGATCTGTTGTGGAGACGCTTAAAGCCGAAACAACGAGAAGATGCAGCGATGGTCTCGATGCTGTATCTCGCAACAGGACAGCCACAAGTGCTTGAACGATTCTCGGATTATTTCTTTCCGGATAGTGGTGAGTTTTTTGATCGTGAATTTCTGGCAGAACCCTATCCAAGTCCAGCGTTAGAAGCGATCATCCACTTGATCGTCCAATTGTATAATGGACGAACGACGATCACGATCATCGAGCTGATTGAACGATTGGATGAGCAACAGATGTCGCTCGTACTCGAAGCGATTAAATTGCGGGCTTACGGATGTCAGATGTTACAAAAAGTCGCGAAATCGTAATGGTACACGTATATGAATCCGATCGACGAAGAGACTTCCTGATTCGTCGTCGGATTTTTTATGATGGAAGAAAAGTTGTAAGTTCAAGAATCGATGAGAAGTTGTTCGTAAATCAGAGTTCAATAAAATAAATCGTCCTGAAAATAAAAGCTAAGTTTATTCACGAAGAACTAATTGAGGTGGGCGACGACTGGAAATAAGATGAAAGTATCAGTAAAAGGTGGTTTATCTATGGAAGGAGTGACATCATGCAGCTCAAAGAATCGATCTACTTTCACTCACCGATCTTCATCCAAAACTTGTTGACGACTTTACAAGGACGTCGCCTGTTCCACGAACGATATGGTCCAGCCTATCAACAACGCCTACAAGAACTGAAGCAGAAGTTAGGACGACCGAATGATGTACGAGCGGAACAGTTGCATCGATTAAACGACTTCCTTTCTTTTTGTCGAACGCATAGTCCGTATTATCAGGAATTGTTTTCCTCTCTTGCGTTAGAGCTCCCTCTACGATCGATTGACGAACTAACACAAATTCCTCCTTTGACGAAAGAAATCTTACGACAACAAAATGAGGATGTCCATGCGCGCGTCCATGCTCCGATTCTCGGGAAAACGGGCGGTACGACCGGCAAATCGATTCAAGTCCATTACACGAAAGAAGACATGCAAATCCGCATGGCGCATCTCGACTTTTTCAAATGGACACATGGCGTCGATCAAGGGATGCGCCGCGCGAGTTTTACCGGTCAAACCCTTGCCTCACCACAACAAAAGGCACCGGTTTATTGGCGGACGAATAAAGTCATCAATCAAATGTTGTTCTCGATCAAAAACATCAATCCGAAAACCGCAGCCGCATATATTGAACAGCTCAATCGGTTTCAGCCGGAATCGATTGATGGTTTGCCTTCAGGAATGATCGAAGTTGCACGATATGCTAAAAAATATGGCATGACTTGCACGTTTCGTCCAAAAGCGATTTTTCCGACGGCTGAGATGATGACGGCAGATGAGCGAGCACTTGTCGAGGATGTTTTCCATGCGCCCATATATGATCAATATGCGTCTTCAGAAGGGGCGCCGATCGTCGCCGAATGTCCGTATGGCAAAAAACATTTACATTATGAGATGGGAATCATTGAACGCGATGAGGATGGCGAAATTCTCGTGACGAGCTTCGATACACATGGTACACCGCTCATCCGTTACCGGGTCGGCGATCGTATGACGTTCAGTCAGGAAACGTGTCCTTGTGGTCATCAAGGTCCGATCATCGCTTCGATTGACGGACGAGGACGAAGTTTCATCCAGTTACGAAATGGACACCGTGTCTTTGAAGGGGAGCTCGCGGGAATCGTTCGAGCATTCCCGAACTGTATCGAACGTGTGCAATATATTCAAGAGACGCGGGATGAGATTGTGTTATTGTATGTACCAGATGAACGGTGCTTCGAAAAAGAACACGAGAAGAAACTCTTTTTCGTTCTGGATCGATTGTTTGAAGGACAACTGAATGTCGTCATGCGCGCTGTACCAGAAATTCCGAAAGAAATCAGTGGAAAAACATTACTAATTAAACAACAATACGCTGGATGAAATATTTCATGCAAAAATATAAGAAACGAGACGCCCCTAAGATGGGGTGTCTCGTTTTTCGAATATCTCGTAAACCGTTCGAATTATGATCGCGGACGAACCGGGACCCAAATTGCTGATTGATAATCGGCGGCATATGGATCGCCTGCCGAATAGACTTCGAGGTCTGCATGAAGTAACGGTTCATAATCATGTGACGGAAGCCACTCTTGATAGATACGTTGCCACATCACTTGAATGGCGTGTGGCATTGGACCGACGACCGGAAACGTCGCCCAAAGACCAGCAGGAATCGTCATCGTTTCCTGACCGGGTAGGACTTCCGTTGTTGTCGTCGCAATCCAATAATCCATCGATGCTTCGGTGAAATTGGAGCAGACACCAATCACACCTTCAATCTGACCGTCATTTTGTTTGAACAACGTAGCATCTTGACCAGAATGATTCACATCATTCCAAAACAACGGAATCAGTTGTTGTTGGGCACCATCTTGCGTCGAGAAATGTTTTCGCCATCCTGAAATCTGTAAAGCCGGTGTTCGATGAGTTGGTAATCCATTTGCTCCAGTCCCTTCAAGGTCACCTGAATGCTCAGGCGGTTATAGGCGTGAATCGGACGTCGCTCGCTTCGCATCAACGTCGGGGAACAACCATGCTGACGTTTGAAAGCTTTTGTGAAAGCTTCCGGTGTCTCATATCCAAAACGTAAGGCGAGATCGATAATTTTTTCATCCGTCTGTGTCAAATGTTGTGCAGCAAGCGTCAGACGTCGCCCCCGGATGTATTCAGGTAAGGTCATCATCGCAAGTAAGGAAAACGTTCGTTGTAAAGGATATGCCTGTATCTGAGCAACATTTGTTAAAACGTTGAGATCAAGCGGTTCCTCTAAATGATCCTCGATATAATCGATGACGCGTTGAATGGATTCGAGCCACATCTTGTCACCTCCTTGTCTTTAGTATATTGGTGCAATGAGCAACTGACCTGTCCAAGGCAAACACAATTTGTCAGGGTTTACTCTTCCCTGATTTTGTTCTATTCCTGTCAGATATAGCAGGTATCGTAAAGTAACGAGGACATGGGTATCAAAGAGTAATCTACAATCGCTTTCCTCTATTTCTCTACCAGCTGTCCACCTTCTAATTATTTCTCATCATACCTCGTTTAAACATATATTTTAAAATACACGCGTTATTAGTACTTCTAAAGGTGTACCACTTTAAGGGTATGTTAGATTACCTCAGTCATTCAAATTATTTTCGATATCTCTTCCCTTTTGTAAAAGCCATTTTTTATTTTCTTTGTCTTTTACGATGATAAAATCTTCTGTTCCTTTAACAGCATAGATGGTGGACCCGACTGAAAAGAGATTCGATTGACTGTTCGCTTGGGGCATTTCATGAGCTTTTGTTTTCTTTAATATCGTACTAATTTTTTCTCCTTGTTTTTTAGATGCGTCCAATTCAGCTTCTGTTCCGTTATATTCTTTATTGTTCACAATGACGATCATGGCATAACTTGTTTCATCCTCTATACCGGTTTGATTGCATCCGAATAAAAATCCGATGAACACAATGACGAATATCTTTTTCATCGGAACCTCCTTATATAAGTATTCGTTGAATAGTAATGTAAATTCATGATAGGTAAAAGTCGCTTTCTTTACCAAGTATAAGGTAAAATCAGGAAAAGGAGGGAGATAGATGAAACCTCGGATTTTATTGTTGGGCATGTTCCATCTCGATCGCCCGACCAATGGTGACATGATTCGTCCAGCAATTTTTGATGTCGCGTCAGAGAGAAGGTAACGAGAAATTCAAGAAGTCGTTGCTCGATTGAATGCATTTCGACCGACAGGCGTTGCTCTTGAGACGGCTCCTGAACGCATGAGTGACCTGCAACATACATATGAAACCTATCAACACGAGAGCGATTTAACCGAAAATGAACGACAACAAATCGGCTTTCGCTTAGCCCGGATGGCAGGAGTAGCAGATCTCCATGGGGTCGATTGGAACGAGATCGTACCCGGCGTACCGGATTTAGGAATCGTCCGTTCACATCATCCGGAAGCCTTTGAGACGATCGTCGCGACTGAGATGAATCGGACTGAACAGTTAGAGCACGCGATGGAGCAGTTATCCTTCTCCGAATGGCTCGATCGATTGCACGCTGAAGAAACGATTGCGGCGTCGGCTGAGGTCTATGATCAAATCGAACGACTGGAGAGCGGGCGGATTTGGGTTGAACGCTACTGGCGAGTCCGTAATCAAAAGATTGCAAATCGTTTACTGCACCTCGCTCAGGCGAACGAACGAATCGTCTGTTTGTACGGTGCTGCGCACCTCCCGTTATTACGACAATATTTGAATGAATCGAACCAAGTCGAAGAGATGACGTGGAATGATTGGAACAACGAAAAGGAGTGTATGTAAATGCTATTTCACTACCATATTTGGACACCACATTTGGAAGAAACAGAAGCCTGGTACACGGCACGCGGGTTTCACGTTTCTCAGCGGATTGGGAAGAAAGACGGAGAATTTTCGTCGTTTAATCCACCTCTGTCATGGGATGATTTTCGAACGGATCAAATTTTATTCCGAATCATTGAAATGAAACGGAGAGGGGTCAATGTGACGATCGGATTCGGAAAAATAGTTCGCTTCGATCACATCGGATTTTTGATACAGCCTGGTGACTTACAAATGATCCTTGACCGTGCAGAAACACTTTCGTTTACAGTCCAACCGAATGAGCGTCGGACGTTCTTGCAGACACCATACGGATTACGGATTGAACTGCAAATCCATGAAGATGCGATTGCGGATACGGATGGAACGACACTTGAGCGTCTGATCCTAGCGACGCCGCTCGAAGGATTAGAGGCGGATTTAGCGAAACTGTTCGATCAACCGGTTCCGCAAATTCAAACCGTCCGCGGGGAGAAGACCGTCTTGCAAGAAGCAGTCTTTTCCGACGGATCGCTAGCAGGCACGGATCCGAACGGTGTTCAGCTCGTCTGCTCATAATCAGCGAAGACTTTGATCGGGAGATCTGGTGTTTTCATTAAGCTAGCGAAGCAACTGGCAAGCTCCGAAAACGAAGTCTCGTGTTCGAATAAAGCGGGCAATGTCGCGTGACGATCGTTGGAAAAGAGCCAGTCCGCATGCTTGCGGTAGTCCCAACCGTCACTCGATGCAACGATCTGAAATTCTTTCGCGTGAAATGCGGGCGTCAACGTCAAGGCTTCCCGGTTGCCGTCCGATAAGACGCAGATTGCACCATGAGGACGGACAGCAGACTGAAGCTCGGCAAAGGCCGCTTGACGTCCGGAACATTCGATGGCGGCGTCATACGTGTCTGAATCCGGCGTGACGATGTGTGCGCCTAATTGACGTGCTAGTTCAGCTCGGGAGGCGAGCGGCTCGATGATATCTATCTGGCGAACGTTAACGTAATGCCGTAAGTAATGTACCGTAAGCAAACCGATCGTACCCATTCCAGAAACTAAGACGCTTGTGTCGGGCGTCAATGTCAGCTTTCGAACGCCTTTTGCCGCGTCACAAGATAGAATCAGTAGCAAGGCTTCACGTGGTGAGACATGAGCAGGAACCGGAATGACCTTCGACTCAGGTACGACCGCTTGATCTTGATGACCATAGAAGCTGACGACCCGATCACCGGGCTTGACGGTTTGGACGGCGTCACCAACAGCAAGCACCTTACCGTAACTTTCATATCCGGTCTCTAGCGGATAGACATAATCGGTTTCAGTCATATCTTGTTCCAGCCATTGGGGAAGTTCGGCACCGATACTGATGGCACCGGCAAGGGTGCGGACGTGGACGTCATGGATGCCGAGCGGCGGTAGGTTCCGAACAAGATAACCAGGTGTCTTTGACTCCACAAGACAGCAAATCGTTGTAGTGTTCAACATGTAAACCTCATTTCATTGTTGGATTGATGACATATGGATCAAGCATATACCACTTTACTTGTAAAATATAACAATTCGAAACCAGAAATGAGGTAGAATAAGTAAGGGAAGGGGGAGGTCGAATGGAACCATTATTGATTTTGGCTTTGCTCGTGTTCGCATTCTTGACGTTTCGGTACAGTAAAATCCTTGTCCGAAAGGATATCTCTACCGCAAACAAACGACTCGCGATCGTCTTTTATTTGATTGCTGTCAGTGCACTCGGCGCTGTCGTCTATTTTAACGTATAAGGAGGATCATCCATGCACTCAACAACAAAACGACGAATCGGTGCGTATATCATCAACCAGGCTGTCTATCTCGGACTTTCCGTCGTCATCGAAAAAACGGTATTACGACGTGTGAAGTCAGAAGTCGTTCACGCCGTCGTGACACAACCGACGATCAGTTTTCTAGGAGAAGTCGCGCAATTAAAACTGTTGAATGGAAAAACGGTTGGTGGTCAGATCTGTGGCATACAGGTCGAGAGCGAGAACGGATTGCCGTTGACGACGAAACAAATCGTCCGTCGAACAGTTTATCGCGATACGGTCTCGTTGTTTAAGATTCGACCGTACTGGAAACCGTTTCTCGAGAACGGACAACGATTACCGGAAGATGACTTTGCGAGAACGATCGTCCGCTTGAACCAGGAGAAGCTAAAAAATGAAGCTTGATTTTCATGTCCATAGCGTCCGCTCCTCTCACCCAACAGGAGCCATTTTACTCTACCATGGTTGGGGCGGTACGGCTGTTTCTTATCTAGAGTTTGCACGACAATTATCTGAAGAAGGGTTCGATGTCTTTATCCCGGAACTTATTCGACACGATCAACGTGAACCGTTTGATCATCCGTTTGATCCAGAAGTATCGACGACCTATTTTTGGACGGTCGTTGAACAATCGATCAAGGAAGCGACAGCTATCATCGAACAATCAGGCTGGCATGTTTCAGATGTGATCGCGATCGGCGCCTCGATGGGTGGGTTCATTGCCCACGGAATCATGGCGCGTTTGCCGATTAAAGCGCTCATTGCGATCAATGGGGGCGGTGCCTTTCTTGAAGCGGAGCATCAATTCCGCACGCGCGACGGACGACCTGCTATCAAAGAAACAGATGTACCATGGAAGATCGATCCGATCGATGTGATGGATGAGCGTCCACGTTTGCTCCTGCACGGGGATGCTGATGACATTATTCCACTATCAATCCAGCAGTACTATCACGTAACAGCAGTTCAAGCAGGTATGACGCAAACGACTGAATTATGTGTTTTTCCGGGTGTGAATCATACTGTGACGGAGGCGATGATCGAACAACTGATTGTCTGGGTGAAGCAAGTCAAACTTCAAGGGGCAACAGATGGACTATATACGTTTTCTCCGCAGTAAGGTCGGTCAGGAAAAAGTGATGTTGAACTTTGCAGGTGGCATTGTCTTCGACGAAGAGGGACGCATTCTTCTACAAAAACGGCGGGAGCAACAAGCGTGGGGCTTTCCCGGCGGCGCACTGGAACTCGGAGAGTCGATTGTCGAAGCAGCCAAGCGTGAGATTTTCGAAGAGACCGGAATTCATGTCGCGATTGAACGTTTGAGTGGTGTTTATTCGCAGTACGAAGAGATTTATCCGAATGGGGATGTCGCCCAACCAATCGTTCATTTTTTTGTTTGCCAAGTCAATGGAGGACAGTTAACGATCGACTCCAATGAATCATTGGACATTGCCTTTTTTGAAAGAGACCAGATGCCAGAACTCTATAGCGACTTGCATCAAGTCGCCTGGAACGATTTTTTGACGGAAATGGGTCCGGTCTTTCGATAATGAAAAACATCCTTCTGATTTTGACGTCAGAGGGATGTTTTTGCATGCTACACGTTTAGCGTTCGAATCCGCCTTCGGAATGAATGACTTGTCCGGTCACCCAGCCACCGTCTGGACTAACGAGGAATTGAATCAATCGTGCGACGTCTTCCGGCGCACCGATTCGCCCAAATGGAAAACTAGGTTTAAGCGCTGTCCGTGTTGCTTCATCCATCCAAGTCGAGTCAGTTGGACCCGGATTGATGGCATTAACGGTGATACCAAGCGGTGCTACGGCTGCCGCATACGTCTTCGTAAATGTTGACAATGCACCTTTCGTCGTAGCGTACGCAATCTCGTCAGGCATTGGACCGAGTTCTTGTCCGGACGTCAATTGGATGATACGACCGGACGTTAGATGTGCTTCAGCGAATCGCTTTGTAAAACGTGTCGCGAGTAATAGCGGTGCCCGGAGATTAACGGCATAGTGTTGGTCGAGGCTTGCTGCATCGAGCGTTTGCCAATCTGTCATTGTCGAATGAGCAGCGTTATTGATCAGGATGCTTGGTGCTCCAACATCTTCTATGCGTGCGAATAACTCGTCAGCAGCATCTGATTGACTTAAATCAATTTCAATCGCAAGGACTCGGGCACCTTGATTTTCGAGTTCGGTTGTAAAACTATCCGCCCAATCCGCTGTTGCTTTAAAATAAGTAAAGACCAGGTCATGTCCGGAAGAGACAAGTTGGCGGCAGATTGCAGCTCCGATGTCGCGTGTCTGACTGGCACCGGTCACGATGGCAATCGATCGTTTTGTCATATATATGCTCCTTTTAAGTAGATGGATTTGTAAAAACCAAATGTTTACAGAATCAGTATAACGGAATGAAGAGAAGAAGAGAAAGCGTTATCATGATTTAACATACTAAATAATTGCATGTTTATACCCAAAGTGTGGTAAAGGAAAAGTGTACAAAATCATTCGTTAAACAGGTAGGGAAGGGTGAATCAATCATGAAAGCAATCGTCTTATTCGATGGAGAATGCAATCTCTGTGACGCGAGCGTCCAGTTCATCTTAAAACGAGACCAGGGGTACCATGATTTTGCATCGTTACAAGGGGAGACAGGGCAAGAACTCGTAAAGCGCCACCATCTCCCGGAAACGATTGACAGTGTCGTTGTAATTGACCGAGGTGTACCGTATATCAAATCGGATGCTGCGTTACGAATTGCCCGTCATTTACGAGGTGGATGGCGTCTGTTGAGAGTGCTTCGCATTGTTCCACGTTCACTCCGGGATCGCGTCTATGATTTCGTTGCAAACAATCGTCATCGTTGGTTTGGACAAAAGCAGCAGTGTGCACTGCCGTCTCCGGAGACGCGAGCTCGATTTCACGACTAAAGATGAAAAACCGCGACGAATCGGTCGCGGTTTTCTTCTGTTCATTAGTTAGTCACATGCAACCAGTTACAACTTGGCAACGGATTGCCGAGGAAACTTAAACCTAAATCATGGGCTTGGTGGATTGTTTCAAAACAATCGTCTCCTTCATCCAGATATACTTCATGGTGCGGTGATTGGAGATGTGTTCCTGCGATACGCCAAAGATTTGCATGATGCGCTACCTTGATTTCGTAGTCGATATTAGGTGAGACGACGAGCGGATTGCCGACAGAGTGGTGGAGCGTATATCGTGCTTTTGATTGATCTGATAAATAGACCCGCTGAGTCGACGCTACATCTTCTCGATATAACTGATGACGAGCATCAAAAGATCGGGTAGGGTTTGCTTGTTTTGATAGTTGATGAGTGGTTTCACCATCAAATGTCAGGACTTCTGTAAAGGTGCGATACTCTTTTGAAAAAGGCGAATATTGTCGCGCATCGCCTTCGAAATAACGATGCGGAGAAAACGGATTCGGGTTCATGAGAATTGGAGGAGCAATGAACGTCAGTACACGCAATCGGTAAGAAGAAACCTTCTTATGTGAAGCGGATAGCGGGTACAAAGAAAAATAGAGCACGAATTGTTCAAATTCTCGTTCACGGTCTTGTTCCTGTTTTATCTGATTCGTAACGCGGGCGAACGTCTCGATCATCCGTACGAACGGCATCGATTTTCTTGAAATTGGACGGAGCACCCGGATTTCAAAACGTGTAAATTGTTCAGGGTTAATCGTTCCTTTCCATTCGGGTGACGCAGTTTGACCTAATCGATGCCCATCTTGAAATACCGTATAATGCGATACCTCTGGGATTTCACCCCACAACAGTCGGACAGCATGATTTTGTTGGATCAGGACAGTCATTTTTCGGTTCCAGAACAAATCATCTGTACTTGAAACAAGAGCGGTGACGATACGTGTCTTCGAATCTGAATCGATCAGTTCGAATGACAAAGGCTCAAATAAAGGAAGTGTCTCCGTTTGATAGCTATTCGAGTTCTGAATGAAACACGGTCTACTATTTAATAAGAGACGGACGTTACTTGTCCCTTCCCAGGTGAGACAAACAGTTTCTCCACTTTGTTTGATTTGAATATGATTGATGTCAATCATGAGACTGATCGCTCCTTACACGAATTCTGAAAGAAAACCCCTTCCACTTCAAAATCAGAAGGGAAGGGGGAACGTCATAGTAAGTTTTTAGCGACTTCTAGTTTTTCTTGATCGTGTTTTAATTGTTTTTTCAAGTCATGCACGTGATACATCTCATGATCGATCATGTATCCGGCGATTGCTGCGTGAGTCTGAATGGCTTTGTTCAGCTGTTCAGTCAAGACTTTTCGAACGTCAGGAGAAGCCGTTTCCGTCATTGCAACAGCATAAGCGCGGACAAGTGATTTGCTGCTAATCAAGAAGTCTGTCGCAATCAACTCGTCCGCGTTTTTTACTGGGACGGCTAATGAATTTCGAGTGTTTCATGGATTGCGAGTGGTGATTTAGCCATCGATCTCACTCCTTATCATGTAACATACGTTTGACAGTATCTTTGACGTTTTGCATTCCTGTTTTTTCTGCTAGGTCGTGGTGAAGTTTGTGTGCCGGTACCTTCATGTTCGGAATATTTCCTTGCGGTGCAGGATTTTCTAGATGAACGAATTCACCGGTTCCATCCTGCGCTTCCCCTTGAGCCCAGCGACCTTCTTTTGAAGCTGTGCCTTCCGATAGGTCCCAGAACTCATAAGCATGCGGTTGCGCTTCCATTTCATCTTCCGGTGCGAAAGTAGCAGGCACGACAACTCCATTTTTCGTCTCCAGTTCTTCGATCGCAGCCATCCATTGATACTGATGATACCGGTCGCGAGCGAGCATCTTACGGAAGGTAGCGCGAACGCCTTCATCCGTCGTCATATGATAGAGGCGAGCGACCTGAAGACGACCTTGTGATTCAGCATGTAAATTCGAACGCATGTCTGCCAATAAGTTACCGCTCGCGACGATATAAGATCCGTTCCACGGAATGCCGTTGGCGTTCGATGGCAGTCCACCGAGACCGCTGACAAGAAGATGCTGTGGATTCATACCCCCGAGAATTGCTGCCGTCGCTGGATCTTTGGCAGCTTCTGCCTGATCATCCGGTGACGCCCCGTCGAGCAATTGAGAAATGAGGGAACACAGCATTTCAACGTGCCCGATTTCTTCCGTCCCGATATCCATCAGCATATCCTTGTACTTTTCTTCACCACGGCAATTGAAGCCTTGGAAAAGATATTGCATCATGACCGTCATCTCACCGAATTGTCCACCGAGTACCTCTTGCACGGCCCGAGCAAGCTTTGGATCGGGTCGATCAACCTTGACTTCGAATTGTAATTCTTTTTGATGGCGAAACATGAAAAGAACCCCCTTTAAGTTTTAAACATATGCGATTTACACATGTTATATACCTTAATCAGTTTCTTTCAAACCTGTTTTACCTTATTTTTCGATAGGTTGAAGTGAACGTTTAATCAAAGAATGACTTTTAGGATCATTGATCCATTCAGTGATGTTGTTAAAGATGAAGGATGTCTCGTTCAAGATGGACCGTCGCCACTGTTTATTTTTAGGGATGTAAAGTGCATCGAATCGCTCTCTAATCCGTCGAGGGGCAACTGCTTGATTGAAAAAGAGACGATTTTCATCAATCGTTGCTTTTAACGTTCGGAGTAGGGCAAAAGGATGCTTTCCAAGCGTTCCACACTCTAATGTTAAACCTAAAAAACCGATGTGTCGATTTTTTGTTTCTTCATACAGATAGTTTAACCATTCTCCTTCAATTGCATAAAACTGTTGATCTCGTGGTTGATCGACGATCGGATAACGTGTGTATACTTCTACCTCCCTAGCGTGTCGTGGATCTTCCGACGACATGACGAGTTGGACTTGACCCGCTGGTCCATAACCTGTATGGCAGTCGAGCATCACGACGTGTTGGTAAGCAGATAGTGTATCGACGAGCCGACTTAACACATCGGAGAAGTAAGCGTCTTGCGTATGTCCGCCATAATAGAATCCGGTCGGATGCTTGAATTGTCCAAGTGTCGCAGCCTTTAAAAAAGCGTGTGGACCTAGACGAAGCAAGTCGTATAAGACATGCAGTGTAAACGGTATATAATCCAGACGCCGTCCTGAACCTGACCGTTTTATAAACAAAGATTGCAACTCATCAAAACCCGGATTGCGTAAATCTGCCTTTGAAAAATCGTGAATCGCGTTTCGATTCAAATTGAGGTTATGTTGTGTTTCTTTTCGATGATGTTTCATCCCATATGCATTAATACCATGGATCAGCAAAATATCGACTTCTCCCGTATTTACCTGTTTCATATGGTCTGATAAAAACTGGAGCTGCATGGCACTCCCTGCGTACCCTTCGATTCCATGTAATCCACTGGTTAAGATCAGTAATGTTGAATTATTACCGGACTGGCCGTGCCACCAATCGGAATAGAGTGACGCTTGTTGTTCCAGTGAATCATGCGTTAGCTTCGGATAATGCTGAGAAAGAATGCACTGTGCAGTCTCATTGAAACGTTCGCGTGCTGATTCATACGTTCCAGAAAAATAATGAAGCATGGTTATTCCTCCTTATTCATCAAGCATGAACTCGAGGAGCAATCCAGTGATAATGTCGAACTGAGAATTTCTAAGGCATGATCTTTTGCGACAGCGGTTTCTGCTGCCGTACAGTCTGCAGGGACATGAATGGCATATTCCCGCATATAGGCGTCATTTGCTGTAAATAAGATACACATGTCGGTCGTTAGACCGGTAATGATAAGACGCGAGACATCCAAATGCTTCAATAAAATATCGAGCTGAGTACCGAAAAAACCTGAGTGCTTGGGTTTGATGATGAAGTAATCATCCTCTTCTGGATGGAGTGCTTCGATGAGTACATCCCCAAGACCCCCGCGGCACTCATCAATGATTTGATTGACATTTTCCTGCCACAGACCAAAATTGTCATTGACGTAAATCACGGGAATATTTTGACGTTTACAATGTCGTTTTAATTTTGTGAGTGGTGAGAGGATAGGGAGCGTTTGTTGCATTAACTGCTCAGCTCCTTCAAAATCCATCTTATTAATGACGTCAATGATCAACAATGCTGTATTTTCTTGAACAGTCATGGTGGACTCCTCTCATAAAAAAGTAATCAAATAATGATAAGGCGAATAAAGTTGGGCTTTAGAGATAAAAATCTCGGAAGGGGAGGCGGATTCACGAGCTCCCCGGACATCAATTAAACAGCGATAAATAAGAGATTCCAATTCAGCGATGAAATCAGAGTATTGATACAAAGCATCATTCAATCGTCTTTTGCGGTGATCCTCCATCAAAACGATGCAGGGGTTGGTTTCTTTCAGTGCCATTGCACTGAAGACAGTTTTATGCTGTTTAAAATCTTGATTTAAACAGTGAACGATTTGATTTAAATCAGCTTCCACGTTCTTCACTTCCTAGTTGTAGATTATTCATACTGTTATTGTACATGTTATTGGTTGTGTTCCACTCTTCATCACGAGGTAAACGGATAAAAAAGTCAGACCCTTTCCCGACTTCTGAATGAACGGTGATCCGTCCGCCATGCGCTTCGATGATTTCCTTACAAATCGGTAAACCAAGACCTGTTCCTTGAACTTGGAGATGGTCTGCATGTTCGACACGGTAATATGGATCAAACAGGTAGGGGAGATCTTGTTTTGGGATACCATATCCGTCATCGCTAATGGTGATGACGACTTCCGCTTCACAACACGCTAACGAGACTTGGATAATTGAATCGACGGGAGAGTATTTTATCGCATTATTCAAGATGTTTAATAAGACTCTCCGGATTTTTTCTTGGTCAGCCGTAATCAGGCAAGGACCGTCAGTTTGGATTTGTAAATGATGCGTCGATGTCGCAACGTTCAACCACTCCGTTAACTCGATGAGCATATGTTCGATGCAAAATGATTCTAACTGATAGGATTCTTTTTGATGACTAAGTCGCTGATAATCTAGGAATTCGGTTAACAGTTGACTGAGTCGCTGTGTCTCACTCCGCATGGTTTCTAAATATTTTCGCTGTTTTGAAGGAGATAACGACCGGTGTAACATTAATTCACTGAATCCTTCGATGGATGCAAGTGGCGTTCGAAGCTCATGTGATAAAACCGAAATGAAGTTTTGCTCCTTTTTAGCATGGTTGACTTCAACTGTGCGTTCACGAAAAACAAATAGAATACCTTGACGTTCGGGTAAAAATTCTGTGTAAAGTCGTAAATGACGATCGTCTGGCATTGAAAAATCCTGAGCTGGAATAACTGATGCGTGGTCAAAGCCTGCTTTGATTTGTTCGACATATGCATATAACGCCTCTGTTTCGAGAATCAACGGTTCGAAGGCTTCGATGACGAATGCTAAGTTTTCAGATTGGTTTTCAGAAGGTGACCAGTTCGGAAATAATTGATGAAACATGCGATTCGTAAAGATATTCGTATTCGTCACATCGACGAATAAGATAGCTTCTCGTAAACCATTTAAAATGCGCTGAATTAATTGATGGTGTTCTTTTATACGAATGTCATCAAGCAATCGCATCAACCCGATATTTAATAAATGAGTCGTTTTCTGAAGTGCGACAGTCTCAGTAAAACGATGATGAAATTGTAACGTCAATGAACCAATGAATTTTGACGGACTGTGTAAAGGGAGAGCACATAACGTCAACTGCTCCTTCTCGATTAGATGGATGGATGTATCTAGCTCGGTCTTCGCTTCTAACTCCAACCGTTCTTTGTCATAAATTGGTTCGTCTGATAGTGCGATATGGACAGGTTCAAAATTCTCCGACTGCGGTGAAAAATAGATATGAGCCGCCCGAAAATGACTACCAATTACTTGTAGCCAGGTGTGAAGACCTGAAGTAGATTGATGACGCAAAATTTGAGTGGCTAACTGATTTTGAAATTGAAGTTGTCGCTCGATTGTTTTTTGTTGGTATAAAGACTCTTGAAGTTGTAAATTAGCAACTTGTGTTTGCTGGTGTTCAAATGCGAGCAACGTCGTCATTTGTTGCATCGATCGCCCAAGTGTACCAATCTCATCGGAACGGTTCTGAAAATCATTCTGTTCCAATCGATCAGGCTGTTTCGTTTGATCGACGAGATCGAGTAAATCTGTTCGAAAAGACCGCACAAGTCTTAAAATCAAGTAACTGAGAAGAAAAAAAGCGATGATCATCACACCAAAGGCGTAGCGTAATACTTCAGCGGTTCTTTGTTGTAGCGACTGCTGTGCGTTTTTCTCTTCATTATGAATCATTCGAAAGTAGTCGTTAACGACGAAGTCAGACTGCTGAACCAGCTTTTGATTATCCGTACGTATTTGCAAAGTGACTTCCTGTTCCAAAAATCTTGAAAATTGAACGAGTTGATGCGCAAATCGTTCGTCTGATGGATCTGAATAACGTTGACTGAACGATTCAACGTTTTTTTGTAAACGTTTCAATCTTTTATTGATTTGCTTCAGATCATCTTGATCATTAAAATCAATTTGTTGGACTTGGAGATTGACTTGTTGTGCTTCATTCCAAAGCGTGCGAGCTTGCGTTTTTTGTAATGTGATCTTCTGTGATGAAGTTCGGTGTTGCTCTAGCTCTTTTTGAGCAAAGTAAAATGTTAAGACGCTGATGCTTGCAAAAATTAAGAAATTCGAAAACAATAAAATATAAAACCGATGGAACATACTTGATGAGAGCCAATTCATGACAAGACCTCTTTCTAAAAAATATATAAATAAACTTTAAACGTACATGTTTAAAAGAATCTTATCATAGACTTGAAATAACTAAATGGTTTGCTTCATCAAATTAAAATACCATTTTACTTTTTCCGAGAAATGCCTAGATTTTGACACTTCATATCCTTTAAGATAAACGATATACATACGTGCAAAACCACTATAAACGACACTTTAAGCCATACTATTGATTGTGAAAATGAGTGAGCTTCTGTACTATGTCTATATAAAGGAAAGAAAAAGAAGGTGAAATGGATGAAGATGACTCGCTCTACGGACTATGCCATTCGTGTGCTTATTTTCGCAGCGTCGCATCCGACTCGGCTCGTGCAAATTCAGGAAGTGGCAACCCATTATGATATTTCTAAAAATCATTTGATGAAGATTGTCCATTCATTGAGCAAGTTTGGTCTCATCATTTCTGTACAAGGTCGTAATGGTGGGTTCAAATTAGCGAAATCCCCAGAAACGATTACGTTAGGAGAAATCGTTCATTTATTTGAAGAAGTATCCTATCTTGAAAATGTGACAGTTCCAAATAAAAATGGTAGTTTGCAAAACACACGACAAGCGTTCGATCAAGCATTCACGTCCTTTACGGACGCGCTGCAGGCATATACGTTACAAGATTTAATCGCGCCAACGATGAACGATTGATGGAAGAGTCAGAGAGGAATAGATGATCTCTGGCTCTTTATCCGTGTACATATTCCAGTCATGCAGATTTTTATCAGATGATCATATTAAATATGATTATAACTAGTATCTTTTATGTTACTATAAACAAGATTCGGAGGCTATTCGAATCTTAGTTTTGAAACATAAACATGTACACTTTGTACTTGTTTTTGTGGTATAACTTTACAGAAGGGAGGTTTTTTTCCCAATTCACCTGCTTGATTTCATACAGGACTCTTACTGTCCATTCACATAAAGGATTAAAGGCATTCGTCCGTTGATCCATGCAAAAGGGAGGGTTTCGGTATGTCCGAAATGACCATCGAAATGTTCGTTCACTTCGTTCAACATTTAGTACATTCTCCACGATTCATCGTCCAGCGTCAGCATGAACATGAGAACGCCTACATGTTTGAAATTCGAGAGTTGAATTTATCGCGAGTCTCAAAAGCCGTATTGCTTCATAAGACAGTTGATCTTCTCCAGGAAAAGACGTCAGAAGATACACGCGAAACGTTGACGAATGAACTGGTCACTCTATCACAAAAGACATTAATGAAGTCAGATACGATTGCTACACTTAAAGTGGAGTCTACAATAGATGACTCATTGCATCTTACATTTTCAGAAGACAAAAAGATCTGGTTTTCTGGAAATCTTGATACAGAAGAAGCGATCAATCGATTCACAGAACATTTTCAAAGCGTCATAAATGACGATCGAACGTCTTATTAAATAAAGCAGGTCGAGCCACATCAGTGGTTCGACCTGCTTTTGTCTTATCTTCTGCCTATTGCGTCATTCGTGTGATCATCGAGCGTTAAACGAGCTGGACCTTCGAAGGGATTATTATAGACAGTTGACGTGACACATAACGAATCAAACGGCAGCTGAAGTAACTAGTGATACCAAGTGGCGAAACGTTTTACATCTAAAAGACAGTGTTCAAACAGTGCACAATGAGAGGAAACGAAATCGACATAATAATCTCATGCTTCATTTTTCATACTTGTTCATTTCAGCGAGCACATCTTAATCCCTATAATTGGAATATGTTATGATGTATCAGGAAAATCATTTACGAATTGGAAAGGAATGATGATATGGAAACCATCATCTGTACGACGTGTGGTGTCGAACAAATCAATCCGCATCGCGAAACGTGTCCGATTTGCTTAGAAGAACGACAGTATGTCAATCCGACCGGTCAAACATGGACGACACTCGCTGCCATGCAAGCGTCAGGAACGTACCAAAATATCATTATGGACGACGGAGCAGGTGTCTATGCGATTCAGACGACACCAGCATTCGGCATCGGTCAAACGGCATATCTCGTCCAAGGAAAATCGTTCAACCTGTTATGGGACTGCATTACATATCTTGATTCCGCAACGAAAGAGCAGCTTGACGAATTAGGCGGGCTTCAGGCGATCGCTTTATCACATCCGCATTATTACGCGACACAAGTCGAATGGGCGGAGACTTTTGACGTACCGATCTATATTCATGAAGACGATGCGTCGTTCGTGACGCGACCAAGTGAGCGCATCGTATTCTGGAGTGGTGAATGCTTGGAGTTAACGGAAGAGTTGATGTTACATCGCGTCGGTGGTCACTTTAAAGGAGCAGTCATCTGTGAACGAAAAGATGCGGCAGCAGGACTGTTGTTGACAGGAGACATCATTCGAATCGTTGCCGATCGGGCATGGGTCAGTTTCATGTACAGTTATCCGAATATGATTCCGCTTCCTGCAAAGACGGTCGCGCGCATGGCAGAAACGATACGCCCGCTTCGCTTTGAAAAATTATATGACGCCTTTTATCGGAAGATCGAAACCGGTGCGTCTGAAGCTGTAGCGCGCTCTGCAGAGCGGTACATTGCTGCCTTGAACGGAGACTGGTTCACGACATGAAGTCGCGCTTGATCGTCATCCGTGGAAACTCCGGTAGTGGAAAAACGACGCTAGCTAAGGCATTACGATCGGTCTTACCGGATAGTATCCTGTTTTCGCAAGATGTCATCCGTAGAGAAATGTTGAACGTAAAAGATGGACCAGGAAATCCGACGATTCGCTGGATCGAGGAGTTGGTTGGACTTGCTGACGGACGTCATGCGACGATTCTGCTAGAAGGAATTCTCGCACAGGATTGGTACGGTGAGATGATTGACCGGTTGGAACGACGCTTTACTTCACGGTACGTGGCATATTATTTTGACGTTTCATTCGAAGAAACCGTCCGTCGCCACGCAATGCGCCAGCCGACGGAGTTTTCTGAGACGGATATGAAACGCTGGTGGATTGATCAGGATCACCGCCCGACGGATCGTCTGATTGCTGAGGATAGATCCATAGAAGCCATGATTCAGATAATAAAGCGTGAGCAGATAGGAGAGAGTCAATGACACACTATATTTTTGACATGGATGGAACATTGTTTCAAACAAATGCTGTGCTTGCGCATGCGCTAGAAGATGTCTTTCATGAGTTGCGTCAGACGGGGCGCTGGGAAGGAGAGACTCCACTCGCGCTCTATCAGCAGATCATGGGCGTCTCGTTACCGGAAGTCTGGCAGACGTTACTACCGGACTTTTCACCCATAGACCAACAGGCTGCGGATCAAAAGTTTCGACATGGCTTAGAGCAGGCAGTCAAGTCCGGGCATGGTTGTTTATATCCAGGAACGGTCGAGTTGCTCGCTCGTTTGAAACAAGCGGGTCACTCGGTCTATATCGCTAGTAACGGATGGCCGTCCTACCTATCAGCGATCGTAACGACGTATGGTCTTGAAGCGTATATCGATCATGTCTATAGCATTGAAGACATTCGTTCCGGTGATAAATCAGCTCTCGTACGAGAGATTTGTAAGACGCACGATATCTCGTCCGGATACGTCGTCGGTGACCGTTTGTCCGATTTCAAAGCAGCGCAAGCGAACGGTCTAGTAGCAATCGGTTGCCAGTTCGATTTTGCGCAAGAGCAGGAACTCGTAGTTGCGGACCGAATCGTAACAGAGCTGAGTGCTGTCTACAAGTAAGAGCCGTCTTCTGCGGAAGACGGCTCTTACTTGTAGCAATTATTCTGCCCACCAGAGGGCATCGTCTGGTTTTTTTGCGATCGACGCGACTTCTTTTTCACTCGATACAGTCGGATGCGATCCTTTAAGTGCTTTACCGGCTGTATTTTTAAAGAGGAAGAAGAACGTGACGAACCCGATGACGCTGACTGCTGTTAAATAGAAAGCAGGAGCGAGCGGATTTTGCGTCTCATGGACGAGCCAAGTCGAAACGAGTGGCGTCGTTCCACCGAAGATCGAGACCGAGACATTGAACGTCACGGATAGTGTCCGGTAGCGGACATCCGTATAGAAGATACTTGGTAGCAGACTTGGCATCGTTCCTTCAAAGATCGCCAAGAAGAATCCGAGGATGAAGATTCCGATTCCGACGAACAAGAGTGGTTTAAGACCAATCAAGAAGAACGACAGGATCGAAAGCAACGATAGTCCTGCTAACGCGAATAGGACGATATTGCGATTGCCTTTTTTATCACTTAGTTTTCCGAAGAAATAAGCGAGTGGAATCATGATCACCATGACACCGGTGATGAGAATCGTACTTGTCGAACTTGACATGCCGATGACTTCATCGAGGTACGATGGCATGTAGGACAAGAGCATATAGTTCGTAATGTTGAAGAAGGCGACAGCGATGAAACAAACGATGATATCACGTTTGTGGTCACGCAGGATTTCGCGGAATGTCGCGGGTTCTTCTGTATTTTCATTGATCTCATTTTCGAAGATCGGTGATTCATCCAAGTGACGACGTAAATAGAGACCAAATAAACCGAGTGGTGCCCCAAGAATGAAGGGAATTCGCCATCCCCAAGATGCCATTTGATCATCCGATAAGGTGACGAAAAGTGTTGTAGCAAGTAATGAGGCGAGAATATATCCACCGAGTGTACCGATTTCAAGTCCACTTCCGAGAGCACTTCGTTTGTTATCAGGTGACGACTCGGCAATGTAGACCATTGCACCGGCGTATTCACCGCCAGTCGAGAATCCTTGTAAAATACGGGCTAACAATAACAGAATCGGTGCCCAAATTCCGATTTGATCATAGGTCGGTAATAGTCCAATGATGAGCGTCGAACCAGCCATCATGACGATCGTCGTCGTTAAGACGACCTTCCGCCCGAGTCGATCTCCAATTCGTCCAAAGACGATTCCGCCGATTGGTCGCATTAAAAAAGCGATCGCAAAGGTCGCAAATGTAAAGACGAGCTTCAGTTCATCATTTTCAACAGCGCTAAAGAAGTTTTGACTGATGATGATTGCGAGATAGGAATAAAGACCAAAATCGAACCATTCCATCGCATTCCCAATTCCGGTCGCGTAGACACTTTTTTTGGTTTGCTTCATGTCAACGACATTGACTTTTTCTTTTCTGAATTTCATAAGTTCTGTTCACTCCCTTTAATAAGTTCGTATCGTACCATAGCAGGAAATGAAGTCAAGTTGCTAATGTGCTTAACCACTTGAAAATGATTGAAAATGGCTCTGTGCCTGGAGTTGTCAAACCGTTGCGACTCTAAGGACGAACAAAGGTGTGCATTTTTTATGAAAAAAATTGAAAATTTTTTGGGTGTTTTCATAAATTCGAAATAATTTTCATGTGTTTTCACAACGAAAAAATCAGTAATCCGTCTTTAGGATGAGGGAAATAAAACTATATTTTGGTAATTTTAAAATGAGGGTGGAAAGTAAAGGAGAATGCTTATGAAAAAGAGATGGATCGCCATTATATGTCTTGGGCTCATTGTAGTCGTCGGTGGTTGGTATGCTGGATTTCAAGAATCGAAGGTATCCAGTTTTCCAGTGCCACGATTTGCTACGGCAGTTGAAAAACAAGGCGAGTGGAAAATCAAAACGCGTCTTGTCTCGGAAACCGATGGACCGGGTCTACTCTATGGAACTCGGATTCGCCAAGCCGGTTGGAAAGAGCTCGATCGTGAAGGAGCGACAGCATGGTATGAAAAAGACAGGAAAGTGATTGCCTTGACGACGTTTGATGGGGAACTGTATCTCGAAAATTCGAGTAAAGAAGAGATCGGTATTTAAAGTATGCGATTATTTGTAAAATGGAACGGATGGAGTCTGTTTTTCGCTTTGATTCTCTTTCTTCCTGTTGAGATGACATTAAACATTGAACGTATTATCCGCATAACGGGAACATCATATCAGTTTTTTTACCTAATGGATTTTCTATAATCACGGTGTGTATGATCCTATTCTTTACACCTATTCGTCTGATGCAGGGGATAATAGTTCGAAGTCGACTTACTTGGTCGTTTTCCTTTAGTTAGATACCGTATTTTGTCTTCATGTCGTATGCATTGAGTCAGTGGTTCCCAGTCATGTATCCTACTGATTTTCCGAGCCCAGTTCTTGGCTTATTATTGATTGTCGTTTTAGCGATTTATCCGTTTTGTATATTAATTTTAGTTAGTTTCTTAAAAGAAAAAGCGAAATCCGATGCAACGTCTTCAGTAAAATGAAGACGATCATCAGACTTCGCTTTTTTACTTTTTTCGTTTGTTAAAGATATAGTCCGTTTGCCTGAACGACGAATTGTGAATGTTCATAGTGGTATGTGATGACGGAATAGTCGAACGGACGACCGTTCGTCAAATGAAATACTGTCTCAATCGTTAATCCAGGATCGCCCTCGGTGAGCCCCAGATGACGAGCCGACTCAGCGCTTAACTTCCCGACGTGCATATACATATCCGAGAACCCAATATTCAATTGGAGTGCCGTCTCTAAGTATTCGAAGATCGACTGCTCGACGATTTCACGATTTAAGTACGAAACAATTGATTGACGATAGTAAGACTCTTCGAGACAGAGGATCTTGCCGTCGATGTAGCGGATTCGCTTGACGTAATAAATCGTCTCACCTGCCTCGATCCCGAGATTCTTCGCGATGTTATCGGTTGCAGCAATTGATTCGAGTGCGAGAACGGTCGACTCGATCGTATGACCGACGAAATTCTGCTTGAATCCTTGGGTCGAGAACAGGCGAATGTAGCCAGTCCGATTCGTCTTCCGGACAAAAATCCCGCTTCCACGGACTTGAAAGATGATTCCTTTTCGTTCAAGTAACTCAAGTGATTTTGTCATCGTCGTCTTACTGACAGCGAACTGCCGGATCAACTCTTCGAGAATCGGGAGTTTGTCCCCTTGTTTCAACTGATGTTGTTCTATGTACCGTTCGATTTCATCGGCTGTCTGTTGGTATTTCAGCATAGGACACCTTCTTTTCTTGCGAACTTTTTTCTTTCTTCAGTATAGCATAAGCCATTTCTTGATTAATAACATGGTAAATTTAATTATTTATGTATTGATTAATTGTGCATGTACAATTAAAATGAAAGGGTATTCAACGCGTCATATTCAGGGGAGGTACACCATATGGGCAAGGTTCGCGATTATCAACAATTGGCGCACGCGATTTTAGAAGCGGTTGGAGGAGAAGAGAATATCATCAGTGCTGTTCGATGCGCTACACGACTTCGTCTTGTCTTAAAACGTTCAGATCCAGTAGCCAAAGAAACGGTCAGTGCATTACCTGGCGTCATTACGGTCGTTGAGTCTGGCGGGCAATTTCAAATCGTCATTGGTCAACACGTTGGAGAAGTCCATCAAGAATTTGTGAAACTCGTCGATCTAGAGCAACCGGACACGGAAGAGGCACCGAAAGGGACGGTCCTTAACCGAATTATAGCGACGATGTCAGCGGTCTTTGCACCGTTCGTCTACATCTTAGCTGCAGCGGGGATTCTGCAGGGAACTCTGATTTTGACGACGCTCGCTTTTCCAGCATTCGCGAAGACAGGTACTTATGAAGTCTTCAGCTTCATCTCATGGGCACCGTTTACGTTCTTGCCGATTTTCATTGCCATCACGGCAGCAAATCATTTTAAGGTCAATGCCTTCATTGCGGTCGCCTGTAGTGCGGCACTGGTCAGTCCAACATGGGCAGATATCGCAGCACGCATCACGGCTGGTGAATCCATCACGTTTTTAGGAATCGCTTTATCCGGGACAACGTATACGTCATCGGTCTTACCGCCATTGTTCCTCGTCTGGATTCTGTCTTATGTCGAGCGATTCCTGAACAAGACGATCCATGAAGTCGTCCGTCCGTTGTTCGTCCCATTCTTCAGCATGGTGTTGATGGTGCCGCTTACGATTCTCTTGATCGGACCGATCACGACACTGGGTGCAGAGGGGATCGCAAACGGGTATAACTACTTAGCAGAGAATACTCCTGCGGTTGCTGGTCTCATCATCGGTGGCTTCTGGCAAGTCATCGTCATCTTCGGTGTCCACTGGGGTGTCACGCCGATGGTGCTCGCGAACTTCGAACAATATGGTCGCGACTCGTTCCAGGCCTACCAAACGATTGCCGTCATCGCACAAATCGGTGCCGTCATCGGAGTCATCTTGAAAGCACGCAACAAAGAAACGAAAAAAGTCGGAGTCTCGGCCGGACTGACAGGTATCTTCGGTATCACGGAACCGGCTATCTATGGGGTGACGCTCCGCTTTAAGAAACCGTTCATCTATGGCTGTATCTCCGGAGCAATCGGCGCTGTCACGGCTAGTTTCTTTAAACCATATTACTTTGCCTACGCCGGATTACCGGGACCATTGACGCTCGTCAACGGCATCGACTCCGACTATCCATCGTCGATCATCGGCTTATTGATCGGAACGGTAATTGCCTTGATTCTACCGATCGTCTTGATTCAAGTGTTCGGCTTCGGGGAGCAGGCTGCTCCGGTCGTAGCACCTGCAAGTACAGCGACACCAGTTGCAAAACAAGAAGTCAGCGCAACTCTGACAAATGAAGAGACGCTTCGCGCACCACTTGAAGGAACGATTGTTGCCTTATTGGATGTACCGGATCCTGTATTTGCTTCCGGTGCGATGGGACAAGGGGTAGCGATTCGTCCGACGAACAACCGGGTCACGGCTCCGTTTGACGGTACTGTCGTCATGGTCGCCCCATCAGGTCACGCGATCGGATTACGCTCGACGAGTGGTGTCGAAGTCTTGATCCATATCGGTCTTGAGACCGTGACGCTCGACGGTAAACCGTTTACGCTTCACGTCAAAGAAGGCGAATCCGTGACGACAGGCGAGCTCCTCGTAACGTTTGATGCGACAGCGATTGAAGCGAATGGACTCGAGACGATCACGCCAATCATCATTACGAACACGCAGAGTTATGCACAAATCCTACCGACGGACGAGACGGTCACGACGGCAAACACACAGATCTTGACGATCATCAAGTAAGAGAAATAGAAGGAGGACATGAAGATGAAGACATTACCAAATGATTTCCTATGGGGTGGTGCGTTAGCAGCGCATCAATTCGAAGGCGGCTGGAATGCTGGCGGAAAAGGACCGAGCGTCGTTGATATATTGACGGCAGGAGCACACGGTGTAGCACGGCGCATCACGGATCAGGTAGAGGAGAATGAATTCTATCCGAATCACGAGGCGATTGATTTTTATCACCGTTATAAAGAGGACATCGCCCTGTTCGCTGAGATGGGACTGAAATGTCTCCGGACGTCAATCGGGTGGAGTCGGATTTTCCCGAACGGAGACGAGGCAGAACCGAACGAAGAAGGACTGAAGTTTTATGATGACGTTTTCGACGAATTACTGAAATACGGCATCGAACCGATCATCACGCTGTCGCACTTTGAGATGCCGCTCCACCTCGCACGTGAATACGGTGGATTCCGCAACCGGAAAGTAGCGCTGTTCTTCGAAAAATTCGCGGAAGTCTGTTTCATGCGTTACAAAGACAAGGTCAAGTACTGGATGACGTTCAATGAAATTAACAACAAGATGGACGTCAGCAATCCACTGTTCCTCTGGACGAATTCAGGTGTCCTCCTCGACCCGAATGAGAACGCGATGGAAGTCATGTATCAAACGGGACACCATGAGTTACTCGCGAGTGCACTAGCTGTCGCGAAAGGGAAAGCGATCAACCCGGACTTCGAGATCGGAGCGATGGTTTCCCATGTACCGATCTATCCGTACTCATCGCACCCGGAAGATATTCTGCTTGCTGAGACATCGATGCGTCAGCGTTACTTCTTCCCGGATGTTCAAGTCCGTGGTTATTATCCGTCTTACGCATTGAATGAGTTCAAACGAGAAGGATATGACATTCCAATCTTAGACGGTGATGCGGAGATTCTTCGTAACGGAACGGTCGACTATCTCGGATTCAGTTACTACATGTCGACAACCGTCAAACATGATGCCGTCGTCAATAATACAGGTAACATCGTTAACGGTGGTCTCGCACAAGGTGTTGAGAATCCGTACATCCAGTCGAGTGACTGGGGCTGGGCGATTGATCCGGTTGGTCTTCGTTACGCGATGAATCGTCTCTATGACCGCTACCAGATTCCGTTGTTCATCGTCGAGAACGGCTTTGGTGCGATTGATACGATCGAAGATGGTCAGATCCATGACACGGCGCGAATCGATTACTTGCGTGCGCATATCGAAGCGTTCAAAGCAGCCGTCCTCGAAGATGGTGTTGAGTTGATTGGGTATACGCCGTGGGGCGTCATCGACATCGTCTCCTTTACGACAGGTGAGATGAAAAAACGCTACGGTATGATTTACGTCGACCGAGATAACGAAGGCAACGGATCAATGGAACGGATGAAAAAAGACTCGTTCAATTGGTACCGTCACGTCATCGAGACGAATGGTGCTGCGTTACACAGTTCAGAGACAGCAAAATGATGAAGCAAGGGGTAACGGAAAAATCCGTTGCCTCTTTTTTTTAAGGATTGGAATGAAAAAGAGACGAGGTATGCCACACTAAAGAAAAACGGAGGATAAATAGATGATCAAAAAACGATATGCTGATCGGTGTGACTGGGATCGTATCAAACAGCGACACTATGTTCAAGAGCAGGTCGAGAATGAAGTGTTTCAAGGGCAAGTGACGCTTCTTCAACTTATTGAAGTCGCTTCACCATTAGACGTCAAGTATGGCGACGAAACGATTCAAATCGCTGACGCTGGTTACGTTTGGATACAACAGTTTCCAAGTGATGCACATTATGCCGTGACCTCGATGTTTGATGCTTCAGGTCAGTTGGTGCAAACCTATATTGATATCTGCCTTCGTACTGGAATGGAAAACGGACGTGTCTACTGGGACGATCTATTTCTTGATCTGATTGTTTTGCCATCGGGAGAAGTCTTGTTAGTCGATGCGGACGAACTGGAAGTAGCACGGGAGCAAGGGACGGTCTCACAATCAGACTATGCGCTCGCTTGGGCAGAAGCAAAGCAAATCCAGAACCAACTACAAGACGGGTCTTTTCCGCTAGTCGCGCATGCAGAAGTGATGAAAAGGCAGTTAGAGCAGCAACTCAAGCAGGGAACCCCGCGCTGACGGGATTCCCTGCTTTTTAGGCATGTTGTTCTTCTTTCACTTCGTCCGTTGTAAAATACTGTTGCTTGTGCGGGAGGAGAACCAATCCGAGAAAACAGATTGTCACGATCACGAGGAGGCAGGCAAATAGAATCGTACTGAAGCGAATCGACCAAATATCGCCGAGTAGACCAATGCTGACGATCGCTAGAATCTGTAGCAGACTGACGCCGACACCGTAAAGACTCGTAAAGCGTCCCATCAAATGAAGCGGAATATTCATCTGTTGGAACGTCAGAAAACCGGTTCCTGCAAATGCGTGGAAACCTCCGAGCAACAAGAAACCAGTACAGACGATTGAAAACGAATTTGCACTTGCGTACAGCATATAACTGATAGCGACAAACGTATAGCCAATCGTCAGCATCGTCCGAACGGAAAGGGTTTTAGCGAAACGAGCAACGATCCAGCTACCGGCAACAGAACCAATCCCCGTCAGGCTCATGAGTAAGCCGTAGTCGGTTTCCGATAAGCCGATGCTTCGCTGTAAAAAGATGACTTCTTGTGTATCGAGTGCAAGCGTCGCAATCATCATTAGCATCGCGAGGATATATAATCCCGTCACGTAGCGTGCGCTTTTGCTGAACTGATAGACAAGCTGCCAATCGGACAGGATGTCTTGTAGTTGCATCCCTCGATTGACCAAAGCGGAAAAACGCGGCAACCGTATCAACAGAACCGCTGATCCGAGGAATGAGACGGCATTGAGCCAAATCGCAACGTCAGCAGAAGCGACATATAAGAGTCCACCAGCGAGAGCCGGATTAATTAAAAAAGCACCAGACGTGATCAGACTACGATAGGCATTAAACGACGTCCGATCGTTTTGCGGAACAAGCGTCGTGATGTAGGTCAACGATGCCGGTTCAACGACTGCTTTGATGATAGCTAAGGCAATCAAATCGATGTAAAGCAACGATAATGGTAGAAATGGCATGATACCAATTAAGAAAACACGCAACAAATCAGTCTGAATCAATAGTCGACGTAAGTCGGATCGGTCGACCCAACTTCCTGCGAACGACTTGATGACGAGAGAGACGACCGGACTGATGATCCACAGCGCAGCAACAGCGGATGCGGAGCCGGTTAAGCGATAAATATGAACGTTGATCGCAACAAGGTATATGAAGTCGCCAAACTGCGAGATACCGAGAGCACTTAGAAGCGTCCGTTCACGAGAAGACATGACAGCATCCTTTCTTACATCATTTTCCAATAGTATACCAGAAAATTCAGATAACGTTTTCATATATCTCTATACTTTTTAAGAAAGAGTGGGTATACTTGGAAAAAATCAAAGGAAGAAGGGTTCGATCATGTTAACGACCATCGATTTATATCAAGCTTTGCCTGTACTTGAAACGGAACGGCTCCGTTTGCGACCAGTTCGCACGGAAGATGCAGCAGATATCTATGCCTATACGAAAGATGAAGAGACAGCAAGATATGTCAGCTGGCATGCGCATAAAAGCCTCACGGATTCTGAACAATTCGTCGAACACATCCTTCGCCAATACGAACTAGGGAATCCGGCACCATGGGCAATCGAAGACAAAACGAGCGGACGGGTCATCGGAACGATTGATTTCATCAAAGTCTCGTTTGAGCAACACCAAGCAGAACTCGGTTATGCGCTGTCGCGCGACTTCTGGGGAAAGGGTTTGATACCTGAAGCAGCAGCGCGTCTTGTGCAGTACGGTTTCGAGACGCTCGGTCTTGAACGTATTCAAGCACGCTGTTTTGTTGCGAATGACGGATCAGCTCGTGTCATGGAAAAGATTGGCATGACATTTGAAGGCGTCTCTCGGAGTGCTTTGTACGTTAAAGAGCGTTTCTGGGATTTAAAGATTTATGCGATCACACGTAGTGATTATGAGGGAAGGTAAGAGATGGGTTCACGGCTAATGCATGCCTATATCGGACAATGATTGATTATGTTACTACCGTAAATTGAGCCTGCTCGATTCCTTCTAATAGAACGATATGAAGAACGAACGCATCCACTCAGCATAAGATGCGTTTTTTCTTTATTCATTTTTTAAAATTTTTAATTCAAAGCAAAATACTCGGAATAAGTTTAAATGTATGATATATTGGAAATAAGAAAAGTAAGGAAGTAAGGAATACAAGAAAAACACAGAAAGAAGGAAGTTTGTGATGGAGCTATCAAAGTTAACGTCAAAAGGACAAATCACCATCCCTAAAAAAATTCGGCAAGCCTTGCAAGTGGAGGTAGGAGATCGCGTGGCATTCATTGAGGAGGACGGGTTTGTCATCATGGCGAAAGCGGATTTGAAACAGCTGCATGACCTTCAAGATATATTGAGCGATGAGACGTTCAAGACGCTCATCCACAAAGCGAATCATCATTTGTAAAAAACAAATAAGGAGGAAATAACAGATGGATATGCGCGAAGTAGATTTACCAGGAATCGGACGGAAGTTCGAAGGCATCACGACACGAGGAGATAAGGTGGTCGTCATCGTCCATGACGACGGACGACGCGAAATGCATCATTATGATGACGATGATTTTGATGAGAGCATCTCGAGCGTGACGTTCAATGATGCAGAAGCTCGTCAGATGGCAGGAATTCTCGGAGGATTATCCTATAAGCCGAAGGATCTTGAAAAAATTGAACTGGCGTTTGATGATCTCGTCATCGAGTGGTTTAAAGTCGGTCAGGATTCAAAGGTCAACAATCGAACGATTGGGGAACTCGATGTCCGTAACCAATATGACATCTCGATCATTGCAGTGCTTAAACATGACCGTTCGAAATCGTTAAATCCTGGACCAGAAACGCGCCTTGAAGCGGGAGATACGATTGTCCTGTCAGGAGAACGTCAAAACGTCCGTCACATCACGAAAGCATTATTCTCAATCGAAGGAGGCGGATAATATATGGATCATCTCATATTTGAAGTCGGTACCGCGCTTATCTTAGTGGCGATCGCGGCAGTACTCGCGAACAGACTCAATTTCTCGATTATCCCATTTCTGATCATTCTCGGGATGATTGTTGGACCGCACGCTCCGACAATCGGGATACTAGACTTCAAGTTCATTGAAAGTGCTGAGTTCATCAGTTTCCTCGGGCGAATTGGCGTCCTGTTCCTCTTGTTCTATCTCGGACTCGAATTTTCGATCGGTAAGTTGATCCGGTCTGGAAAATCGATCGTCACGAGCGGAACGATCTATTTATCGATTAACTTTTCCGGTGGTCTCTTATACGGATTCATCGCCGGATTCCCACTCTATGAAGTGCTCGTCATCGCCGGGATCATCACGATCTCCTCGAGTGCGATTGTAGCGAAAGTCCTCGTTGATCTCCGCCGGACCGGTAACACGGAGACGGAATTGATTCTTGGAATCATTATGTTCGAGGACATCTTCCTCGCCGTCTACTTGTCTGTCTTATCGGGACTGCTTCTCGGTGGTGGGACGACGTTACTCGCGTCCCTTACCTCGATTTTGATCGCCCTCGGCTATATGTTGCTGTTCTTCATCGTCGCTCGGAAGGCAACACCGCTTTTGAATAAGATGCTGAAGATCGCTTCGGATGAAGTCTTCATCATCGTTGTCTTTGCTGCCTTGTTCTTCATCGCCGGATTCTCGGAAACGATTCATGTCGCAGAAGCAATTGGTGCCTTGTTGCTCGGTCTCGTTTTCTCGGAAACCGATCAAGGAGAGCGGATTGAACATCTTGTCGTACCGTTCCGTGACTTCTTCGGCGCCATCTTCTTCTTTAGTTTCGGATTGAGTATCGATCCGACGATGCTCTTAGATGCTGTCTGGCTCGCACTTGGTGCTGTCGTCATCACGATTGTCGGAAACTATGTCGCGGGAATGATTGCAGGACGCAAAGCAGGACTTTCGCATAAAGCTTCATCGAACATCGGCTTAACGATCGTCTCGCGGGGAGAATTCTCGATCATCGTCGCGAATCTCGGAATCGCTGGTGGATTGATGGACATCTTGTCCCCATTCTCGGCTCTGTATGTCTTGATTCTCGCGATTCTCGGACCACTGATGACGAAGGAATCGAAACGCATTTACAACGTCATGAATAAAATCTTCAAATGGACGGAACCAAAAGAGAAAAAGACAAAGAAAAATGCGTAATACGATGTAAACGAACAGCCAGTTCGGATTTCTCGAACTGGCTGTTGTTTTGTTTAAGTCAAGACATCATATGTCGCCATCAGGAATTGTCCCGATTGACGACTGCCCTTCAAGTGAAGTTTCGTTTCAACGGTTCCTTCTGGGAATAACGGGATACCCGTTCCGAGAATGACAGGGGCAATCGCGAGTTCGATTGAACTGACGCACTGTAACCGTAGCGCTTCTTGAATCAATTCGCCACCACCAACAAGCCAGACCTTGCCATCAATTGTCGGTGTGATCCGCTCAAGTAATTGATCGAGCGGTTCATCCGTATAGGTGACCGTCTCTGACGTTCGTTGCGTCCGGCTGTAAATATAACTTGGAATATCCGCGTATAGATACGTCTCGCTGAGTTGAAGGACTTCCTCATACGTTTTTCGACCCATGATGACGGCACCAATCTGTTCATAAAAAGCTTGGTAACCATTATCACCGTCTCCAGCAACAGCAAATAACCAGTCGAGTGAACCATCGTGTCTGGCAATTTTTCCATCAAGACTACAAGCGATATACAGTACGGTCGTAGAGTGAGACATTAAAATTCCTCCTTTAGATTTATCTGACTTCATCTTAGCGTATAATGACGACAAAAGATGTCGTCATTTGAGGAGGAACTGTATGAATACGAGACAATGGCGTTTGGTCCGTTTATTAAACCGGGGGGAACACTTTTCTGCACGTATGCTGGCGGAAGAATGTAAGGTATCGATCCGGACGATTCAACGAGACATGACGGTACTTGAAGCAAATGGTTATCCGATTTACAGTGAACCGGGTGTAGCCGGGGGCTACCGGATGCTGCCGCACCGGAACATGCCGCCACTCGTTTTGACAAATGAAGAGACGATTGTCTTGTTCATACTACTCGAATGGGTCGGTCAGATTCCAGATTTTCCGTTCGGGACGATCCGCCAGGAAGTCGCTGAACGCTATGCGAACGAGTTACCGAAGATGACGGAGCAACAGATTGTAAAATGGAAAGACCGCTTTCGCTTTCAAGCGGTCGATACACCACCGTCACCGCAAAATCCTGCGTTACTCGACCTTTTAGAGAGCGGACGTATGGGGAATATTCTCTATGAGACGACAAAAGGTAAAAAGTCGATCGTAGTGGATCCGATCGGCTTATCGTTCGAACACAATCGTTGGTATTTTTATGGACAGACTGACCGTGGATTTCGGCAGTTCCGTGTCGACCGAGTTCTAGGTGTATCGCTTCATGAGTTGCCAGCAACTGATTTGACCTTTTCTGATTTAGAAAAGAATATGACACATGTACCGATGACGACGGTGAAACTAGAATTAACTTCTTTAGGTGAACGAATGCTTGAAGGCATTTTACCTCCTCGTCGTGACCGAACATGGCAAATTCCGATTCGCGAGCTCACTTTTTTAGGACGACAATTGATGCGGATCGGTCCGGAAGTTCGAGTCATAGAACCGCAGGATCTCCGCGAACAATTGATTCGTCAAGCAGAAAAAATGATCGCTGTGCAACAGTCCAATAAGCCGTTCGGACAGAATTGATTAAAAAACTATGTTACGATATAGCTAGAAAGAAACAATAGAGGAAGGGGTCTTCCATGGAAACACTATCACTAATTTTATTGATGCTTGCGCTCATCTTACTGACGCAAGTCATCGGGCATTACATCCGTTTCATCCCAACGGCTTTGATTCAAATCATTGCCGGAACCGTCGCTGCACTCTTAATGAGCGGCTTGACGATTGAGGTCGAATCCGAGTGGTTCCTCTTATTATTCATTGCGCCATTACTTTACAACGATAGTTCTCATTTTCCGCGTGAAGATTTATGGCGGATGCGCACAGCGATCTTCGGTAATGCAATCATCCTCGTCTTATTGACGACGATCGTCGGAGGATACTTTATCAACTGGTTGATTCCGGTCATTCCAGTCGCTGCTGCGTTTGCCTTAGCCGCAATCTTATCGCCAACGGATCCAATTGCCGTCAACGGAATTGCAAAACGTGTCCAGATTCCAGAACAAATCTTGACACTCGTTCGCGGAGAATCGCTGATTAATGATGCATCGGGATTAGTTGCATTCAGTTACGCGGTTGCCGCTGTTGTCACGGGTTACTTCTCGATTCAGAGTGCGACAACAGAGTTCTTTTACATGTTCTTCGTTGGAGCCTTGATCGGATTGTTGATTTCGCTCACGATGAACTTTCTCAAGGTTCGCTTGCGTCGCGCCGGTATTGAAGACGTCGTTTTTTATGCCTTGTTGCAAATCTTGACGCCGTTCATCATTTTCTTCATCGCTGAAGAAGGGTTTCATGCGTCAGGCGTCATCGCCGTCGTCACAGGTGGTATCTTGCACGCCTTGATCAAAGAACGAACAGAAACGTTCTTTGCGCAAGAGCAGACGTTGACGGATAACATCTGGACGATGATTGCGTATACGCTAAACGGGATCATTTTCTTATTGCTCGGTTTGACATTGCCAGAAGCGACACGCGAGATTTTTGCGGATGACGCGATCAACAACTGGCGTCTCATGTTATATGTCATCGAAATCGGTTCATTCATTCTTGCGATCCGTCTCGTCTGGACGATGTTCTTCAATTGGTTCGATCATCGGTTCTTCAAAAAAGAGGACCGGGAACACCGTCGACCATCATTCAAGCAAGATTTGATTACGACACTAGTCGGAGTTCGCGGAACGATCACGATGGTCGGGGTGTTATCATTACCATTCCTGACGGAGTCCGGTGAAGCCTTCCCGGAACGCTCGTTGATCATCTTCCTTGCAGCGGGTGTCATCATCTATACGCTCGTTCTCGCGACGATTCTTTTACCGGTCTTGAACCGGGGCGAAGCGTCAACACCAATCGCACTCGACTTGAACGCTCAAAAACAACGGATGATTCGCCGGGCAATCTCAGAAATCAAACAAGTGACGGACGAAGACAATGCAGTCGTTGCGTTTGATCTCCTTAATGAATATCATGTCATGCTTCGGTTATTGCGAGCGCAGGAGAAGAGTCAGGAAGAACTAAACCAGTTCAATGATCAATTAAAAGCCCTACGTCTTGAAGCGGTTCAGTGGGAGAAGGAAGAATCGAAACGCTTCGTTGCTGAACATAAGGTACCGGATTTATTGAAGAAGGATGTCTTCCGCTCAATCGAAAACCGTCGTAAGGCGATCGGCAAAGATTCGCGCTTCCAGATCGTCCAACCGATTCGTAAATTGTGGTGGAAACGGAAACGATCGAATATGTCATCTGACGCATTGATTCAAATGACGCAAGTCGAGCATGAACTATATGAAAAGGTGATGGGCACAGTCATTGAACGTCTCGAGAATTGCCGCACGTCTTATCCGCCAGACGTCGTTCAAAGTGTGCTTGAGTTCTATAAGCGACTCCGCTTCAAACATACGCGCTGGTCGTCACCAATCGGTGGCAAGGACGTCGATCAACAAAAAGAAGAACTTTGCTTAAAAGCAATCGAAGTTCAGCGTCTTGAAATCGCCAATATGTCAAAAGAAGGCGATCTCTCGAAGGAAGAGGAGAAGGAGTTACGCCGCTTCATTCACTACATCGAGAGTGTCGTTCTCTACGAATACGTTGAATAATATTTATCAAAAGACAAGAAGAGCAATCTTTGAATGCTCTTCTTGTCTTTTTTTATAAAGTGACACGAGTATCTACTTCTGAAAAAATAAAGCGAGTAACCGTATGGGCATATGGATGGATTTGTTCAATAAAAAATTCCGCCTCTTGGAACGTTTGGAAATGTAACTTTAGCATGAAGCAAGAATCACCAGAAATTCGATAGCAAAAGTCAACGTTCGAAAGTTGCTGTATGTACTTTTTGAATCTATCATAGCGCCCTTCTTTAATGCTTGCTTCTACTAAGCATTCAATAGGGGAACCTAACTTTTCGTAATTTATTGTTAAACCATATCGTTTTATGAGTCCATAAGATTCCATTTGGCGGACTCTTTCTGTTACTGAAGGAGCTGATAAATTAATTCGTTTAGCTAATGAACGCATCGACAGTCGACTATCTTGAGCCAGTTCATTTAATATTTGTCGATCAATCATATCGATTTTCAAATGTAAATCCTCCTTCAAAATAAGTTATTGGATATAAAGTATTAGTTCGATATTTGTTTCAAATGAAATGTGATAATTTTTAATCATTATATAAAATTATTGTAGAAGGAGTGAATAAAATGACAAAAATACCTTTATCCCAAATAGGAGAAACACCATTTCAAAAATTACTAGGTCATAACCCTAAAATCTTATCCAGTTGGACAAGGTTAGAAAAAGATTTGATTGAAGAGGGAACCTTAAGTTTGGATGTGAAAGAACAAGTTAGAAGAACATTAGCACAATCAAATGGATGTGCATATTGCAAGGCAAAGGGAAAGCCAAAGAAAAACATGATGGATGAGAAAATGATTTTAGCAACTGGATTTGCAGATCTTTTTTTAAAGGTGAAAGGAAATATCCCTGATTCAATATTTTTACTCATGAATGAAACATTTACTATTCCAGAAATCAGCGAGTTATGTGCGTTCATTACGTTTTGTACAGCATCTCAATACTACGGAGCTATCATGAATTTACAGCCAATTGATAGTCCCTGATTTTACTTTTTTCTACACACTTTCATATTTTTTCTTTAGTGCATTCTGAACAGCCCATCTTTGATGTTCATGAAATAGATGTTTGATTGCATCAGCCGGATCGATCCATCCATTGTAAGACATGATCATCCTCGATCGGATCTTGTACTTTCTGCCCAGCATTGCAACGATAGAACTGCCCTTCGTTCAAATAATATGCCGTTTCATTTTGTGAATAGAAATGTTGATTGGCTCGTCCGATGAAATCAACGATTTCGACGTCCATCCCTGTTTCTTCTACTACCTCTCTTTTAAGACAGTCTTCATGCGACTCATAGTCCTCGATACCGCCACCTGGAAGAAACAACTTACCGTCCCTTTTTGAATGACGGCGATTTTACCTGTTTGAGAGTCACGCATGACCGCATAAACAGCAGGTCTCGTGATGTAGTGTTGGTTCTGTTCTCTCTGCCCGAAAGTGATAACATCCATTGTTTAATCACTCCTTTTCGTATAATCATTTGAATTCAATCATACCTTACAAATTGGTATGGAAGCATGCGTCATATAAAAACCCCTCATTTCACTCAAGAAATGAGGGGTGACCTTTGAATAAAGATCGTTCGTTTCAAACGAAATGTCTGATGGATTAACCGAGCGACAAGTATTTGACTTCGAGATAATCTTCGATGCCGTAGACGCCACCTTCACGACCAAGGCCACTCTCTTTATAGCCACCAAATGGAGCTTGTGCAGCAGATGGTGCGCCATCGTTCAGACCGACAATCCCGTATTCGAGTCGTTTTCCGAGCATCAATGCTTCATCGATGCGTTCAGAAAACGCGTAAGCTGCCAGTCCGTATGGTGTGTTGTTCGCCCGTTCGATGACTTCATCAAGCGTCTCAAAGACAGAGATCGGTGCGAGCGGACCAAACGTCTCTTCCTGCATGCAGAGCATATCTTCAGTGACATTCGCAAGCACGGTTGGAGTGACGAAGTAGCCGACGGATTCGTCAATCGTACCACCAGTCAGGATGGTTGCTCCTTTTGCGACAGCGTCATCGATGTGTGCTTTGACTTTTGCGACGGCTTTCGCATTGATTAATGGACCGACTGTCGAATCAGCGTCCATGCCGTTACCGACTTGTAATTGTTTGACGGCAGCTGTGAACTTTTCTGTGAATGCGTCAAGAACCGATGCTTGCACGTAGAAACGATTCGTTGCGACACACGCTTGACCACCGTTGCGGAATTTCGAGCGCATCGCACCTTCGACGGCTTTGTCGAGATCTGCGTTTTCAGTGACGATGAATGGCGCATGACCACCGAGTTCAAGTGACAATTTTTTCATCGTATCGGCTGCTTGGCGCATGATCAATTTCCCGACGGCTGTTGAACCTGTGAACGTGATTTTGCGAACACGGGAATCTGCTTGCCAGACGCCACTAATGGTTGCTGCATCACCTGTTAGCACGTTGATGACACCTTTGGGGATACCTGCTTCTTCTGCTAGTTCAACGAGGCGAAGTGCCGTAAACGGTGTCTCTTCCGATGGTTTAAGGACGATCGTACAACCCGCTGCAAGAGCCGGTGCGAGTTTACGTGTGATCATCGCTGCCGGGAAGTTCCACGGTGTGATTGCTGCAACGACACCAACCGGTTCTTTTTCGACGAACAGTCGCTTTCCTGGAACGGAAGCCGGAATCGTTTCACCGTAAATCCGACGTGCTTCTTCAGCGTACCAACGGACATATTGATTGCCGTAATCGACTTCACCGAGCGCTTCGACATACGGTTTCCCTTGTTCCGTCGTCATGATTCGGGCGAGTTCCTCGCGGTGTTCATTGATCAAGCGATACCAGGCGTCGACTAAATTCGCACGTATGTCTGCGGTTTCGTTTGACCACTTCACGAATGCTTCGCTCGCTGCATCAACGGAACGTTGTGCGTCTTCCGCTGAACTTGCCGGAACATGTCCGAGCAATGCTTTCGTTGCTGGGTCATAGACCGGAATCGTTTCTGACTTATCGTACCATTCCCCATTAATTAAGTTCTTTTCAATCATCTTGTTGCACCTCCGTGAATTTCGTTACGTTCTTTATTAAACACCTCAAGACGAGTGAACGGAAGTTCCGCTTTGGATGGACTGTCATAACGAAACGGAATGACTCAACAAAATAGTTAATCGACTGAATAATCGGGAACAGATACAATATATGGGGAATCAAAATGTCAAAATTGATAAAGGGGTCGAAAGAAATGAAACGGAACTGGATCATTGGCGGTATGACGATGAGCCTTCTACTAAGTGGATGTGGGGGAAGCGAAGTCGCCGAGAAAAAGTCTGAAAAACCACGAGAAACTGAACAAAAAAGGCAAGCTACTCAGCAAGCATACATAGAAAAGACGATACAGCGTGCCGGGCGTTACGCTGCCCAGTACGATTATGAGCGAGCAATCAAGGTATTAAAACCTGTACGCACAAAAGAGACGATACAAAGAACGAAAGAATACGAACAGAAAAAGCAGGCGCTCCTGCCTGTGACGAAACCTGTGCCGCATCTCTTTTTCCATTCATTGATTGCCGATCCAAAACGAGCATTTGACGGCGACCGGAAGGAAGCAGGATACGATGATTACATGGTGACGCAACAGGAGTTCGAACGAATCTTAGATGCGTTATACAAAAACGATTACGTACTCATTCGACCGACGGATTTAGCAAAAGAGATGAACGGCAAGATCGTCGAGACACCCGTCCGTTTACCAAAAGGAAAACAACCGCTCGTTCTTTCTCAGGACGACGTCAATTATTATGAATACATGGAAGGGGATGGATTTGCGAAGAATTTAAAAGTAAAGGATGGTAAAATCGTCAACGAGATGGTCGGAAAGCCGGATGGTGCTTATGATCTCGTACCGCTCGTCGATGCGTTCGTCCAGTCTCATCCTGACTTTTCATATAAAGGAGCAAAAGGGTTGCTCGGTATCACAGGTTACAACGGGGTACTCGGGTATCGTTCTTCTTACAATCAATACGGACATATTAAACAGGTTGAAACGGCTCGAAAACAAGCGAAACAGACCGCCGTCGCATTAAAACAGGACGGCTGGCAGTTCGCGAGTCATACGTACGGACATATTTGGGTCGGGAAAGAATCAGTCACGACGATTCGCGCTGATCTTAAACGCTACAAACAGGACGTTGCACCGCTGATCGGAAAAACGACGCAATTGATTTATCCGTACGGCAGTGATGTCGGGGATTGGCACGATTATTCGGGTGAGAAATATCGTTTGCTCATCGATAGTGGGTTCCGTTATTTCTTCAATGTGGATGCGAGTCAACATGCGTGGAAACAAGTTGGACCCGACTACTTCCGCCAAGCTCGAATCAACGTTGATGGGATTCGTTTACGTCAAGCCGTTGCTGGAAAGACGAGTGTCCTCGATCCATTCTTTGATGCGAAAAAGGTCTTTGATCCAGCGCGACCGGAACGGAAGTGAGTGATTGAAAACTAGTTAATCCATCGAGTAAAGCAATTAAAACGGTAGTGGCTGCGTCCCGTCCTGATCTGTAAATTGATACGTCTTCGCGAGATCGGCAACGAAGACGGCTTGTCCAGAATAATGGCTAACGGCGTCATCCGCCATCAGCGCTGTAACGGCTCGTCCGATATAAGTCGTCGATTCAGTCGCAGCACTCGCGAAACCAGCATCAACGACTCGTTCCGTTCGCATGAAACCGGGGCAGAGCGCGATGACAGAAATGGTCGTCTGAGCTAACTCCTGCGCCATGACGTGTGTCATTCGATTAATCGTTTGCATCGCCAAATCATAATAGAGGTTTCCGGCCACCTGATCTGGAGTGAATGACGTCAAATTGATGACGAGCGCAGCTGGACTTTGTTGTAGCAAGGGCATCGCAGCCCGAATCGTCCACAAATACGCTTTTGGTCCGGCAGACATCATCGCGTCCCAATGTTCCGGTGGTCGCTCCCAAAACCGTCGTCCAGTTCCAGACGGTAAGTGGCTTTTCGAACCACCGAACACACAATTGACGAGGAGATCGATTCGACCATGTTGGTGCTGAATCTGCTGAATCAGACGATCGATGTCCATTTGATTCTTATGGTCACAAACGACGAGAATGCCAAGTCCGCCGCGTGCTGTGACACCAGCAGCTGTCTCTTCGATCGTCTCTCTACGGTTGTCCGTTGTCTGTTCATTAGTACTCCGTCCCGTGACGTAGACGATCGTTCCAGCATCACCCAAGGCATAAGCGATGCCACGTCCGGCACCACGCGAGGCGTCAGCGACGAGTGCAATCCGTTTTGACATGATGAAACTCCTTTCAGATACGAGAATACGGATGGGCAGATGCGCATCCGTCTTCTTCTGTCTTTAAAAACCTTTAATCGTCATCCCACCATCGACATAAAGCGTTTGCCCGGTCACGTAACGGGCTGCAGCAGACGATAAGAAGACAGCTGGTCCAACCAGTTCTTCTAATTCACCGACCCGACCGAGCGGTGTCACGTCAACGATCTCTTGCAGGTATGTAGGATCTTTCAGCAATGGTTCCGTTAATGGTGTCTTAAAATACCACGGTCCGATCGCATTGACACGAATGTTTTGTGGTCCCCATTCAAGCGCAAGTACTTTCGTCATCTGAATCATTGCCGCTTTCGTCGTCGCATACACGACGCCGGTCCGTAAGGCGACGTGACCAGCAACCGAGGCGATGTTCAGAATGCTTCCACCTGTCTCCTGCATCCGTTTCCCAATTTCTTGAGCAAAGAAGAAGGCGGATTTCAGATTCGTCTGTTGGATCGTTTCCCATTCTTCTTCCGTTACATCGAGTGCCTTCGAGCGAATATTCATTCCAGCGTTGTTGACGAGCCCATCAATCTGCGGTACTTGTTCGTAGGCACGAGCTACCGTCTCGAAGACTTGTTTCCGGTCAGTGATGTCGCACGGGAAGATGTAAGCCGTTCGACCGAGTCGTTCGATTTCTTGTGCCGTCTCCTTCAAATCCCGTTCCGTCCGGGCGACGAGAATGATGTCGGCACCTGCTTCTGCCATTCCGATGGCGAGCGCACGTCCGATGCCTCGACCAGCTCCTGTGATGAGAAATGTCTGATCGGTTAACGAAAAACTTGGAAGATACATGATGTCACGTCCTTTTATTGAGAGTCATCACTTACTCTAATGAAAAATTGACTGAAAAGAAAGAAAAATCACTCCGAGCTAGAGTGGAGATGGTAAAATATTGAAAAGGAGGGATGGGATGAAGCGTGGTTTAGTTGTGACATTATGTATATCACTCGTGAGCCTTGCTACGATTCAACTAGTCGGTACAGAAGTCTATCGTTATTTCTTTTATGATCCGGCAACCTATCAAGCCCGATTTATGGTTGATGGAGGCGGAAAGGAAGAAGGAAAACCGACCAAGCAAAAAATGGACATCCAAAGCGGGGGATTTGCGGATAAGGATGCATTAGGAGTTGTTACCTTTTACGGTGTCGTCGGTCTTGTCATACTACTGATTGTCATCTTCAGTGTACGTTACTTCTTGAAGTATTTGCGAAAACGACGCAGACGAGAGGCTGTAATCGACGATTTAATGGAGCCGCCGCCGGTGTTTTCCCCAAATCGTTCGATACGACAAACACTTGTTGGTGAAGAATCAGAGTCAGAGATTCGCCGTCTGTTACAAACGTTCGATCGGCAACTGACACGACAAAAACGCCGCCGCTCCGAAGAGACGGTCGGCGAATGGTTACAGCGGATTGATGTCACGCTCGATCCATCAATCTATCATCTCGTCCGGTACGGTGAGACACCGGACTCGGCGATTTCACAAGATCAGGTCGATGATCTAAGACATGAACTACAAGTGCACCTTCAGCGCGACTGACCGAGTAAATCAAGCAGGATCGCATGATGGGAGGCGTCTCGTGAGACGAGTGACAATTCGCGGACGACATCAAACCCGTCGACCGGTAACGTCTTGATTTCAGGTGACAGTCCATCTTGGAAAATCTCCGGCAATAGAGCGATACCAAGTCCTGCACGGATGAAACCGAGGACGCTCGATCCGAATTCCATCTCGTTTTCTGCTTGGTAGACGGCACCTCGCTCGATGAACGCGTCCTTTAGGATGTTCGTCGAATCGCAATCGATCGGAAGCGATAAGAAAGAGGCGTCACGAATTTGATCAAACGCTACAGACGCACAGCCTGTGAATCGTTCGTCGTCTTTATGGACGTAAAGCAAAAAGTTCTCCGTATACAAATGGGTCGTATGATAAGGATGGACATGGTGACGATCGTCGAGTAAGACAGCATCATATCGGCGTTCTTCAAGACCTTGCATCAAATCGATCGTCGTATGCGCCGTCTTTAATTTGAGATCCGGTGCCGTCGCTTGTCGTGAAACATGTCGGGGGAGATACGTCATCGCGACGCTTGGCCATGATCCGAGCGTCAGGGTCGTTCGTTCGTCGATCGTACCGATCCGCCGTTTCATCTGATCGATCCGGTCAAGCAGTTCGCGACTCTCTTCAAAGACAATTTCGCCAGCTGTCGTCAACGTGACACCATGTGCCGAACGGTGTAACAGCGAGACGTCGAGTGCACTCTCAAGACTTTTGATTTGTTTACTTAACGCCGGTTGCGTCATATGCAGTACTTCGCTTGCTTTCGTCAGGCTGCCGGTCTCCGCGGTGACGAGGAATGCTTCCATCCATTCGGTCTTCATTGGTTCACGCTCTTTTCATACAGGTTGTTTAGAACGTACGTCATTTGAACGCATCTGACAATCATTTTGCATTTTTTATATTCTTAGTTTGGAATATTCTAAATTGGGAATATATAAAATAAAGAGGTGAACGGATATGAATGATCGGATACCAATACGATTCTCAGCTCTCGGAGACGCGACACGGATTCAACTCATCGAAGCGTTACGAAACGGTCCTCGCTCCGTCAATGAGTTAGCTGAACAACTACACTTACGCCAACCGCAAACCTCGAAGCATTTGAAGCTGTTGCTCGACGCGGAACTAATCACTGTCGAACGGCAGGCGAATCGTCGCTTGTATAGCCTTCGTCCAGAAGCGTTTCGAGAGCTCGTCATGTGGAGCAACTCGCTTGCACAAATGGAAGCCCGCATGCATCGTCTAGACGCACATTTGAAGCAGATTCAGTCGAACGTGAAGGGAGACGGGACGAATGAAAAAGGAATTGAAGACTTCGATTGAGGGGAAGACGCTACGAATGGAATGGTCGTGTGAGGCGCCGCGAGATAGCGTCTTTGCCGCATTCACGGAAAAAGAGCAGCTTGAAGCGTGGTGGGGACCGGAAGGCTGGGAGACGACGATCGAGACGTTTGAGTTTCAACCAGGTGGTGTGTGGCATTATTGCATGCGCTGTATTGATCCGGCGCAAGGTGACTTCTACGGCATGGAGTCGTGGGGGAAAGCGATTTTCAGACACATCGATGCTCCGAACACGTATAGTCATGCCGATTATTTCTCGGACGCGTCAGGAGCGATCTCTGAACATTTACCAGGAAGCGAGAATGTCACGACATTTCTCGACCACGGGGAGACGACGTTGATCGTCTTCGAGTCGACCTATGAGACAGAAGCAGCCGTGCAAGAAGTGCTCGGTATGGGGATGAAGGAGGGCTTTACGTCGCAACTGTATCGCCTCGATCGTCTATTAGTGAAACAGTGAGAAGGAGTCGGTGAGGGATGCGGAAGCTCAGTCTTATAGTATGTCTGCTTTGTTTAGCCGGTTGCGGAAAGTATACGATGGAAGAGGCGAAGGAGAACGGCGATATCATCGTCCAGAAGGATGTTACGAACAGCGACCGATTCGAGTCCTTTTTGAAGAACTCAACGCAAGGGAAATCAGATCAGATTCGCATCACGGCGTTTACGACTGAAGGCGACCCGGTGTTGTATGACGTCAAGTATGATGGTAAGTCGTATCACTACACGTCCGATTCATCGCGTGATCAGTTCGGTACAACAGACGATGATCGTAAAAACGAAGTCTGTAAGAGACTCGTCAAGACAAGCGAGAAGGAACAGTCGGTCTATACGTTACGCCAATGCGCTGAAGGGGCGGATCATGAGCTCTTACGATTGCTAACACAATAATCAAAAAGGATCGTGTCCCGTCGAATCAATCAGCGGGCACGATCCTTTTTATTCGATGTCGAGACGACGCAAGGCTTCGCGCCAACTGGAGAAGCGTTCAATCAACAACGTTAGTGAAGGTGCTTGGTGCGCACGCGCCCACTTGGCATATTGTTGGCTCGTCAGAAGCGGTCCATGTGTGGCTGCAGCTTGTTGAAGAGCGTCTAAGCAGTCTTGATCGGTGAAGAAGCCGTTCGAGGTGAGATCGAAGTGTGCCAAGGCCTTTTTCCAAGTGCCGAACCGACGAATGATCGTATTCGCACTCAGCATCTCGGGGTTTAGATCCCGCAATTCCGTGTAGGAGCGAATCGTCATGTTCGTTCCTTTTTGTGCGACATAAAAAGCAACGCTTTCTTCGATCGACCACCGCTTCGTTCGCTTGACCGCAGCGGGACGGTTCAGCGTCATGCGTTCTTTCGTCGATAAATGGGAAGCCTTGACGATTCCAGCTCGTTCTAACAGGTGTGCCCACGAACCGAATCGGGCGTTGATTTCTTCAAGCGAAGGGTAAGGAAGTTGAGCTGCTAACTTTTGATAATGGGTAGCTTTCATAGGTGAATGGTGCATTTGATGAAGACCTTGAATCAAGCGGATGATCTTCTCATCCGTTGCTAAGGTGGAAGTGGAAGTCGGATGTTGACGCATGCAAGATATCTCCCTTTTGAATGGTTGTTTCAATTAAAGGCTAGTGTAGCATGGGCGATTGCGAGAACATACTAACAATATCGTAAGGTAAGAAAAATAGAGCATTTTCATCCGAGAAATACAGGAAAATAAGAGGTGGAACACGAATGCAATATTATAGAAGAAAAGAGGGGGAAACGATGAATGAACGAAACACAAACGATTGATACGATGGAGGATATTTTAAAGATGCTTGATGCGCGATTTCGTGAACCAGACCCGTTTTGGGACAAGTTTTATGAAGATCGGACGAAACCGGTCCCGTTTTTTAAGAACATTCCGGACGAGAACTTAGTTCGCTACGTCGAACAGGGCTGGATCTCGCCAGGTGAAGCACTAGATCTCGGAACAGGACCGGGGCGAAATGCGATCTATCTCGCAACACACGATTTCTCGGTGACGGGACTGGATCTTTCAGCAACCGCATTAGAATGGGCAACGGAACAAGCACAACAGACTGGAGCACACGTTGCGTTTCGAAAGCAAGATTTTTTAGAGACGACAGAACAGAATACATATGATTTCATTTACGATTCAGGCTGTTTTCACCATATGGCGCCACATCGACGTTTGACCTACGTGACGCGAATGAAGGAGATGTTGCGACCAGGAGGATATTTCGGATTAACGTGTTTTGTTGCGGGCGGTCCGCTTGGCGGGGCGACGTTGACTGACTGGGAAGTCTATCAAGAAAATAGTCTCCAAGGCGGACTCGGCTATACGAAAGAGCGATTACTCTCCATATTCGATGCATTCGACGTCATCGAACTAACGGAAATGAAACCCGTCGACAATCCAGAGGCATTATTTGGTCATGCTGGACTGTGGACCGGTTTGTTTCGATTAAAGGATTGATTCGTCCGGCATTCGAGACGTGAACCAGTCCACAAAGTAACGGACATCTTCTAGCGAGACGATTTGGTGTGTATCGTAAGCGGCGAACAACGTTAAAAAGCGCGGTTCGTCAGGAAAATAATGAAACAGGATCGAGCGGAGTGTCTCTAAGTCATGCACGAAGCTTTGATCGTCTTCTAAGAGGAAATGATAGGCACTCCGAACGATCCGCTTCACGATCGAATCCGAATCAAGCAAGGTGACTTGCCCTTTCTCTAGACGTGATAGATCAGACCTCAACTGCTCGGATAGCCCACTGTTTAATGCGAAGCCAAGAGCACGTGTCGGACGGAGATACGGAAATCGAGATTGGAGATTTTCGCCTGCCAAAAACAAGTTGACGGATTTCAACCAGACGCCCCAGCGAAGTGCTTCGTCATCCCGTATGACGTCGCCAAGCAGACCGATGTCATAATCGATTTTGGTGACGAAGGGATAGTCCGTCAACCAGTGTTCCGTCCGTTTATCTAACTGCATGTGTTTTTCTTCCGTCAACGGTTCTGTCAAAATCAGTGTAAAATCGAGGTCGGATTCAAAGGGACGCGCCGTTCCTTTGGCGACGCTGCCATACAAGTACACGCCATGAAACGCAGATAAGGTTTGTACATAGGCGACGACGTCCTGAATCACGGCACGATAACGGACAGGAATCGCTTCAGCGGAAGTTGGATTGTGGATGTAGCCATTTTTCGTGCCCAATGTCGTTGGATACTGCATCTGTTTTCCTCCTCATCCTTCAGGGATGGATTGATAGCGATACCACTTCTTGTTTCGCTGTACATATAAAAACATCGTATCATCTTTTTCTTGATAGATGACCGTACCGCTCTGAAGACGAGTTGCCATGCCGTCCTTGAGCGTCTTTTCGGATGTTATTTTTTGGATACGTGGTCCGGGAGTCAAAGAAAGACTCGAGACGGTTACGACCTGATCTAGTCGATACACGCGATCGTTCAAGCGGATGACGTCTTGAGCTTGTTCAATGGCTTCCGCCGCGATGAGGTCCACCGTTGTCATCGTCGTCTCCGCTAAGCATCCACTGAGACAAAGAATGACCAATACGATAGTAGCTAACACTTTTTTCATGAAAATACCTCTTTCTCTGGTTATATATCGTAATTTACGATATATTCGGATTATACGATATAAGGGGGAGCATTATGATTTCATCTGATTTTGCAAAAATCTATTATCAACTACATCCACGGTTCGAGGAAAACCTGTCTCACCAAAGTGTGCGCATTTTGCAATACATTCAATTTGCGACGAATCCGACGATCAAACAGATTGCCGAGGCATTTCGCCTCTCACATAATACGACGTCTGAGCACGTCAAAAAGTTGGAGGGATTAGGCTATATCGAAAAAAAACGAAATCCAGAAGACCAACGCCAAGTGACGATTGGTTTGACAGACTTGGGGGATACAATCGTTCGTCGTCATACGGAACTCGATCCCAAGCGGTTGAATCAAGTCCTTGCTACGATGTCAAAAACAGACCGACAGGCGATTGAACAGGCGTTTCGATTGTTGCGGGAGGCAGCAGATGACTGCTTTTCTCGTTAAGGTGCTGTCGAGCGCACTGGTCATCGGTCTCGTCACGGAAGTCGCCCGGCGTTCACCGTCACTGGGGGGCGTGTTGTCCGCGTTGCCCGTCGTCAGTCTGATCAGCTTTGCCTGGCTCGTTAAACAGGGAAGTGAACGGGCAGAACTGAGTACATTCTTAGAGAGTGTGTTACTCGGATTACCAGCGACGTTCTTATTGCTTGCCGTCTTATATGGATTGATCCGCTTAGGTATTCCTGTTTTTTACAGTGTACTCGGTGCAACAAGTCTTTTCATCGTTTGTTGGTATATCCAACGTTACCTACAACAGTGGTGGCAAACCTAAAAAAGGAGACAAAGTAATGATAACCCTTCGAACAAAGCGATTGATGATTTATCCATGTACAGCGAATGACGTGACACGTTTACAACAACAGCACTACGATAACGGACCGGAAGTTCAGCATCATTTGATGTCAATAGCGTCAGATCCCTCGCTATTATACAGGGGCAGCTGGCTCGTCATGAAAAAGGATGGTCAAGTAATCGGGGATATCGGATTCAAGGGGAAGCCGGACATACGTCAAGCGGTCGAAATCGGTTATGGTCTGTTACCAGCGTATCTCAATCAAGGGTTTGCGACGGAAGCAGTTCAAGCATTGATTGAATGGGCGTTTGAACAAACGGAAGTGACAGGGATACTTGCGAAGACGGAGTCGACGAATCAATCATCAATCCGAGTACTCGAAAAAGCGGGATTGATTCAGGTCGGGAGAGACGATCGGTATATCATGTGGGAGCGCATGAAGAGGATGTAAAGGAAACTTGACAGGTAGTATGTTATTTACATATAGTGGGATTACGAGGTGAAATCATGAAAAATAAGGTGAAGGAGATGCGCGAAGAACGAGGTTGGTCGCAAGGCGAACTGGCAAAACGATTGAACGTGTCGCGTCAGACAGTCATTTCCATCGAAAAAGAACGGTATAATCCGTCACTCGACCTCGCGTTTTCACTAGCTGATCTGTTTGAACGGCGCATCGAAGACATCTTTACACCGAATCGAATGAACGAGGAGGGAACAGAATGAAGCGAGTCAATGTGTTACTAGACATCATTTTAATTGGAGTAGGTCTGTACTTAACGATGACAGATCCGGCGGCTAAAACACTCGGAATCATCCTCGTTTTAGCTGGCATCACGTCACGTATCACAGGAGCGGTTTTCTCGCCAACGGAACCGTATGATGAGCGCCAAGGAACGATTAAAATTCGTAGTGGACATATCGCTTATCTCGTAAGTATCGGATATCTTTTCTTAATCTTGCTACTCGTCAATCTGTCGATCATTCAAGACATTCAATTTGCTCTGTTGCTGGCATTGGGAGGACAACTTTTATTCTTTCCTCTTGTATTGCTGTACGTGAATCGAAAGATGTGAAGAAGTGAATGTTTATAAAAATGCTACTTGTAACCGTTATCAACAATGGTATAGAATGTAATGGAATAGGGATTGTTACTGGTCAAGCAGGCGAAACCCAAATCAGCGATCACTGGAACCGTGAGTGACGTTTGATTTGGGTTTTTCTATTTTTGCTGATTTGAAAGGAGGTCACCGATGATCATTCACCAAATTTTCAACAACAATGTCATCAGTGTATTTGACGAAGCAGGGCGTGAGCGAGTCGTCATGGGGAAGGGAATCGGGTTTAAACGGAATTCAGGGCAGACGATATTAGCCTCTGATGTTGAAAAAGTCTTTTATCTCGATGATGCTGGCAATCATGAACGATTTAAATTACTACTTCAAGAAATTCCTGAAGAAATCATCGTCTTGACTGATGATATCGTAACGATTGCTAAATTGACGCTTGGAAAAAAACTCAATGAACTTGTCTATATCGCTCTTGCCGACCATTTACATTTTGCATTTGAACGTCATGAAAAAGGTTTAGAGATCAAAAATGTATTGCTTTGGGAGATTAAACGTTTATACCAAGATGAGTTTAATGTTGGTTTGCAAGCGCTTGAACTGGTTGAAGAAAAATTTAATATCGTACTACCTGAAGACGAAGCAGCCTATATAGCGCTTCATATCGTGAATGCTGAATTAAATGAAGAAATGCCGAACATCGTTTCAATGACAAAAGTCATTCAAGAAGTATTGAATCTTGTAAAATATCACTTTGCACTAGAATGGGATGAGAATGCTCTCGCTTATCATCGTTTTGTTACTCATTTAAAATTTTTTGCGCAACGACTCGTGACACGTACTGAATACGAAGGAGATGAGAGTGCACTTTTTGATCTAGTGAAAATGCAATATCCAAAATCCTATGTCTGCACTGAAAAAATCGGTTCCTTTATTCAGAGAAAGTATGATTATCGGTTGACGGATGAAGAGAAATTATACCTAACGGTTCATATTACAAGATTGATTAAAGAAAAAAAGAAAGATTGACATATTAATGTATTGTTATTATATGGTTAATAAATATATATTTATCTAATAGGATTGTTACTGGTCAAGCAGGCGAAACCTAGGTGAAGCAATGCGTATTTCTATGAAATACGTAACTTGTTCTCATCTGGGTTTCTTTTTGTGTCTATCAACTATGGAGGTGTCTTATGAAATACGATCAATTGGCAAAAGAAATCATTGAATCTGTCGGAGGCGAACAAAATGTTAGTTCACTTGTTCATTGCGCGACCCGACTACGTTTCGTACTTAAAGACAAAGCAAAGGCAGATAAATTAAAACTTGAAAAATTAGAAGGTGTCATTGCTGTAAAAGAGAGCGGAGGGCAGTTTCAGGTCGTTGTCGGAAATACAGTACCTGAGGTATATCAAGCAATTGGAAAACAAACAAAGCTGATGGAGGAGTCGACAGAAACTAGTAAGACAAATGAAAAAGGAAACATTTTTGGTCGAGCAATCGATATTATTTCAAGTATTTTTACGCCATTGCTTGGTGTCATGGCGGGAGCTGGTATCTTAAAGGGTTTACTTGCGATTGCGACGAATGCAGGTTGGTTAATTCCTACTGAAACAACGTATATCATCTTAAATGCTACAGCGGATAGTCTCTTTTACTTTTTACCTATTTTGTTAGCGGTTACATCAGCGCGGAAGTTTGGTGCCAATCAATTTGTTGCCATGACAGTAGCGGGTGCTTTGATCTATCCAACAATCATTCAACTGAAGACGGATGCAGTCGCGACGACATTCTTCGGTATACCCGTGACGATGATGTCATATACATCTACGGTCATTCCAATCATTCTTGCCGTTTGGGTTATGAGTTATGTTGAAAAATTCTTCAATCGACATGTCCATGAGAGTGTTAAAAATTTTGTTACACCTTTGATTGCTCTCATTACAATCGTTCCATTAACGTTAATCGTGTTTGGACCAATCGGTGTCACGTCAGGCGACTTGATTGCTGCCTTCATTCTAAAGGTATTAGCATTTAACCCAATTTTAGCAGGGGCGTTCATTGCTGGTGTATGGCAAGTCCTCGTCATTTTCGGTATTCACTGGGGAGTCGTTCCGATTTTCATCAATAACATTGCCACTAAAGGATATGACTATATCAAACCGGCAACTGCTCCAGCAATTTTTGCACAGGCAGGAGCATCGTTCGGTGTCATGCTTCGTTCAAAAAATAAAAAGTTAAAAACATTAGCAGGTTCTACGGGAATTACCGCGTTATTCGGTATTACAGAACCTGCCGTATATGGAGTCACTTTACGCTTAAAGCGTCCTTTCATTGCAGCTGTCATTAGTGCAGCAGTGGGTGGAGGGATCGTAGGGCATTTTGGAAGTGTAGCAGTAGCTTCTGGTCCTCCGGGATTATTGACGTTACCCGTCTTCATTGGCGATAGTATGACAGCATTTTACGGGTTGTTAATTGGTGTCGGTGTCTCATTCTTTTTATCGATGGTCTTAACATACATCCTTGGATTTGAAGATGATCCGATTGAAAAAGAAGCAGAAAAAAATGTTCGTGCATCAACAGATATGACGATTCCAAGCCCAGTTTCAGGTCAAATCGTTTCTCTCGAAAAAGTTTCTGATAGTGTATTTGCGAGTGGAGCGATGGGACAAGGTTTCGCAGTCGTTCCAACTGAAGGAAAAGTAATCGCCCCAGTATCAGGTCAAGTAACTGCTATATTTGCAAGCAAGCATGCGATTGGTATTCGATCAGAGAATGGGATGGAAATCCTCATTCATGTTGGGATTGATACGGTACGCTTAGATGGAACTCACTTTGAATTACACGTCGCACAAGACCAGAAAATCGAACCAGGAGATGTATTAATCACTTTTGATATTGAATCGATTCAAGCGGAAGGATATGACATCATCACACCTGTGATTTTCACGAATTTATCAGAAGAACGACAAATTACGATTGATCAGGATCAAATTTCAGTAAGTGAATACAATAAACCTGCTTTTGCATAAGAAAGGATGAGACGATGCAATTTCCAAAAAACTTTTTATGGGGTGGCGCTATTGCGGCCAATCAAGCAGAAGGTGCCTATTTATCCGATGGGAAAGGATTATCTTCCGTTGATTTAATTCCTAGTGGTTCAACTCGAAGAGCCGTTATGAAGGGAGAATTATCGCATTATGAGCCCCTTCCAGAATTAATTTATCCATCCCATGAGGCGATTGACTTTTATCATCGTTATAAGGAGGATATCGCTCTATTCGCTGAAATGGGGTTTAAAGCGCTTCGTTTATCGATTTCATGGGCACGTATCTTCCCAAAGGGTGATGAAGAACAACCAAATGAACAAGGATTGAAGTTTTACGATGAGGTGTTCGATGAATTATTAAAATATGGAATTGAGCCAGTCGTTACAATGGCACACTTTGATGTACCCGTTCATTTAGTAGAGCATTATGGAAGTTGGCGTAATCGAAAAATGGTCACATTCTTCGAACGATATGTTGAGGCGATCGTATCTCGTTATCATTCGAAAGTACGTTATTGGATGACTTTCAATGAAATAAATATGTTGTTCCATCTTCCTTACATGGGAGCTGGATTAGTATTCGCAGAAGGAGAGAATCGACAACAGATTCAGTATCAAGCGGCACATCATCAATTGGTAGCGAGTGCGCGTGCCGTGGAAATTGCTCATACGATCAATCCGAATCTTCAAGTAGGGTGTATGTTGGCAGCAGCCATGACGTATCCTTATACCTGTAATCCAGATGACGTCGAAAAAGCAATGGAACGTGATCGTGAGAATTTCTTCTTCATTGATGTACAAGCTCGCGGTGCCTATCCGGGTTATGCATTAAGACAATTGAAAGAGGCTGGTATTGAAATTCAGATGGAACAAGGTGATATTGAACTATTACGCAACCACACAGTGGACTTTATTGGTTTTAGCTATTATTCGAGTCGCTGTATCAGTACTGATCCAGAAATACTGGATAAAATGACGGCGGGGAATGTGTTCCCGACTGTCAAAAATCCATATTTGAATCAATCAGAATGGGGATGGACGATTGATCCGAAAGGACTCCGTCTAACAGCAAATCAGCTATACGACCGTTATCAACTTCCCTTATTCATCGTCGAAAATGGCTTAGGTGCATTTGATGAATTGGATGGAGAAGGAAACATTCAAGATGACTATCGGATTTCTTATTTAACAGATCATATTCGAGCAATGTACGAATCGATACAAGACGGAGTAGAACTCATCGGTTATACGAGTTGGGGCTGTATCGATCTCGTCAGTGCGTCTTCCGGTGAATATGCAAAACGGTATGGCTATATTTATGTAGATCGTCATGATGATGGTAGCGGAACGAATAGTAGACGGAAGAAGGCGTCCTTTGATTGGTATAAAAAAGTAATTGCATCTAATGGTGCCTGTATAGAAGATCAAAAACATATTAAAATTAAATAAAAGTATAGCTAACGATGTGTACCTGAGTACTTCTAAGATACGCGTCGTTAGCTATTTAGCTATTATTAATGATATGTAGTAAGAAGTTATGTTACTTTAACCGTGGCGTGGAGCAAACAGCATGATGCTGACACCGATTAAACAGATTAAGGTACCAATTATGTCATAGGTATCTGGTGATTTACGATCTACGATCCAGCCCCAAAATACGGACATGACGATGAATACACCACCATAAGCTGCATAGACGCGACTGAATGTTGGAAATTGCTGAAACGTAGCAATGATGCCATATAAAATCAGGATCAATCCACCAATCAGACCGAAGTACGAAGGTCGTCTCTCTCTTAGCCATAGCCAAATCAGATATCCGCCACCAATCTCACTTAAACCAGCAATAAAGAAAATGAAAGCCGACATGATCACGATTCAACCCTCGATCGCAAACGTATCACGCAATTCAATGATCGTTCCTTCCGGTGCTTTTAATTTACTCAGATGTCCATTGACGACGAAATAGATGTTGCCACCGTGTTTTGGTAAAAAAGGCATCCCGAGTTGTTCCAGTCGTGTTACTTCCTCTTGCAAGTCGTCAACATAGAGGGCGAAATGAACAGGACCCGCTGCTTGTTTTGTGTAATCGGTGAACGGTTGACCGGATTTGGGTGTCTGTAACTCGATGTAGAAATCACCGAGACGTAACCAGCTGTTAAAGTCGCGGTCATGAAAATCGGGTGTTTCTTGAACGAGCGAAAAGCCGAGCTGTTCATAAAATTGTTTAGACGCGACGTAATCCGTCGTCTGAATACAGATGTGATGAATTTGTTTCATACTAAAACCTTCCTTCGTGTTCAATGAAATCATGCAGAACTAGTGTAGCATTTCGCGGATCAGTTGGAGTGATAGAAATGGAGAATACGATGCAACATGCCATAAATTTGATGTGTGAACGTTTTTCGTTAGGGCAAACGATCAGCGAACCTGTCCGATTGACGGGTGGTCTTCTGCATGAGTCGTGGCGACTACAGACAACGACAGGATTCTATGTCTTAAAACGATTGAATCAGGAAATCATGCGACGTCCTGAAGCACGAAACAACTTTAAGATGTCAGAAGACGTTGCGATGCAAGCGTCTCTTTACTTAGCAGCATTACCAGCACGTCGCGTCAACGATCAAGTGTTTGATTGGGTCGATGGCAAGACGTTATCAGCCGATCAAATTCGACCGACACATGCACGACAAATCGGAGTTCAATTAGGACGATTGCATGGTCATTCCGTGGCGACGACTGGCTTTCCAAAGCCAGATACCTCCAGTATGCCAATCGATTGGAACGATTACCTAGAAGAAGGAAAGCGACAGCAATCAGACTGGCTACAGTTGCTAGTCGAAGAACAGGAACAGCTACAACGACTGGAACGATTAGCACTGGAAGCAAAACTGCAACTACCTGAAGACTGGATCGTCAGCCATCGTGATCTTGATCCGAAAAATGTTCTCTGGACAACGAATGGTCCGGTCTTGATCGACTGGGAGTCTGCAGGATTGATTCATCGAGCCGTCGACGTATTTGAAACCGCCTGTTATTGGTCAAAACGTAAAGACGATACGTTTGATCGTGATCGATTTAACGCAGTTCTTGCTGGTTATACGATAAATCAACGTTTGCCTGATGTCGACTGGCTTCATGTCATCAATATCAGTGTCCAAGGAAAGTTGGATTGGCTGAAGTTCAATCTGGATCGTTCACTCGGGAAACGCAGTGTTCCTGAAGCGGAACGAACGCTCGGAACAGAGCAGGTCCTTTTAACGATAAAAGAACTACAGGTTCACGACCGGAATCTCTGGATTAAGGGGATATTGGCAAGATGATAATCAGAAAGAGGCACTGAATCATTCGATTCGATGCCTCTTTCGTTATTAAAATGATTTGACTAGATGTTCAACGGTTGATTCAGGAGTACGAAACGAAACATACCCGAGTTGCTTGATCCGGTCATTCGAAAATGTCGCTTGTTCCGCTGGACGATCTGGTGCTTGAATTTGTTTACCACTTGCTTCAATCAATTTCATGCGGAAATCTGTTTCTGGCAGATTAACATCAATCGCATTAAAGATGTCCCCATCTTGCGCATTTGTTGCAGCAAGAACAATCATCTCGACTAGGTTATCCGCATGGATCCACGGAACGACGTCTTCCGGGTGTACCCAAGTAATGAGATCTGCCACTTTCATCCGCTCGACTTGTCGATCCCCCCAGTAGGATTGTTTCTCGGCACAAATAGAACCAGGTCGGAGGATGATTAAATCGGAATCGGGTGTATATTCCTGTAACAGGCGTTCCGATAACTGCTTTGTATGAATGTAGACGTGCTCTGACGGTAGGAGCGGTGACGTTTCCGAAAAATGTCCACTCACGACTTCTCCGTAAACGGAAGTCGTCGAGATATGTATGATGCGCTTGACACAAGCATTTGTTGCAGCATCGGCGAGATGTTTCACACCTGTGACGTTTGCTTCTTCCGCTAAGTCGGGGTCATCCCCAAGGTAGGCAGCACAGTGGATCAAGAGATCGACGCCTTGAAGTGCTGCAACAAGCGAAGCCGGATTACCGAGTTCGCCGATGATTGGAATAACGTCATTTGTTGAATAGTGATCCGCCTGTTCCTGAGAACGATAGAGTCCTCGAACTTCACACGCTTCTTTAAGAAAACGTTGCGCGACACGTGAGCCAAGCGTCCCGGTCATCCCTGTAATCAAAATCGTACTCTCGTTTAAGTTCATGATGCTTACTCCTTTGACTCCGTCTTTTCAGCGAAACATTTCTCACAAATGAAACGACCTTCGCTTTTTAAGTAAGCTTTTACTTCCGTCATCCCGCGATGTTTTGGATAACGCATCTGGATATAAACCTTTTCGTTTCCTTCGATCGTTTTGCCACAATGAATGCATGTCGGTTCTTTACCAAACATCCTATCGCTCCCTATATTTTTATCTTCTACCTTATCGTAAAGGAAAATTAAGGATGTTGGAAGAATAAAGTAAAAAAAGAATCTAAAGAAAGGTGTCTATGATCTTCATTGCTATTTTTCTCGCCGTCGGTGGAGTCGTCTGGTTCATTTCAGCGCGCAGTCAGTCGAAGCATCGTTCGCTCGATGGTCAGGAGTATACGCTGAACCAGCACGACGTCCATCAGCAGCAAAATCATCGTGATTTTTGAAGGCATGTCAAGGAGCATCCGGTCGATTGACTGTATGCTCCTTTTTAGCGATTGCGTACATAAAGGAAATATTTCGCGTTGCTCCAAATCAAGGCGATAATCAATAAACTGATTGCGAAGATCTGAGACTGTCCGGTTTCATACGAATAAATGACCAATACGACGATGACACCCATCAATAGGAGTTGCAACGAAGATTGTGAACGAATGAGACCTTCTAACATGACGTGTCGTTCTCCGTCATCAGAGGCGGCAAATAGCTTTTTGACATAGTTTGTTTCCGAGTACTTTGGGAAATCACGGTTTGGGTAGATGTGACGCATAAGATTAAGATAATAATAGGATGCAAAACTACTGATGATGAAAAAGAGACCACTTAGTAATAAATGAAGTCCGAAATGATTTTCGATGATGCTAAAAGATGCGAGACCGATGCTGAGAAGAGTAGAAACCTGAACCATCATCATGCCATCCGCATAGTATCGATTCACTTGACCGTCAATCGCATCCTCGTCGTCTGAAGAAACAGGACGTCGAGTCAATTGACGAATTTGCAAATAGCGCACGATATAACTGAGGGTAAGAACCGTCAAGATAACGAAAAGACCAGTGAATATGTAATTAAGATAGAGCGATAGTTCAAACTTTGACAAGCTGGTATGATTGAAGACAGACATAACGATATAGCTACTAATGAAACCGAGCAGTGCTGCGATGATGACTTTGATTGCTTCTTTTTTCATATTAATTCCTCCTCATCGAAATAAAAAATTTCTTCTAACGGCGTATCAAACACACGAGAAATTTTGACAGCAATCAATAGCGAAGGCATGAATTCTTCACGCTCGATTAAGCTGATTGTCTGGCGTGAAATGTTTGCACGCCGCGCCAGTTCAGACTGATTCCATCCGTGACGAGCACGTAATTCTTTTAAGCGGGATTTCATATAGGGATTCACCTCCTATATAATGTAACTTATCATAGTCTTTTTGACAACGATAATAGTCAAAAAAGATAATATGATGGTCATTAATATGTAAATCAATCATATCGATGGGATAAATTGTATACTAGAATAAGTCGAAAGGAGATGTGAAACATATCGATGAAATCTCAGTCATCTGTAAACGATGTTTTTTATCATGATGAGGATGGTACGTGCCAAATCGCTTCGGTTCTACAAATCGAAGAGACACTACTCAAACAAAAAATCACCTATCTCCAAGACGTGACAGACTCGGACGCAAGTAATACATATGAACAAGGACGTCAGCAGCTATTAGACAAACTCGATACGTTAAGACGTTCGGTAAAAATGAATCTTATCTCTCGCGACGATGTCCCGCTCCGAACGCGAGCACTCTGGAAACAGTCACTCAGAGCGACGCGTGTAACGGAAGAGGAAGCGCGTCTCATCCAAGAGTATCTTCGGATTGAGGCAACGATGCTGACACAATCAGGAGAAGCGGTTTCTGATCTCTATGCCGCCTTATTTGATGCAGATGAGCCGACACGGAAACAAGCATTCTTATCGATTGAAGAAGCGTTCCGGACGAATGAATCCGTCATTCAACGATTATTTTCGCAACTTGTCGACATGCGACAAGTGCGTGCTTCTGCAAGCCATCAGGCGAGTTACGAAGAATTGGCTTTTTCGGAGCTTGGTCGTATCGATTATTCAAGCAAGGATGTCAATCATTACGCCAGCATCGTTCAAACTTATTTCCGACCGGTTAAACAGCAATTTCAGCTCGAGCAACAAACGTTTCTTGGCAAACAGGCGCTCCATCCGTGGGACGTCCGGCAATCGGCCTATACGCAGATTGATCATCGCATAACCGGTTCTGACGCTTCATTTTTAGATAAGGCACAAGCGATTCTTGAGAGCGTTCATCCGTCTTTTGCTGACATATTACAAGAAATGCGCCAAGCGGTTCATCTCGATATCGATGCCCGTTCAAACAAAGCTGGAGGAGGATTTTGTGAGTATTTTCCCGTCGAACGTCTATCATTCTTGTTCATGAATCGTATGCAGACATTCGATGATCTCGTCATCTTCATGCACGAGATGGGGCATGCCGTCCATCACGATGCAATGAAAGAGACGTATGATGGACTTCAACCGATTCCGCTCGAAGTAGGGGAATTCGCCGCCATGTCACTTGAGCTGTTGACGATGAACGAGTGGCACCAAGTGATTCCAGATCGAAGAGACGTTGCCCGGGCGAAACTCGAACAGATCCGTTCGATAGTGGAGTTCTTGCCGCAAACGATCATCGTCGATCGTTTTCAATCATGGCTCTATGCTCACCCTGACCATCTGCCGGAAGAACGACAAGCTTCTTTTGCACGTCTCCGGGAGACCTATGATACGGACATCCTCGATTGGTCGGAAACGCCTGATTGGAAAGGACTCGAATGGATGAGTGTCATTCATCTCTTTGAGACGCCTTTCTATTACATTGAGTATGCTATAGCGCAGCTTGCCGCTCTTCAGTTGTATCACCGTTATACGAAAGATCCTGCCCAAACGATGAAGGACTTCCTTGCAGCTTTAGCGCTCAGTCAAACCCATTCGGTTCAAGAGGTTTATGCGAGAGCGGGTGTGTCATTCTTACCGAGTGATGCGAAAATGAGAGAGTTGCTGACATTTCTAGAAGGTCAAATCGAAGCTTGGATAAATGAGTTAGATCAATTAGACGATGAAGATGTTAAAAAGAGAAAGTCTTAATCCGGAGCGACAGATGTACAAAACGATAGGAGGACGAACATGAATATACGTAAAAACATTGTCTATGCGACGTTATTCAATACTACAGGCAGTCAGATATTGATGGTCGAGAACCGTGGCGAACACGGTGACTACTATACACTGCCGGGAGGAACCGTCGAACATGACGAAACGCTACATACTGCAATCACGCGTGAAGTACTTGAGGAGACAGGCTTCACCATCATTCCAGGGGACATCGTCCATGTGGCGGAAGCATTCTTCCCGCAAGCGGGGGAACATTGTCTGTTTTTCTTCTTCGCGGGAGAAATCACTTCCGGTCAATTGAAGACGAATGTTCCAGAAGAAATTTCCGGACTCGTCTGGATGGACCGTGAAGAAGCGTTCAAACATCTTAATTTACCGGAAGCGTCAAAAGAGTCGCTTTTTGCTGGTCGAACGGTACCGTATGATTTTGCCGGAGAGATCATTCACGCGTAAGGAAGTGTCGCTTGACGTACTAAGGTGCCGGATTTTCGGGTACAACATTACAGGAGCCTTACCCGAAATTTGTAGAAAGTCAGGTGAACACACAGTATGTCGATTCTTACGTTTGACGAAGTCAGCTATCAACACATCTTACACGAAATAACGGGTGAGTTCCGCGAAGGTGTCATTACGACGCTCGTCGGACCGAGTGGTGCCGGAAAATCCACGACATTGAAACACATCAACGGACTTATTTCTCCCGATCGCGGCGAAATTTGTTTTCGAGGCGAACCACTCGAGCAGATGAATCTGCTCGACGTCCGCAAACGGATCGGAATGGCGTTCCAAAGCGCGCCGATGATTCCAGGTACCGTCTACGATAATATTAATTTACCGAAATCGATCTTCGGGGAATCGTTACCACGCGAGGAGGCGGAACGCTTGCTACAACAAGTCGAACTATCCGTCGAACTTGAACGACCGGTCAAAGATTTGTCCGGTGGCGAACGGAGCCGACTCGGAATCGCACGAACACTCGTTAATCGACCGGACGTCCTGTTGCTTGACGAAATCACGGCAAGTCTCGATTACCGGATGGTACAAGAAATTGAGAAGCTGATTCTTGATTTACAGCAGGAGTTGCAGACGACGATCATTTGGATTACGCATGACTTAGAGCAAGCCAAGCGGGTCAGCGACGACGTCTGGTTTTTAAAAGACGGTCGATTGATCGAGTCTGGTGCTTTTAAAGAACTCGTTTCAAGTGGTCAAGCAGAGACACAAGCGTTCTTGAAGGGGGTATCGATATGAGTTACCTCCAACTGGCGACTTCGCTGATCTTCATTTTGATCCCCCTCGTCTTAGCGCGGACGTTACGGCTTGGTCTAGAGAAGGACATCCTCATCGCAACCGTTCGATCAATCGTCCAACTCTTGATCATCGGTTATATTTTGACGTTCGTCTTTGAAAGCAGCAGTCCAATTTTCATGTTACTCATGATTCTGTTGATGATCGGTGCAGCGACACTGAACGTCATCCGTAAAGGGGACGGGATTCCCGGGATCCAGTGGATCATCTTGTTGACATTGATTGCGGTCGAAGCATTGACGATGGGCATTTTGCTTGGATTACAAATCATTCCGTTTGAAGCCCAGCAAGTCATTCCGATCAGCGGGATGGTCATTGGGAACTGTATGATTTTGTCCTTGTTGTTTCTTAATAAGTTCAAGGACGAGGTCGAACGAAGCGACGAGGTCATCGAACTGATTCTTTCGCTTGGTGGAGATGCGAAGACAGCGATTGATACGAGCTTAAAAGGCGCGATCCGGACAAGTATGATTCCAACGATTGAAGCGCAAAAAACGATGGGCCTCGTCCAATTGCCAGGGATGATGAGTGGGTTGATCATCGGTGGCGCGGATCCAATGGAAGCGGTCCTTTATCAACTATTGATTCTATTCCTGATCTTGACGACGGCGGCGATGGCATCGGTCCTCGTTGGTTTTCTATCCTACCGTCGACTATTCAATGAAAAAGCACAATTCATCGGTTTGACCTATAAGAAAAAAGACACGTAAGGAGCACGTTATGCAGACTTATCCGATTACTGAAGCCGACCTGCAACTGGTCGAACTAGCAACCAAAACGATTCAAAGCCGTTACGCTGACGATAAACATCACGTCGCAGCTGCGTTGCGGACAAAAGATGGCGCGACGAAAACGGGTGTTCATGTCGAAGCGTATATCGGACGGGTGACGGTGTGCGCGGAAGCCATTACGATCGGTTCCGCCATCACGGATGGATTGACGGATTTTGAGACGATCGTCGCAGTTCGACATCCCTATTCGGATGAGACGGACCGAACGATTCATGTCGTCAGTCCGTGCGGCATGTGTCGCGAATTGATTTCTGATTATGCACCGGACGCATTTGTCCTCTTGAAGATCGACGATCAGTTGACGAAAGTGCGGATTGCAGACTTAATTCCACTTAAATATGTTCGTTCGTGATTATAAGAATGGAATAAAATTCGTTGATTTAAAAAAGAAACGAAGGAACTATCATCGTCTGAGATGTGTAGTTTCTTCGTTTTTCTTTTTGTAGAACACTTAGTTTTGTAATTAAAAAAAGCTCAACATCGTTAATGCATTCTTTTCTTCTCATTATGGTTTCCTTCCTCTTTTTATGAATTATGAAGTAATATAAAAAAAAGAAAGGTATAATTTAAAAATATAAAATTTGTAATTTTACTTAAAAATTTTACTTAAATCTAAATTTAAAAGGAGTGTTATCATTTGGCGACGATTAAAGATATTGCTAAAAAAGTAGGCTGTTCAATTTCGACAGTTTCACGGGTATTAAATAATGATTTAAGTTTATCGGTTGGTGATGAGACGCGAACGCGGATATTTGAGGTAGCTGAAGAGCTTGGTTACAAAAAAAAGACGATGAAATCACTCGTTAAAAATATTGCTTTTTTGTATTGGTTGACAGATAAAGAGGAGCTTGAAGATATTTATTTTCACACGATGCGAATTGCGATCGAGAGATTGGCTAGGGAGAATAACATGGAGTTAACGACTTACAAAGTAGCGGATGGGATTGAAAAGATTCCGCTAAACATCGAGGGATTTATTGCAGTGGGTTCTTTTATGGATCGAGAACTGGAATATTTAAGAGAGTTGACGACTAATGGGGTCTTCATAGATTCGACACCAGATGCTGAACACTATGATTCGGTGCGTCCAGACCTTGACCAAATCACACGAAAGACAATTGAAGTTTTGAAGCAGCAGGGACATAAAGAAATTGGATTTATCGGTGGAACTTTTCAGAATGCTGATACAAATGTAGAAGAAATGGATGGGCGGGAACGTGCTTTTCGTAAGTATATGCAGCAAGAAGGAATGCTAAATGAGACATTTATCTTCTGTCATCATGGTTTTTCAGTTGATAATGGCTATTTTTTAATGAGTCAAGCGATTGAACGCCTTGGTGAAAATATGCCAACCGCTTTTTTTGTAGCGGCAGATCCAATCGCCGTCGGCTGTCTGCAAGCACTTCACGAAAAACAAATTGATGTCCCGAACCGCGTCAGCCTGATCAGTGTGAATAATACGAGTATCGCGAAGTATGTTTCGCCTCCCTTGACGACTTTCAATATTGATATTGAAGAAATTTGTAAAAACGCGATTCACTTATTACTTGAACAAATCATTGAAAAACGAAAAGTAGTAAAAACATTGTATATAGGTTCTGAGTTAATTATGAGAAAAAGCACCATTTAATTTTAGTAAAATTTTTACTAAAATTATTTACTAAATCTTTTTAGAGTGTTATATTTTATTTGTTAAAGCGCTTTCATTTGTGTTTTACAATTCTCTAAGGAGGTTTGGTTTTTTATGAAAAAACAATTAAAATATTCTGCTGTGCTTAGTGGTTTTGTATTGAGTATGTCGTTAGCTGCGTGTGGTCCGCAAGATGAAGCAAAAAATACAGAGACTCAAAATGGAAAAATCAAATTGATTGTTTGGGAAGATATCGAAAAAAGCGAAGGAATCAAGTCTGCTGTGAAACGATTTGAAAAAGAGAATGATGTTAACATCAAAGTTGTTGAAAAACCGTACGCAAAACAAATTGAAGATCTCCGGTTGGACGGACCTGCCGGAACAGGTCCCGATTTATTGACGATGCCTGGAGACCAAATCGGAACGGCAGTAACGGAAGGAATCATAAAAGAAATAAAGGTTCCGAAAGAAGTCCAGTCTCAATATACGGATGTTGCACTTGATTCACAAATCGTCAAGGGCAAAATTTACGGCGTGCCTAAAGCTGTGGAGACGACGATTCTATATTACAACAAGAAATTAGTCTCAGATAAAGCGTTACCTAAAACGATAGAAGATTGGTATACATTGTCGAAAAAGATGAAAACTGAAAAGTCGTTCGGTTTTTTAGCATTGTTTGACCAAGTTTATTATGCGCAGAGTGTCATGAGTGGATATGGCAGTTACATATTCAAGCGTTCGGAAAGTGGAGTATACGACACAAAAGACATCGGTTTAGCGAATGCTGGCGCAATCGAAGGAGCAAACCACATTCAAAAATTCTACAAGGAGAAGCTGTTTCCGTCGGGAATTATTGGTGAACAAGGGATTAACGTTTTGGAATCACTGTTTACGGAAGGAAAGGCAGCAGCTATCATCTCTGGTCCATGGAATGTTGGACCATTTGAGAAAGCGGGCATCGATTTTGGGGTCGCCAAACTTCCTGAGCTTGAAAATGGGAAAAATATGAGTTCATTTTTAGGTGTAAAAAGTTATAACGTTAGTAGCTATTCAAAACACGCAGAGCTTACTGAAAAATTAGCGCTCTATTTAACGAACGAAGAAAATTCAAAAAAACGCTTCGAAATCACTAAAGAAGTACCTGCCATCAGCGCATTGGCGAATGACCCAATCGTTACAAAAAGTCCAGCAGCTCAAGCCGTGGCAGAACAATCAAAATTCGCTGAGTTGACACCGAATATCCCAGAAATGAATGAAGTATGGAAGCCAGTCGATGCAGCCCTCCAAACCATCGCAACAGGAAAAGCTGAACCGAAACAGGCGATGACTCAAGCCGTTGATACCATTGAAGGACAAATTAAAGCGAAGCACAGCTCAAAATGAGAAAAATGACTCCGATCCGTCGGTTAGCCCATTGATGCAGTCTGTTGCTAAATAATTTGTGAAGAGGTGAAAGGCGTGCAACATCGTAGAATAGGTATGCTTTTGTCAGTGATTCCCGGACTCGGGCAATTGTATCATCGTCAGTGGATTAAAGGCGTGTTGTTATTTACGGTAAGTATTGCATTTTTAATTGCGTTCGCTGACTTGTTGAATATGGGGTTGTGGGGTATCGTGACGCTTGGTACGGAAGTGCCGCGAGACAACTCTATATTCTTACTAGCACAAGGTATCATCGCTATTATTGTATTGATGTTCGGTCTTGCCCTATATTTTTATAATCTTCGAGATGCATATCGAACAGGACAAAAAAGAGACGATGGATTACATATAAGTTCATTCAAATCAGATTACTTGAACCTGATTGGACAAGGATACCCTTATTTAGTAAGTAGTCCAGCATTGTTTCTCTTGATTTTTGCGGTTATTTTTCCGATTTTATTTAGTTTTGCTTTAGCCTTCACGAACTATGATCTTTATCATTCTCCACCAGCAAAATTAGCTGATTGGGTCGGTTTTTCTACATTTCTTCAAATATTCACAGTCGATATATGGCGATCGACATTTTTTGATGTGTTGTCATGGACGATTGTTTGGACATTAGTCGCATCGACCTTACAAATTTCAGTCGGGATATTTTTAGCGGTTCTTGTCAACCAGAAAGAAGTTCGTTTTAAAAAAGTCATTCGAACAATATTCGTCCTTCCTTGGGCAGTTCCAGGATTCGTGACGATTCTAGTATTTGCGGGACTATTCAATGATAGTTTTGGTTCAATTAACAACGATGTCCTCGCATTTTTTGGCATCGACGCCATACCTTGGCTGACGAACGAAAAGTGGACAAGGGTGGCACTCGTATTCATGCAAGGGTGGTTAGGCTTTCCCTATGTGTTTCTTGTCACGACAGGAGTCTTGCAATCGATTCCTGAAGATTTATATGAAGCGGCGACAATCGATGGCGCTTCATTCTTTGCAAAATTCCGCTTCATCACGATGCCGATGGTATTACTTGCGATGTCGCCAATCATCATTACGCAGTTTACATTTAATTTCAACAACTTCAATATCATTTATCTGTTCAATGGTGGTGGTCCGTCTGTACCTGGATCGAATGCGGGAGGGACCGATATTCTCGTATCTTGGATTTACAAATTGACGATGCAATCAGGTCAATATGCACTAGCCGCGGCTTTAACGATTTTACTATCGATTTTTGTCATTACAATTGCGCTTTGGCAGTTTAGACGAACAAATTCGTTTAAGGAAGGAGCGTGACGCTAGTGTCGAATATAAAAAGACTACGTTTCATTCGTATGACGATCACCTATGTCATTTTGTTAGTCGTATCGCTCGCCATCTTTTATCCACTCCTATGGACGATTGGTGCGAGTTTTAATCCAGGAAATAGTTTGGTCAGTACATCGCTCATTCCGAAAAATCCTACACTTGATCACTACCGCGAATTATTTGCTGGAAAAGAAAGCCTTCAATATAGTCAGTGGTACATGAACTCATTGAAAATCAGTTTGTTTACGATGATTGGAACTGTCATTAGTGTCTCTTTCACTGCATATGCTTTTTCGCGTTTTCGTTTCAAAGGACGTAATCAAGCATTGACTTTATTTTTGTTACTTCAAATGATTCCTCAATTTTCGGCTTTAATCGCGTTGTTCGTGCTAGCGCAAATTCTAGGGATGATGAACAGCCATTGGTTGTTAATTTTATTGTACATAGGCGGGCAAATTCCGATGAATACGTACTTGATGAAGGGTTATATGGACTCAATTCCATTAGACTTAGATGAAAGTGCAAAGTTGGATGGTGCAAGTAATACAAGAATATTCCTTCAAATCATCATGCCATTATGTCGACCAATGTTAGCGGTCATTGCGATGAATGGGTTCACCGGACCACTTGGAGACTTTGTTTTGGCATCGACGATACTTCGAACACAAGAATCCTATACATTACCCATCGGTCTATTTAACTTAGTGAATGAAGCGATGGGAGCAAGTTATACGACATTTGCAGCAGGTGCGATTTTGATTAGTATTCCGATCGCTGTCGTCTTCGTTCTGCTCCAGAAGCATTTCGTAGCCGGTTTGACGGCTGGTGGAACAAAAGGGTAATAGATAGAAATCAGTTTTTTTAGGAGAGGAATATCTATGGAGAAATCAGGTAAATCTTATGTAACGTCTGCTAGGCGAATGCTCCATGGTGGAGACTATAATCCAGATCAATGGTTGGATGTTCCGCATGTCTTACGCCAAGATATCGAATTGATGCGTCTCGCTCATACGAATACGTACTCCATCGGCATTTTTGCCTGGAGTGCATTAGAGCCGGAAGAAGGGGTTTACACGTTCGAGTGGTTGGATCGAATCATAGATGACATTCATCAAAGTGGTGGAAATGTAATTTTAGCGACACCGAGTGGAGCGAGACCCGCATGGTTATCGCAAGCATATCCTGAAGTATTGCGCGTCGATGAACGACGGGTTCGACAGCTTCATGGCGGACGTCATAATCATTGTTTCAGTTCGCGTGTTTATCGGCAAAAAACGCAACACATCAATCGACTATTGGCGAATCGTTATGGGAAACATTCGGCATTATTGATGTGGCATATCTCGAATGAATACGGGGGAGAGTGTCATTGTGATCAATGCCAATCCGCTTTTCGTATCTGGTTACAAGAAAAATATAAAACACTTGATCGGCTGAATGCTGCTTGGTGGGGAGCATTTTGGAGCCATACGTTCAATGAGTGGTCGCAGATTGAATCGCCGTCGCCAATCGGCGAAAGCATGGTCCACGGCTTAAATTTAGATTGGCGTCGTTTTATCACGGATCAAACCATTAATTTCTATCAAAATGAAATTCAGCCATTACGCGAAGTGACTCCGAATATACCGGTGACTACCAATTTCATGGCAGATACGGATGATTTGATTCCCTTCCAGTCGCTTGATTATAGTCAGTTCGCGAAATATGTTGATGTCGTGAGCTGGGATGCGTATCCAGCTTGGCATAACGACAGGGAGTCAACGAGTCGTTTGGCGATGAAGGTCGGATTTATTAACGATTTATTTCGTAATCTAAAACAACAACCGTTCTTGTTAATGGAATCGACGCCGAGTGCCGTTAATTGGCATCCTGTCAATAAAGCTAAACGACCAGGAATGCATTTGTTATCTTCGATGCAAATGATTGCCCATGGTTCGGATAGCGTACTTTACTTCCAGTGGCGTAAATCTCGAGGGTCATCTGAAAAATTTCATGGGGCAGTCGTCGATCATGATGGAAGTTCTGAAAATCGTGTCTTTCAAGAAGTTGCAGAAGTCGGTCGTTTGTTAGAACATTTAGATGAAGTCGTTGGTACACATCGTCCAGCCGAAGTTGCGATTTTATACGACTGGGAGAACAACTGGGCATTTGACGATGCGCAAGGATTTTCGAATGACACGAAGCGTTATCCCCAAACACTCCAAGAACATTACCGGGCGTTTTACGAGCGTGATATTCCGGTAGATGTCATTACAAAAGAACAAGATTTTGATGGTTACAAACTGTTGATCGTTCCGATGCTTTATTTAGTCAGTCAAGAGACAATCGAACGGTTAAATCGATTCGTCGCGCAAGGTGGGACTCTCATATCGACGTATTTGACCGGGCTAGTTGATGAATCTGACTTAACTTATTTTGGTGGATGGCCAAGTGAGTTAACAACGATGTTCGGAATCGAGCCAGTTGAAAACGATACGCTATACCCAATGGATAAAAATGGAGTGAAGTTCCGCGATAAGACATATGAACTAAAGGATTATGCGACAGTCTTGAAAGTAGTGACAGCTGAAACAGTTGGAGTTTATACAGAAGACTTTTATGCTGACACAGCGGCAGTGACGTGGAATAATCACGGAGAGGGCGTCGCTTGGTACATTGGTGGAAGGTTGGAGGAGCGATTCCAAAACGATTTTTATGCAGAAATCATCTCTTCGTTGAATTTGCTGTCGCCTCTTCAGATTGAACATCCAGAAGGTGTCTCGGTGCAGGTGAGAATCGATGCATCGTCTATCTACGGATTTATCATGAATTTTTCGGAAGAACGCAAAACGATTGAACTAAAAAAACCAGTCGAAGACTATTTGACGGGAGAACGACTCATCGGAACTGTGTTACTACAACCGTACGAAGTAAGAATTGTGAAGTGTAATAACAAAAAATAACGTCGTCAGAAAATATGTAGTAAGTATAGGGTGGAACGGATTTTGCAAAATATTCTCAGAAACCGAGGCTGAGATGATGTAAATCGGTAACAATACTGAAAAACGCTGGATCTCCTTATCAAATGATAGGGAGGTCCTTTCGTATTTATGAGGTAAAAGTCGATTAGCTCAGATAAGGCTCGATTTGATTCCCAGTTGATCAAACTCCCAACTGCCTTGGACAATCAAGGTATTGCAGTGTTCGTTCTCCTTTATTTCGAGTAATCCCTGTTCAATCCGATTGCAAGTTTGTCCATTTAGAACGATATAATGGACGTCCTCGTTTACGTTCTCGACAAAACCGATTGTCACAATTAGATTTTCATCCGTATCCTGAGTGAAGTAGAGATTGTCCTGGTGCATACACAGCATCATCTCGATTCCATTCAAATTCAAAAAATGTGTTCGCTGTGACGGGAACCCCGCTATCCTTAAGATTTTTCACCCCAAATCCATTGGAGTAGATGACTTCCTGATCTTTGACGCTCGCTAGCGAAAATCCAGAAATCGATTGAGAAACAGCTTTTTCTTGAATAAAGTGATCTAACGTGCAAATCATCTATTCACTCACTTTCTAATTTGTATGTTTGCCTTTTCCTTAGTAGGACTAGCTCGTTCAAATGAGTACAATTCCTTTTATTACCATGATAATTTGTGTATAACAGCTTTTTATGTATTTACTTCTAAAAAATACTTATATTGGTTATTGTAATGATATCATGTTGCAGGAGGGGTCTTGGTGGACAGTTTTTTAGAAATAGAACGATTATCAAAAACCTATACGCGGGGAACAGAAACGGTCGAGGCATTAAAACAAATCTCCTTCACGTTAGAAGAAGGTGGTTTCATCGCCATCATGGGAACAAGTGGCTCTGGAAAAAGTACACTATTGAATATAGTAGGGGCACTTGACGCACCAACCGGCGGAACGTTGACGCTAAAGGGAAAACGGCAATGCGACATCTTCACTGAACCTGCTGCGACGTTATACCGTCAACAACACATTGGGTTCATCTTTCAATCGTTTCACCTGCTCGATGATTTGACGGTCCAGGAGAACATCGCCTTACCATTGATGTTGAAGGGGATGGATGACAAAACGATCAATCAAGAGATCGAAACTTGGCTCAATCGCGTCGGACTGACGAAGTGGAAAGACCATCGACCGCAAGAACTGTCTGGTGGACAACAACAGCGCGTCGCGATCGCACGTGCCTTGATCAGTCGACCACCGATCATCTTAGCGGATGAGCCGACGGGGAACCTCGATTTCAAGACATCTGCTGAAATCATGCAGTTGCTACAAGAACTTAATCGCGAACAACAGACGAGCATCCTACTCGTGACCCATGATGCAACTGTTGCCGCTCATGCGAAACGTGTACTGTATTTTCATGACGGACAGATCGTCGCCGATCAGCCGTCGACTGGAGACGTGGCACCGATTTTAGAGACATACGAGCAGTTCGTGGGGGCTGTATGAAACGACAACATCTCTTCCGTCTTTCTCACCGACTGTACTGTAAAAGTCCGATGATTCTATTGACCTCAATCGGAAGCGTCATGATTTCGATTGGTCTCGTCTTAACGATGGTCATCTTTTTACTACATAATCAAGCTGCGATCGAGACAGATCGTGAACAAAGATACGGTCAAGTCGATCTGACAATCAAATATGCATCACATGATGAACGGATGGACAAGAGCGTGCATAAAAAACTTAAAAAGGATCAAGCTGTTTTGCGCGAAGCGTCGATTTTACAGACGACAGCACGCGTTGCTGGTCAAACAATCGCCGATGTGAAAACACTTGGGGTCCATTCGGATGCCCTGACGAAAGGTCGTTATCATTTCACAAATAATTTGCAACAGGGAGAAGCAATCGTGTCAGATCGACTTGCCAAGTCGCTTGACCGTAGTGTCGGGCAAGCGCTTCGCGTTGGAGAAGAGACGTATCGAATCCGTGAGATTTTACCAAATGCGAAAATATCTGAAACTTCGCAAGATCAAGTCTTGCTTTCTTATGCTGACCTTAAAAAGAACCATCCAGGTGAAATGAAATCCGTCTTGCTTGATCTAAAAAAAGAGACAAGTTCCGTTCGCTATGCCGATACGTTCGTCAAAGCGAATCCGAAGCTTCGTATTGAACTTGCAGAAGGACAAGCACTCTCTCCAGCAATGAACGGCTATATTGGAATCTTATCAATGCTCATCCTTGTCGTGTCCGGCTTCATCTTGATGGCGAATTTCGACTTGTATTTGCGTAAACATGCTGTTCAATTTGCGATCATGCGGACGCTTGGGGCGACAACTCGGCAACTGTTTCAGTTGTTCCTTGTCCAGTCCGGCTTGATTGTCTTAGCGGGAACGATCCTCGCAATCCTGGGTGGTATTTGCTTACCGTTACTTGGTCAACTGGTATGGCCAACAGAAGGGAAAATGATCGTCTCTCTCATGATCGAACAGGGAGAGTTCTTGATGCTCATCACGCTCGGTAGTGCCTTGTTGATTCTGATGTTGCTCGCGAGCACCGCTTACCGAAAACGAGATGTGTTACCGCTCCACGTCTTACGAGAAAATCTAAAAACAGCGTCACGACCGACACGACGAAAACGTCTCGTCCTTGCTAGTAGTGGGTTGACTGCTAGCTTGATCTTATTCGCAGAAGTGATCGCAAGCACAGAAGGGGCGCGGGCGATGACCTGGATCGGTGCAACTATTGCCTTTTTACTGACAATGTATCTTGCGACGCCACTGCTCTTGAAGGGAGTGCTCCATCGAGCGGAACCGATCGTTCGTCGGTTAGCGGGACCGACGAGTTTCGTCGCCTTCCGGGGCGTGTTGCCGCAACTTCGGAAAAATGCCTGGTTGATGCTGATCGTTCAAGTCTTAATGATCATCGTCGTCATCGGATCGACGTTCCTTGAGACGGTGCAACAAAACGAGCGGAAGTACATCATCAGCCAATATCCGACGGAGGTCGTCTTAAAGAGTCGTTTGGATGAAGGATCGCAAGGAGACCCGCTACAATTGATTCGACGGATTGAAACCGAGTTACCTGGCGCAAAAGCGACCTTCCTATCGTCTCGAAGCTCCTTTGAATACCAGTTGCTTCAGGAAGATGTCTCAATCGAGTACGAAGTGACGGACTATCGTCGTCTTGACGTCTTAGAGGGAGAACAGACGAGTGACACAGACGGAATCATCATCTCACGTACCTTCGCTAAAAAACACAGTCTCCAAAAAGGCGATACGTTGCCGCTCGGCCGATGGGATGGGGAACAAGAGCGAAGCGTTTCGCTCGGTCAATTCCGAATCGTTGGAATCGAAAAGAAGATAGCACCAGACATCCTCGTGGATTGGCGGAATGAGGAGCTACGGCAACCAAGCGATCACATCTTGAATGTCTTTATCGACGTTCCATCCGAGTTAAAGAAGGCGCAAGTGACAAAAAAATTATCAGAGATCACGCAAAGTTATCCGACATTGCAAATGAATCGACTATCTGACGCGCTTCATGATGCGGAGCAACAAACGACGGAACGTTGGTTCGTCTTCATCATTGCGCTTGTCGTCATGAGTGGATCCGTCTGGTTCGGACTTGCAAACGCCTTACTCAGTTTCGTGAGTGGAAAACGAGGCGAGTATGCCTTGCTACGAACGATTGCGCTGACTCGAAACAGGCTGCGTCAATTGACACTCATTCAAATGCTCTTGTTCATTGGGAGCGGCATCATCTTTGGACTGATCAGTGGTCTTGGTGCGACAATCTTCGTGACACGGATTGATGATACAGGATCATTCTATCTCAACGTCCCGACGATTGCTGGAACTATTGCCGGTTTGGTGGTGCTTGTCCTAGCCATAGCTTGGTTCGTCACCCGACGGAAGCAGGAAAACCTCGTTCACGAATTGAAACAGTAAGTATGGGCAAGTGAACCGGGGGGATCGAATTGCGAAAAACGATCGGGGCGATTTTATTACTTGTAGTGATTGGCGGTGTTGGTTGGTGGATGATCGCAGATGAACGGGATGCAACCTATGAGCAGATTGTTGAAGTGCAAGTCGTTCGGCACGTGACGAAGCAGTTCGGGCGCGACAATATCGCGTCAGTCAAACCTTATTTCGTAGCGTCCGAATCATCAAAATCACGACGTCACCAGATTGCCGTTCAATTGAAATCGGCACCGACTGGAGAATACCGGATGTACCGTGTATTTCAGAATAAGGTCGAATACATTGGTCGATCACGAACCGTTCGATCAGATTAAACAGGTACGTTGAATCAGTTGGGGGATTTAAATGAAAACGAAAGCCGAACGTATCGCGTTCATTCAAGAAGAAAAACGTCAACTCGCTAAACCACGTTTGTACAGCTCGTTACTGTACGGCTTTAGCATCCTGTTGGTCGTCGCCAATCGGGACATGTACTGGCCACTATTTTTATTATTTGTAGCACTAATCTGGATTGCGCGGATCCACTCGCAAGAAGTCGAACGTGATATGGCTTTAACGATAGAACCACAGATGAAGAAAATCATTCAATGGCAGTATGTAACGGATTTTCTGTTCGTCATCTTAATGGGATTATTCTTTCCAATACTAATCGTATTCGATTTACCATTTTTCCTAAGTTTTGCCGTCTATGTCGTGTTTGCTATCGCTTTGCTCGTATCAGATATGCTACTTGAACAAAACGGAAAACGTCTCGATGTCGAGCATCCGACGAAGAAGGAATTGCGGACGCATCCGAAGTCGTGGAAAAAGATTTAATTGGTGGAGCCGGTCGTTGAACCGGCTCCTTTTTGAGCATTCCGGTCGCTTCAGCGTGCGAGACTGCCGTATGATGAAAGGGCACATGAATAAGGAGGTCCTCGTATGCTTGCAATCATCATTGGATTTATCATCGGTTTGCTCGTACCGGTTCAAACGAGTGTCAATACGCGATTGCGGGGCGTCGTCGGTTCGCCATTCCTCGCTTCGCTGATTTCCTTTTCGATTGGCTCATTATTCTTATTGATTCTTGTGTTGCTGGTCGACGGGAACCTCACAGGTCTCACAGCTGCTGCCGATGAACCGTACTGGATCTGGGCTGGAGGGGTACTCGGTGTCATCTATTTGACCGGGAACATCTTGTTGTTTCCGCGACTCGGAGGCGTCCAAACGGTCATCATGCCGATTTTTGGTCAGGTCATCATGGGACTGTTGATTGATCATTTCGGATTGTTTGAAGCGAACGTCACGACATTTTCGTTAACGCGGATCATCGGTGCAATGCTTGTGTTACTCGGTGTCGTCGGAACAGTCGCGCTCGGTGACTATTTGGCACGGCGTCGTCAGAAACGACTAGAATCTCAAGGGAATTCGTTACTCGTTTGGCGTATACTTGGAGTTCTGACCGGTATGATGAGTGCTGCCCAGACGGCGATCAATGGTCATCTCGGAAGTGTTCTCGGGTCAGCCGTCAAAGGCGCCTTGATTTCATTCGTCATCGGTACGATCACCTTGTTATTGCTGAATCTGATCCTCCGAACGAAGTGGCACATCGATCGGTCGCAACCCTTACCTGCTTGGATTTGGATCGGGGGATTGATTGGCGCATTGTTCGTTGCCGGTAATGCCTTCATCGTTCCGCTCGTCGGTACTGGACTCGCTGTCGTGATCGTCACGATTGGTTTACTGACCGGCAGTCTGTTGATTGATCGTTTCGGCTGGTTCGGTGCAAAAAAACAACCGGTCACGGGTGTGCAGATCGTCAGTCTGCTTGTCATGCTTGGAGGTATCGTGTTGATCCGCATTTAAGAACAGCTCGTTCTAACGTATGGATAGATACGTTGAGAACGAGCTGTTTGTTTAATCGTTCTTAATAAAAAGAAGGAAATGATTTCCTAATCGATGAATTGAGATAAACTGAAGAAAGAGTCATCATTTAGGAAGTAGATTCGGAGGAGAAATGCATGAATCTAGTGGATATCGAACGACGATTACGAGAGGACTCAGAAGTGCAGCTCATGCTGCATTTTGGCAAACGCCGCATACCTACATACCGGAGAGTGGAGAATCCTTTGACGCGGTCCGCGAGCGCATCCTATCGTTTTTGGAACGACTGGCAGACCATGAAGAAGACGAAAACATCTTAATCGTCACCCACGGCATCTTCCTTAACATCTTGCTGACATATCTTCAACGTAAGCCGTTCGCGACATTATGGGATCCGCCGTTCATTCATGGAACGAGTTTGACGATCGTCGAATACAGGGATGGGGAAGCCGTGATTCGATTAGAAGCTGACATGTCGCATGTCATAGCGGACTAAAAAAACGGCGGACTTTTTCTCGGTCCGCCGTTCTCCTTATCGTGATTTCATCAAATAGATCAAAATTGCGCCTTCTTGTTTTCTGACCTTTAGGTGAGGAGAGGCTAACGTGTCGATCGAGCGACCGATGATCGATTCTCCTGTCGTATAGCGTTTGAGGAGTAAGGGATAGAATGAAGCATTCGTCTGTTTCTGATCATTGAATTGACCGCTGTCAGTCTGGACGTTTTGAGGTAAGGTATAGACCGTTTTCGTCTCAGGAATACCATTCTTCGTATCAAGCGAATAGGTGAAGGCATGCGAATCGTTGAGCAGGTTCAAATCATACGTCAATTGGAACGGTGTGCGATCATATGTACCGGCAGGAATCGATTTGTCGATCAGCACCTTTGGTGGTTCTGTATCGTCAAATTGGACCGCTTTGAGCTGGAGCGGGCGATCGAGTGCACCAGTTAAGAAAAATGTCCGCTGTTGCTGCGACTCGTCCTTCGTGGTAGAAGGTGTGATCGAAAAGTACGACTTCTTGATCTTGACGGTCTCTTTAGGAAGGACGGTTGCTTCCGTTGTGCAACCAGCAAGCAAGAAGGGAAGGGTGAATAAGAGCGCGTATTTCATGACGTGTTCCTCTTTTCCATAGTCATAGTGAATCGAGAAAAAATAAAATATTCAAAAAATTAGAAATGATACCTAGATTATACCAACAATGTTCTTGCTAAATAAAGGAGGAAATCATGAAAGGCAAATGGTTATTAGCAACCGTCCTGCTCGTCGGTTGTACCTCGACGGGGGAAGAGGCCGAATCGACGGCAAAATCGTTATACGTCGCACCGAACGGCAGTGATAAAAATACCGGCACGTTGAAGCATCCGTTTAAAACAATCCGACAGGCGACACTAAAAGCGACTGCGGGTACGACGGTTTACTTGCGAAAAGGAACGTATCACGAGAAGCTGAACGTTAGACAAAGTGGAACGAAACAACATCCAATCGTCTTTCGGAATTATAAACAAGAACGAGTCGTCTTAAATGGGGAAAACATTAAAGATCGAGACGCAACCTTACCGATCATCCAGATTAAGGATCAAAAATATGTGACAATCCAAGGACTGACAATCGAAGCCGTTCAGTCGAAACGGTCGGACGCGACACCGATCGGTATTTTGGTTACGGGATCAGGATCACACATCACGTTGAAGAACAATACGGTCCGCCAGATCAAGACGCTCGCGAAAGACGGAAATGCACACGGCATCGCTGTCTACGGAACGGGAGCGATTCGTCACCTGACGATCACCGGCAACCGAGTCGAGCAGAATCGTCTCGGTTTCAGTGAAGCCCTCGTCTTAAACGGGAACGTCAAACATTTCCGGGTGACGAAGAACGTCGTACGGGATAACGACAACATCGGCATTGATTTGATCGGACACGAAGGGATCGCTCAGTCGAAGAAAGACGACTACGTCCGTGAGGGCGTCGTGTCGGAAAATCGTGTTTACCGGACGTCGAGCTACGGCAATCCTGCTTACGGGAAGGAATACAATGCAGCCGGTATCTATGTCGATGGTGGGAAAAACTTAACAATTGAGAAGAACCTCGTCGAAGCGAGTGACATCGGGATTGAAGTGACGAGTGAACATGCCGGACGATACGCAGAAGATGTCATCGTCCGCCAGAATGATGTACGGCAAAACGTCTACACCGGAATTGCGATCGGTGGGTATGACACGAAGCGAGGCGGTACAAAACGTGTCCGGATCGAGCAAAATCAGCTGATCGGCAATGATACGAAAGGGCTCGAGGGTGGTCAATTGCTCGTCCAGCATGATGTCCATGACAACACGATCATCAAAAACACATTCGATGGTTCGTTAAGTGTCGCCCATTACTTCAAGACGAGTTCTAGGAACCAGTTTGAACAAAATACGTTCAAACATACGAAACGTTTCATGTGGCGCGACACCTCCTATAAGACGGAACAAAGCTTCCTGAGAGCGGTTCGAAAGGTGGAAGGAAGATGAAGTTATCGGAGCGACTCCTCGCTTACTGGATCCGGATTCCGAGACGATGGCGGCTTGCAGCGTTGACCGCCTGTATGTTGACGATTTGGACAGTGGAAGGCGTTCGGTTTTTAACAAGTCCCGCGTTACGACTGCCGACCGTTACCGATGCAATCATCTGTCTCATTCCGGCGATTCTAATGTTCATGGTATGGAAAACAAAGCGTTCAAATTAACACCTGAATTAATCGAAAATAACAAGGAATTCATTTAATCGTCCTCGAAATAGGGAGGGAACTTCAATTAGTAAGGAGGAAAAAAGATGACGAAACTAACGATTCAAGCTGTGATTGACCGTCCGGTCGAGACCGTGTGGGAGATCTGGAACGCACCGGAAGACATCAAACGCTGGAACGCAGCGTCTGACGATTGGCATACGACGGCGTCAACGAATGATTTGACGGTCGGTGGTCAATTCACGAATCGAATGGAAGCAAAAGACGGTAGCATGGGATTTGATTTCAAGGGTACATATGAGGCAATCGTTCCCTACGAACGCATTGCGTATGTCCTCGAGGATGGTCGTCAGGTGAAGATCGACTTCACTCGGAACGGGGAACAAACCGAAGTCGTCGAATCGTTTGATGCCGAAACAATCAACCCGCCTGAAATGCAACAAGCGGGCTGGCAGGCGATCCTTGATCGGTTCAAGGCGTATGCTGAGTCGAAGTAAATCGTTCGCTTCGTAACTTCCGACCACGGCGATCCGTCAGGGCAGGAATACCGCCGCTCTCATAGCGCCGGACCCAGTTATACAATTGTTGATACGACACCTCATGCCTTCCGGCGATGCGTTGGTAGTCCTTTGCGGCCGCCAAACAATCGAGGACGGCATTCATGCGTTCTTCAAGAGTGTTGGTGGACATGAACGTTTTCCTCCTTATTGAATCGCCCTGGATTCGTCCATGGCATCAAACTAGTGCACATACAATCGATGGAAGCCATTGAATCAAAGAAAAATTGACGCGTCTCCTGTTGATTCGATTTGACGATCAGTCGTTTTTCTAGCGTTGGTAAATGCACGAGAAACGAAATCTGATATTCCATAGGCTGCGAGAGAATGGTGGTAGATCGTTTTTGTAAGTGGATCGCTGCTGAATTCGCAGTGATGTATAAGACGTGTCGATTCCATTCATCTTCGTTGAAAAGTGAATCCATCATCGTGATAAATGCTTGACCGGAAATGAAGTTCATCGGACGACCTCCTTTCTTATAATGTGTATATCCTGTACATGTTTATTAAAAACCTACATTTCAAATATTACAAAAAAACCACCTCCAAAAGAGAGGTGGTTAACGTTATCCTGCTAGTTCAAGCATTTGGACGAACGCGACGTCCGGATCTGTCGTCTCGAATCGGTTCAACCAATCCTTGAAGTCGCCTTCGTACAAAATACGACCTTGATGAAGGAAGATGACATGGGCATCGGTATGCAATAGATCATGTAATTGATGGGTCGAGAAGAGGCACGTTTGACCGTTTGCTGTCATCTGCTCGAAGCGTCGCATGATATGAAGCCGTGTTGCCGGGTCGACCCCGCTCGTCGGCTCGTCAAAGATGTAGAGCGAACGTGGTACTGTCGTCAACAGGGTCACGAACAACCATTTCTTTTCACCAGCGGACATCTTACCAATTTTCATTTCCCACAGATGAGCGAATAGGTCGAGCTCTCGCGGCTGTTTCAGATGACGCGTATAGGTCTCTTGTTTGCGATATGCTTTCAAACGAGCGAGCCGACCGACGAAGACGGCGACATCCTTACCCTTTAGTTCATCCGAGTAATAGATGAATTGCGTCAAATAGAGAATGTCCGAGATATCGGGTAAGTCCAGTCCTCCGGATGTGATCGGTAAGGCACCGGTCATGCAATCAAACAGTGTCGTTTTCCCGGCACCGTTCATCCCGATCAAGACGTTCAGTTTCCCAGGAACAAGCGAAAAGGAGACATCGTGTAACAGATCAGGTGATTTCGGATAGTTGAAGCGTACATGTTGAACGTGCATCTGAATCCTCCTATCGGGTCAGTAATGACATGAGATTAAAGCGTTTGACAGAGAATAGACCAAGTAACAGATAAACGACGAGTACGACGGTCAAGATCAGTAACGATGCTCCCGTAACGTGCTCAGAGACGGCGAGACCAAGTGTTTTTATGACATAAAAAGGATTCAAGTAACTGTACCAGCGATCCGGTTGGCTATTCGCGAACAAGAACAGAGGATACATGACGATGTTGATTAATGTCGACATACTCGAAATCTTAGCCGGAAGCATCGTCAAGGCGATGCTTGCAAAAGCAAGCGGGATGCTGAGCAACAAGACGAGAAAAGCGAGTAACAACGTCAAAGGTGAGAAGAGGCCGAATACGAGCATCAGGACTGTCGTAAAGACCGTTAAACTAACGGCTGCAAATACGAGCTGAACGAGAACGAGTGCGAGAATACAACCAATCTTACTACCGGAAATCATGATATACGTCTTCATCAAACCATGTTCCCGCATCCGGGCAAGTTGGAGACCAATGCCGTTGACATAAATCGAAAGTAAGATATAGCCCCAAAAGAGTGCAAGAAATGATAGGAAACTGCTCTCTGTGAAATCGAGTCGTGACCCGAAGACGAACGCGAGAATCAATGGGAAGATCAACGACCAAAAGACCGGAATCTTATCCGTCAGCATGATTTTTAAGTAAAGTATGAAGTAGCTAGGAATCGAGTACATATGTGCCTCCAATCAGTGTGTCGAATCAAGCTCATATTAAGTATACGTTCGGAAATGGGAAATAGTTCCTTTGAAAAGAGCTTAAGAATCACCTGAAGTCAAATGATGTAACGCATCGACAACAATATGGGGGGCATCCTGTTGAATGAAGTGCCGGCTGTTTGGAACTTCGATCAACAACCCTTGGATCGACTGTGCAGCAGTTTGTCGTTGCAATTCGTGCCACAATAGTTGCGCCTCACGCGAATAATGATCCTTTTTACCAGCAGACAGAACAACGACTGGAAAGGGATAGAGGACATCGACGTTCGTCGCTTCAATACTCTCTTTAAAATCTTCGTATGTACATTCGAGCGTGAATTGTTTTTTTGTATATGGCTTGGAACGTGTTTGGCATTACTGGTAAGAAGCGTTGAATATAGGATTCTGGTGTTGCATCGATGAGCAATAGACCTTTTATTTCACTTGGATATTGCGATGCAAATTGTCGAACTAACGTGCCGCCATAGGAATGACCCACAAGAATAAAGGGTGGTTTGAGAGATAAGGTATCGATCAAACGGCGAAGGCGATTCACGCTCTGGCGACTAGTCTCGGAATCATGCTGCATACTACCACCGATGTTCGTACGGTCATACATCAAAATCGTTCCAAGTCCTTCAACTTGATCCATGATTGGTTGCCAGGTTGAAAGATCTTGTCCATATCCATTTTCAAAGATAAACGTTGGTTGATCGGAAGTTCCGAGAATCAGACGATAGTGTAACGTCGTTTCAGGTAACGTCATTAAGTCGAAAGACATATGATTCCTCCTATTCTAGTGGGAATAAAAGTAAGGATACCAGAAACGCACAAATATTGTAAACTGAAGCAAAGAACAGGAGGTGTCACGATGGACTATCTATTAACTTCAGGTGGGGTACAAAATCCATCGATTCACAACGCGTTACGTGAGATGCTCAGAAAACCGATTGAGGAATGCCATGCCATCGCGATCACGACAGCATCCTACGCATTAGGCAGAGGAACGGACCTCGCTGTCAACTTCATTCAAGGAAAAGATGAGGCACCGATGGTCGATTTAGGATGGAAGTCAGTCGGTCTGTTGGAATTATCAGCGGTCTCGGTAATTGATCCAGCAATTTGGCAACCAGCGGTCGAACAAGCGGATGTCATTCTCGTTAATGGTGGTGATCCACTCTTTCTACATCACTGGTTCGTCGAATCGGGTTTTGATCGCATGTTACCGAATTTGACAGGGGTTTATGTCGGGATGAGCGCAGGTAGCATGATTCTGACACCACGAATCGGAACGGATTTTGTTGAATGGAAAAAGACGCCGGAGCAATCGGACGTAACATTAGGTCTCGTTGATTTTTCAATCTTCCCGCATCTCGATCATCCGCAGTTACCAGACAATCACTTACAAGCTGCCAAGTCTTGGGCCGAGACATTGACGAATCCAGCTTACGCAATCGACGACGCGACAGCGATTCGTGTCATCGGTTCGAATGTAGACGTAATTTCTGAAGGAAAGTGGGTCCAGTTCCGATGAGGACGCTCTATTTCATTCGCCACTGCGAATCGATCAAAACAGGCAGTGATCGAGGGCGGGGATTAACGGATGCAGGTCAAGAACAAGCGCAGAAACTCGTAGCGTTCTTTGAAGCGCTGCCGATTGACGCCATATATTCGAGTCCGATGTGACGGACGGTAGACTCCGTTCGCCCACTTGCTGAGCAACGAGGTTTGCGAATCTACGAGGTAGCGTTTCAGGAACGGCGTTTTTAGGAAACAGACGAAAGTTTATCGCCTGAACGGCTAGAAGAACTGTTGAAGCGATCATTTCAAAATGATGATTACGCGCAAAGTGGCGGAGAGTCGAATCAAATAGCACGTAATCGTGCTCTAACAGTCATCGATCAGCTACGTAAAACCCACCCGCACCACCGAGTGGTCGTCGCGACACATGGACTTGTATTGGCGTTAGTTCTTGAAAAATATACTGGGCGAACGGCGAACGAATGGTTAGATGCGATGTCGAGTCCAGCGATTCACCGGTTGACATTCGATGCCCTCAAGAAAGCGTCTCATGAACATCTATAGAAAGACGATTAAATTTGACCGCTGAAGATGAAACCGAGAAAGAGTAGTAGTAGCACACCGAGCGGAATGGCACAGGCGAGACTGACATATTTAAGAATCCCGGGCTCCCGTCGTTTGATGGCGACGATCCCAAGTCCGATTCCGAACAGATAAATGACAAGTCCGATTGGAATCGTAATCATCGAGTTTGGACCGAATGGCCAGTTAATTGGTGGGAAAATCATATAGGCAATGAACAGACCAATCAGACTGAAAAAGATAGAAGCTTTAGCGTATGTCATGTGAGAACTCCTTTTAATTAAGTATGTGAACAAGAATTCGGATTTAAAACGAGAATTCCTGCTCCATCCAGTAAATTTCCTGTTTGGCATTTAAATGAACGGTAACTCTATCTAAAAGATAGTATCTTTTAGATAGAGGAGGGACCGATGCCAAAAGAAAACATGCCCGTTATGCGATTCTCGGACTCCTCGCCAGCGGATGTACGTCTGGTTATGAGATGAAACATACGATCGACACGAACTTGAATCACTTTTGGAAAATCAACTTCGGACAAGTCTATCCGACGCTTAAACGGTTAGAGGCGAGAGGATTGATCGTGGAAGAGGTCACGAATGGGGAACGAAAACAATTCGCCCTGACGGAAAACGGACATGTGGAGCTCGCGCGGTGGATCGCTGAACCGTCCATCGAACTGCCGGTGCAACGAAACGACTTGTTATTGAAGCTCTATTTTGCGCGGCATGCTTCAAAAGAGGTCTCCTTGAAGAAAATTCAGGAGCATGCATGATTGCTCGAAGAACGGCTTGAGACGTATCAAGCGATCGACGCGATGATTCGTTCCCATCCTGACTCGAATGATGCCGTATACTGGTTATTGACACTTGATTATGGAATTCGGAAGACACATGCGTTACTCGATTGGCGAGTCGGCGATCAAACCGCACCAGGAACAGGCAAAGGAACGACTATCCGAGCGGCAATCACAAGAAACGATCTGAATAGACAAAAGGCGGGTGCCGAGGCATCCGTCTTTTTATGTAGTGACTGGCGTGGCGGGTTCGAGCAGCTCCCCACAGTTTTGACAAATATGATCGAGCGTTTTTGTACATGGTTCGCAAAACGTACAAGCATGTGAACATTGATAGACCGTCGTTTCAATTGTTTCTTGGCACCGGACACAGGTTGGTTCCATGCGTATCACCTCCTATTAGTAGTATAAGAAATACTACTCGATGAACACAGCAGCAGAACAAAGTAAAAGGCTATATTTTCCTTTGATTCCATGTTAATTTGAAGAAAGTGGTTTTGAATCAGAAGGAGGATGGAAAATGGATCAAATTGATCAACAGATTGTCCGGATTCTGCAAGATGATGCCCGGATTCCATGGTCGGAACTCGGACGACAGATCGGGTTATCGGCACCAGCCGTCATCGAACGGGTCCGAAAAATGGAGGACGCAGGGATCATCGAAGGATTTCGCGCTGTCATTAATCCAGAAGCAATCGCGCAAGGGTTACTCGCGATCGTCATGTTCGAAGGGACACGTTGCGCAGGCTTGATTGAATTTTGTAAAGGACATCCGGAAGTCGTCGAGTGCCACCGCCTGACCGGTAGCTATAACTTCATGGTCAAGTTGCAAACATAGTCCGTTGCAACTTTAGAACGTTTTCTCGATGACGCGTCTGTCTTTGGTAAACCATCGACTTGGATTCGATTGTCGACACCGGTTCCGTTCACGGGGTATACGATATGATGGAGGCGACACGTTTACGGATCGAACAACTGACGGGGGAGATCGAGGACGTGAAAAGCTCGATGAGCAAGAGGGAACTTTGACCGTATACCGAATCACAGCACGGTACGTCGGTGTCAGCGCTAGAGCAATCTATGCGATGACATACGGGATCCGAACGAGTGAGGGCGGAACGGGTTATTGCCTGGATTTGGGGCAAGGCTGTCTGAGCGGTTGTCTCTGTCCTCATTTGAATCAGGAAAAACGAGCAGCTCGTTTTCAGGAATACCTGCCTCAAATGAATTATGCGATCGGATTACCTGACAATACGGCGTATATTCAATCTGAGACCGATCACTATCGATTAGGCGAAGGGTACGTGCTTTGTTTTAAATGATGATGAACGCTTCGAACATCCGTTGTGTTCATCATCGTGATTAAAAGTGAATCAAAACAGTTGACGAACAAAAATTGAGATGGTATATTTATCTCGAATTAAAGATATATGAATTAGAGATACAAAAGAGGTGAACGAAATGACGCGACCGAATCCGAACTTGAAAGCATTGACAGTCATGGTGCGCGCAGTCGATGCCTTACATGAAGTCATCAAGAAGGACGTTGCGCAGTGGGGACTGAACCCGACGGATTTTTCGGTTCTTGAGTTGCTGTTTCACAGGGGCAGGCAACCGATTCAATTGATTGGGAAAAAAGTCTTGATTACGAGCAGTAGCATCACCTATGTCATCGATAAGCTCGAAAAAAAGAATTATGTCTTCCGGAAAGCATGTCCAGAAGATCGGCGCGTGACATTTGCGGAACTGACCTCTGAAGGGCAACAACTGATGGAAACGATTTTTCCAAAGCACGAGCAAGCGATTAATCAAGTATTTCAAGGAATAGCCCCGTCAGACCTCGAAGCATTCATCGAGACAGCCAAAACAATCGGCTATCAAGCAAAAAAACATTAAAATTTTTTAGACTGATATCTCGAATTCGAGATAATAACGATTAAAGGAGCGATTTTTCATGAATGAACTAAAAGGAATCCACCACGTGACGGCGATTACGAGCAGTGCCGAGAAAAACTATGACTTCTTTACGAATGTCTTAGGGATGCGATTGGTCAAGAAGACCGTCAATCAGGATGACATCCAGACGTATCACTTATTCTTCGCCGATGATAAAGGATCTGCCGGCACGGATATGACGTTCTTTGATTTCCCTGGTATTCAAAAAGGATCACACGGAACGAATGAAATCTTCAAGACGGCGTTCCGTGTTCCAACGGATGCGGCACTTGAATACTGGATTAAACGCTTTGACAAATACGACGTCAAGCACCGTGGTATCAAAGAACAATTCGGCAAGCAGACGCTCTCGTTCGTCGATTTCGATGAGCAACAATACATGTTGATCTCTGACGAGCACAATCAAGGTGTCGCTTCCGGCACACCGTGGCAAAACGGTCCGGTGCCACTCGAGTTCGCAATCACGGGACTCGGTCCAATTCACATCCGGATCGCGGAATTCGACAATTTAAAAGCGGTACTTGAACAAGCGATGTTGATGCGCGAAGTCGATCAAGCTGGTTCCCTGCACTTGTTCGAGATGGGCGAAGGAGGAAACGGCGCCCAAGTCATCGTTGAGCACAACGTCGTTCTACCAAGCGGACGGCAAGGATTCGGAACGGTGCACCACGTCGCTTTCCGCGTTGAAGATACGGCTGCCTTAAAGGAATGGATCGAGCGGATGCAACAACTACGCTTCAACACGTCCGGTTACGTCGATCGCTTCTTCTTCGAGTCCCTCTATGCCCGTGTCGCGCGCGGTGTCTTGTTCGAGTGGGCAACGGATGGTCCTGGTTTCATGGGTGACGAACCATACGAAACGGTCGGGGAGAAATTGTCGTTACCACCATTCCTCGAGCCACAACGGGCACAGATTGAACAAATGGTCCGTCCGATTGATACGGTCCGGAGCACACGCAACATCGAAAAAGAATATCTTTAAAAGAAAAGTAAGCTGACAGCATCTAAACAAGAGGAGGAAATGAAGATGGAGAAATTAAACATTGGGATCATCTTAGGATCAACACGTGAAGGACGTCTCAGCCCACAGGTCGGGAACTGGGTCAAACAACTCGCCGATCAACGAGGGGACGCAAACTATACGATTCTTGATATCGCGGACTACAAATTACCACTGCTTGGTGAAAAAGACGCGGATGCATCAGGTGCTGCTGATTGGTCGAAGGATGTCGCGGCGCAAGACGGATTCGTCTTCATCGTCCAGGAATACAACCACTCGATTGCAGCGTCACTCAAGAACGCGCTCGATTATTTACGCGTCGAATGGAACAATAAAGCGGCAGGAATCGTCTCTTACGGTTCCGTCGGTGGAGCACGGGCAGCAGAACATTTGCGCGGCATCCTCGGTGAATTATTGATTGCCGATGTCCGTGTGCATCCGGCGTTATCCTTGTTCACGGATTTTGAGAACGGATCGGTCTTAAAAGCGGCAGCCGTTCAAGAAACATCGGTCAACCAGATGCTCGATCAAGTCATCCCGTGGGCAACGGCGCTGAAAACGATTCGCTAAATCTTTTCCTATACAAAATCCCCTCATTTCGGACTGAAATGAGGGGATTTTGTATAGGAATTACGTACAGCACGTCGTGACGCGATGCAAATCCTTTTCTTGAATGTAGAGCGTCTGTTGCCGAAATTTATAAGAAATGTCAGCCGCTTGAAGCCTTTCGAGATAGTGACCAGCCGGAGCGATCGTCCATTTCACATACGACGTCGCAGCATTCGGTGAGACGAGACAGGTGAGCAATAAAAGTGGAAGGATCCATTTTCGAAGTTTCAGGCATATACCTCCTTTATTATTTCAAATACTGTATTAATGATTTTATTGTTTAAATCAAAAACTGAAAATCACGACTCACGTCAACAAAAAATAACTGACCATCAAGCCGACCAACAGACCACTAAAGACAAGTCGATAGACGGGGGAACGATGGGTTCCTTTATTTCGTTTAACTTGATAGACGGTGAAATAAGCCACACTGGTAACCATGATGAGGATGGCCAGTGTACTGAGTATCGTAGAAATCAGCATTCCTCCTTATCGTAAGACTTTAGCTAATGCTTTTCCTTTCGCCAGTTCGTCAACGAGTTTATCAAGAATCCGGATGTTACGAATTAACGGATCCGTTAGATGTTCCACACGAATCCCGCAGATGACGCCAGTGACAAGAAAGCGGCGTTCGTTCAGGTCGGGTGCGTGCTCGAAAAAGGTTGCGACGGTTTGGGTTTGTATGGCTTGTTCAAGAGTTGATGGCGTGTGTCCGGTCAACCAGAACAGCACGTCATCGAGCTCCTCTTGTGTCCGTTGCTTACGCTCGACTTTTTGGCGGTATACCTGATACAGCTGCAACATCGGCATTTGAAATACTTTTTCGTAACTCATCTGAATCGCCTCCTTTCATGGTAACATATGGGAAAAGGTCTTGTGTTAAGGATTTCAATTCATTTTGGAGGTGCAAAATGAAATGAGAAGTCGAATGATTGGAATGACGTTCATGACATGCGTATTGCTATTTTTAGGCGTCGAGGGTGTAAAACTGTCGTATCAAGCATTAGTCGATCCTCCGATCGATCAGTCGACGGGAAACTGGGTACATGTCCCGAGCACGATCTTACCGACTAAAAAAGTCATCTATACGAAAAAAGATTTGATCACAAAGGCACTGGACTCTTCAAAAAATGGGCACAAAGGATATCGGAAAGAGCCGGATAAGAAACCTGTTGTTGAAGTGGGAAAGGGATCATGGACGGATGCAATCAATCAAATCACTCGCGTGGCTCCTTGGATGGTCGCTCTAGTAATGATCATCTATCTCTATCGTCGACAACGGTTCAACCGCATGCAGTGGTCATTTCGATCTCGTTATCCAACAAAACGATCTCCTGCATCGCTTTCGCTAACGCCTGAAGTCCAGTTCTCCTTAGAAGACAGACTCCTTGAATCGGAAATTCGTGAAGCGTTGCGCGCGTTCAATCGGTCACTTGCTTCAGCGCAGCAACGACGGACACATGAGACGCTGACGGAGTGGTTAACACGCTTAGAAGTCACAGTCCCGCATGAGATCTATCAGCTCGTTCGCTATGCCGACGTGGAAGAGCAGACACTCGATCCCTCTCGACGGACTGCTTTCCTCGAACAGCTTAAGCAAAATCAGACACGGCTCGTGTAATCAGCCGTGTCTTTTTTGATGTCCGCGATACTTGTTAAGGGCAAGCATGTTCAACAGGAATAAGGCGGCTCCGTAGAGAAATAATCCGAGCCAGTACGGCCAGATGCTCGACCAACCGTTACCATAGACGAGTACCTCTTTGATCGCACTCGCTCCGTAGAAAATCGGAGTGATATATCCGATGTTACCAAGTCCATATGGGATCAGATCGAGCGGAATCAAACCGGAGAAGAAGATCTGCGGAACGATTGTAAAGGGAATCAACTGGACGACCTGTAGCTCAGATTGGGCAAATATCGAAATCGTTGCTCCGAACAAGACCGCGACAACGGCAAGTCCAAGCATCGTCAGGAAGACCCAGATGATCGAACCTTCAGACGGTAAGTCAAGAACGGTCGTCGCGTACAGGACGACAAGAATTGCCTGGATGGAGGCGAAGACACTATAACCGAGCGTATAGCCGAAGATGACGTCGGTCTGGCGAATCGGTGTCATCATCAAGCGCTCGAGCGTGCCGCCACTGCGTTCTTTGACGAGTGCCATTGCCGATAAGATAAAGACGAAAAAGAACGAGAATAAGGATAAAAAGACGAAACCGAGCGCGTCAAAGGTCGATTGATCAACATCCCCGTACAGATAGTTCGTCTCGAGTTGCATCGTCGGTTGCAGGGATGCCAGTCCAGTTTGAATTTCGCGTAACGCTTTGGAACTTTTCGTCGAAGGTTCGCGGAGGTTCAACGCTAGCTGATTGTCTTTCATGTCTAAGACGACGTCGACCGTTTCATGGTCCTTGAGATAGGCGTCAGCATCGCTGCCGTTATACGTTTTAAGCGACAGATCCTGTTTTTCGATCGATTGTGAGACGGGAGCCGGTACATCTTGACTGATGGCAACGACAGGCGTGTAGTCATCGTTTCCAAGTAGGAAATAGATCAAGGTGAAGATTAATAACGGAGCAAGCAAAATCAGTCCGACGCTTCGTTTATCGTTCAACGTTTGACGGATGACCCGTCGTGCGAGTTGCCACATCACGTCACGTCCTTTCCAGCGAGCAGGAACAGTTCCTCGACCTGACCGTTTTCAGTCTGTGCGAGCAAACGGTCGAGCGGATCGTAGGCGATAATCCGACCGTTATAGATCAATGCTGCCCGGTCACATTCATTGATTTCGTCCATGACGTGGGTCGAGACGACAATCGTCGTACCTTGCGCACGAATCGCTTGGAATTGATTCCAAATCTGGCGGCGTAACACGGGATCGATCCCGACGGTCGGTTCATCCAGGAATAGAATGCTTGGACGATGTAGGATTGAGATGGCGAGGGACAATCGTTTCTTCATCCCGCCGGAATAATGGCGAACGAGCTTTTTTTGATCATTCGTTAAATCGACGAGTGTCAACACTTCTTCGATTCGTTTTGCTAAGTCCTGACGAGACATGTTGTATAAGGAACCGAAAAACTGTAGGTTCGCAAGCCCCGATAAATCCTCGTATAAGGCATCGTTTTGTGGCATGAAACCGATCTGCGATAACATCTTGAAGCTTGGCATCGAAGTGTCACCAATCTGAATCGAACCTGCGTCTGCCTGGATCGCACCAATCATCAAACGAATCAGTGTCGTCTTACCAGAACCTGACGGACCGAGCAAGCCACAAATCTCACCGGACGGAATCAAAAGATCAATCTGTTGGAGGACGTTCTGTTGATGAAACGATTTTGATACACCGTGCAATTGTAAATCCATCGTATTCTCCCTCCTTTTATGAAATAATTATTGAACAACGTGTTGATTAATTTCATTATAAAAGGGAGATAAACTGGGAGCAATGACCACTTGACGTCCATCTGTCGCATAAGCGACACATCTCGACAAACTGTTGAAGAAAGAGGCGATTTCAATGAAAAAACAGGATTTACGCGTCATTCGGACCGACCGGAGGATTCGTGAGACGTTCCTTCAGCTGATCGACGAAGTTGGTTTTGATGCTGTGACGATTAAGTTGTTGACGGATCGGGCGGAAGTCAACCGCGGGACGTTCTACCATCATTACGCGGATAAATACGAACTACTCGAGCGGATGACGAATGAGATTTTTGAAAAGATTGAAGCGACGTTTGAACGCGAGATTCCCTTTGTCTTAATCAACCAAAAGGAGAACTCGCCATACCGGCGCATCATCCCGTTTTTGATCTTCCTCTATGAAAATCGGACGCTGATGCGAATCTTGCTCAGTCCGACGAGTGACGGGATGTTTCGGAATCGAGTCCGTAATTACATGCAACAGATTCTGTTCTTGGGACTACCGGAACAAGGAGAACGGCTCGTTCCAGAAAATTATCTCATTGCCTATCTCTCAGCCGCCCATCTCGGTGTCATCGAATCCTGGTTGCGCCATCCAAACGAGACATCACCGGAAGAAATTGCCCGGATCATCTTTACGATTTCGATGGAAGGGCCGTTTCGAGCAGCGGGGTTCCGACGATGAGTATTGAGCAAGTCTTAGAAAAAGTCGTCGCGTGTTTGCAGCAAGAACGGATTCACTTTGGCATCGGTGGTTCATTATTGTTATACCATCATGGACTGCCTGTCACTCCGCGCGACATCGATCTCGTCGTCGCGTTAGCGGACGCCGAACGGGCAGTCCTATTGTTATCTGAGATGGGAACTGTCGTTGAACAAGACGAGACGTCACTTTACGCGACGGAAGTGTTCCAAGAATTTATGATCGAAGGAATCGATCTCGATCTAATGAGCGGTCTGCAGATTCGCCATGACGAGGGGATCTTTATCTATCCGTTTGCTGAACAAACGATTATTAATGAGACCGGACTTCCATTTATGTCACTCGTCGATTGGTATGTCATCTATCAATTGATCCCAGGACGAGAACAAAAAGTCGTGATGATTGAGCACTGTCTTGCTGATCAGGAAGTGGACCGAGAACGACTCGAACAACTGAGACGACTTAATCTCCCGAAAGACGTAAGCAATCGGATAGATCAATGGCTGAACTAACTCATAAGTCGCGCATTAAAACGACTTCGTTCGTTGCCGGTAAGTAAGCATGATTCGAGTCAAGCAAACCACAGAGAACGTATTGACCTTTTGAAGCGGCAAACACATAACGCGGCGTGAGTAAAAGGTACGGACGTAATGCGTTGAAGATGATGTCTTGCTGATGATCTTCGAGTTCCGGTGGAGTAACGGATGCGAGCGCGGTATGGAGTTCCTGATCGTCGGTCAAGCTAATCCAGTCAAGCGTCTTTTCGTCAAGGAGAATCGTGACGCGTCTTTGCTGATCAACATATGACGTCGGATGCGCGCGTGACAATTTGACAGCAAGGTAAGGATGTTGCCGGTAGATATGACGAATCATCCATTGTCCGGATTCACTAGGGTAGACGTTTTGGACGATTTTTTGAATCGCGTTTCGACAGGCGTTCACTGTCTCTTGCGAAATCGGATGAAAATCAGGATGTTCGGTCTGCATGATTACATCCTCTGCTGTCACACTTGCTGCTGATTGGAAAGGATGGCGTTTGAGAATTGAAGTTGACGAATTTGCCCACGTTAAGATGTCATTTCGATCGAGTGATGACGTGAAATCCAGTTTACTAGGCACAAGGATTGATCCTTCTTGTGTCACGAACGTCTCGACGACAGTATGCGCGTATTGATGTCCTGGTTTTGTATAGGAGAACCACTTTATTTGTTGTTTAGCTAGCGAGTCGATGTCCTCGAGCGTTAAAGCGAAAGGTTCCTGATTCACATGATGATCACTCGGGTGAGGACCGTATAGGAACAACTCATCGAGTTGACCGTTTTCCGTTAATGTCAGATGAATGAAACAACCGGGAGACAGCCGAATCCCTTCGTGACAACTCACATAACTGAAAAAAGTGTCATTTTCTTCTTCGAGCATGAAATGCGTACCATGGATCATATCGGTCTCTGATTCGATCCATGCCATCCGAGTGGTTGAATCACGTAAATCGTCAGGCACGGAATGAATCGAGTTCGGACCGTGTAAGGATAACGTCGTCGTTCGTTTCGTAACAGGGTCAATCGTAATCTGCACGGTTCCTTCTGGAAGCATCGTTCCATCCTCTTCCTCGATAACAGATGCACCTCGCGGAATCCAAAACGTTTCAAAAGAGTAGACGGTTTGGTCGTTTATTTTGTGTCGAGCGTAAGATGACTCATAGAAAATGTAATCATTTAACTGATACTTCTCGAGAATGAATTCGATTAATTGGGTAGTTATGATATGCACTACGTTCACTCCTTTAAATAACGATTAGCTGATTCATAATGATGATTGATCAAAAACAGGTGTACAATATCAGCTAATTATTCAAGGAAAAGAGAAGACCATCGATGAGTACTTTCTCTTTTTCATACGTTTAGTGTAACCGTGAAGTATTGGAAAAAGAATGTGAATTGAAATTTATTACATAATTGTAAGGCGTTGAACACGAATCAATGTATTATTCTAGAAGAGTAACTAGAAGAAGAATTGAGCTGTAGGAGGAAACAAAAGTGTCAGATTTTAGTCTAGCAATGAATCTTTAATTTGGGAGTGTCCATCTCATTCTTATGGCGATGGCGATCCCATCGATCATCTATGCACTCTATCTATTACGAAAAATCGCTAACAAATGATTGCAGGAACTTTTTGGTAAGAACAAGAAGACAGTTTAAGTACCCTCGCATCATCAAAAGGAGACGGTAGCATGTCATTTTGGACATGGTTTGCAATCTTATTTGTGTTAGCGGTCAGTGTTTACGCAGCTTCTCAATCGAAACGTTCCAAGAAATAACAAAAGGCGCGACTTCCGTTTACGGAAGTCGCGCCTTTTCGATTATTCAGTTTTGCGTGTCGAGCCAAGCGATTGCCTCTGCCAAGTCGTCGGCGATATAGTCGACGTTTGCTTGATCCATCCGGTCAGCGTAATCACGAATGGAGCTCTCTCCAGCACCGGTTCGGACTAAGATTTTGATACATCCAGCACGAGCGGCTGCCACCATATCACTCCAGCGGTCTCCGATGACGACACATTGCTCGAGTCGGAGATCGTGTTTTGCTTGTGCTTGCCATAATAAATCTGGTGATGGTTTGCGACAGGTGCAGTGATCTTCCGCTGCATGCGGACAAATTAGTATGTCATCAAAGCCGAAGTCCTGTAATTCTGTCCGGAACTCCTCTTCACGCGCGAGTCCTTTTGAAATACCAGGCTGATTCGTAAACGCAATCAACAACATACCTTGGTTACGTAAACGTTCCATTAGTGAAGCGACGTGAGGGAATAACGTAAACGTTCCGGGATAGTGGACGGTGTTATCTCCACCAATCGTTCCGTCTCGGTCAAAAAATATTGCTTGAATAGAATTCATGTGTACAACTCCTTAGTTTACGAAGCATCTTTTAATTCTTGATACGGTTGAACACGTGCTGCCAGTTGTGCTGGGATGAAGGCAGCGATGACACCGAACAAAATCGGTAAGGCAAGTGATACGCCAAACAATAATGGTTCATTCCACGGAACAAGATCATACAGGAAGTAAATCGTTGTATAAGCGACAATCAGTCCGACGATGCCGGAAATGAGACCGACAAGGAATCCTTCGAGGACGATCAATTGTCGGATCGCGCCGTTCGTCCAACCGAGCGCTTTTAAGACAGCAAGTGATGCCCTGCGATCGGTGACGTTTTGCCACATGATCTCTCCCGTCGTCAAAATGGCGATTGTGATGGCAATACCCATCGTCACGTAATGCATCGGACCGACTTGCAGGGCGACGAATTGACCGAGCCACGATGTATAAAGCACTCCTTGTAAATGGAACGTCACGAATAAGAAGAACGTCAGCAATGCCGTCGGTAGAGCGATCGAGAGGACGGACAAACTGTTCCGCTTCCATTTCCCAAGTAGTTCTTTTAGCGCCAATGTCACGGTCGAACGAAGCTTCAGTCCGATACGAGCCGATTTCGCGTATTCGCCGGTCTTGATCGCTTCATACGGCGAGATCCGGCGAATCGTCCACGCCGACCAGGTCGCGCCAGCCAGGTAGATGACGAGACTGAATAGGGCAATCCAAACAAGACTCCAGCCGTTCATCGCTTCGTTCCGAACGAGCGAGAAAATGCCTTCGACGATCAAGGCAATCGTCGAGACGAATCCGGCTAGGATGGCTGCCTCAATCAAGACGATTTTATAAAGGTCCTTCGTCCGCCAACCAAGTGCGAGTAATACGGCAAACTCCTTCCGGCGAGCGAGCATCGAGACGTAGCTCGTTGCAAGGACATAAACGATGGCGACGGCGAGCATCGCGAAGATGACTCCTGAGAAACCGACACTTGTCTCACGGAAGATTGTCATTGCAGCACCGATGTGGATCCACGGTTGTTCGATCCAACCGAGCGTCTTGCCGTCATCGACGACCTTCGTAACGACCGGTTGTGGGGAGGAACCCTTGGTGATCGTAGCGATAAGACCAGTCTCTCGTTCGATTTCCGACTTGATACTTTGTAAGGTTTTATCTGATTGTTCACCGACAGAAGAAGCACCCTTTACTTTTAACCGGATCGATGAAATCGATTGATCGCCCATCACCTCTTGGACACTATCGACTGTCGTAAGAACGTTTGGAGAGTTCGTCAACAGACCAATTGGATTCCCGGTCGTGTTGATCGGTTGGGCAGGATTGACTGGTTCATTTTTTGAGTCAAGTACGATACTCGCAGCCGATGGTCGATAGGTCTCCATCGGTAATTCGTTCAATGGATCTTTGGAGACATTGATCTTGTTCGGATCATACAAACCGACGACATTAAACGTCAGATAAGGATTCATTGACTTAAAAGTAGATCCATCCGATTTTTTCATTTTTATTTCATAAGAATCTACCATCCGGAAGCCACGCTTCGGAAGATAAGAGGATGGTAATATAGCATTTTTGAATGCAGTAGGTGCTGTGTGTATTTCATAAGCATTCTCCCATCGTGTAGGGAACGGACTCTTCACCGTTTGATAAGTCAATGAGCCTGTCTGGGCGACGAGTTGAGCGTTAGTATTTGCTTCCGAATGCGGAAGTACCTTAGTTTTTTGACCGAGTAGGGAATCAAAAAAAGCGCTCTCGACTTTAGAGGCATCGACTTTAATGTCTTGGATGATCTTTCGTTTTTCTTGATCGAGAGGTTGAGGAGCGTTCGATTGAGCTAGTCGTTGATAAAATGTGTCGCGTGCTTGTTTCGTTTTCAGATCGACGTTAACTTGTTCTAACTTGAATTGACTATATCCCGTATTGAAGGATTTTGGATTAATCAATACCGGAATATTGAATTCATTGGAACTCTTCTTGCTGGCTGAGGAGACATCCTCTTGACTAAAGTAACGAAACTTCTTTTGATTCAGGATGCTCTTATCCAAACCGACGAGTTGCGCTTCCGCCTCCGGATCGATTCCGACGATAAGACTATAGGTAAAGGGTTGTATGGATGAAAAATCTTGCGGATTTTGAAGATGGATCAATCGCGTATTCGAAGGAACAAGCGGCTCTTCCATAGTTGAAAAGTAGGCACCATCCTGTGCGATGAGTTCTTTCGAAAATCCACCAGCACCATAATGTGAATTACTCAGTCGATAAATACCAGGCTCGTCCGGAAAGTGGATTTGATTTGGAATCGAGATGCCGATATTGGCGTACCCCATGACAGCAACCGGAGCTGCAATATCAATCGCATTCATTTGTTTGATTTGTTGGTATTGTTCAAAGGAAATTCCACCATTGATACCATTTAAATAGTTCGGTTCGAGTAAATCATTCGACTCACTTGCAAGCTGACTGCCTTTTGGTCGGACGACGATATCGTAGGCGGATGACCATTTTTTCTGTAACGTCTGTTCGACCGTGCCTTGACTGGAGTCGGTCAAGTTGAACATCAGACTGAGTCCAGCGCTGATGATGAGCGCACCGACGAGCGTAAGGATGAATTTCCCGCGCTGCCGGCGCCATTGATTGATGACGAAACGAAGCATATGTAGTCTCCTTTGCTTGTTATTGGGAGATTTGCGTCTTTAAATAATGTGCAAGATCTTGTTCGAAATGGTGAATCGCTTGTGCATCGAGTGCTTCTACTTCTGCTTGCGCTGCGTAGCGGGTGACGAAGTAAGGAGAGAGTGGCGTTACCAGATGAATGCGCTCCGTCCAGTCTGTCAACGACTCATGACTTCGCCGCTTGAGGGCACGTGGTAATCGTTGGTTAAAATCAAATAGCATCAGGCGTAATGATTCTATAGGAGGAGTAGGCATAGACTGAGTTGTTGTAGACGAAGTTTTATTCTTGAAAGAAAGATTTGATTGATCTTCCATAGTCTCCGTAATGTCTAAAGTATGTTTTCCTGTGAGTCGCTTTCGTTTTTTGATTACAAAATAAATGATGAAACTTCCGACAAGAAGCAACAAGAGAAGGATGATCGAAAAACTAGAGCCTGCCTTTTCTTCGGCTGATTTCAAAAAGCCTGGCGACTTGATAGCATTGGCTTTTCCACGTGCTGTTCCATCCACTTTTTCCGTTTTACCTGTACTTATACCTAAAATTTCACCTTCAGAATTTTCGTCGATCGTGTTATCGAGTGTACAACTATTTTTTTTGAAAATAAGTTTTGATAAGTCATCATGATTACAATCTCGTACGATCGTCGTCTCCTGTTCCGAGAAGTCCGCATTCCGAAACGCTTCATACGCAGACTGCGTCGATACCGACAACAATAGAAAAACGACAAGTGAGCCGATAAAGCTCGTGATTAATTTGGCACGAAACGTGTGCAACGCGAGACACCTCCCTTTAAACAGTACTTAAACACATTGCACCGTGCGTTTTCGGCGGTCTTCGACGATCCGACCATCCTGCATGAAGAGAATTCGGTCAGCGCGTTCGGCGAGTTCTAAGTCGTGTGTGACAAATAAAACGCCACATTTGTCTTCACGATGCAGTTCTAGCAACAGTTCAAAAATCGCGTCACCGGTCATGGAATCAAGATTACCAGTCGGCTCATCTGCAAGAATCCATTGCGGATGATGCAACAAGGCGCGGGCGATTGCCACCCGTTGTTGTTGCCCGCCGGATAGTTGAGCAGGTAAAGCATTTCGTTTGTCGTCGAGTCCGACCCGATCGAGCAGCTCGAGGATTCGCTCTTCTTGATTAAACGATGTCTTTTGTTTTAACAAGGCGACCTTTAGGTTTTCAGACACCGTCAGTGACGGTAGGAGATGAAACTGCTGGAAGATGAAGCCGATCTCTTGCGAGCGAAATTGTGATAACCGTTTGTTCTTCCAAGACGTAATGTCCTGTCTGTCATAGAGAATCTGACCGGACGACGGACGATCGAGCGAACTAAGGAGACTAAGGAACGTCGATTTTCCGGACCCGGACGGACCGACGAGTGCCGTTACTTCCGATTGCAAAAATTGTCCGTTTAGTTGATGCAAGACATCGGTCCGGACACCGCTTCGCTCGAACGAGTGCGAAACATCTTGAAAGGTAATATTCATGCGACCACTCCTTTTACATAATTTGGTTAAATATAGTGTATTATTTTTAGAAAATTTTGTCTATTGTGTTTTTATTTTCGAAATCCTTACTCATTTATGTTTTTCTCATAACTTCTCTCTAAGACTGGATTAAACACCGATCAAGGAAGGCATTTAAAACGAAATGAAGATGCAAGAAAAGGCTATGGATCAGTGGAAGAATCATGCTGATGCTCCTGTGAATCGATACCACCATCTTTTTAGGACGATGAGAGGCATAAGGAACGAAAAGAGTAGTGGAGTCGAAAACATTAAAAATATTCTTCTATTTCTCAGAAACGCTTGAAACAAAAAATCGGTAGACGGTCATTGAAAGGAAACGGTACCGCCTCGATAAACAACCTCGGACGTCACACCTAATATTGGAACAACAGTGGACGAAGAAATCACTTCGAATTGTCCTTGATTTACTAGACGTATCTGTTAATCGTCAAACGGATGATCGATTCACATGATGGTGAGGTAACGATTGAGAATCATCTGCATCAAGGAACTATCGTGACCGTTTTGTTGATGATGCACGAGATTCGAGCATGATGACATAAAAAAGGAGCGCGAACTCACACGAGATCTTCGTGAAGTGTGGCGCTCTTTTAATATGTTTCTAGTCTGATATGAATTGCTCGTAATTGTTTTTCCAAAGCCGTTCTCGCTAAAGGTTCACCCTTTCCTGGACCAGGCTTAAAGGCATAAGGGCTAAAGACTTTAGCACCTTCTTTGAGCCAGTTCGCGCGATACAAGTCGTGTGTCTCACTTCTCGATAAAAAAATACCGTCTTCGATTTCGACATCATCGTCTACTCCGAACTGAAAGCCGCAGCAAGAACAAAGTTCAAACGAAGCGTCACCATTTTCGTCATAAGCAACGTCGTCCATTTGCGCATATCCGCAGACGGAACATGTGTATTTCATGAAAGCACCTCATTGTTCAAGAATCTTTTGATACGTGTATCCTTTTAAGATATCTGCTTGATCCGTATAGGTCCAGTCAGCAATGGACTGATCTGGATGCGATTCAAAATAGTGATTGAGGATATCACGCCCCAACATGTAGTTACTCCAACGAGGAATCTCTTTTTGTTCGTTACCTACGACGAAGTCGAGTTGTGATACTTCATTGCTGTTGACCAGATGTACGACATGTTTCTTCGTTGCTTCATCCATTTCGACATTCCATGGAGGGGAGACGCCTTTGACGATTCGGTCGGCAAAGGCATCTGCCTTTCCTTCGACGATGACGGAATTAAGAGTCGTACTTAAACTAAAATCAGGTGTATCCTTGAGGACTAAGTGATGATATTCGTGTGCCGTCGAATATGCCAGGATGTCTTGATCGTAGTTTGTATCCAGGTAGAGAATGAATGCATCTTTATAGGCTGCTCCTGTAACACCTTTCATCGACTGAAGATCGAAAGAGGATTCAGGATTAACCGGAGCGACGATAATGGTACTTTTCTTTTTGGGAAGGATCTTATGAGAAGCGATGTAATTTTTTTTGATGATTTTTGTAATGTCATCTTGTTGTTTCATCAAGTTCTCGATTTTATCGAGTAGCTCTTGTTCGTACACGGTTGATTGCAACATCGGGAAACCTTTCAAGTCGGCTGTCGCAAACTGCTCCTTTTCCCCGATTTTGTCGATATAGCTTAAGACATATTTCGCATAATTCTTTTTATCTTCTTCAGGATCATTGTTTTTTAAGGACGATTGTAGATATTGTTTATATGGTTCATAAAGAAAAACAATGTTCAATTTACTTTCGGCATCGATTTTTACAGATTCGGATTTTACTTTTGTACTCTTTGATAACAGTTCAGTAGTGGGTTGTGTTGTCTTTTGCTCCTCTGTACAAGCAGACAAAAACAGAAGGGGAGCAGTTAAAAGTAATATCAATGATTTTTTCAAGTTACGTTCATCCTCCTTTTTTATGATGTAACAACTGCTTTCTATATCAATCCTCTTTCGCCATATAATCAATGACGATCGGATCGCTGTAGGACAAAATGTAAAAATCCTGTTCATGCGTCCTGATGGCAAATAAGTGCAAGTCTCCCCGTTCAGTATAGAGTTCCTTCGTTCTCATAAACTTCGCAGCAAAATCACCGAACATCGATTCTTTTGACTTCACGACTGGATATGGATTTTGAAGCTTCTCGTCGATGATGCCATGCTCTTGTAATGTCCCTAGGAAGACGGCGTACTTTTCAAAACGCATCAAAAAGTAATCACGCGAAGGATCGTTGATTATAAGCTTGAACGCTTCGTCAGCCCCATAAAAATAGAAATCAATCGCATAATGATCATTTGCCTTTAGCGACATCTTATCCAGTTCAAGTTCGTATTCTTCAGTCGCCAGTAAAAAATCAAGATCAATCGTTTTCACGGGAAATCACTCCTCTATGAAGATCACGAACATCTAACGTGAAAGATAAACTGTTATTTTTCTGATGAATCTTTATCGATGAACCACTTTTCCCCATGTTCCGCGATGAAACGGTATTCCGCGCGGTAATGTGTGTCGTGACCCTCTTCTTTCATCTTGATGAAGGCAGCATCACCGTCCGCAGCTCTTTGATCAATTAATAGATAGAGGGCTTCGATGCGCAACAATAACATGGATCGCAGTTCGGAACGCGGTCCTTCATAGCCATACGCATCAAGGAACCGACTCACTCGCTTGGCGCAACGTGTGTCATCTTGCTCCGGTGAATAAGCAAGAACGGATCCGTCAGGTGCTTGTCGTCTGCTGCTAAGCGGAACGAACGTATAGAGCGTGTAGACGATATCCCAAGCACGTGGACCGGGTGCCGCGAGGTCAAAGTCAATCACGCCACTCAGTTTTTGATCCTGAAAAATCGTATTGTAGACGGCAAAATCGTTGTGACAGATGACTTCGTATGGAGTCGGGGTATTGAGCAACGGTGCCCAGTCCGGTGAGACGTCGAAGTCGACTGTCGCGTCATGATACTGGCGCATCAGACGTGCGACATCGTCCAATACGTCATCATGCCACATGTATGCTTTTAGGGGATAATCGGCCGTTTCGCCAGGGAGAAAGGTCAGGATCTCTCGATTTTGTTCGTCGATACCGACGAAACGGGGAACACCGGATAGGCGTTTCGCTTCTAAGTGGCGTAATAACCGTTGGACGTTGTTGCTGTTCTCTTTTTGTGAGCGATAGACATGCTCACCTTTTTGATAGACAGCGGAGACATTTCCGCCGGTCAATCGTTGTTCTTCAGACATGAGTGTTCCTTCTTTCTTTTGTAATCGGTTACATATCGGCTAGTCTTTTTGCATGCGTTGATGAAGAAGCGGGTGCTTTACGTGCGATTGTCATGTTCTTCAATCAGTCGATACCGCATCGAAGAGAGCATCAAGCGACGGATTCGTGACATGGTCGAGGAGTGTGTCAACGTCTTCCGTCGAACGAAGACGAACGATTTGGTCCGCTTCACCGGAAACTGGCGGCTCGATTTGTTGCCGCTGATAGATGTCGTAGTACGACGAGTCGCCACGAATCTCTCGTCCATCGCGTTTGGAGTGAGTCAGTCGGTTTAAAAAAGTGGCTTCGGGTAAATCGAACCAGACGAGGATCGAGCGGAACGTCGAACGGGAGAAAGGATCTAATAATTGTTTCCGACCAATCCGCGAGGTGTTGGCATTACATAAGATGATTGTCTCGACGGAAGACGTGATTGCCTGTTCGATCAACCATCCCGTCAAGTCATGTTTGATCTGATTCGGTCCTTCTGTTGGAACGAGGTCCGAATAATGTTCGAGCAAAAAGCGTGCTTGAAGATCCTGATCGATGACAAGGCTTGCTGGTAGACGTTGAGCAAGCTGTCGGGCGAACGTCGTTTTCCCGGCATGGGTCGGTCCAATCGTCAACAGGACGGTCCTCATGACGTCAGTTGTTCTTCCGGTAAGCGATCGGCGAGAATCTGCGCGAGCCAATCTTCTTTCGCTCCGAAGCAAGGGGTCGTCCGTCCGATATGATAAAACGTACTGGCCAATGGTCCGGTGAAGTAGGTCGCATCCGGCATGCATAAGTAAATCGGACGATTCGTCGCGAGCGCAATCCCGAGTTCGACGTGACTACTTTTTCCTGCCGGTAACACGAGGACGAAGGCGTCCGCTTGTTGTACAGCTTCGAATTCAGCAAGACCAATCTTTCGTAATGCTTCAGGATCCTCTGCCCGATTGTTCATCGTCCAGTCGTATGTTAAATCGTGTCCACGCAAGCGGAGTTCATCGCGGAGCCAGCGGACGGTCAACGTGTGATCAAAGCGAGAAGCGATATAAAGGTTCATGTATGGATTCCTTTCTCAAGTAAAAGTTGTTCGATGGCCTGAACGAGCGCGTAGGCTCCGTCAGACGTATTCGATAAGACGGTGACGATCGTTTTCGATTGTGGATAATAGGCGGAATGAAAGCTGACACCCGGGTCATAACCCATGATGTGCCACTTCTCGTGCGAGGCATCGAGTCGTTTCAGCCAGACGCCGTAACCATAAGACGCAACATCGTTGACTTTGACGTGGGGATGAAACAGTTGCGCGGTCATCGATTCGGACAGCAACTGATGCGTCAGAAGACTTCGCCAAAAACGTTCCATGTCTGATGCTGTGAGGAAGGCGCCGCCATCAGGTCCACCAATGATCGGTAACGCATAGTGGTTCGTTCGCCACGTTCCGTCTTCATTCTCGATATGACCGATGGCTGTATCTGCCGGTAGCGAGTCGAGTCGGAAGTAACCAGACTGTGTCATTTTCGCACGAGCGAATAATTCGTTCGTCACGTAATCCGAGAAGGGTTGTTTCGTCAATTGTTCGATCACGAGGCCGAGCAGGATGTATCCCGCATTGTTGTAATGAAAACGTTCGCCCGCAGTGAACAGTCTTTTTTGGTCCTGAAACAACGGTAAAAAATCGATGGGACGACGCAAACGGTACATCGGGAAATCTTGAAAAACCTCCTCGAAATCGGTCATCGTCGCTTCGTCAAAATAATCACCGATGCCTGACGAATGGGTTAACAGATGATGCACGGTCACACCGTCTAGATCGATTCCTATGTCCGGTAGAATCGTCGCGACGCGTTCGTCGAGTGCAACCTTTCCTGCCTCGACTAACCGTAAGATGGCGACCGCCGTGAAGAGTTTTGCACCAGAGGCAATTCCGAAGCGCGTCGTTTCTGTATTCGATATACGGTAGCCCCGATGTGCGAATCCGTTAGCATGGCTAAAGATTTGTTCACCTTGCTGGTGGATGGAGACCGCCCCTTCGAGGTGCGTAAGCTCCGGTAAAGCAATGAGTTTCTTGTACACGTTCATCACCCTCTCTGCTTCCCATCCTATCGAATTCATTCATGCAAGAAAAGGGAATTATAAGAAAAATTTGAAAAAAATGAAACTTTTTAAACGTGTCGCGTATCTAATAGGGGAGTGATTGTAAAAAAGGAGGATGCCGATGTGTTTCGAAAGTCAGGTGCAGCATTATCCGACGCTGCTTTTGAAGCAACTTTATTCGCAGAAGAAGACTATGTGTACCGTATTTCCTTCATTTATCTGAAAGAGGAGGTGGCAGCGCTTGAGAACGTCCAAGAGGTCGCGTACCGGGCATGGCGTGGGCGAAAGAGTTTACGGGATGCTTCGTATTTTAAGACGTGGTTGACGCGCATCACGATGAATTGCGCTTTCCAGCAACATCGAGCGTCGTTTCAGCCGCTCGCGATCGAACCCAGTCAAACGACGTCGTTTGAAGAGCGTCTCGTCGATCGCTTGTACTTGGACGATTTACTGGATGTCCTCGAGCCGACCGAGCGATCAATCGTCTACTTCCGGTATGAAGAAGATTTGTCATTGCAAGAGATTGCGCAAACCTTCAATGTGCCACTGAGTACGATCAAAAGCACGTTGTACCGCGCACTCGAGAAAGTACGACGACAGAAGGGGATGAGTCTATGAATCACGAGCCAAAATTCTTGACCGACGTACCGTCATCCGTCAGGCAACGAACAATTCAGGGTATCCGAAAAGCAAAACGGCGCCGGCGCTCGGTACGAGCTGTTTGCCTTGCTGCAGGTCTGACGATCATTGGTTTCAGCTCCTTGCATGAGACCGTTCCCGAGCAATCGTCGCAATCGATGGTCGTCGGCATGTATTATGATGAACAGTTTTACAAAGTAGCAAAAGAGATGACGAATTTAGACTGGCAACAGCTGAAAGGGAAACGACTTGGGGTCACGGATGATGTCTTGACCGATACGGGACTGGAACAGGACACATCTGATTTTGCGTCGAACCTTGATGCGTTTACCGTCTATCAAATCAAGGATGATCCGGTATCTGAGCACGTGCTGGTCGTCGGTGAGGAAGAGGGTCGAGAACGGGTGATGATTCTGTCGCCCACACGATAATGGGGGGAGAGAAATATGACCATCCGGTCTTGGACAACAGACGATCTACCACAATTGGTCGGATTGATGACGCAGCTTGGTTATCCTGCAAGCGAGGACGTCTTACGCGAACGATTTTCGCGGGTCACCCGTCATCCGGATTATGAATTGCTTGTGTTAGAAGACGACGATATTCTTCTCGGCTGCGTCGGTCTGTTTCAGGCGCAAGCGTTCGAGCATGATACGACCTATGTCCGAATCGTCGCGTTTGTCGTCAACGCGAAACATCGTCGGCAGGGAATTGGACGCCGTTTGATCCGAGCAGCGGAAGACTGGGCGCATGCAAGAGGAGCAACTGCCGTTTTACTGAACAGTGGTAATCGACCAGAACGCGAAGCAGCCCATCACTTTTATCAATCGATGGGCTACAGCGTGACGAGCACGAGTTATTCGAAATCACTCGCTTCATCGTGATTTACGGAAACCATGGAAAGCACGAAATCCTTGTTGTTCATAAAAGGAAGCAGCTTGACGGTTTGCCAGGAGATCGATCCGCGTCGGATAGGTGAGTTGCAAGTGATCGAGCAACTGTTGCCCATACCCACGCTTGCGTGCGTCTCGGCTGACGAGGAGCTCACAGACGAACGTCGTCACTGAACCGTCCGTTAAAGCGCGGACATAGGCAAGGATTTCTCCGTCAGACTCAAGGACGAAAGCGGCATTTGCATTCATCCACGCGTTGCGGGTTCGCTCTTGATCAGCGACGAGATCCTGCCATCCTTCTAATGCGTTCAATCGATGAATCTGCTCAAAATCGTCAGGTTGGAAACGGCGAATCTGTTCCGTCATGGCTGGTTCTCCTTTCGTATCAAGTCTTGGAGTGGGGCAGGTAACTGGCGCCAGTCCGAAAATTGCGTGTCAGTCAATGGAACATCGCCTGTGCGCTTCCAAAGCGCCTGCATGCCGAGGGCGCGTGCCGGTAAGATGTCGTGGTCGTAATTGTCGCTAACATAAAGGACTTCGTCCGGGCGAACACCTAAACGATCCGTTAAGCGAAGGAAAAATGTCGGATCCGGTTTACGAACGCCTTCTTGTTCCGAGATCCCGATCTGCGTAAAGGAGGGAGACAGTCCGATGGCGTCACAGACGGCACGTTGGAACGTCGTCCGACCGTTCGACAGTAAGCCGATGGGTAGCTCAGGCGATAATTGCGCAAAAAAGGTGTCGACTCCCGGAAAGCTCCGTGCGAAGAACGGATAACGCGTCACGTAGTCGTGTAGCAGTACTTCAACAGAAAGCGACAACTCGAAGCGACGAATCATTTCCGTATAGACGACGTCCTTCCAGACGCGTCCTTCTTGATCAAGCAATAAGAACGTCGTGATGTAGTCGTCGATCGGAACAGGCGCAACTTCACGAAAACGTTGATGCTGATCCCGAAGGAAATAGGGAAGAGAACCGGATCGGTCATGTAACGTCTCGTCTAAATCAAACAATAAAGCACGAATCAAGGTAAACACCATCTTTCAAAGTATAGAGGAGTGATTATAATGGAACGAATGATTCAGCAACAAGAGAAACAAGTGACGTACTACGATGACGGTTCGACAGGTCGACCGTTGTTAGTGTTACCCTCACTCGGTGGAACGTATCAAGACTGGGCGGACATTTTGACGAAACTGACACCGGACTATCGCGTCGTCAGCTTTCATCCACACGAATGGTCGGAGGATTACATCGACGGGACGACCGGCATCTTACGGCAAATCGATCAATTTCTTAACGCGACGAATATTGCGACTCCGGTCACCCTCGTCGGTCATTCCTACGGTGGTCTTGTCGCGCAAGCTTTTGCTCTACATCATCCAGAACGTGTCGCCGGTCTCGTTCTCGTGGATGCGACGTCCGTTGATTTAGCAGAACTCGATCAGCTGGATACACCGATGCTCGACCGGGAAGGGGATGACGCCGTCTGGATCGATCGGTTCGAAGAACTATCAAAAGCAACTGATTTACGTGACCGTTTCCCGGAAGGGGATGACCGCACGGATTGGAACCCAGCGTATTACCGGGCGATGCATGCGATCATCTCGCGGTGGAAACCTGATGCGAAAGATCTTCAACCACGCATGCGCGATCTCGGTGTTCCGTTGACCGTTCTTGGACGGGACAAAGCGCAGTCGATCGAAACGATGAGCGCTGCTGATTTTCCAAAAGACGAACTGGAGCGAATGGAAGAAAAATGGCAGGAACTGATTCAGCGACAGGCGAAACTATCCGATCAGGCGAACGTGACGTTCGTTCCGGGCACATCTCACCTGATGCATCGCGATCGTCCGGACGTCATCGTAAACGCGATATTGACACTACATCAATCGAAGGAGTTTAATTTATGACACGCATGTACGTATTACATGGATTAATGGGAACAGCAGCAACACACTTTGCACCACAGCTCTCCGCTTTAGCGGATGATTTTACGTTCATTCCGATCAATCTACCTGGTCACGGAATGACGACGGAACCGGCAACGGAGGATTATCTACAACAAGCAACACGTGCCATCCGCGAACGGATGGCACAGGAAGGTCCAGGATGGATTCTCGGGTTGTCGCTCGGCGCGACGCTTGCGATGCAACTGGCACTCGACCCACCGGACGAACTCGAAGGGGTATGTATCACGGGTTTTTCACCATTCATTCCTAAAGCGATGGAACCGCTGATGCGCAAGCAACGAGAGTTCTTCCTCGACCTCGAACAGCAAGCACCAGAAATTGCCGAACAGTTCGTACAGTTGCATGGTCCTGCCTGGAAAACGACGGCGCGGGCAGTCCTTGATTTGATGACGTTCCGTTTCCCGGCACTGACGAAAACGATGTTGCAGTCGATCACCTTGCCGGTCGTCATTCTAAACGGAACGAATGAAATATACGAAGTCGACGCAACCGCATTCGTTGCGGAACACGTGCCGAACGTCATCGTCTTACCAGTCGAGGGAGCCGGGCATACAGCGAATCTCGATCAACCGGAACGTTTCAACACCTTATTGCTTCAAGCCTATCAATTCATGCTGGCGACTTAAGCGCTCATTCATCTTTTCTTGATACATCCGTGCATCTGCCTCATGCAGGACGTCGTCGACACGGCGTCCTGTTGTCGTATGCACGGCGCCGATCGCGAGTCCAATCTCGTGCGTCGCGAACGTCGAGCGGACGTGTTCGACGAATGCCTCAAACGTGTCAATCGACGCACTATCGTCGATCAAGACGAATTCATCACCACCAATCCGGTAACCATGATTTGTTAAGCGGCGGATGCAAAGTCCTGTTTGTTCAAGCAAGGCGTCACCGACCGCGTGACCGAACCGGTCGTTAAGCTCCTTTAGTTCATTCAAGTCAAGCAGAATCAATCCATACGTCGTCTTCTCTTGATCGAGATCGCGGACAGCCTCGTTGAAGGCATGGCGATTTCCTAGACCAGTCAAGGCATCGATCCGGTATTGATCGAGCAGCGACTGTTGTGATTTCAACTGCTCGTCAATGTTCCGGATCACCCCTTGGATGGCAACAATCTGTCCGTTTTCGCGAATGGGTGTCGCATATTCTTCGAAACAGACGTACGTCCCGTCATTTGTCCGCCAGCGTTGCCGGAACGGTTGATCGTAGTCACAGTCGCCCGAAATCTTCGACATCAAGACTTCGATGTCTTCCGGATGAATCCTTGCAAAACACTGATCCGGATCCATATAGCTGGCTGTTGCCACTCCCTTGCCGATATGGTCATCGAGGGACGGACTGATATATCGGAATCGATATTCCGGATGGACTTCAAACACATAGAAGATATCTTTACATAACGCAATTGTATCCGGTTGTTGCTGGTGGAATAACCGGAAACTGAGCAACATTAAAAGACTACCCATAATCAATCCCAATACAAATATGACGTCCACCTCCTGTACTCATCGTCCATCATATCACGATTGGGTATTATTCCCTATTATTGTAAAAAACCGCTTCGTTTGGACTACGAATCGGTTTTTTGGCTTATTCCAATTCAAGTAAAACACGAAATCCGCGGCTCGCATAATAGGAGTCCACTCCGTTGTGATAGATGAATGTCGTCTCATAACGACGATCTCCAAACAAAGCGCCACCTTTTTGACGAATCACGTCTGGTGTTGCGAGCCAACTGGAGGTCTTTTCGTCAAACGAAAACTGTGTCTGAAGTTTTTGATATTGTTCTGGTGTCAACAGGTCGAGTTCGAGTGCTTCAATCATTGACTCGACGCTAGCTCCGGGCGCATTTTTCTTTCGACCGAGTCGAGCGACTTCGTCAAAACAAACGCTTCGTCGACCGGCTGGACTCTCTTTGACCGTATCGATGATGACGAATCGTCCATCAAGGTTTACGATATTCGGTTCTCCTCCTGTTTGTTCCATCCAAGCGAGTGCTGCTCGTTTTGAAGGTGTCAGGCGTGACTCGACCTCAATAAACGAAAGACCATCGTGGTAATCAGGTGTAGCTTCAAAGCGATCACGAAACACCGTTAATTGTTCATCCATCGATAAAACCTCACTTTCTTATTCACTTTTTTCATTATTCTATGAATTCGCTCTCATTGCAATCGTACATAGACTGAATAAGTTAATCTGAAGATAATTGACAAATGAAATCGAACTACCTACACTAATTGTACATATTTGGTTTCTGTCACAATCGCGTGTACAGGAATAACATTCAGGAGAGGAGCCAACCGTATGCGCTGGATCAGTTATGCGGCTGTTGTGACGATTCTTTCGTTCTTAGCGTTCACGGCGTATTCGTTCCTGACAACGATTGATTTTGAGATCGTCTATCAGTTCGGGACGTTTGCGATGACGTTATCCTATTTTATCTTTGGGTTACCGATGTTATGGATTGTCCGACATTATCCATTGCCCCTTCGGCTGCTTATCTACGTGACGACGAGTAGCGTCGTTCTGTTTTTGTTCATTGGTCTATATGAAGTATGGCATGAAGCATCGCTGTCACCACTACCACCAATCGGTAGCATGATTCAGTTCACGACTCTTGCATGTATATTGTTCGTCTTACCGTATGAGATCGTCTATCGTAAAAATTTCGTTTCTATTCAACCGAGAGTTTCCTGACAGTATTCTTGTTCCATAAGAGTACTGTTTTTTATTTCCTTTCATTTAGAAGGAATTACCAATCTATTCTTGAATAGTACGTTATCAAGAATAATGGAGGGGTACATATGGAAGGAACATTTCAATGCAAACAGATGGGAAAATCATTTTCAGGAGACGGTGTCGAGACACAAGCGTTACAAGACATCGACGTGACACTTGAGGCGGGCGACTTCATTTCGATCATCGGACCTTCGGGATCTGGAAAATCAACGTTACTCAGTCTAATCGGCACGCTCGATCGACCGACGAGCGGGGCGTTGCATTATGACGGGAAACCAATCAACAAATTGAACAGTAAAGAATTATCCGACTTTCGCTTCGAAAACATCGGCTTCATCTTCCAGCAGTTTCATTTGATTCCGACGCTGACGGCGCTTGAAAATGTCATGGCGCCACTGTTCGGTCGGAAAGTACCGTATGATAAAAAAGAACGCGCCGAGCAGTTACTCGCGCAAGTCGGTCTCGCCGACAAAGCAGGCAGTTTGCCGTCGCAACTTTCCGGTGGACAACAACAACGGGTCGCCGTTGCCCGAGCACTTGTTCATGAACCAAAATGGTTGCTTGCCGATGAGCCGACAGGGAACCTCGATACGGATACGGGAGAAATCATCTTCAATCTCTTACGGTCATTAAACGAAGAGAAGGGATGCGGCGTCTTGTTCGTCACCCACGACCCGGCACTCGCCGAACGAGCGAACCGAACGATCGAGATGCGAGACGGCGTCATCATCGAAGATCGACTCGTTCGTGTCTGAGCCTCGTTTTTGAACTCCGTTCCTCCACGCTTTACACTGAAAGAGTAGAGGAGGAATGCGTGATGCGACTAGGAATACTGGATCAAGTGCCGTTACATGAGGGCGATACGGTTGAAGCGACGATGGAAGCGACGGAACGACTCGTCTTAGAAGCTGAGCGACTCGGTTATGAACGGTACTGGTTCGCTGAACATCATAATACGAACGGGTTGCTCAGTGCGGCACCGGAACTGTTCATCGCCCGAATGGGTGCGAAGACGTCAAAAATAAAGCTTGGTTCAGGTGGAGTGTTGTTGCCGCAGTATCATCCGCTGAAAGTCGCCGAGAGCTTTGCGACGCTCGACGCCTTTTATCCGGGACGGATCGAACTTGGGATCGGTAATTCTCCGGGTGGAAGTGAGCGGACACGACTTGCTTTGACAGATGGTGAAAAAAACCGGGCAGCTGAGTTTAGTCGACTCGTTCAGGAAACGGCTGGCTTCTTGACAGATAGTCTATCGAATCGACACCCATACCGGATCGTCAAGACGACACCGCGTGATCGAAAAGCGTCTCCGATCTCAATCCTTGGTCTGTCGCCACGTAGTGCGAAAATTGCTGCAGAACAAGACCGTGGTCTTGTTTTTGGTCACTTCATCAATCCAGATCGTTGGGAAGAGACACTTTCCACTTATCGTGAGGCAGGAGGAACAGACGTCATCGTCTGCGTTTTCGTCATCTGTGCCCCGACGCAAGAAGAAGCAGAACGTCTCGCTCGAACTCAAGATGCCTGGATTCAAGGCGTTCGACTCGGCAATTCAATCGTTCCGTCGTTTGCCTCGACTGAAGCAAAAGTCTGGAATGACGTTCAAACGGAACGGATCCGTAAAGATCGACGGCGAGCGATTGTCGGTACACCGGACGTTGTTGCGCAGGGGCTTGAGGCATTAGCAACGCGTTATCAAACAGATCAGTTTTTACTGATCAACAATGCCTTTGATCAAGAAAAGCGATTACAGTCGTACCAGCTCATCGCGGAGCGACTTCTTTAAACAGAACAGGACCCCTCAATAGCTGTTTTGCTAATGAGGGGTCCTGTCTACACATCTACATTCAATTAACGTTGCGCTGTCGGACGAATTAGATCTCGTTGACCGCGACATCTTCTGGTTCGTTAACAGCATATGCGATGGCACGCGCAATCGCGCTCGCATCAATGGCTTTCAAGTCACCAATTCCTTGTTTGATCTCTTCATCCGAGATATGGTCCTTCAATTCCGTATCGACCGCTCCCGGTGAGATGAATGTTGCACGGATGTGATTGTCGACCGATTCTTCCTTACGAAGACCTTCCGTGATGGCGCGCACCGCGAATTCGTACCGCTGTAGACGGCGCTCGACAGCATGACTTCATGACCGGCGACAGAAGAGATGTTGATGACATGTCCGCTTTTTTGTTCGCGCATATACGGCAGACTGCTCCGATTCCATGGAGGACGCCTTTAATGTTGACATCGACCATCGTGTTCCATTCGTCCTGCTGATTCTTATGGAGGTGCGATAGTGGCATTAATCCAGCGTTGTTGACGATGGCATCAACAGAACCAAACTTACCACTCAGCTTATCTTTTACTACTGCCCATTTCACTTCACTTGAATATACGTTTTTGCCCATGCAAAAATACCTCCGATGTTAGTACTTTTTAAAAGTGTACCACTCCGAAGGTGTTTTATATTGTCTTAAAATTTTAGGTTAGCCCATAGGAGGTTTGTCTATGAAACGTTTTTTATTTATTGGATTGATTGCGATTGCAGTCGGATGTTTTTTTTTACTTGATCCATTTCGACATCAACCACCAGAACCAACCGTGATAATCGAAAACCGTGAAGTAAAGGTATATAGAGGTACCTATAGTTGGTCAGGCATGTTTCGCGGAGAAACAGCTGATGCAAAGGCCGAAGCCGTCGATTTAGTAAAAGGTGATCCGAGTACGCGAACAAATCCTGATGATCGATTGACGATTCGTTTTGAAGACGGACCAGCTCCGAAGTCCGTCGCGATTGTCTTATGGTCGGTCAAAGATCATAAAAAGATGAAAACATATAAGAAGATTGAGCGGGTTACCGTTCCTTCGACTCCCGGAAAGTACGTCTATCAGATTAAAGCCGATTGGAAAGAAGGTAATGGCGATTTTGCCTTTCCAATTGATGTAAAATGAAAAAACAGAAAAAACGTATTGACGGGATATGTGTTTAATGATAAATAAATCGAATACTGACCTCTTCTTAAGTTGGAAGAGGTTTTTTTCGTGAAATATAGTAATTAAAGCACTAGTTTTGATTGATTTAGTCTGAATAATCAGAATATATTAACATTTTAACGAACGTGTATTTAAATGATTCGGGTTCTAATGAACGGGGATAAACACACCACACACATAATATTTCATGTGTTGAATCACCTAGGTGAAAGAAGTCAATAATCGTAAAGCAGAGGTGCAGATGAATGGGTTCAAACGATTCTTACTCGTCATCATAGGCATTACTCGGACTAATCAGTGTCGGGCTGCTTGTGCTCGGTGTGTATGATGTTCCACGGTTTAGTTCGTTAATCGAGCAATGGCAGGATCAGCAATGTTATATCTATACCGTTCTATCCATTGGAGGATTTTTAGCATTCATATTCGTCATTCTATTATTCACAGGATTATTTAGCCGCTCGAAAGGTCAACGACTGTTAATCCAAACGGGTGACGGAACGATTACGATTTCGGATGGGGTACGATAGATATAAGAATGATCATTTGTTTAAGGAGGCATCACATCTTTGAATCAAAACGATTCGTATTATATGTGTCCCGTATGTGGATGGAATAAACTCGAGGGTCCACCATATTATGAACACTTTGCGGGGAGTAACGAAATTTGTCAATGTTGTGGTTTCGAGTTCGGTGTAGATGATTTCGACTGCACGGAAATAGACATGGAACAGTTGTCAGACGAAGAAATCGTTAGACAAGCACATGAAATCTATCGACAAAACTGGATTGATAGTCACTTTAGATTATTTGATCCAAGTATATTCCAAGCATCGTTGAAAATCGGACGGCGACTACGTGCTGAAGTCGCGATGAACCAATTACAACGAACTAGCTATAGGACCTGACGAAAATCGTCGGGTATTTTTTTCATGGAATCGCACCTGGCGCTGTCGAGACGAACATCGGACAATCGATGTCGAACCTGAATGAATTCGGGATGGGGCGCGCGATGCTTGGCATGGGTCTCAATCCACGAGCCGGTCAGCCGAATGAAATCGCAAATTTGGCATTGTTTCTCGTGTCTGACGAGGCGAGTTTCATCAACGGGGCAATCGTCGTCCTAGATGGGGGATGGAGTGCATATTAAAATGAACACTTTATTTACTAGATTTTATTTAAAATAGCAGGAACTTGTCGATATAAGGGATAATATGACAATAGGTAAATCATGACTTTAGTTTGAATCCAGGGAGGAATCGGTATGTCGATGCATGAGCAAGTAACACAGGTCACCGACACACAAGTCATCCGGGCAATCGAACAAAATCTAGCCATCATTCGTTTTGACGATCGACGCAAAGTCGCATACGTAAATGAATTGTTTGCCCGGACGATGGGGTACGAAGTGGAAGAGTTAATCGGTAAATACCATCGTGATCTCTGTTTTCCGGCTTTCGTTAATAGTCCAGATTACGAGTTGTTTTGGCGAAAATTGATGCAAGGCATCACGTATCAGGATAAGATTGAACGCCGGGCTGCTGACGGACAACAGAAGTGGCTCGAAGCGACATATATGCCGATTTACTCGGATGACGGACGCCGGGTCGTCGGGGTCTCGAAAATTGCATCGGACATCACGATTCGCCAGCAGGACGTTTTACGAATGGCGGCCGAACTCAATGAGACATCAGCCTTCTTGACGGTCAAATCGGAAAGTGGTCGACAAGACGGTTTGAACGTTCTTGCGACTATCCAACAAATCGAGTCGGAATCCGTCGAGAACTTATCGAGTCTTGTCGCCTTGCGTGAAGACGCAAACTCGATCACTGACATCGTCAAGACGATCCGTGAAATTGCAGCGCAGACGAATCTACTCGCCTTGAATGCGGCAATTGAGGCAGCACGTGCTGGAGAACATGGACGTGGATTCGATGTCGTCGCGACCGAAGTCCGAAACCTGTCGAATAAAGTCTCGCATTCGATCGGAGAAATCAAGGAGAATATCGAAGGGATCGTTGAGCGGATCAAGGAGGTCTCGCACAGTATCGAACGGATTTCAAGCAAGGTAAAGGACAGTACCGGTCAGCTTGAACATACGGTGAGTGAATTCGATCAGTTGGCTGATTCTGCGAAACAACTGGAGCACCAGGCAAAACAATTCGTCGATGTCTTATGAACGAGTGACACTATTTAAATAGACTTAAGAAGTCAGACCCTAGGTCCGGCTTCTTTTTATGCATTTACAAAAAATATGGCAAACAATTAGCAATGCAATGCTGTTATAGAGGTAGAAAAAGAATACGAAAAGATCGCAAATAAAGAAAATATCATACTATTTATTTCACTTACCAAATTCATTCTTGTACTTTTAAATACAACATAAAGTTTAATCTATACAATTGGTTCATGCTACTAAAACCATAGTGTTTAGAAAAAGAGTTTGATATCCTTAGGGCTTACATACCTTGTATGTTCGAAAATTACTTTGAAGGGATGTGAACCAATGATTTTTGAACCCACTACTACATCATTTGTCTTACATATGAAGGTCCAGCTAGTATGGTGAGTACTCAACCGAACCACAAAACGTTTTGGTTACTTGCCTATCCGCTCATTCTCTCAAGTATTGCGACTCCGTTGCTTGGTGTGACCGATACCGTCGTCATCGGTCAATCCGGTGATCCGCGCGCGATCGGTGGCATTGCTGTTGGTGCCGTTTTCTTCAATACAATCTACTGGTTGTTCGGCTTTTTAAAAGTCAGTACGACAGGATTCAGTGCTCAGGCAAGCGGCGCGAATGACGCCCATGCCTTACGGATTTCGCTCTACCGACCGCTGTTCCTAGCAGCTTGTATCGGTTTGCTCATTTTATTATTCCGCCAGCCGCTCGAGCAGCTCGGACTCTATTTACTTGCACCACCTGTTGACTTGCTGGATGCGGTCAAGACATACATCTCGTACCGGATGATTGGCGCACCGTTCGTCTTGATGGGTTATGCGTTACTTGGCTGGTTAATCGGAACGGGACAAGTCAAACATGCTTTGTTCGTCCAATTATTCAGTATCGGGGTCAACGTCGTACTCGATATTGGATTCGTCTACGGATTGAACACCGGTGTTGCTGGAATTGCGCTTGCGACCGTCATTGCGGAAATCAGCATTGTTGCCTGCAGTCTCTATCTGATTCGGAGTCATTTGTTGATGACGCGCGACGAACTGCGTGCCTTGACGGATTGGCACGCCTACCGGAAATTCTTTCGTGTCAATCGAGATTTATTCATTCGAACGATTTTCCTGTTACTCGTTACCGGCTGGTTTACACGAGCGGGAGGACAATTCGGACCGGATATCCTTGCAGCCAACGCAATCCTACTGCAGATTCAGTATCTGATCTCTTATTGGTTCGGTGGACTCGGTCATGCGTCAACCGTTCTTGTCGGTCGGGCGAGAGGGTATCAAGATCAGGAAGCATACCGGACGAGTGTCCGTTTGGCACGGACGTTCGGATTCTACTCAGTCGTGTTCTGGTCACTTGTGCTCCTATTCCTTGAAACACCGCTGCTTCAGTTATTCACTTCAGAAGAAGCGATCCTAGACGTGGCGCGCGACTATTATCTCTGGATCATCATCCTACCGCTGATTGCCGGGTGGGCGATGATTTACGAAGGAATCTTTGCTGGTCGTGTCGAGGCAACTCCAGTCCGGAACTCGATGATTCAAGCAGGGATCGGTTTTGCGATTGTGCTGCTGTCGACATCAAGTTTTGACAATCAAGGAGTCTGGGCAGCATTTCTGACGTTCTTTTTAATCCGCTCCTTATCGTTGATCCTTGTAGAAGCGAAACAATGAATAACCCGAAGTTCCCTCATGTAGATGAAGGAACTTCGGGTTATTTGTCGTCGATCGCTAAAGGACGGACGAATAGGGCATTCAAGTGATGGACAAGGACATGACGCAATCGTTCTTTCGGGAGACGTTCTGGTCGAAACAGCGCATGAAAGGCTAATCCATCAACGAGTGCTGCGAGACGTTCGCTCTCAAGTTCGATGTCTATATCTGCTCGGAACGTACCGTCCGGAATCCGTGTCAGTAATACCAGACACATGTGGTAAATGTCGTCTGGATTCTCTGTTGATTGAGACGCATATGCAGACATCATGAATTGGAACCAGACCTGCATCTCAAGCTGATGCTCAGGTGCATACGGCAAGACTTCTAGTAAGACGTTGCATAACGTCTCTTCTGGTGTTCCTCCTCTCTCGAAAATGGTTGTAATGCGTTCTTGGACCCTTTCTTGAACGAGTTGCATCGAGAAACGGAGCAATTCTTCTTGGGTCGTGAAGTAATACCGTAAGGCACCAAGGGACAGACCTGCTTCCTTGGCGATCGTCCGGACGCTAGCTTGTTCGATACCGACATTAGAAATCGTGCGCCACGTCGCTTCTGCGATGAGGTGTTTTCGTTCTTCGTGATTGACTTGTTTTGGCATACATTAAGTATATCAGCTTTTTTAGCACGAATGTATTAAAAAGACTAGCCAAGTAATGAAAGTGATGTTATCTTTATAATACAGTCGTATTAAAAAGGAGAGGATCACGATGCAACTCGTCGCTTGGGCAATCGTCTGTTGTGAAATTCTATTTTGGGTAGTCATCATCTCAGGACTGATCATGCGTTATGGATTCAGACGAGAGAAGCTTGGTTTTCGATTGATGGCGATGTCACCCGTGATTGATATCGTCTTACTGGTCTTAACAGTGTTTGACTTAAGTCGCGGTAGCACAGCTACGCTTGCACACGGACTTGCTGCGATTTACATCGGCGTATCGCTCGCATTTGGGAAGCAGATGATTGCTTGGGCGGATGGGGTGTATCGCCGAGTGATCCTCAGGGAACAAGTAGCAAAAGAACGCATATCGCGTGCGCGACGCGAACGCAACGGATTCTATCGGCACATCCTGGCATTCTTGATTGGTGGTGCCTTACTCGGAGCAATGATTCTCTGGCTCGGAAATACCGAACAAACTAAAATCCTCTTGCGGACGTTACAACTGTGGGGACTCGTTCTTGTGATCGACGGCGTCATCTCGATGAGTTATACCGTTTTTCCAGCTCGCTCTAAATAAAAACGAACCTTGGCTGTCAGCGGTCGACAGTGAAGGTTCGTTCCCGAATCGTATTCGTATGTACTTCTTTCCGGGCGTCGATTGAATCCCGAATGTGGATGATGTAGCGACGCCCTTTTTTGTATCCAGTACGCGGTGGTTTGATTCGGATTTCTTTGCCGTCTAGGACTTCAATCTCCGTTTGCATCCGCTCACCATTTGAATCCGTCACGGTAACCGTACGGTTTGAGACTTGTTCCTTGCGTAGTCCTTTTGCGTATTCGATGTCGAAAGTATGATACGAGGAGATGGAGCGGGCACGTGATTTGAAGTGTGGCTCGTCCGTCCGTTCGTCGAGAGTGCAGTAGCAACCCGTGATCAAGAGGCTCGCCGAGAGGAGTATCGAAAATAGATGTTTCACGAAAACGCTCCTTTATGTATTTGGTAATTTTAGTATAAGACAAATTTTGGGTTACGACAATCCTTCTTGAGACCGAGTCGTTGACATCTATTAAAATGGAACAGGTCCATGCTATAATCGACCGAGAGAAAGGAAGCGATACACCATGCCAGTACAACCAGACCAACGTGAAATCATCGTCTCGATTCGGACGAGTTATGACTTTAAAGCCGATACCGGACGCGCAATCCGCGTCATCGAGTTTCACGGACGCCGGACGACACTGTTCGATACGTTCGAAGCGTCGTCACCAAAACGAATGATTTTGATCGAGATGATCCGCGCCGTCCAATCTTTCAAGGAACCCTTCCACATCATCTTCAACGTCGAGTGTAACTTTGGCTTCAAGTATTTGACGGATCAGCGGAAATGGGAAAACCGGGACGTCGGGAATACGTTCCTCGACTTGATTGAACAAGGCGGTCATACGTATGAATTACGGGATTGTTCGTTCTATGAAGGCGGTAAAGCCCTCCAAAAATGGCTTGGCAACACATTAAAGCAAAATAGCTGACAAAAAAGGCTGACTCCATTGTGGAATCAGCCTTTATCCGTTGCATCGATCGTCTCGCTTTCGAGATATCGGTATAACGTACTTTTACTAATACCGGTCTGTTCTCGGATATCAGCGAGCGAATACTCTTTGCTTTGATACATCGCAATCGCGCGGCGGACATTTTCATCGGGTTTCCGCGGTCGACCCGTCTGTTTTCCTTGCTCTTTTGCTTTTGAGAGTCCGGCACGCGTCGACATGCTGATGACATCACTTTGCAACTGGACCAGGTGGCGGGCCGTTTCAAGGAACGACAAAGATGCCCGTTCGCTCGTGCGAATGTGTTCGCGGAGCGACCACAGTGTCGCGCCACGTGTCTCCATTTGTTCGAGCATCTCAATCAAGTGCCGCGTCGAGTCTGCTAGGACGTAGAGATGCGTGACGATGACTTCGTCTCCCGCTTGCAGCGCCTCAAGCATCTGTTCAAGTTCCATTCGGCGTTTGGCCGAATTATGGGTCTCAACGACACGTACCGTCACATCAATCTGATCCGCCTCTGCTTGTTGCGCAGAACAGTCTGGATCATCCGGATAGGGTCTCATATAGAAATATTGCATAAATGGAGCTCCTCTCTGTCGATCACGATCGACGTCAGTTCCTCATCAGTATACCGTATTCTCACCTTCGTGCCGCAGAAAACCAAAAACATGCCTTTCTTCTCATGTTCGGATCGACTAATTTGTGGTAAATTGAGTGGAAGTAAGTTTCTCGGACTCATCCTTATACCATTCATTCTTTTTAAATGAGGTGCTCATCATGAACAAAGAAGATCATCAACTCGCCCGTCAGCTTTTGACGACCTATTTCATCGGCACACAATTGGCGACGGTTCATGTCGCAGGCTACGTCACGCTCGAATTCATCAATTTGTTCGATACGACAGCGCCTGAACTGCGACTTCGGATCGAGACGGACCGTCTATTTTATGGCGATGTCGAGACGACACAGAATTGGGTCGTCCGACATGCGACAAAGGAAGAGATGCTACACTTGATCGTTTCACTGCACGCGGAACGGATCACCGGTGTCCGGATCGGCAAGACGGCACCACATTTATTCTTGACCTTCAGTAACGGACAAACGCTCGTCCTGAATGGATCGGATACATATTACGAATCGTGGGCGATTGATATCGGTCTCGCGCCACACCGAGCCGACGCGACGATCGTTGCCGTACCGGGTGACGAACTAGCCGTCTTCTCCGGGATTGGTGAACAAGTTGAAGACTAAGTGGACACGCATGGAGTGGTGTGATTGGATCATGCCGCTCGTCGCGTCACGTTATCCGGATCATTGTGCCGTCTTACTTGCCGGTAGTCATACGCGAGGACAAGCGACCGTACAATCAGATGTCGATTTAATCATCTTTGAAGCAAGGCGACGGCAGGCATACCGGGAATCGTTTACCTATGACGGTGTCCCGATCGAAGCATTCGTCCATTCCTTTGAGACGATCGCGCATTTTTTCGAGAGTGACCGGGAACGTGGTCGCCCGTCCTTGCAACGCATGATTGCTGACAGCTGGACGATCGAGGATCATCCACATCTTGCCTCTGTCCGCAAGGAAGCCGTTCAACAATTGGCGGATGGACCTGTTGCGTGGTCGAATCCGGAGCAACAACGCGCTCGTTATTTTTTAAGTGACTTGCTCGACGACTTCGAGAGTGTGACGAACCGCGCAGAAGGTCTAGCGATTGCGTCACGTTTATATGAACAGAGCATCGAGTTCGTCCTTCGTGCCAATCAATGCTACATCGGACAAGGGAAGTGGACAATTCGTGCTCTTGCGGAGTTTGACGAAGAGTATGCCAGTCGACACACAATGGCTTTTGAGTTATATTATCAGTCGAATGACCGCCGAGTCGTCATCGCGTTAGTCGACGATTATCTCACACCGTTTGGCGGGCGTTATTTTGACGGCTTTATGCTCGGCAAAAGATAACAAGCATACAAAAAGAGACACGTTTTCGGTCGATGATCCGAAAACGTGTCTCTTTATCGTTCGCTTCTGTTTAACGCCAATGGGACGGACGGAGCAAACGCGGCGGTAACTGTGTCGCCGCGTTGCCGATCGCGGCATTGATTTGTGCTTGTGTCAAAAAGAGCGCGTCTGTCAGATCGGCATCTTTGACGTTACAATCTCGCAGATCAGCCCCGAGAAAGTTGACACCGCACAAACGGCTATTCGACAAGTTCGTCGCTAGCAACCACTGGTTCTGAACGCTGGCACCTGAAAAATCTCGTCCTTGTAGCTGTTTTCCGACCCAGTCGCGTGGTGTCTGGTCGCGTCTTCCGCTATACTGAACTTGAACACGAGAAGCGATCATTTCAAGGAGGGGACGGACGGTTTGACGGATTGACATCAGGTCAAGCCGTGCAAATTGATCCGCCGGTAAGGCAGCGTATCGGGTCAATGCGGCAAGCATCTCATCGAGTTGATTGTGGATGTCACGCGTGACATCACGTTTTCCGTCCGTTACGTACCACATCATCTCAAACAAGTGAACCATCTTCGGGAAGGCAGCATAAATCGCTTGGCGTCGCTTTGGTGCATCATCGCCTTGAAACGTCCGCTGTGACAAATGTTGCCCGGCACCAAAACAATCATAGACGGTACAGCCTTTGTAGCCGCTATCGCGTAACCGGTCATGGATGCGGCAGCTGTAATCCGCGTCAAGATTGCGACACGGTGTCGCTTCCGGTTTATCATGACCGAAATCACTGGATTTCGAAAAAGCGAGTGCCGTACAACATAAACCAAAACAATTTGTACAATCAATTTGGAATGTAGGTTCCATCGTATTCACCTCCACTACTACTATAGCAAGAAAGGAGTCCGGATATGCTGCAATTTCAACTCAATGAAAATGAAGACGGACAAGATTGGATCAGACAACAGGTGCGACGCTATAACGTCGAGACTTCGCCGTTTCATGCCATAAAACGGTCAAATGGAACACAAGCCGTCACTCTGCTTGCGAAGCGAAACGATCAACCGATCGGTGGCATCACAGGAGATGCGTATTGGGACTGGTTACATATTGAATGGTTCTTTGTCGTCAAGGAGGAGCGGGGAAGTGGACTCGGCACGACGTTATTTCATCGATTGGAAACATGGGCACGAGAAGCAGGAATCGACCGAATCCGTGTCGAGACCTTTTCATTTCAAGCGCTCTCGTTTTATGAACGAAAGGGATTCATCGAAGTCGGGCGAATCGATGATTATCCACCGGGTGCTAGCTATCACCTGCTCGTCAAGCAGGTCGACCGATGAAACGCCAACTTCTTTTTATCTTAGTTATTGGATTAGTACTCGGAGCATTGACGGGAATGTACCAGCGTCCAGAGACCCCTTCCTTCACTGCAAAAACGGTCACGAAGTTATATAAACAGATGACGAACACATCGATCGAAGCGCGTGATGTCTACTTCGTCGAACGATTGTCTGAACATTATACCGTCGCATATCTTGAAGCGAAACATGATCGCTTGTTTCTGCTCCTGCAACAAACCGATGAGGCACAACGAATCGATCGAATCATTCGCACCAAGCAGACGACGGAGGCGGATTGGTTCGAGGGACGGTTACTTGCGACACCGGAAGGTCGGTATCTCGTCGCCTACGGCATGAATGGCTCAAAACAAATGAAAACGATTCGGTTCGAGCCGTATAAGATGACGGCTGATGGGGAAGTACCATTACGTCCGATGCAGCGCTCGTTAACCGTCGCGGGTCAGGAACGTTTCCATACCATCCAACCGTTACCGGATGCCTTCCCACATTCGCTCTACTTCGAAATGATCGCGACGCGTATGGATGGAAAAGAGACGATCCAACGCTTGACGTCATGAAGCGAAAACGCATCTGCGTTTTCTATGACCCGTGACTTTTAGTATACTGAAGACGAAAAAGGGGGAAAAGAACATGTGGATCGTCATGAATCAGCTACACGTCGTGAAGGGCGCAGCAGATCAAGTCGCAGCGCGTTTTAAGACGACGAAGGGAATCGAACGGATGGAGGGGTTCCACCGGATGCAAGTCCTCGTCGACATTAGTCAGGAAGAAGAAGACATCGTCACGATCATGACGACATGGTCGAATCAAGCGGCGTTTCATGCATGGCAGGAGAGTCAAGCGTATAAAGGGGTTCACCATAAACGAGATAACGGAACGTCCGAAGTCAAACCGCTCGTGACGTCGAATACCGTCACGGAATATGCGATCGTCGCCGACCATAGCGCTGCAACCGAATAAATACAAGACCCCTTGAGAGGACGTCTCTCAAGGGGTCTTGTCTAGTAAGTTAAAATAGATTGTCTTTCCGTAATCTGGGTATATTCTAACAAACTAGATGAAACGAGGTGGCATCGTATGGTCTATCGTAAACCTGTCGTCTCTAGCCTATCCGTCCTCGGTGGTATGATCCTGCTCTTCGGTTTCTTGACGAGCGGTGGCTTCATTTATCTCTACTTCTTCGTCTTACTGTTTGCTTGCGTCTCCTTCTTACGTGAACCGCTGACACGTAAAGAGTGGTTGCGAGAGGGGATCGCTTTCATCTGCTGGTGTTCCTTGATTTATTTACTGCAACACCTCGTCTTCATGACATAAGTCATTTTTCATACTGCTCGAATAAAGGGAGGATGATGTCACGACCCGTTGCTGATAAGTGGATCGACACGTCACGCTTTGGATCCTTTAAGTAGATGTCAGTCTTTTTGACGCGTTTATCAAGATAGACTTCGTACTGTTGACCAGTCACGCCTTTTCGGAACGTCAAGTATTTCCACTTCGCCCTCTTGCCCCGCACATCAGCCTGTTCACTCGTCTTGATCGCTTTTTTTAATTTTCCGGATTCATCACTTGTCATCATGATCATGTTTTCCCAATCAATATCTTTTTCCGAAAACTGATTTCCTCGATCATCTTCTTCAAAACGGATATGCGAAAACTGTTTTTGATGGAACAGTGTCTCGTTTTGGTTTTCCGCAACGTCGTCGTCTGTTGTTCGATCCGGTCCTTGGAGTTCAGTCGGTTGTTGCATCGTATGGCGAATCGATAATTCGTAGCGGAATTCGCGTCCGTTTTTCTCCGTTGCGATGACCGTTCCATAATGTTCCGGCGTGCCGTCACCCGGAACGAATCGGACCTTTCCTGGTTGTTTCATTGAATGGATCGGGTGTTCCGCACGGCGTCCACCATACAACTGCGGTATACGAACCGAAACGTCGTATGTCGAATCGTATTGCTGATTGTAGACGAGGTAGAGATTGACATCACGGGTGAACGGTGTCAGAGAATTCGCGTATGCGAAAGTCGTCGTCCGTGCATCTTTTTTTGTGACATCCGTTGCCTCGATGACGAGGTAACCTGATCCTGGAAGTTCTAATTTTCGAGCAGAATGGTCTGCGATCTTCTCATCAGGATTGAACCAGTCGTCTTTTTTTAATACAACAGGCTTCATGCTAAAGTTTTTCCGTTGTGGAGTCAGAGTAGTCTTCTTGAAGATGTCTTCTTTCTTTGGTAACGGATAATACCCATCTTTAGACGATGTCTGACAATATAAATACGTCTTTTTCCCAGCTTTCACGTAACGAACGGTTTGACTATCATAATCTTCGAACGGATTCGTCATCATGACGGAATAGATGTTACCGACTGCGTAATTGACGGGTGCATCGCTCGCTTTAGACGCACACGTTTTTTGGATGACGGTTCGCTCTTTAGCTGACAAAGTGCGAGATTCTTTTTCGTTGAATTGCCCTCCATCATACATTTGTGATAAGTAATCCCATTTAAAATTCGGGGCGTCACTTTGACAACCGCTTAATGCGAGCGTCGCTCCAAGTGTTAGTCCGATCCAGTAACGTTTATTCATTGATTGAGCACCTCACTAAGTGCTTCACTTGTCGTACCTGACAGCTTCGCACCTTTCTTTGATCCCGGTTTGACAACATAGATTTCAAGCTTTTTAGCTCGTTTGCGTTCGAATAGTTCGAACGTTTGACTTTTTCCTTTGCGGATCAAGGTCAATTTTTTCTGTTTCAGCTTTGTTCCTTGTGGCTCCATCACATCGGTCTCTTTTAATTCTTGAGCCATTTTTTTTGCTAGTTTATCTGGAATGGCCGAGATGAATTTAAAATCGTTATCGACGAGCTGCTTTGGTGAGTCGTGAATGTAGCCGACATATGTGGTTGGTGATGCATCAAGAAAGCCATATTTGTAATTCTCAGGTTTTTTGTAGGTCTGATTGAGACGCATATATAGCGATGTTTCTTGAACGATTTTGCCTCCTTCTTTCTTCCAAACAGTCGCAAAAGGAACCGTCTGTCCCATTGAAAGCGTAGCAGGAAGTTGCTTTCGCTGGATTTGATATGATTGCCCCATTACATGGTCTTGAATGACGGATGGAATCCCAATACGATCACCACTGGTCATGAGTTCAATCGATGTGTGCTGCAAACCACTATTCGGAATGACACGAAAAGCTAAATTCAATTCGGAACCGACTCGGGACTCTGTCGTCTCGAAGAGTGTTTGTTCTTTATCCTTATTTTTGTCTTTCATGAAGAGAACGAATTGTCCTTCCGGTGGTAAGGACAATTGATACGATGGGAAAAGGTAACGACCAAGTCCTTTCGTGTCTTTACTTTCTTCATTTTCTTGTTTTTGTTGATCCGTCACTTCTTTTGGGACAGGCTTAAAGCGAACGTCTGTCGATTTAGCTTTAAGCGGTTGGTTCGACCAATCGACGAATGGGTAATCACTGCGCTTGATTTGGTGGACCGCATAATCCGCGTGGCGAATCGGCTGACACGCCAAATAGTCCTTTTTTTCGTCTGACAGGAAACGAACGTGTTGGAACTCGCGCCCTTGGACACTCGGAGGTAGGAAGTATAAATCAAATCCTTCGTGTTGCACATATCGATCTGGCAAGCGCATCTTATCTGGTTTTTGCTGACAAACCTTCAACAAAGCCGCCGTTTGTTTTTTCGGGAGATCCGGTATCTCTTGACCATCAAAGGTAGTCGAGATACCGCCCCAGTAATTGGCATCATATGTAAGATCTAAGTATTGTTCTTTTCCGCACCCGGCAAGGAGAACTGCTCCTGCGAGAATACTGGTATGTATATAGCGTCTCATGAAAAACCTCCTCTATACGATTGTCTGTATTTTACCATATTTTCTATAATAGACAGAATTTTCTATAACGTTTCAACATCAAGATGTTTGACATCCATTAACTCGGGAATAATAGAGGCATGCATGGTCAATCTGTTACTATGGGGGTTTTATGGTGGGTACATTCATTCAAGCAGTTGATGGCACGAAGATTTACGTTGAGGATGTCGGTTCGGGTCAACCGATCGTCTTTTTACACGGCTGGCCGGCAAACAACAACATGTTCGAGTACCAAAAGAACCTGCTCGTCGAAGAAGGGTATCGTTACGTCGGAATCGATTATCGTGGTTATGGCAAATCAGATGCACCAGCAACGGGATACGATTATAAGACGATGGCGTCCGATGTCAATGAAGTCATCGAACAGCTGAAATTAGCGAATGTCACGTTGCTTGGCTTCTCGATGGGAGGAGGAATCGCCTTGTCCTATCTCTTGCACTACGGGGATTCAAAAGTCAGTAAGCTCGTTCTTGCGGGAGCTGCGGCACCGGTCTTTACGCAACGCGACGGTTATCCATACGGGATGACAAAAGAAGAAGTCGATGCGTTGATTGCCGACACGAAACAGGATCGTCCGTCGATGCTCAAAGGATTCGGGAAAATCTTCTTTGCGAAGGAGCATCCAGAACCGCTACAACAATGGTTCCATGGTCTTAGCATCGCCGCTTCATCCCACGGAACGATTCAGTCAGCAATCGCATTGCGTGACGAAGACTTACGTGGAAAACTCGAGAACATCAAAGTCGATACGTTGATCATCCACGGTAAAAAAGACCAAGTCTGTCCGTTCGAGTTTGCGGAAGAGATGCAAAAGGAAATCCCACATGCGCGACTCGAAGTCTTCGAAGAGAGTGGACACGGGATGTTACTTGACGAACAAGAGAAGTTCAACGAGACATTACTGACGTACGTTAAAGGAAATCAAACCGTCTAATTTAATAAGCCATGGACACGCGTCCATGGCTTATTTTTGTGTACAGAAAAAGCGTGCGCCGGCGCACGCTTTTAAGAGCGATACTTCCGCATGAACCGTTGATCGATCCAGCGCTTCAGGTACCAACCGAACGGGTGAGTCGAATAATGACGACCATATAGGGAAACCGCATGACGCGGTCCCATCGATAAAATCGTCAAATAGTTCGTTTGCGGACGATAGATTTGCAGTGCTTCTTCCTGGAGGTATCGTAAAAGGTTCGTAAGCAAAATTGGCGCTTGTCGGACAGCCGTGACACCATTCTTCGGAATGTCGGGGTAGGCGACGAGGGTCGCCGCGTCACCCGCAGCAAACAAGCTTGGATGATCGAGCGCTTGTAACTGTTCATTGACGAGTAAAAATCCGTTTTCCGTGAAGAGATTGCTGTCTGCAAACAATGCCGGAGCTTTGGCACCCGTCAAGCGGACGATTGCATCTGACTCGATTGGTGGGTGTTGCTTAAAGCGGAGTGGTAGTTCGTCATCTATAGGACGTTCCCTGATCCAGTACACTCCGAGTTCTTTTAACCGTCTCGTAATGGCTTCCGCTGCCGGATGACGAGAAAGGATATCTCGATCCGTGATCAATGTGATCGGTACACCCGCCGCTTTCAAGGACGCCGCCATCTCGACGGCAGCTGGTCCGCTCCCAATCACGACCGGACGCTTTGCTTGTTGCAGTCGCTTTAATGTATCCGGTAACCGGTAGTTCGGTTTAATCGATAATCGCGTCGTATCTTCCGACCAGTCGAATGAACCGATATTCGTTGAGACGACGTCATAGGTGTAACGTCTGCCGGATGCACCGAAGACGACCTTTTCAACAGGGTCGACTTTGATGACGGTCTCCTTGATGAATGGTTTATCATAGGCACGACATAAGGCGGCGACGTCAATACGCATCTCATCCATGTCGTATGTTCCGTCAGCAAGTCCAGAGTACATGCCCGAGTAATATTGGTACGTCGAGGCGTTCAGGACCAGCCACTCGACGTCTTCTGTTGGTCCGTGTGTAATGCAATGCAGGTGAGCGTGACCTGCACCAATCAAGAGGATACGTTTCATGTCGTTCTCCTTCAATCTGTCTTGCTAGAGTGTACCCGTATACGGGTGGCGGTAATCATAGCCAAAAGACAAGACTAATGAATAGGAGGATGACCACGAGATAAATAATATCCTGACGCTGAACGACCGGTACCTCGTAATACGTTCGCTCTGCTGAAAAGTGACGGGCTTCGAGAGCAATCGCCATCCGTTCTGCCCGCTGGATCGACCGTGAGAAGAGCGGTAAGCCAATTGAAAGAAATCCATCACCAGGAAAGCGACTGTGCACATTGCGAATCATCCGGACTTGCCGCAAAACGCGGACTTCTTCGACCAGTTGCGGCAGAAAGCGAATCCCGGCAAGGAATCCGTAAGCAAAGCGGGGCGATAACTTCGCCTGATGGATCAAGCTCATTACGAAACGGGTCGCATCGGTCGTCGTGACGAAAGCGAGGCTCAAGCAGACGAACGTGGCCATCCGCAAGGCAAGTAACCAGCCGTGCGTGACGCTTTCCGACGTGACATGAAACCAACCGAACGACCAAAGAGTATTCGTTCCTTTGCCGAAAGCCGCCATCATCCAGAACGTCAATAAGAATAATAGACTATACGGCGCAAGTCGCTTCAAGAAATCAAAAGGACCCCATCCGGAGAGGAGTAGCAGTGCGATAGCAAAACTCAGGAATACTAACGTTTTGACCCAGTCATTCGTTGCAATCAAGGCAAACATGATCAAAAACAATCCGCTTCCCTTAATGACGGGATTGAGTTCAGCGAACGGGGACACGTTCGTTTGCATCACGTTTCACCTCCTGGAATTGGTACGAAAGTGGACGTTGTAGCTGACAGCGCTCGAGTAATGGAACGTCAGCGAATAACTCGCTTGGGCGACCGTCAAAAGCAATCCGTCCTTGCTCCATGACGAGGACACGATCCGCATACCGGGCGACGAGCTCCATATCATGCGTCGCCATGACGAGTGTCGTACCGTTCTGTTGTTCCATCTGTAACTGTTCCATTAAGCGTCGTGTCGTCAATCCATCTTGTCCGAAGGTCGGTTCATCGAGCAACAACAAGTCTTTCGTTTGTCCGAGCATCGTTGCGACGCTGAGCCGTCGTTGTTGCCCCGTACTAAGAGCAAGTGGTGACTGCTGTTTGACAGATGTCAGTTCCAGCCGTTCAAGCAACGCCGCGCGCTTAACATTCGTCGCTGCCCGGTGACTCCAGTCGATTTCCGCTTCGACCGTCAGCTTAAGAAACTGCAGATCCGGTTGTTGAAAGACATAGCCGACGTGCTCATAAAAGCGACGCCGGGAGTAACGATGAACCGGACGCCCCTGGAGCTGATACGTTCCACGATTGGGAAGCAACCGCCCGAGTGTCGCAAGCAATGTACTTTTCCCGGATCCATTTGCCCCGAGCAGCATCACCCATTCTCCTGTCTGCATGGAAAATGTCGCATCGGTCAATGGATATGGTGCTTTCGTCGATAATGCAGCGACGTGTAACAAAGAGCTCCCAGCTGTAGCGACAGCGGAAGGCACCTGAAGTCGCGCCGCTTGCGGTCCATCTATGGGTAACGTCTCTAAGGTATACGGATACAAAGAGGGAACGGCAATACCTTTCGTTTGAAGCTCTTTGTAATCCTGCGGGAACAGATCCCGTGGATCCGCCGTCGCAGTAATCGATCCGTCCTCAAGTAAGACGACTTGGTCGACGTACGGCAAACAGACATCAAGTTGGTGTTCGATCAAGACGATCGTTAAATCGTGTTCTTTTTGAATCCGAAAAATCAACGCCATCAGCTCATGTTGTCCGATTGGATCAATCTGAGCCGTTGGTTCATCGAGTAATAAGATCGTCGGCTCAAGTGCTAGGACCGCTGCGAGCGCGAGACGCTGTTTCATTCCTCCGGATAGACTCGCGATTGGTGTCGAGAAGGGGAGAGGGAGACCGACGAGTGCGAGTAAGCGTTCAATTCGTTCATCCATCTCCACGCGTGGAATCGAGCGATTTTCTAAACTAAAAGCGATTTCCCGTCCGATCGTCTCCATACAAAACTGTTCTTCTGGATTTTGGAACAGCACTCCGACCGAACCAGAGCGGGTAACAGTTCCAGTCTGTTCGACTTCAATCGTTTCCGGTGTCAGTCCGGCAAGGGCATGAAGTAATGTCGTCTTGCCACTCCCACTGCGACCAAGCAAAAGGGTCGTCCCGTACTCGATCGTCAGCGATACATGATCGAGCACCGATTTTATCTGACCCGGATAGCGGATGCTGAGGTCGTCGACAGTAATCATGCGACGTTCCGTTTCGCTCGTCCTGCCGCAAACCCGTTCAAGACACCGGTCGCAACAAGGCGACGGACGAGAATCGCTGCAAGCAAGCCACCGAGTAATGCGCCGCTGATCAATTGTAAGCCAGTTGTCGCAAGCAACGTCGTCGTTGTGTAGTAACCGAATCCGTTCGCGATTAGACTATAGACGATGCTACCAATCGCGGCTCCGACACCCGATAACATCAAGGTCCATGTGTCATAACGACGGTAACGCGTCATTGCGAAGACGAGTTCCGCACCAAGTCCTTGGCAGACTCCGATCAGAAGAGCGGATAAACCAAAATGACTTCCCGTGAACAGTTCGACGGCTGCCGCGACGACTTCCGCAATTAAAGCGGCACCTGGCTTTTGAATGATTGCTGCGACGAGCGGACTCGCAATGATCCAGATACCAAACATCCAGTTGGCACCGACAGGTCCGAAGATCGCTGAGATCGGTAACCAGAGTGTTGACCAACCGAGATAGATGACGCCGCAAGCGACGGCTAGCATCATCATGACCATGATTTCTTTCATTTTCCAGTGTTGCATCAGATACGTCCTCCTTTGAATGGGGGAGACGCCAAAAAAGACCGCCCTCCGTAAAAAAGAGAGCGGTCCTCAGAAAAACTGCGCGCAGCAGGAGTCATTGGATGTGATCGCTCCACTTTCCTACGCTAGTATGAACTAGATCAGGTTCGAAGGGTCCGAAGTGAATCGTCTCAGCCAATTGGGCTCCCCTAGTGGATATGGTAATAGGTGATACGCTGTTCACTTTAGGCAATCTAGCGCCTGTTGTCAAGACACAAAAAAACGATACGCAACAAAGGGCGTATCGTTAAACGACTTATTTGTTGTCTTCGTTTTCTTCAGCTGTTTCTTCTGAAGACGCTTCTGTTGCTTCCGCTTCGTTGTCTTCGCCAGCTTCTGCTTGTGCCTCTGCTTCCTCGATTTCTTCAAGATCCTGCTCGAGTGTCGATTCGACGACAGCTGCGACTTGAATGTCGCCTTCTGTAACGATGCGGAAATCTTTTTGTTCTGGAAGATCGGCTACAGAAATCGAATCGCCGATTTCGAGGTTCGTGACGTCGACTTCGACGTTCTCTGGTAATTTATCTGGCGTTGCAGCGACTGTTACTTTAAAGAGTGTTTGTGATAGGAAACCGCCAACTTTTGCACCGGCTGCTTCCCCAACGAGTACAACGTCTGCTTCGACTTCTGTTTCTTCATCCATTTTAACGGCGATGAATTCAACGTGATCGACAGTTGGTGTGAAGACATCCATATCACGGCGATTGATCAAGACGTTAATATTTTTACCGTCGAGTTTGAGTGAAATCAAGACGTTCTCACCGTTTTCTCGGACGATTTTAAGCAATTCTTTTTCTTCAAATGCGATTGGTGTACTTTCCACTTTGTAACCATACACGACGCCAAGAGCTTTTCCTTCATGACGCAATTGTTTACGGAGTGAGCGTGGACGTACCTCGCGTTTTTCGGCTGTTAAATTAACTGACATGTTCATTTCCCCCTTGAATTTGGTATAGCCCTCAAAAGGTAATGAATGTAGGAGCAGGACGAATCCTGAACAATATGAATCATGCTAAGACAATCGGTTTCAGACTCTCATGAGTCTGACGCTTTCGTGACTTTGCATTTCTCTCCCAGGTCATTACGCTGATATTGAGAAACATGTGTGAATAAGTCACCGGTTTGATGCGGTGCTAATGAGTTTATACCCCTATGTTTTAAATCCATAAACCTCTTTTTTATCTTTTTGAAGTCGAAAGACCTCCAAACCGCTTGAAATCAAGGGTTGAGAGGTCTTTCGTTTTTTTCATTCTTTATGATGATTCGTTGATTTTCACGAACTAAAACACGAACGAGACGTTCAATTTGCCGCATCGTCGTCTGTCCCATCGTCGAAATTTGAAGCCACTGATTGTAAACGAGATAGTCGCTTTCGTACTGGACGTGATACCCCTGAATGCGCAGAGCGTCGCCTAAATCAGTTGCGAACGGATGAACGATCGTCAGTATTCCCGGCGCTTGTGCTTCCTGTTGTGCGAGCAGTTGGAATCCAGTTGCGCGGACGGCTTGTTCGAGATAGGTCATCTTGATTGCTGCTTGATTAAGATCGAGGGCATCAAGCGCTGCCTGACAGGCAAGCAACAGGTTCGACGAGCCGGAAAAGGCAACCCCTTCCGCATAGAGTCCTAAATCCAGATAACGGGGAATACAGAGAGAAGGTAGGACGCGATCTGCGTGACCAATGAACGCAAGACCCGGTAAACCACCAATCGCTTTCCCGGAAACAGTCGTGACGAAAGTGCAGCCATCGTATGAGAAATGTCCGGTTCCAACAGCGCTGATCGCATCGACGACGAGTGCGGTTCGTTGATCTAACAGCACTTTTACTGCATCAAGATCATAGAGAACACCCGTTGACGTCTCACAATGCGTCAACCAAATCCAGTTGTATGCCGTTTGCCTCAATTGATGAGCGAGTTGCTCCAAATCGATCGGGTGACCGGAGGGAAGCGTATGGATATCAAAAGACTTGCCGGCACGTACCGCATGGTCAATCAAGCGTTGACCGAACTCGCCACCGTTCAGGATCAATCCATGTCCAGTGAGTTGTTGCGCGACAATATCATTGGCGAGCGTACCGCTGCCGACGGCCATCGAGACATGTGGCAAATCCAGCAACTGACACATTCGGCCACGTAAATCTTGATCGAGCTGACGCATCGAGGCCGTCCGGTGTGGACGCGGTGCTTGTTGCGCCGCTTGACGGACCGTCGGCGCAACCTCGACCGGACCGGCTAGAAAATGCAGGGGACGTAAGACATCCGCGATGACGGATCGTTCGTATGTTGCGCGCGACAACAACATCGGTACAAACTGGGCGTCACCACTACCAAGCGTCGCTGCAATCGGTGTGAAGCCGAACCGCGCGTATAGTTTTGCTTCTCGCGTCGTACCACTGATATAGACATGATCAATCGTCTCCCGCTCGAGGTAGACCATTAGAAAGCGCATCAATTGCATGAACGTACGACTATTGCGGTATTCGGGACGAACGCTAAGTAAGCGGATTTCTGCTGGATCCGTCAGTGTCTCGTCTAGCGTCACGCCCTTTTCCTCAAGCGAAAAGGGACGATGCTTTCGAATGGCGATCATCGCGACGAGTCGATCGTCTTCCTTACCGATCAAGTAAGTGTTCTGATCATGGAATCGATCAATTCGTTTCCGTTCGATGTTCGGTTGATGTTGTGGAATCTCTTCTGTGAATGTGAGGTAGTTCAATTCATGGATTGCTTCCGCGTCGTCCGCAGTTGCAATGGAAAAGTCGATCATGGAGACGTCCTCCTTATGTAATGGCTGGCTTGTGGAGTGCATCATGAGCCCACAGGACAAGTAGACTTACGGCAACGGTACACAAGATATTGACTGACCCTGCGTCTAAGAAGACGGGTAGTAACGGAAGTAAAACGACCGGAATAAGCCCCGCTTTGACACTATCTTTCGTTACGAGATAAGACAAACCGAGTATGCCTAATCCGGCAAGATATGCCCACGGCGTGATAGAGAAGACGATTCCGGAAAATACAGCGTACCCTTTACCGCCGCGTCGTGGGTGAAACAACGGAAACAAGTGACCGATGAGCACGGTGAGGGCGACCGGATAAAACATGTCTGTGATCTGTAGTGCAAGGACCGTCTTCGCGGCATCAAACAGATAAACGAATACAAAAGCCGGAAGCCCACCGGCACGATGGGCATTGCGGGCACCGATGTTTCCGGAACCAACCTGAGCCAAATCGGTACGACTGACGTACTTCCAGAGCGTACCACCTAAAATACTACCGATGAGATAACCAAGCAGGAGATCAAGGATCACCGTTGTTCCTCCTTTGTTTCTACGAGATGTACGAGTTCTTTGACGGTCAAGGCGTCACTGTCTGGAGCTGTCAGGACGGCATCGACCATTTTGGCTTTTCGATCTTGTAATTCGGTCATCTTCTCTTCGATCGTTCCGCGTGTCAGCAATTTAATGACGGTCACGTCGGATTGTTGTCCAAGGCGATGGGCGCGATCGGCTGCCTGTTGTTCAACAGCCGGATTCCACCAGCTGTCAAACAGGATGACGGTATCAGCAGTTGCGAGATTCAGTCCCGTTCCGCCGGCTTTAAGCGAAATCAAGAAGAGATCGACTTCACCGTCATTGAACCGGTCGCATAACGCGACCCGCTCTTCGAGCGGTGTCTCACCCGTCAATAGGAAATGGGGGAGGTGACGTTGCGCGAGATCTGAGCGAATGCGCTCGAGCATTTGCGTATACTGCGAGAAGATCAAGATCCGTTTTCCGGCTGCCCGTTTTTCTGCAATCAGTGAGAGCAGACGCGTTCGTTTCGTTGCTTCCCCTGTGTACCCTTCGACGAATAATCCCGGATCGTTGCAAATTTGCCGCAACCGCGTTAAGCCCGCCAGTAACTTCAAACGATCTTCACGTTTCGTTTCGTCTAAATGTTGCAACGTCTCGAGTTGCAATTTGGCGAGATACGACGCATATAACCGTTTTTGATTCGGTCCAAGCTCGACATAATGATGCTCGATCTGCTTCTTTGGTAAGTCCTGTAAGACATCTTTTTTCTCACGCCGTAATAAAAATGGTTGAATGAATTGTTGCATGTCATCAAACGACCATTTCTCAAACGTCGCTAAATCCGGCAGTAATTCCGGAAACAAGACATGGAAAATCGACCAGATGTCGCGCGGTCGATTCTCAAGTGGAGTTCCCGTCAAGGCGAACCGGCGTTTTGCTTGCAGATGTCGTAGTTGACTGACCGTTTGTGACTGCGGATTCTTCAAGTGCTGTGCTTCATCAAAGAAGACGACGTCATATACGGGGTGGCGACGGACGTCGGTCCGAAGCGTCGTGTAGGAGACGATCGTCACTGTGTTTTCAGCCAAGTACTTCAGTTCGGAAAGTCGGCTAGTTTGAGATCCCGTCACGACATGAACCGGTCGACCGGGTAAAAAGCGCTTCAGTTCCGCCTCCCAGTTGCGGAGCAGTGATGCCGGTGCGACGATCAGTGCACGACTATCCGAAATCGTTGCTACATAACCAATCGCTTGAATTGTCTTTCCAAGCCCCATCTCATCGGCCAAGATGCCGTGACATCCGTGCGCGTCCAAATTCTTCAGAAATTGAATGCCCGTCCGTTGATACGGATAGAGTCGTGACTCTAACGAATTCGGCAAGTTGAGCCGGAATCCTTGTCCGGATTTCAATTCGATCCATTTCTCGAGCAAATCGGCATGGAGATGCAGGATGGAGGCACCGATCAGATGCTTCATGTTCCGGACGGCAGGTAAGACGAGTCGCCCGTCGCGTAAGTCGCGTTCACTTGCTTCCATCTGGGCGAGAACCCGTTGCAACTGCTGAAAGGCCCGTGCCTCTAAAGATACGAACTGTCCGGATTTCAAGCGGTGATAGCGTTTTTGTAAGACAAGCGACTTCAGGACACGTTTCAGCTCGTCTTCCGGAATTCCGTCCATCGAAAAGTTGAACACAAGCCAGTCGAGGCGGTCTGTCACGTCGACTTCGATCCGCGGATGAAATGGTCCTTTTGGTAACGTCGTTCGGATGGCTTGCGTTGCAAATAACTCTAGTTGACCAAGCGCAACCCGTTCGTCAAGCAGACTCCGCAAAAAAGCATACTGCGCGGCGTCACTGGTGATGACATAGTGCGAATTCGATGGTGTTGCTTGGAATTCACGTAAATAGCGTAAGACACTTTGCTCCGTTACTTGATCCCGTCCAGCATAAATCGTCTCGTCGAGTGGATTCAGCTGAATCCCTTGATAATCAAACGACACGCGGACTTCGACTTCCCGCGCCGTTCGATCGAGATGGAGCTTAACGATCGGCGTAACGGAAACGATCCGTTCCTGTAAATCTGGACTGAACGAAACATCCGCAACCCGCTGCAAATACTCCGTCTGTCTAAGCAAACGATCGAAATAGGGCAGGGACAGTTGATGCTGCTGTTTATCCGTCAATCGGTTGAGCGTCACGACGGGTCCGGTCAGTTCGAAATGGATCGCCACCCGACGATCAGGTGTGAGACTGCGTAAATAGTTGCGCGCGCCTGCGTCGTCGACTTGAATCGCCGAGAACGGACGAATCTGTGGTGAGAGCAGTGTTGGTGTGCCGTGTGCCTGTACATGATGCATCGCCAGCAAAACAGCGACGATATGTCCACAAAATGACGTATCCATCGCAAGCGACGGACAATTACAGCCAGCGTCGACGCCGTGCGCCTTGACGCGGACCGTCACCGTGAATCGTTCCTCGCCGTCGACGCTCGCTTCAATCAGCTCGTCACCCATCCGGTAATTGTGTAACGTGACCTTTCGGGCAGCGACATACTTCTTTCCCCGTCGAAAGGCATAGGCATCAGACATCTGTTTGATTTTGCGTTCACTGAGCCCGTAATTCATGAAATCCCTCCTTTGGTTGACATAATATTATTATCGTTCACCATCGAATAAATCGACGGCGCGTTTTTTCTCGGAATCTCCGATATGGGCGTAGACTTGTGTCGTTGCGACGGATTCATGACCGAGTAGCTGCTGGATCGTCAGAACGTCGACCCCACCGGTCGCAAGACGTGTCGCAAACGTATGCCGCAATTTATGCGGTGTAATTTTTTTGCGCTCTAAAAAGGGTAGGACCGGTTTCAATCGTTCCGTGTGCCGTTGCAAAATATGCTGGACTGCCCGTGGACTGAGTGGTTTCCCATGTTTTTGGAAGACAGGCACGGCGCCGCTCGTTGGCATCTGATAATGAATCGCGTATTTGCGTAAGGCGATCCGGGCTGGCTTTGCGAGCGGGATCAGTCGCTCTTTATTGCCTTTCCCGATGACGCGGAGCGTGTTTTCGTGGAAATCGACATCGTTCCAGACGAGTTGCGTCATCTCACTTAAACGCATCCCGCTATAGCCGAGCAGTTGGAACAACGTCACGTCGCGGACACGATCCCGTTCATAATGCGATGCTTCCCGGGCATTCATCTCGACGTTCGACGGTAATAATTGAATCAATTCGTTCCATTCGCGTTTCGTCAGGTAAACCGGTTCCCGCTTCGCTTGTTTTGGTCGATTGACTTTGGCGACCGGATTTTCCGACAACTGACCGGTATCGACCAAATAACGAAACAGTGACTGTAACGCTGATAACTTCCGGTTGATGACGCTCGGTGCATTTTGTTTCGTTAAGGCAAGGTATTCGGCGTAGGCTTCGATTCCTGCTGCATCGATCTCGACGAATGCTTCAAGCGGAATATCTCGCGCCGTTACCTCTTCACCTGACGCTGTTGCGACGAATTGAAAGAACGCCTCATAATCGTAGACGTAGCGGCGCATCGTTGCTAGTGAGAAATGTTTGGCTGCTAACTGATCCAAATAGGACTGAATGAAGCGTGGCATTCGCTCATAACCGGGAATCGCTGGTGCTGTAACCGAAACAGTCGTTTTATGTATTGTTTTTCCTAGGTTTTTAAATAAACTCATCCGACAATCACCCCTCTAGTAGTAGTATACCAAACGTTGGTACGTCAGACACTTGTTTGCGTGAAATAGTTATTTCACGCAACATTAAATTGTCAGACAGGGAGCGCTCAGTTGCATCGACAAGGTGATAGACGGGTCGTTGGTCAACTCGATGCACGTGAGAATTTAACTTATTTTTAGAGGTTTAAGGGTTGTAGAGTCTATTTAATAACAATAATAGTATTATGTCACCTAAATCACTAAAAAAGAATGAATAGTCAATTTCGCTCTCAGTTGCATCGAGAAGACGTCTGATGGGTCATTGGTCGACTCATTTGATTTCAAGACGATTTCTGAAAAACGTCGAAAACGTGCTCGATTTCGCATACTTCATCTTGGTTCGGGTATAGAGTGTTAGGTAAGAGTTATTTTCATAAGGGGGAGTTCTAAATGATTACCGATCAAGAAGCACGTCAGTATTTGAAGGATGCAAAACGCATTGCCGTCGTCGGTGTCTCAAGTGATTCTGGGAAGACGGCGAACTGGATTGCTGACTACTTGGTTCAACACGGGTACGAAGTCATTCCGGTCAATCCAACGTTAAACGAGTGGAACGGTCAAAAAGTCTATCCAAGTGTTGCAAGCATTCCAGGACACATCGATATCGTTGACGTTTTCCGTCGGTCTGAGTTTTTGGCGGATGTCGCGAAAGATGCTGTCGCTCACGGTGACGTCGGGATGATTTGGAATCAACTGGGTCTCTCAAGTGTCGAAGCAGAGAGCCTGGCGCTCGGCGCTGGCATTCCATATATTGAGAATCGTTGCATCAAAATCGAGCATCAATACCTGTGAATCATCGCACGACTATAGGCATCTTCACCCGTTCGTGAAGGTGTCTTTTTTCATGCCCATTACAGGTTATGCTTGTCAGGAAGCAAGAAGATGCCTACAATTAGAGACAGACTACTTGAAATAACGAACGAACGTTTGTAAAAACGACGTCGTAATTTTGAATTTTGAGGTGAAATGAATGGCGACAGACTTAAATAACTACAATGATGATGCCATACAGGTGCTCGAAGGACTCGAAGCAGTCCGGAAGCGCCCTGGTATGTATATCGGTTCTACCGATCACCGTGGACTTCACCATCTCGTCTACGAGATCGTTGATAACGCGATCGATGAAGCACTCGCAGGATTCGGGGAACAAATTGATGTCACGATCCATAAAGATAATGCGATCACGGTCCGTGACCATGGACGTGGGATGCCGACGGGGATGCACGCATCGGGAAAACCGACTGCTGAAGTCATCTTCACGGTCCTTCACGCCGGTGGTAAGTTCGGTCAAGGTGGATATAAGACGTCCGGTGGCTTACACGGCGTCGGGGCGTCGGTCGTTAACGCCTTATCAACGGATTTGAAAGTAACGATCTTCCGTGACGGGAAACAATATGAGCAAACGTTTGAAAACGGCGGGATTCCGAAGACGACGTTGCTTGAAACGGGTACGACGCGTCAAAAAGGAACGAGCGTCTACTTTAAACCAGATGGCTCGATCTTCAGTACGTTGACATACAACTACGATACGCTTGCGGAACGCTTACGCGAATCAGCCTTCTTGCTAAAAGGTCTGAAGATTACGTTGACGGACGAACGGTCCGACAAACAGGACATCTTCCAGTACCAAGACGGTGTCAGCGAATTCGTTCAGTACTTGAACGATGATAAAGATACGCTTCATCCGACAGTTGCATTCGAAGGAACGGAAAATGAGATCGAAGTCGATATCGCCTTCCAGTTCACGGATGCGTACTCGGAAAACGTCCTTTCGTTCGTCAACAACGTCCGGACACGCGACGGCGGCACACATGAAGTCGGGGCAAAAACAGCAATGACACGAGTCATGAATGAATACGCCCGAAAGAACACGCTCTTGAAGGAAAAGGATAAGAACCTTGACGGAAATGATATCCGCGAAGGGTTGACCATGATCGTCTCGATCCGAATTCCAGAAGAATTCCTTCAGTTCGAAGGACAAACGAAGTCGAAACTCGGCTCACCGGAAGCGCGGACGAGCTGTGACGCTGTCATCAGTCGTCGTCTCTCGACGTACTTGGAAGAGAATCCACAAACGGCGACGCTGTTAATCAAAAAAGCAATTCGCGCTGCGCAAGCCCGGGAAGCGGCACGGAAAGCGCGCGAAGAAGCACGAAACGGGAAAAAGAAAAAACGTTCGAGCATCTTGAACGGAAAACTGACACCTGCGGCTTCAAAAAACGCAGACAAGAATGAATTGTTCCTCGTCGAGGGTGATTCTGCCGGTGGTTCTGCGAAACAAGGACGAAACCGGACGTTCCAAGCGATTCTTCCACTCCGTGGGAAGGTCTTGAACACGGAAAAAGCGAAACTCGCTGACATCATGAAGAATGAAGAGATCAACACGATCATTCATGCGATTGGTGGCGGTGTCGGAGCCGATTTTGACTTGTCGGATTGTAATTTCGACAAAGTCATCATCATGACCGATGCCGATACCGATGGCGCGCATATCCAAGTCTTGCTGTTGACGTTCTTCTTCCGCTACATGCGTCCGTTGATCGACGCTGGGAAGGTCTTCGTTGCCTTACCACCGCTCTATCGTGTCTCAAAAGGAAAAGGCAAATCGGAGAAATTTGAATACGTCTGGGACGAAGAGACCCTTAAGAAAACGACGAAGAAATTCGGTAAAGGTTATATGATCCAGCGTTACAAAGGACTTGGGGAGATGAATGCACCGCAACTCTGGGAAACGACGATGGATCCCGAGACACGGACATTGATTCGGGTCACGATCGACGATGCTGCCGTAGCGGAAAAACGCGTCTCTGTCCTCATGGGAGATAACGTCGGACACCGCCGGACGTGGATCGAGGACAATGTCGCCTTCGGTCTCGCAGAAGACCTCTCGATCATCGAGAATGAGCACGTGACGAAAGAGAGTGTGAACGAACATGTCTAATCTACAAAACATCCTGAACCTGTCGCTCGAGCAAGTCGTCGGCGACCGGTTTGGTCGTTATTCGAAATATATCATTCAAGATCGTGCCTTACCGGATGCCCGAGATGGTCTAAAACCGGTTCAACGCCGGATCTTGTATGCGATGCATACGGAAGGCAACCTGTTCGACCGTGCTTACCGAAAATCGGCGAAGACGGTCGGCGTCGTCATCGGTAACTACCACCCGCATGGTGACTCATCGGTCTATGAAGCAATGGTCCGCTTGAGCCAAGAGTGGAAACTCCGTTATCCGTTGATCGATATGCAAGGAAACAATGGATCAATCGACGGCGATAGTGCGGCAGCGATGCGGTATACGGAAGCCCGTCTGTCGAAAGTTTCAAGTCTCATTCTTGACGGAATCAACAAACAGACCGTTGATTACACGCTCAACTTCGATGATACGACGGAGGAACCGCTCGTCTTACCATCACTACTGCCGAACCTGCTGATGAACGGTTCGACGGGGATCTCCGCTGGTTACGCGACCGAGATTCCACCGCATCACGCGGGAGAAGTCCTCGATGCTGCGATCGGTCGGATCTCCGGTACGGTTCAGAACGTCGATGACTTATTGAAGCACATGCAAGGTCCTGATTTCCCGACTGGTGGTGTCGTCCAAGGGCTTGACGGCATCAAGAAGGCGTTCGAGACAGGACGCGGGAAAGTCATCATCCGCTCGCGCTCAACGATTGAGACACTGCGGGGCGGTCGCCAGCAAATCGTTATCACTGAGCTCCCGTATGAGGTCAATAAAGCGAATCTCGTTAAACGGATGGAAGAACTCCGTCTTGATAAAAAGGTCGAAGGTGTCGCTGAAGTCCGTGATGAGACCGACCGCGACGGCTTACGGGTCGTCATCGAGTTGAAGAAGGAAGCGGACGCAGAAGGTGTCTTACACTTCTACCTCAAACAGACTGACTTACAAATTGCCTATAACTACAACATGGTCGCGATCCACGAGCGGACACCGCGGCAAATGGGCGTCTTGACGCTCCTTGATGCGTATCTCGCACACGTCAAGGAAGTCGTCATCCGTCGGACGGCGTTTGATCTTGAGCAAGCGAAACGCCGCCAGGAAGTCGTCTCCGCCTTGATGACAGCGATCTCTGTCCTCGATGAGACACTTGCCTTGATCCGTTCTGCATCGAATAAAGCAGATGCGAAGGAGAAGCTGATCGCGCGCTTCAACTTCACGGACCGTCAAGCGGAAGCCGTCGTCATGCTTCAACTCTACCGGTTAACGAATACCGATATCGTCGAGTTGCAGGAAGAAGCAGCGAAACTCGAAAAGGAGATCGCTCGTCTTGAGAAGATCCTCAACGATGAAAAGACACGGAATCGTCTCATCGTCAAGGAATTGACGGTCTTGAAAGAACAAGTTGCGGACAAACGTCGCTCAACGATCGAAGCGGAAGTTGAAGAACTGAAGCTGAAGACGGAAGTCATGATCGCTGTCGAGGAAACGATGGTCTTCCTGTCGAAGAACGGTTACGTCAAACGTTCATCACTCCGTTCATTCGGTGCCTCGAACGACTTGCCGGACTTGAAGGAACAGGATCGTCCGTTGCTCCAAGGGCAAGCGATGACGACCGATCACTTGATCGTCTGGACCGTTCGCGGAAACTACTTGCTGATTCCGGTCCACCAATTGCCGGATACGAAATGGAAAGATGGCGGTCAACACGTCGCAAACCTCGTCCCTCTCGAACCGGGTGACCGGGTTCTTTCAGCGGATCTCGTCCGCTCGTTCGATGAAGCCCATCACTGCTTGTTCGTTACCCGTCAAGGGATGGTCAAACGCTCGAAACTGAGTGATTACAATGCACAGCGGAAGTCAAAACCACTCCAAGGTGTCCGTCTGAAGGCAGATGACGAAGTCTTGTACGCTCAGGTCTCGACGGGTCAAACGGACCTCTTCCTTGCGACACAGAACGGTTTCGGACTCTGGTTCACGGAAGATGACGTCCCGGTCGTCGGTGTCCGGGCCGCTGGTGTCAAGGCGATCAACCTGAAGGATCAGGACGTCGTCGCGGGTGCGATCGGCTTCAAGGAAGCGCCGCAGATCGTTCTTTTGACGCAACGGGGTGCCTTGAAGAAGATGCGTCTCGCGGATCAGTTCCAAGTCTCGAGCCGTGCGCTACGTGGCTTACAGTTACTGCGTGATTTGAAATCAAAACCACACCGGGTCGCAGCATTGATCGATGTCACGCAAGCAAAGGAATTAGTTCTCAGCGGGAAAGAGCAGGAGAAAACGATCCAAATCGGTTCGTTATCGTTCCTCGACCGCTTATCGAACGGTTCATTCGCCTATGATGAAGAGAAATTCGGTCCATTGCTCGACTGGTATACACGATGAGATAAGGCTCCTCCGGATAACGGGGGAGCTTTTTTAGATTTAGCAGGGCAGGAGAGGGGATTTTGAGACAAATGCTCGGAATTTTGAGATTTATCGCGAGAAATATCGTTTACAAATTGAAACACTGACCAATAACGGCTACAATAGAAGAAATAGTCAGGTCACGATTCGTCACGAACAAGCGTCGGGTCACGCGTCTCCGCAGCTTTGCTTATAGCGTCAATTGATCAAGCAGCTACGGGACCGTCCCTTTAGCTGCTTGTTGTGCAATCTGCCGACCTTGGAGAGGTGATGAAGATGAAATTCAGACGTCGCGAAAAAGTAGCAATCTATATCACTCGGGAAAAACCTAACGGATGGGAACTACTTGTTTTTCATCCGCAATCGGCTCCTGAGAGTGATTGGCAGATTCCTGCAGGTACGATCGAAGATGCTGAAATCGCAAAAGAAGCGGCTGTCCGTGAGACGCTTGAGGAAAGTGGTCTCTCGTTAACATCCGTCCAGTACATCGGCGAAGAAGAGATGCGCTATCCGGAGCGAATGCGGGTGCATTACACGTATTTCTATCATGCGCACATCGAATGCCAAGAGAACCGCTGGACGCACTGTGTTGCTGGTGACGGTCAGGATTGCGGTGATTTCTTTGATTTTGCGTGGTTGCCGCTTGAACGGATCACGCAACTCGAACGCCGCCATCATATATTCTTGGATCGTTTGATTCATCGATTGGAACGAACACGTCCGTATGATTGTCGAAAACACGGTTAACCCCGTGTTTTTTTATTTTGTCTCACTATCTTAAGTTTACCTTTATTATGAGACAAATTCTCATAACTATTGATAATATATGTTATGTTAACTTGAATAAAAAAATGATATTTTAGTCAGATCCATTTATCCCCCTGCCATTTAAAAATCGGTCTATCGTCCTGTTGGTCTTCCTCCTTATTCTTTGTTACTCTAATAACAGTAACACTGCAAATGTTACCTTTTTAACGGTAACAAATTAAATGTTTCCATGATTGCGGTAACAAATGAACAGGAGGAATCGTCATGCAAGCTGTTGCTTTGTCGTTTGATGTCAAAGGCTCCCGCGATTATCCGAGCAAAGAAGCATTACTTCAAGGGCTTCGTGTACTCGCGAACGATCTGAATACAGCATTTCCATTGAGTATCGTTCCGTTTCAAATCAAATCCGGCGATAGTTTACTAGCGGTATTCGCAGATTATCCGGTTAGTTATCCGGTCATTCTGCACTTATTGAATCAAGAATTGCCAGGTTACATCGGGATTGGATTTGGTCAATATGAGACGATTTCGACGACGCGGGCTGAAGAAGCCAATGGTAGTGCAATCATTCATGCCTTTGAAGCACAGAAACTGGCGAAGACGCTTCCATCGCGGATTGCTTTTGCTGGACCGCCCTACTTACCGACCGCCCTGCTGAACGGTTATCTCGAGATGCTGTATCCGGCTTACTTCGGGAAGACGGACCGTCAGATTGAACTGCACCGGTTGATGGATCGATATCCAGATGATACGTATGAGGAGATCGGACTGAAGATGGGCTTCAAGGAACAAGATGCCCGCGTAAATGTCGCAAAACTCGTCTCCCGCTCGCAACGTAAGCAACGGAAGCGACTTGAAGCTGCCTTGACCCAGGCACTGGAGCAATTCCAAGTCTGGGAGGCGATTCGGTGACCGTCTTACTTAGTCTTTTACTTGTCCATCTACTTGCTGATTTTCCATTACAGACGAAACGAATGGCGCAATTGAAACATCGACACCAACGAATCTTACTCCAACATCTTGCCGTTCATGCGGCTCTGATGCTACTTGTGCTTGCGTTCTTCGTCATCCAAGGGGAATTGACCATCGACATCGCCGGATGGCTTGGAGGCAGCATTCTCGTGTTTCACGCCCTACTCGATGCTTCCCCGCTCAAACGCCGCGTCAAACAAGCAGTAGCGTACTGGATCGATCAAGCGTTACATATCGTTGCCATCATCGCCTTGACATGGGTGTTCGTTTCGATCGATTGGTCGTTGTCGTTCTCGCGACCGGAGCAGATCCTGTGGATTCTTTGCTTTAGTTTAGTGACGACGGAGTTACTCGGTCACGGAATCGCCTTGATGCTCGCACCATTCGCCCCGCGATTGATTGAAGCGCATTTCGAGCGGAAAGTGACACGCAAAGAGCAATTAGATGGCATCTCGCGGACCGTCACGCACGAAGTCGAAGATTCTGCACGCAGTTATACGACGGAATTAAGCGGGATCGGACGTTATATCGGTCTCGTCGAACGCGCAATCATCACCCTGCTCGTTGTCACGAATGCAACTGGAGCCATTGGCTTCATCATTGCCTTGAAGGCACTGGCTCGTTTTAAACAGTTTGAAGATCGCCGCTTTGCGGAATATTACATCATCGGGAGCTTGCTCAGTATCTTAGGAGCGATTTTATGTGGACTGGCGATCCGTGTCGCTTTGTAAACGATGAATGAAAGTGAGGGAGACGGTTTAGGTTTAATCCGTCGTACGGCATATGAAACAAATTGGATTAGTCAGGCATCACCGGGTGACGGAAGGATATCCGACGAAAGGCTGGATTAGCGCTAGCGATATTGAAAAATGGATTGAACGGTATGATACGTCAGAGATCGATATTCAACCGGTCGAGCTCGGTCAGATTGACTGGACAGTCTGTTATGCCAGTAGCATGCCGCGTGCCGTCCAGACGGCGCAAAGCGTTTATGATCAAGAAATCATCGTGACGGATCTGCTGCGTGAAGTGCCGTTTCCGACGATTCGGTCGAATCTCCGATTACCGTTCCTCGGCTGGGCGGTTCTCGGTCGATTCGCAGCCCCGTTCAGTAAACGAATACAAGCCGAAATCAAGGATGCGAATGAACGGATTGAAGTGCTCTTAAATCAATTAATGTTCGAAGACGACGAACGGGTTCTACTCGTCGGTCACGGCGGCATGATGATCCTGATGCGCGCTGCCTTAAAACGACGCGGTTACAGCGGACCACGGTTCGGTCATCCGCGCAATGGCATGCTGTATCTGTTCGAGAAAGAGGAACCGACATGTTGAAATGGGGATCAACGATTCTATTAGCACTCTGTTTAATCGTCATCTTCTATACGACACGGGACGAAGCACCCCCTGCCCCGACGGCAGGACAGATGGAGATCTATGGTTTTGACGTCGGTCAAGGAGATAGTACGTTCATCCGAACGAAGGAAGATGCGATCTTGATTGATGGTGGGAATAACGGCAAAGGCGAAGATGTCGTCCGCTACCTGCAAAAATTGGGTATCAAACGCTTAACAGCGGTCATTGCGACACATCCGGACGCCGATCATATCGGTGGACTCGATACCGTCCTCGATGCCTTTCCAGTCGACAGCGTCTATGCCCCGCGAGTCACGCATACGACGGAGACGTATCGCGATTTCCTCCTTGCCGTCAAACGCGAAGGGGTGACGATCAAGTCAGTTAAGGCAGGTCTTAAAATACCGAGTGAAGCCGCACGCTTTACGTTCCTTGCTCCTCTAACAGACGGGACACAGGATCTTAACAGCTGGAGTGCCGTCCTCCGGGTCGAACATGGACAAGACCGCTTCCTCTTCATGGGCGACGCGCCGATCCGAACGGAACGACAATTACTCGAGTCAAACGCCGATGTACGTGCTGATGTCTTAAAGCTTGGACATCACGGGGCAGACACATCGTCCTCCCTGCCCTTCCTACAAGCTGTATCACCAAAACGTGCCTTGATCTCAGCCGGAAAGGACAATGCCTATCGTCATCCACGTCCTTCCGTCTTACAAGAACTGAAGGCAGAACGGATTACGATTGACCGAACCGATCAAAGTGGAACGATTCAGTATATCTCGACTGGTGACGGTATCAAGGAATCAAACCGGCCTGATTTACGACCGGAATAACGAGACGCGGAGGTGTATCAGATGCGATTGACCGTAGCTGATTTTGAAGATGATCTAGCAATTTGTGAGACCGACGACCGTGAGACGATCACGTTACCGAAAAGTCGTTTACCGCGCCAAGCGACGATTGGCGACCGACTCGATTGGAGCGGACGCTCGATTCGAATCTTACGCGATGAGACGAACGTGCGTAAAAAAGAGATCACCGAGCTGATGGATGATCTCTTTGAAGAATGATGGGATTCCCTCGGTGCGCTGAGGGAGTCTTTTTTAATCAAGTAGACTGATGATGAGTCCAGTGAGGATGCTTGCTGTGAATAAGAAACCAAGCGTATACGTAAGCAAACGTAATCCGATTGGGAGTCGACGAATCGCGGCAAAGGCACGACGATTCGGGGGACCTCCGGAAACGACGCGTTGGTAATCATCGAGCGGACTATGGACGACGTCATGTTGAAAGACTGGAGTGGTATCGGATTCCGTAGTATATGGTTTCATGAGTCCATTCCTCTTTATCTTAGCAACCCTAAATACATTATTCGATCAATGACTTCCTAATCCTGTTTCAATGTTTTTGATATTTCACGAAACTTTTGGATGAAAATGGTAGTATAAAAGGTAGACGTATTTCTAGACCAATCGTTTTAGGAAAATCACTAGCGGTTTTTTCTGAATTTTCGTACACTTTAGAAATACAAAGCATCTTAAAGGGGGAATCATTTATGTTTCAAACGTTACGGACATCACTTAAGCAATCCGTCCTTGGTCAGGACGATGTGATTGATCATTTGTTGATTGGTTTACTTGCCGAGGGGCATATTTTACTCGAAGACCGTCCCGGCACTGGTAAGACAACACTAGCAAAAGCGCTCGCGCAGACACTCGATGCAAAATTCTCACGTGTTCAATGTACAGCAGATACGTTACCGACGGATTTACTCGGAATGGAGCTGTTCAACCCACTCACTGGGTCGTTCGAACAACGGTTTGGTCCGCTGTTTGCCAACATTGTCCTCGTTGATGAGATCAACCGAACGACTCCACGGACCCAGTCCGCTCTCCTTGAAGCCATGGCAGAGGCGCAAGTGACAATTGGTGATATGTCGTATACGCTACCCCAACACTTTCTTGTCATCGCGACACAAAACCCGTTCGACGGACACGGCACATTCCCGCTCCCCCATGCGCAACTCGACCGCTTCTTGTTCAAGTTGTCGTTCGCTCCCTTGACGCGTCAAGCGGAAAAAGCATTGTTACATGGAGCGCATCTGACCGCAGCCGATCTACACATTCCACTTGAACAACTCAACGACTGGAAAGGGGAAGTGGTTGCGGTCACGATTGAGGACAGCGTCGAAAATTACTTACTTGATGTCTGTGATGCACTCCGCGCCCATCGTGACGTTGAGATTGGACCAAGTCCACGAGCGACACTCGCCCTTTTAAAGGCAGCAAAAGCGCGTGCTTGGATGCAAGAGCGGACGTACGTCACACCGGAAGACGTCAAACACTTAGCAACGCCGCTTCTCGCTCACCGACTCGTCCTAACACTTGAAGCGACGCTGAAGTTGTCGAACGAACGTCTCGTCCAGCAGGTGCTCGATTCACTCACCGTTCCGACTGAGGTGTAATCATGCAATTGATCACACCAAAAGCCTTTAACCTCATCATTCTCACCATGACGGGCGCAAGTGGGATCATCGTCGGACTCTATGGTCCTGTTTGGATGGCGGCTATATTATTTGCCTATACGATATACGGCTGGGTGATGCCCTATTATCTTGAATACATCGCGAAGCGAATCCACGTCCGCCTCCTTGAGACAGTCCGTGCTTTCCGAGAAGAAGCGATCCAGATTCCGTTCGAGCTGACGAATCCGACGAAGTTACCGCTTGGACGGATTACGATTTCCGGTCTACTCGGGGATCAAATCAAGCTTCCTGACGCGAGTAGTCAGTTTTGGCGTCAACACATGTATGTCGGTAAACAGACGATCGTCCCGTTTTCAATCGATGTCATCGCTGCACAGCGAGGAACAATTCGGATTCAATCGTTTGACATCATGATCTCGGATCCGTTTCATCTGATGACGATCTATATCACGCTCGACATCCAGGAACTTGGGCATGTCTTCCCAGACTTCGCGCCAGCGTCCGTCGAGTGGAACGAGCGGATGATTCCGGGTGAGACGATTGATCGTTCGAGTCCGTTTTCGGATCGTTCGAGTTTTCATTCAGTCGTTCCCTATTCCGGAGACGCGAAATCGATTTATTGGTCTGCCTATGCAAAGACAAACGAACTGTATTCGTATCAATATGATCGGAAACGTAATCATGATTATGCCGTGATCGTCGATGGTCTGTCAGCAGATGGGCTCGCCCTCCGCTCTGACTTCGAGAAACTCTTATCGCGTGCCGCAACAATCATCCGCGAACTCGAAAAACAAGGCGCTTCCTACAGTCTTTGGATCTCGATGGTCAATCGAACGGGTCAGTGGTATCATGTCCCGTCCGGTACGGGGAAACATCAGTTCCTGCGGACGATGGAATGTCTTGCCCGGATCTCGGAATATGACTTACCACTCGAGCGCCGCTATTTCACGAAACGCTTACAACGGAGCGTTCCGTCAACGACGGCAGAGATCCATCTCGGTCATCGGCAGAAAGGGGTGAGCGCATGATTCTCTGGTGGATTTTCCTAGCGAGTCTATTACCCGTTCCGTTCTATCTAGCACTCGTTTTCCCGGCACTTGCCTTCGTGCCGCACCGCTCGCTTCGGATTGGACTACAGCTACTCGCAGCGGGATTACTGTTCATTCTATCTCCGGTTGCTTGTATTTTAGCTCTTATCTTCGTCGCCTGGACCGCATTTCTTGATACGGTCGAGTCAGCTTGGCGTTACGCCGCAAGTGGACTGATCGTCGGTGGCGTGATGATTCTATTCCCAGGTGTGACTCCACCGTTTGGTGCCTTTTTGCTCCTCTTCCTTGTCGTCGCGTATCCATTCGTCGTCACCTATATGACAGAATGGCGACGTATCTTCTCAACAGTTGGTCTGATGCTGACGTTAGGGCTCCTTTTAGCCGGTCTTTTTCGATTGACGAAGGAAGCACTCGTAGGGTCCGTGACGAATTCGATCCGACCGCTGTTTGAAGCATTTGGCTCCCTCTTCCTTTGGACGGAGCCACTCGGACGAAAAGCGGACAACATGACGAACCGCGCGATGGGACTTGAAAACATCAAAAGCGTGGAAGACGTCAAACAAGCAACGGTCCAAGCGGGAACGTCACATTGGATTTGGATCGTGACGGCAATCGTGACTGTACTGTTCGTTGCAATCACGCTGTACGTCATCCGGAAGCGAAAAGTCATTCCGATTGAAATGGAACAGACTGTCAAACGTTCCAAACAGGTACGAACGCATGCTCCAAAACGTTATAGTCATCACCCGCTGCTGAAGATTGCTTCGCAACTTGAACAAGCCTTCCCAAGACGTCATGAGGAGACGACGCTTGAGTGGTTGATGCGGATTGAGTTCCCGGATGCGTCATCCAATGCGCGTTTAATCGACGGGATTGAATTCAGCACAAGCGAACCCGCCTATGATATCCAAACGTTCCGGCGTCAAGTACGCGAACAAATCGAACGTTAACAAAAAGCCCTTGCTCGTGGAGTAAGGGCTTTTTGTCGCATTGAGTGCGCATCAATTGATTGAGGCTTCCCTCATAGGAGAGACTCGGATTAAGAAACGGTTCGATGGATTTTTGAGAGCCGATGAAGAAAAATGGAATATGTGCTTTCCGGTAGACGGAGGCATAGTCACGTCCCGCTGCCTTATGTAAGTACTCCGGCATGATCATGACGGCGTCATATTGACGTAAATCTCCTTTGATTTCCTGCAGATCAATTGAGTGGAGGTTCGGAGATTGTGTAAGAACCGGAGCCGTTCCGACGACAGCGATGGTGAGATCGATGGTACTAGCTTTTGGCGTCAACGTCGATTTTTTCAACATACACACCGTAAGCAGTAGACTGAGTGCAAGTAAAGTCATGACGGTTCTTTGGCTCATCCGTCCATCCATGGTTTCCTGATATTAGGTCTTTCACCTAGTTTCTTTATACCATTAAATGTGTGGCGTTATGTTTTCGAACAATAGGGAAATTGCGTAAATAAAGTGTCAACGGAACCCGATAAAAAAAGACTCCCTAGCTGGAGTCTTCTTACTTTTCAGCATCGATTTTTGAAGCCTTACGCGCAATGACGACAATAAAGACGATGGCACCGACAGGAATCACGAGCGGCATCCAGTCGAGGATATACTGTGCGTTCATCGTATCCCCCCTTACCTAGCAAGCTATAAGCGTAGCATATGCCAATTGCTTAGGAGTTGCAAGTTACAGTCGGGGTAGAAGCGCGTAGGCAACTGAATAATAGATCAAAACACTTGTTGAAAGCATATACCCGATGAATAAAAGGGGGGTAAATTTAGGTTTCATGCGCCGTTCGATCAAACGTAGCGATCCGATGGTGACAACAAGAGCGATAACCGGACTGAATCCGAACGCGACGATGTCGAGTGATGTCATGACATCTTCTGGTAACACGAGACGAAAGACAAAAAGTGAGAATAAGTACCAAGATGTATAGGATAAACAAACGAAGAACAGGAAAGCACCTAATTTCCGCATCCCGTTTGATCGGCTTTTTTCCATCTGTTGCATGTCGTTCCTCCTACATAAGTATCAGATACCTATAATAGTAACTGGAACTATTCGCTTAAAATATTCAAATATGAATATCCGACAAAAAACGACATTTTTTTATTCAATCATTAAAAAAGCAAGATCCATGGTCAAATGAACCTTGCTTTACCTCTTAAAGAGCAGGTGTTTCGACTTGGTACATCGTCGCAAGACCCGCTACTTTATTCTTGAATGCCTCTCGGCGTTCGACAGGTGCGATGATTTCTGCTTGGTTGCCGAACTGGATCAGCCACATCATGAAGCCGTCAGAAAAGAGCGCATCGACCTTAACCTCGAACCAGAGGTCATCGAGACGACGACAACGGATATCGGTCCCGAACCGGTCAACGACGGTCGGCATCAGACTCTCCTGGAATTTAAGCGTCAATTGCTCGTTCTCTCCTCCATACATGTTGAACATATTACTTAAGTAACTTGGCTCGACATAGACCGGTTCTTCCATCGGTTCGAATGCTTTACAATCAACGATTCGGTCGACCCGATACGTTCGAATCTCTTTGATCCGTTCGTCTCTTCCGATCAAATAGTAATTTCCGTTATCCATCAATAGGTGTGCTGGTGAAACGAGATAATGCTCGCCATCCTTGCGTAACTCGAACTTTCGCGTCCGTTCATTGAATTTCCCTTGGTACTGGAAGCTGATGACGAAACCTTCGCTGATTGCTTTCTGAATCGTATCGATTGAGCGGGATGTCATCCCTTTTGGTTTTTTGACAGTATGTAGGACCGGCTGAAGTGACTCCGCCATCTTATCACTCGTCAGGGATTGAAGCGTCTTGACGAGAGCTGTTGTCTCACTTTCCGAGATGAACTTCGCACTAGCGATGGCATCGACGAGCAATCGGAGCTGATGATGTTCAAAAGGACGACTGACGAGATGATACGGAATGGCAAGTCCATTCTTCGTCTCTTCCGCCACGACGTCGAAGCCTGATTTGGCAAGTGCTGCAATATCATCCTTTAACGATTTTCGGGATAGCTTCTCGATTAAGCCTCGTTTCGAAAGTTCCATGCTTAATTCCTCAAGCGTCAACGTATGATCTTCATCCGACTGACGTTCGAAGATTTCTCGTACAGCAAGTAAGCGGTCACGGTTTGTTAATTTTTCGTTTGACACTACGCATCCTCATTTCCTAAGTCACAATGGTTTGGTTATACTTTACAGTATACATGAAAAAGAGAATTAGATTAACAATAAAATGGTAAATATTAAGAGATAGGAGAATTTGGATGCATTGTATCGCAGAATGGAACGGTCAGCGCTTTGATTACCGGGATAGCGGAAGCGGTCCCGTCATTCTTTTAATTCATGGGACGCAGTCGGATTATCGGGAAATCTACCATGTCGAGAAATTGATTGCTGCAGGGTATCGTGTCATCGTACCATCGCGTCCGGGGTATGGGCGAACACCACTTCAACTCGCAGATAATCCAGAGGCGCTCGCGACATTTTACGCCGGGTGGCTCGCATCCCGTCAAATCGGAAACTATACCGTTTACGGCATTTCAGCCGGAGGACCGACGGCAATCGCCCTTGCCGGAATGGATACGGGCGTTCATGCCCTCGTCTTAGCGTGTGCGATGACGCATCGGATTTCACTTCCTTATCATCGCCTACTCATCCAACCGGTCTTGCAGCGTCCCTTGCAGTTCATTCAATGGGGGATTTGGGCGTATGTGAAGGATAAAATTCGGAAGTTTCCTGAAGAAGCGGCCGTTCGGATGGTCGAGATGACGAGTCTCTTACCACGCGAAACAATCCGTACTCACATCAGTGAGACGGATGCTTCGTTGTTATATGAGGTCGGTCTTCAAAATGGTCCAGGACGGGGTGTGTTGTTCGATATCACGCAAGACTTAGGACAAGAGCGACTCAAAGCCGTCACGTGTCCGGTTTTGATCGTCCATTCAAAGTCAGACCGTGCTGTTCCGTTCGAACACGCCGAACACGCTCGACGAAGCATTCCGCATGCACAGTTCATCGAATCGAAGAGCCCCGGTCATCTCATTTGGATTGGTCCATCCGCGCGTCGGGATGAACGCATGATTGAACGCTTCATCGCTTTCAATCAGATGACTTGAAGCCGAAGCCGCATCTTCAACTTCTCGTCGTCCTCCTCGATCGCAACCAGTCCCCGGTTCTTCAGTTCACCGATCGCACGACGTGTTCGATCTTGATTGAGGCGGGCACAGCGGGCGATCTCGGCGATCCCCATTCGGCACGATAATTGATTGGCCTTGATTTTTGATGAAGGCTTCGCGACGGAACGTTGTAAAAGTCGCCAAAAGACGTGTCGGGCATCTTCCGACAAGGCGTAGGCGTTCTTCTCGATCACCGGTGGCATATAGCGGACATCTTCTCGAATTCGGCGAATCAGATAAAGACTGAGCCATTCTTCGAGTTCCGCTAGAATGCGTGAGAATTCGAACCACCAGAGCTGCTCGAGTACCTCTTCTTCTTTCGTCGCCAGTTGCCAATTAGCAGGAATCTCATCAAACTCTTCCTCGAGCCAATCTTCGTAATCGAGAGCCGTCTCATATAAGACTTGTGACGGAACCTGTTCGAGCGACGTCCGATGTTTATAGATATCAAAGCTCATCCGCCGAAAATGTTCGACGGATGCAGCCACTTGGCTCAAATGAATCAATTGTTTCGTAATCAGCCGCGCCAGTCCATCCATTTCGAGGTGGATGGCATATAAGTGTTTTTCTAGCGCAATGAGCGTACTTCTCTCCATTCGACTGTTCCTCCCCCATTTGTTTTTTCGTCTTCTTGTCTTTTTCCGCAAAACCCTTATTCAAAACCAATTGTGAGCATATCGGTGTATTGACAGTGAAGTTTGGAATAGAATAAAACAATCGAATTCAAAAGGAGATGCACGATATGTATACGATTTATGGTAGCTCACGTAAAGGAAACAGTGAATGGCTCGGTGAACAAGCGTTGAAAGGCATCCCTCATGTGGCTGTCGATTTGGCGAACGTCTCGATTCAGCCGATTGAAGACCGCCGTCATCATGGTGGCTTTTTGCCGATCGGTGATGATTATCGCCGAATCGTCGAAGCGATGCTTAAACACGATGACATCCTGTTCATCACACCGATTTACTGGTACTCGATGTCGACGAAGATGAAATTATTCATCGACCGATTCAGCGAGTCACTTCGCGACGAAGAGCTCGACTTCAAAAGCCGAATGGCAGGGAAACGATTCCACTTGATTGCCGTCGGTGGAGACGATCCGCGCATCAAAGGACAGGCACTCGTCACGCAGTTCAAGCATATCGCGTCGTTCCTCGGTGCGACGCTTGAGACAACGATTCTTGCCGAAGGGAATGCACCGGGTGAGGTCGAACACGATCAAGAAGCAATTGTGGCCATCGAGGCGTTTCGCGAAAAAATGTCAGGTGCACGTGTTTAAGCACGGATCTTGAAGGGAATTATCTGAAGCAGAGCGCACGACTGTCTAGCGTACGACTCAATTCAGGAGGTGGTCAGCCATGTTCGCATCTAAAAAACGATCGAATCGCAAGTGGAAACAACTGACTTCACGCCAGCATATCCTTCATCTTGAACATTTGTATCAATCACGCGAAGAGACGATTGTTCGTGATCGCCTCTCCTTGCAACACATCATGGAACGTGCAGTCCGGACCGGACAGACGGTCCACGTCCGATTGAAACCACTGGATACGGTATCCGGTTCAATCCAAGCGATTTTTCATGACCGTGGAACGATTGAACTCGTCACATCGACAGGTATGCGCCGAATGGTGCGAGCGTCGGACGTCATCGATATCAAGTGGAAGGCAACCTAACAGCATTCAACCCCTTCTCGATGAGAGAAGGGGTTTTGATTTATATGAGTCCTTTGCCACCGAGCGGTTGATCTTCCAGTACACGTTCAACATGTTCAAGTAACGGACGCGCTTGCGTAATCAAGTGCTGTGTCACCGGTAAAGTTAAGGATGCTTGATGAGTAGCCGAATCCGTCCAAATTTCGCGAACATGCAAAACATCTGGCTCGTCAGAACGGCTGATGATGTAGTGCAGGCAGCCCGGATGCGTCGCAAGAGAAGCCGCAGCTTCAAGCAACAGGGCAATGACGTTGTCGCGTTGTCCGTTTTGAGTCGTAAATGTCGTCCATAATCCATACATCATGAGGTACCTGATAACGGTCGAACTTCCGCTCGCCAACCGTAAGATTCCCCTTCTGCGACTTGAGTCGTCGGATGAAGGAAAGCTAGTTCCATCGCATGATCTAAATCACGTGCTTCAAAGACGATCAAACTGCCGATTTGCTCCCCACTCGAGCGATCTGGTTCATCATTCGTCTGCACGACACCATCTCGCCAGTAAAATGCTTGTGTCGCTAGACCCGGGTGCCAGTCTGATAAAACGTTCACTTGTTTATTAAAGGTGTTCATCAACGCATCACAACGCGACATCAAGGCGTCAATCTCTTCCTTCGATAAAGCATCCATCTGGTCTGCATCGTAATAGCCAACATATAAGAATTGCATCATCTTTCCTCCTTTCATCCTTTCCATTCCCTTCCAAGAGAAGGTTAAACAAAAGCCTCCTTGTCTCTATACTGAGAAACAGGAGGCTTACGTATCATTCATCTTTTAATTTGACATTTTGATCGGCTGGTAATGTTGTTGTCGTTTCCTCATCTTCGAGTTTCGGGACGCCAGCACCATAATCGGTTGCTTCATCCGCCACATACGATGCCGCAAACGCTGGATTCAGTAAATCAGACTTCGAACCGACGATGACAATCCGACCGTGTCGGACTTCATCTTCTAGGTCCTCGGCGACATCCTTCGTCATACCAAGCTCGGACAACTGAGCGATCCGGTCTTTCCGGTTACTCCGGACGGCTGATAATAAGGTCTCGAAGAACGACTTCTTCGTCACGCGATACGGTAACGTCTGCGTATCGTTCGCGATGCGTTCCGCGAGTTCTTCGTCTTTCGCAAAGATATAGATCTGTTTATTCGAATAACCACTTGATTTAAGGCTCGTCACTTCTGCGTCGACAGCGGTCATGTTTCGTACGATGCGCGTTTCAAGCATAAAAATCCCTCTCCTTCATGCAGCAAGCTGCTGATAAGAAGTTATACCCGAAACATAATAGTTAAAACCTGAAATTGAAAAATGGATTAAGCAGCCGTCTGGATTGCTGCTGTGCGTCGTTTTTGCCAGATCGTAAACATCGCAATCAAAATCATCAGGACGACTTGCGGGATGAGTGTCTCGATCGTCGGATAGAAGCCGATCCAGCCGGCGGTTCCGAGTCCATTGATCGGATGGATCGGTAAGACGTTTGTCAGCTGCAACGCGTGCAGACTCGTACCAAGAATCTTGAATGCCATCAGATAAATTAACCAGGATGCGACTTGGAACAAACGATGGATCGGTAAACGAACACCGATCTGGATGACCGCATACGAGACGAGTCCGATGATGACGATTGCAAGACCAATCCCGGACAACAAGGCAGTCTTCGTCATCGCTGGTGCCATTCCGATGTAGAATAACAACGTCTCGGCACCTTCCCGGAAGATCGTCAAGAAACTGACGAAGAACAAGGACGTCGTTGAGAGCGTCGACAAAAAGTGTTTGCGTTTCGCGACGGCGCTTTTCGAGTGCAACCAGTAGCCGACGAACAGCATGACGACGACCGCGACGATTCCCGTATAGCCCTCGATTTGTTCGCGACCTGTTGCTGCGAATGAGGCTTGAAAGACTGTCTGCAGGATGAGGGCTAACAGACCACTTGCGATCAGACCAAGCCCGGCACCTGCCCAGACCTTACCTTCTTGTTTGGTTCGGCTTTTCCGTGCAAAGGCAACAAGTGCACTGACGATTAATAATGCTTCCAAACCTTCCCGGAGCATCACGAGCATCGCGTCGATGAACGTATAATGTGTCTTTGTTTGTAATTGTGCAATAGCATTCTCGAACGACTGGAGTTCTTGTGCCGTCTTTTGCCGAGTTTCCGGCGTCAGCCGAGCAAGTAGCAAGGGTACGTCTGATTCAAGCTGGGAATAGAGACCTTCATTTCGTGTCCGGACCTCGCCTTCGGCTCGCGGCCAGGTCTTCAGAAACGATTCGAGTGCCAGCTTCGCTTGCGGCAAATCACTTGCTGCAAGCGCGGTCTGCGCCTCTTCAAGCGGTGTCAGCAGTGACTGCAGTCCTGTTTTCTTCGCTTGGACTTGTTCTCCGTCGAGGAAGGACTGAACGGCCGTATCGAATTGATCAAGTGCCGTCTTCCACTCCTTCGTATCCGCAGGCTTTCGCGCCGCGGCGATCCGAATCGAGGCAAGCGCCATCTCGATGTTGCCATAGTGACCGACACTGTCATTTCGGACAAGACTCTCGTGCGTCGCCCATGCGGTCAACAATCGTTGCTCCGCTGCCGGACGGTCGCTCGCTTTGACCTGCCGCATCTCTTTCGTCAATGAAAGCAATTGTTTCACCTTTGCTTTCGCGACCGGATCTGTCTTCGGTTTAGTAGCTTCTTCTTGCTTCCGGACGGCAGCAGAGAGTGCTGTCAGTTGCTCGCGGACTTCCGGAAACGCTGCCGACCGTTTCGCATCGACCTGTTTGACAGCTTTCGTGATTGCCGCTTGTTGATCAGCTAAGTCTTGAGCAGCTTGTCCTAGTTCATCAATCGCTTGATTCAGTGCCGCGCGATCTTCACTTGCGACGGCAGACAAAGCTTGTCCGATTGCGACATAGAGATCATCCGTCGAAGTAGCTTGGACAGGCACCGCGTGTTGACCGGCTACAAGGAGTACAAGTAAAAGGACAAGATTACGCAAATAACGCATCACCGATGTAGCCTCCTTTCGAGATCCCACCGAAGCAGGCGAAGATGGCACTTCCACGGTGCGTGATGTATTCATTCAGTCGATCCTGTGCGGCAAGACGACGCTGAATCTCGATAAATTGTTTTGGCGAGCGCTGATACGATAAAAAGAGTAGTCCAGCGTCGAGGGCACCCGTTTTTTCATCGATGCCGTCCTGATACGAGTAGGAACGGCGTAAGATGGCTGTCTTCCCGTCTCCGTGCGCGACAGCCGTATGCGAGTCAACGGGTAAAGCAGCTTCGCCCCGTTCTTGCCGTTTCGATGGTGTAACGGAAGCGAATTCGTCTGTAGAGCCAAGTGGTGCCCCGGAAGCACGTTCGCGCCCGAAGGTCCGTTCTTGCTCTTTTAGGATCGTCCGGTCCCAGACTTCGAGATGCATCTGAATGCGACGGACAACGAGGAACGAGCCGTTCGTCAACCATGGCGTCCCGTCCTGCCACTGGCAAAAGAGTGCTTCTTTCCGGACCTGTTTATTCGAGACGTCAGGATTTCCCGTACCGTCCTTGAAGCCGAACAGATTGCGCGGTGTCCCGCCAGAGGCATCTGCTGCTTTACTGCGCTGGAAACCAGCTTGGGACCAACGCATCGCGACCGTTCCGCGCCCAACACGGACGAGGTTACGAATTGCATGGAAGACGACTTGCGCATCATCACCGCAAACTTGGACGACGAGGTCGCCTCCGCCCCATTTTTCATCTAAACGATCGAGATCGAACGTCGGCAACGGTTTAAGCGCCTCCGGTCGCTTATGACGGATGCCGAAGCGACCGTCAAACAGACTCGGACCGCACCCGAACGTAAACGTCAAGTGACCGGCCGATAATCCGTCGGCTTCCCCCGTATCTTCCGGTGGGACGTAACGGGAGTCGGAATCGCCATATGGTAACCCAGCCGCAAGTCGGGCACATAACCGTGTCCAGCGTTTTAATAAATCAACGAGTTCATCGCGTCGCTCCGTCTTGATATCAAAGGCGACAACTTGGACGTGATTTTGTGGTGGTGTCAGAATTCCCGCTTGATATGTCCCGTAGAACGGCTCTTGATCACTTGCTTCGACAGTTAATGTCCGCGGAAGAAACTTCTCAAGACCGCTGGCATATAGGGCGGCTCCGAGACTCGTCAAGCCTGCGACCTTCAGGACGTCACGCCGCGTGACGCCTTCTTGGATTGGTTTCATGCTTATCCCTCCAGTACGATGCCCATCTTCGAGAGCGGTTCCGCGAGTTCATTGATGGCGACACTCATCTGCTTGACGTCTTGTTTCGAGAGACTCGTATAGAGGACGTAGCCGTCACCCTTTTTCTTCGCGTCAAGTAATGCATGGACATCCTTGAAGCGAGCAGCGATCTCTTTTGATAACGTCGCATCTTGTTTCTTCAGCGCCGGGTTCAATAGTTCGTAGATCTTTTCAGCCCCTTCGACGTTTGCCGCGAAGTCATATAAATCGGTATGCGAATAACGGTCTTCTTCCCCTGTCACTTTTGACGTCGAGACCTCGTTTAACAAATCGGTCGCCCCCGTGACGAGTAACTCCGGTGTCACTTCGACCGTCTCGACCTTCGCCCGCAGTAAGTGGACGTCTTTCATCAATTGTTTCGCGTACGCTTCATAGCCTTTTGTCGTTCCCTTTTCAAACAACCCTTGTTCGATCCGGTGGTAGCCCCCCCACTCCGACGCTTTGACATCGCCTGCTCGCGCATCGATTTTCGGATCGAGATCACCGAACACTTCCGCGATCGGTTCCGCGCGTTCGTAATACATCCGCGTCGGTGCGTACAACGCTTTTGCTTCTTCCAGTTTGCCTGCTTGAACGGCATCGGTGAATTTTTCTGTCTCACGAACGAACGTATCGATTTCATTGATCGCATACGTCCGGTAATCGGTGACGACCTGATCGAAATTCGCCTTTTTCGGTGCTGGTTTTTCCGCTTGTTTTGCTTCACTGCAACCCGCTAAGACGACCGCGAGTGCGCCTGTCATCAACAATGCTTGTTTCATCTATCGTTCCCCCTGTAAATGGTTAAGTCAGTTCCTTTATCAGTATAGACGACAATGATAATCGTTATCAATAAATTTTTTGCACAATAAAAAAAGCTTGAACTGGTCATTCTTGACCAATCCAAGCGCTTTGTCAGGCATTTTCTTTTCGTTTTTTGAAATAGGTCCGTGAAATGATGAACGTCACGATTCCAAAGCCAATGAAGACGAACGCTTTTTGGAACAAGGTGAGGAAAGACAAGTCAAACAATAAAAGCTTGACGGCACTGATCGTCAGGAGCAACAATCCGGATAACCGCCACGTCGACGATGTCCGCATCCGACCGATCGCGACGAGCACGAGGGCGAGGACGATATAAGCAGCGGATAACGTCGTACTACGCGCTGTCTCTTCAAGACCGCGATAGAACGGTAACTCCATGATGATCAACGTGTAGGTCGTAAAAACACCGATCGCCGCTAAGAGAAGGACGAGTTGCCACGACCCTTTCCAGCCCGGATCACGATGTGTCTGAACGAGGAGTAAGACGAACGCTGTCGAAGCTAGGACCATCGCTAGAACGGTCAAGGCGTAGGACAAACCTAGGTTTTGGTAGGTTTCATAGTCAACGACAGCCGAGAAGATGAAGACGACATACAATCCGACGTTAAATAACCGTTGGTGTGGCATCCGCGCTCGTGGAACGAACCAGAATGCAGCGATTAATCCAGCAATCAAAAAGTAGCGCAGTTGATACGTCCAGCTGAGGGCATCTGCCGGAATCAAGAGGACGGCGACGAGTAAGGCGACGTGACCGACACCGTTTTGAGCGGAATCCTTCAATCGTTCAGCGAGCAGGTAGGCAGTGCCAGCGAACAGAATCGCGATCAGCGTACCGAAAGACCAGTCAAGGATCAGTAACGTCAGTAAGACGACACCCCCAGCGAGCCAACTTGGGACGTTCTTCTCAAACTGAATCCGTTTTCCGACGAAGGAAGTCGCACCGTAGCCGAAGAGCGCTGCAAGTAAGACCGACCATTCATCGAGTCGTGGTACCTGTTCATCAAGCCAGTAGAGCTCTAACGAGAGTAGACCGAACGCGAGTGCGATCGTAAAGATCACCCAAGCGAAGACGAACGCTTTTTTTGCCTTCAGTCGGTCAACGGCAAAGAAGATCGCTGCGAACAAGACGACCTCGTACAATAAGAAGAGCGGTAAGTTCGGATCGTCCGATAATTGCAGATACGGTAATAAGAAACCAGTGATGGACACAAGGACGAGCAAGGCTTGCGATCGCATCCAAAGCATCAGACCGTACGCGATGAAAACGACGACGAGCTCAAGTAAGAAAGCTAATGACGGTGGATAGAATTGATATAAGGCCATTCCGGCGAACAATGCCGCCAAAGCGACGATCGTACCTGTCGCGACGAGCCCGACCCCAAGTTCACGTCGCTTCTTCTCATACTGGTATTCTCCAAGGGCGATGACGAGTAAACCAATCAATACCCCACTTCCGATGCGGACAGGCGGACTGATCAGACCGGCAACCGAGGCGTAGGAGAAGAGGAACAAAGCCCCAAGTGCGGCGAATATTGCTCCAATTCGGGGTAACCAGACAGTTGCGATGACCTGTTCCCAGTCTTCGCGGGAGCGTTTTTCCTTAAATGTTGGTGGAGGAACAACCGGTTTTCGTTTCGTAAAGGCAGGGCGCGGAGCTGGGCGGGCGACTGTACTTACTTCTGGTTCGCTCGGTTCAGGTGCGACAGACGAAGTGTGCTGTCCTTCAAGGGCAGCCACGCGTTGGCGTAACGCCGCGACCTCCTGCTCGAGACGCGTGATCCGTGGATCTTCCATCTCTTCACTTCCTTTCATGGATACATTGTCATTCTTTTACACACCTAGCAGGTGAACTCCTTCATTTTACAGTAGTTTTCGTATCAATACGCCTGAAAATAAAAATCCGGTCGCGTGGAAGCGACCGGTTGAGCGTTTAACGAACAGATAACGCATATTGTCCTGTCTGATTGAAGACGGACGTGAACTGCGAACGACTGACACTATACTTGCCACGATATGGATCTGAAACGTAGAACGAACCGCTTGAGACGCCTGTCACGAGCATGACGTGATAGTTCCGGTAACCTGTGAATGTTTTGCCGTCCGGTTTAATCCATGAGAAGTAGCCATATGGATTCTTGAAATCGACCGTTGCCCAGACGATGACCGGGTTTCCGCTACGGATCTCACTCTCAATCTTTGAAACACCTTGTTTTGAGATATCAACGGACCCGCTGCGGTATTTTTTCGCGAGAGGTAGAATTCCTTTCGGATAGATTCCCCAGTTCTTGTAGTAGTCGAGCGTTCCAGCGGGATTACCTGTGAACATCTTTTGTGGATCTGCCCAGTAATACTTCCCGTTTTTATACGTCGCGTTCTTCATGCTTTTCGGCATTTGATTGTAGAGAGACGCAGCAGAGACGGCTTTTTTCTTGTACTCGAGTGCCATCTTCAACGAGACGAACTCACAACCGGATGGATACCCGAGTGAATATTGGTTGTAGTACGGGACGTTTAACTGCTTCGTCGACGTTGATGGCTTTGACTTTGATACGTATTGCGTCGAGATATAACGGTAACTCCCCTTATAGAGAATCCGTGTCCAGCTCCCTGACGTGCCATATGTCGCAACCGCAACGCCTTTGTTTAATTGATCCACGACCTTATACTTCGTACCAGCGCCCGTCCGGACGTTGAGCGTACCGACCGTCGTATACTTCGTTCCTGTCGACGTGTATTTCGACGTGGACGATTTGACGTAGTTCTTGTGTATGTAGCCGGTACGGGATTTGTAGCTGATTTTATACCAGCTGCCGGATGTTCCCTTTGAAGTGTAGACGTTCCCTTTGTAGACGTTACCGAGAATCTTACTCGATGTCGACGGTTTTTCGCGGACACGCAAGACCTCCGTCGTCACGGTCAACTTCGTCGCGGCCTCAGCGATCAACGAAGGGCTGAGTACCCCAACGATAACAGCCGCTACGAGCAATGCGGATAAGAATCGTTTCATGATAGACCCCCTATGTTTAGATTTGATGAGACATTCCCCTTTTCCCAACTTTTTGAAAAAATAATCAACATTTCTTTAGAAAAATCTGAAAAATAAGAGATGTACTCGTTCGTTATATCAAAAAAAACCGACCATGCCTATAGGCACAGTCGAGTTGTCATCAACCTGCAATCAAATTAAAATTTAATTTTGGATCGTCAAGATATAAGGAGACGGTTGCGCAAAAGCCTGTTCAAGCAGGTGGGCAACGAACAAGGTGTCCTCTTCTTTCACTGGAAGCGGTGCATCTTCGACGATACTGCGGTAAAAGGCACGATACATTTTACCGTAATCACCGACGGGACTCGGAATCCGGACGTCTTGTAAGTGACCATGTTCATCATGATAAATCAAACGACCGTAATCGTCTTCCGAATCCTCTCCAAAGCCCTCTTCTCCCGGGAAGTAGTTCGCTTTCAGGTCGAGCTCTTGCCGGTCGACGTGTTGTTTGATGAACGTGCCGTTCGTGCCGTGTAACATCCATCGGGGTGCCGGAGCAAGCGCGACGTGACTCGTCCGAACGCTGACTTTTAGCTCCGGATAATAGAGATCAATCGCAAACGCATCATCGGGATTGTGCGGCAGTCGAACACTACGCACATCAAAGGCGACCTTGTCCGGTTTTCCGAATAAGGCGATGATTTGGTCAAGCGTATGAACACCGAGTCCGTAGAGTGCGCCGTTCTCATGGCGCGCATCAGCTGACGCTGCTTCGGGACGAAACAAATCAAACTGCGAGACGACTTCGACAAGTCGTCCGAGTTTTCCGGAACGGATGATTTGGGCGACGACTTGGAAGTCGCTGTCGTAACGGCGGTTTTGATAAGCGAGAATTTTGACGCCTTGCGCATGTGCTTCCGCAAATAAACGCTTCGTCTCCTCTTCCGTCACGGTAAACGGCTTTTCGACGAGAACATGCTTTTGCTGTTGCAAGGCGAGCAACGCGTATTCGAAATGGGTAGCCGGTGGTGTATTGATGACGACGACATCAAGTGCCGGGTCAGCGAGCATCTCAGACACATCCGTCGTAAAACGTGCATCTGGCAGTCGATCCTGATAGGACGCGAATAACTCCGGTTTTTCCTTCCGATTGTAAATCCAGGTGACGTGATAGTTGTCCTCGATCATCACGTACGGTAAATGGTAACGGGTCGTACTTTTGCCAAAGCCGATGAAGCCGATATTCAATCGCATCCGATCACTCCTTGAACCGTTCTTTTTCTCTTACCATACCAAACGAAACGACCGTTGTCTTGATTGAACCGCTTCAGGCCGTCGCTTCGATGCGTTCATACTCGTAAATCGCGAACCCGTCCCGTGTTCCTTGATAGACGAAGCCGAATGACGTGTAATACGCATTGAGAAACTCGTTTGAAGCGACACAGTCGAGTCGTAGGATTTCCCCTTCGTCCTCTGTCACAGCAATCGCATGTTCCAGCAGTTTCCGACCGACTCCACGTCCTTTTGCGCGGTCACTGACGACGATTCGATGGATATACAGACCTTCTACATCATCCCACAAGGATTGATCCCATTCGAGCGAAGGAAGCAGGGCAACGGAACCAAGCAGCTCGTTCTGATCCTCAAAGACATACAGGCGACCGGCTTCTAAATCTCGCACGACGAGTTGCTCGATGTCTTGCTCAAGATAAGCTGACCACTGGCTACTGCCACCAGCTTTAAGGGAGAGCGCTTTTTGCTCAAGTAGGGTTGCGATGTTTCGAACGTCTTTTGATGTAGCTTGTCGTATCATGTTATTCCTCCTGTTACAAAAAAATTCTTCTCTATCCTAACGAATGCGAAGCGAGAAGAAAACCTTTTTGCTTCAAGATTTCATGTTTGCCCATTATTTTGTGATTTTTTTCATATTCCACAATTTTATTTCGATGTAACGTATTCTTTAGGAGTGATCTGACCCCCAGTCGTCACAACGGTAAACGACCTGCTTCCCACGAGCCGGTCGTTTTTTTGGCGTTCAGGATAATTCGACCCAGCGGCGCGACAAATTCCGTGCTTGTGCCCGGTACTCGTCATCTTCAACGATCGGATTGCTGAGTCGAGGAGCGGAATCCGCATAATAGCCGCCGTTTTCAAGTGGATCGTCGGTTGTTGCAAGATAGAGCGCCGTCTTCGCACCGTATTCCGGTGTATAAAGTTTTCCGGTCCAGTATCCGACTTGCGCAACTGGTTTGAGTAACGTCTTCATCACTTTGCCGTACTTGCCGCGATAGAACAAATCCGTATTGACGATCCCCGGGTGGACGCTGACGAACGTGATCCGGTCGCCGTGCTTTTCAGCTAGCTCACGCATATGAATCATTTGCAGGAGCTTCGATTCGCGGTAAGAACGCATCGGGCTGTAGTGTTCTTTTTTGACGTGCGCGATCGCCTCAAGTTCGACGTCGGTCCGGATCAAGCCGCCTTCACCGGCGAGAGAGGAAATCGAGATGACGCGCGGATCTTGTCCTTTCTCGAGTAAAGGCAACAATCGCTCGATCAAGTAGAAGTGACTCAAGTAATTGACTTGGAATTGCGATTCAAAGCCGTCCTTCGTGACATGATACGGCGGTACCATGACTCCAGCATTTAGGATCAAACGGTCGATTCGACCCATCATGTCGAACAGGCGATCCGCAAAACGACGGACGGAGTCCAGTTGATCCAGTTGCACAATCTCGATTTCCAGTTGTGTATGCGATACACCGTTTTCCCGCAACAGTTGAACGAGTGCCGTCACTTTTTTCTGAGACCGGACGGTCGCGATGACACGATCTCCCCGCTCCAGTAATTCTTGAATCGTGACCATTCCCATACCAGAATTGGCACCCGTGACGATACAGATGTTCATCCCTCTTCCTCCTTGATGTTCCATTTTGAACGCACTAGTCCTGCTTCTAGTTTTCCTTTTTCTATTCGTTTATACACCTTATTTCGGTATTATTTTTCGAAATTTTCAAAAAATAACGTATACTAAGAAGAGAGCATGTCATCAAGAAAGAGGTGGTGGGATGGAAGAAGGTACGATTTTGTTCATCGCAGGCACACTATTACTGACTGCAATCATCACGACGAAGTTCGCTGTCCGGTTAAATGTACCGACGTTGATCCTATTCGTCGTTGTAGGTATCATCGCAGGGTCCGACGTTTCAGGAATCATCAACTTCGGTGATTTCGAACAAGCCCGTCTCTATGGAACAATGGCGCTCGTCTTGATTCTATTTGACGGTGGCTTGCATACAAAATGGACGCATTTCCGAAAGATTCTCCCTGCTGCCCTGTCGCTCGCGACCATCGGAGTCCTCGCAACGACAGGAATCATCGCTTTCGTCGCACATTATCTGCTTGATTTTTCTTGGTCGGTCGCGTTATTGATCGGCGCACTCGTCGGCTCGACTGATGCGGCGGCTGTCTTTTCCCTGCTCAGTGGACGACCGGTCGATGCCAAAGTCAAACATACGCTTGAAGCGGAGTCCGGAACGAATGATCCGATGGCCGTCTTCCTGACGATCTTGTTCACATCGTTTGCATTAGCGCCGGAATCGTTCTCGATCGGTGCGGGTATTCTGTCCTTCATCTACGAGATGGGACTCGGGACACTAGTTGGTCTTGCGATCGGGTATCTCGTCACGCAACTGCTGAACCGGATCGAGTTGTCATCGTCCGCCCTTTATCCGACGCTTCTGTTCAGCGGTGCTCTCTTCTCGTATGGTCTCGCGACGATTTTGCACGCCAGTGGGTTTCTCGCCGTCTATTTGACCGGAATCTGGATCAACAATCATGACATGATTTACCGCGAGACGCTCAAACGATTCAGTGGCAGCTTGTCGCATTTAGCAGAGATCGGCATGTTCATCATGCTCGGACTGCTCGTCTTTCCAAAACAATTGCTTGATCCTCGGACCTTGTTCGTCTCGGCCGTCATCGTCCTGACGTTGATCCTGCTCGCTCGTCCACTTGCCGTCGTCTTATCGCTACTTCCGTTTCGGTACACGGTCAAAGAACAGAGTGTCATCACGGCAGCTGGTCTACGTGGAGCCGTTCCGATCATTCTCGCGACCTATCCGCTTTCGAGTGGTCTTTCTGATGCGCCGCTTCTTTTCAATATCGTCTTCTTCACCGTCATGACGTCTGCTCTTTTGCAAGGAACGGCCTTGCCGTGGATCGTCCGGCGAATGGGGCTAGAGACACAGCCCGACACGACGGTCGAACCGTTCCTGAAATTCATGACCGTCACCCATCCGCAAGCGGAGATCATCGAGGTCAGGGTCTCGACAAACAGTGTGATTGCCGGAAGAACGTTACAGGATATCGAGATGCCCCAGGATGTGCTCGTCGTTGCGATCATTCGTGAAGATGAAATCCTGACGCCTCGTGGTCAGACACGTGTCCTCGTAGACGATCAACTGTTGATTTTAACACCTAAACAAGCGGATCAGGACGTGCGACGGCTGATTGCGTCGCTCGGATTATAGATCAGAGGAACATAATAAAAGCCTGAATGAAGGAAATATCATACAGGCTAATTATTACTTAATAAATTCACTTTTTGATCTAAGAATTAGGTTGTCAAAAATAAATAACAACTATGGCATGAGAATCTTCCTTAACAAGAATGGAGGCCGTTTCGCTTTTTAAAATCAGTTCAAGCTACGAATTTGGCTGGGTCTTAAATTATTGAGAGCCCCATCACAAATCGATTTTCAAATATGAAATTTGAGTTATTTAAAAATCAATTGAGCAATTTCCGTTCCACTTTCAACTTCATCTGACTTTAACGGAATCATTTCAGAGATTTTTTCTTCAAAATTCGGGAAAACAAGGACTGAAATAATTTCTTTTCCCTTCTCCTCAATATAGGAAAGATCAAAAGTACCAATGTGGTCATTAACACTAACTATATCTCCAGCATTAATTTTGATATTAAATCCTTCACCTTTTAATTCAACTGTTTCAAGTCCTAAATGTAATAGCATTTCAAGGCCATCTTCCGTTACCATTCCAATTGCATGTTTAGTAGGGAACACTTGTGTAACCTTCCCGTTTACAGGAGAAAAAACTTCGCCGTTAGTTGGAATAAAGGCTAGCCCTTCGCCCATCATTTTCTGGGAAAAAACGGGATCTGGAACACTTCCTAATGGAATAACCTCGCCCTTTAAAGGGCTATGGATGAATATATTTTTTTCTTTTTTACTCTTCTTAAAAAACATCATTTCACACCTCAATGTCTATCTTTTACTATTTATATAATCTAAGTATCCAAATGCCAATGCTTCTACCACAATAAAAAAGGAAGAGGCAGATCGTACCCACCAATTTTTCGGATTAGGATTCATCGTACTGGAAGCATATAAATTAAAATCAGCATGTCCTGACAACCAATTACTTTTAAAATTGGTAAGGGAAAGCATTTTTGCACCCTTAACTGCAGGAATATCAGGTAACCCTTGTAAGTTTGGATTTTCACCGGATAGCGAAAACAAAATAATTAAATCTTTAGAAGTTAACTTTTCAATTATAAGCCTATATTCATTTGCGTGGGCCATTGCAGGAATAATTTGAACGGGTTTGCCAATAAGTAGGAATAGTCGTTGCAGTTCTGCAGCTTGATTTTTCTGGGCTATTCCTGTTGAAATGACATAAATATTTTCGCTAGTATCAATTGCTTTATAAATAGGTTCAAAATCCACACTATTTAAATAGTCTAACGTTTTATTGACATCATAAAGAACTTGTTCAAACAATTCATTTGGTTTAAGTTCCTCATTTGGGCTGGCATTTTCCCATTTTACAAAGTTTTTAAATTCACTATATCCACTAAAACCTAATTTTTGAGCAAATCTTAATACAGATGATTTGGATGCTAAACTATTTTTAGCTAACTGATTAATACCCATGTTCCCAATTTTATCTTTATTAGCAAGAACGTACTTAGCAATAGTAAAATCAGTATCACTCAAATACTCATAATTTTTATTAATTAACTCTTCAAGATTCACAAGGAGATCCTCCTAACTTAATTACCAGGCAACAGGGTATGAAAACACCTCATACCCGCTACTAGTTTAGCAAACCCTTTTTCCTTAAGAAAGTTCCGGCCAAAAATCCTTGTTTGCCTCGATAAGGTCATCTAAAATTGCTTTTGCAACACTCGCACTTGGTACTGTCTTTGACAATGTTAGCGCTTGCCAAAGTTTTTGATATGATTTTTCTAAATAAGCTTGAACGACTAACTTTTCTACTGATACTTGTTGTTCAATCAATCCCTTTTGGAATTGAGGAATCGTCCCAATAGATAGTGATTCCACACCTGCTTTACTTACTAAACATGGAATCTCAACCATTGCAGTTGGTTCAACGTTTGCAATCGCCCCATTATTAGGAACAATTAATAGCATTCTTTCATATGTGTTGTATGCAAGCGCTCCTGCCAATCGAACGATGAATTCCGCGTGTTCCCCGGCTTCAATACTTGTTCCTTCAGCGGTGCCAGCTTCGGCAATTCGTATACATTCGGCAAAGACATTCTTTTCACGATGATCCATCACTTCGTTTGCCCGTGTATGTTCTGGGTTTGAATGTTGTACTACATAGTCAGGGAATAAATAATATTTTAAATACGTATTTGGTAGTGTATCCGGGTCAACAGCGTATACGTCCTTAGCTTTAGTAAATGTATCCATCCAGCTGGATTCCGCTAGCAGTGGATTATTGATCCCATCATTTTTAGCCCCATAACCCCATTGTTTTACATGTTCTTTCAATCTTGGCATTAAGTCATTGCCTTCTTTATCATAAAGCTCAGTCCACCAACCAAAATGGTTTAGTCCATAATACCGTTCAATAATATCATTCTCAGATTCCAACCCTAAAATGTCAGCCATTGATTTTTTAATGGCAACTGGCATATCACAAATATTAATGATTTTCGAGTTAGGACGTAAGATACGTGTTGCCTCTGCAACAATCGAAGCTGGGTTAGAGTAGTTTAACATCCAAGCATTCGGTGAATACTTTTCCATATAATCAATTAATTCAATTACTCCTGGAATTGAACGCATACCATAGGCCATGCCGCCAGGTCCACATGTTTCTTGACCAACGGCCCCATATTTTAATGGAATTTTTTCATCTAGTTCACGCATTTTTAGACCACCGACACGAATATGTGCCATTACGAAATCAACATCTGTAAAAGCTTCCTCGGGATCTGTTGTTGCTATGAATTCAATTTTAGGAGCACGTTCCTTAATGATAATTTCACATGCTTTCGCAACGATATCTTGACGTTCTTTATTATTATCGTAAAATTTTAATTTCCGTAATGGAAATTTATCTTGATTTTCAATTAACATCATTACAATTCCAGCTGTATAAGTACTTCCCCCACCAGCAATTACTACAGAATTTTTTTTCATTTTTAGTCCCTCTTTCCTTATTGTTGTTATGTCTTAGTGTATAAATATTTCTTTAAGGTGAGTATACTGCGATTTTTCCTTCATCGTAATAGTTTGGAAAGATGATGGGAAAGGTTTCACTCATTGGGAGATTTCTTTAACCTTCTTACATCCTATTTTACTTTCGAACACTTTTAACCTTTTCTTCCATTTTATCTCGAACTTGACCAACTGATAGTCCAACTATTATTTGGATCGCTTGTTTATTTCGAACTAAGCCATGTGCTCCATGTTTTCTAAAAACTTGTTCACTTTCTAGTTTTTCAGGATCTTTTACTGAAACACGTAATCTCGTTGCACAGTTTGTAATATCTTGAATATTTGCAGCGCCATCTAAATCTGCTAAAAAGTATTCAGCTAATTGTTCAAAAGAACTGCTTCCACCTGTATTTCCTAATTTCTTCTCTTTGTAATCTGCTTTCGTAAATAACTTGCTTTAAGGTTTAACATTCTAAGCGAAAAAAGATAAAAGATATCACTAACTTTTATCTTCAATACTATTAATAGGGACATTTTTAAAATCATATTAAGCAACTAAGTGGATATACCCCATCTCAAATATACAGAAGACATTATCAAAGCCAATTCCTCTACATAAAAAAAGATCCTAGGATTCAGGGGTTAAATAAGGTTGAGTTTTAGAAAAAAGGAGTATATCATCGCTTAGAATTCTAAGATTATTTAGCCAATATGAAAGGCTATTAATTCCTTAGCATAGGAAAAAGTCGATTTATTTCATCCAGAAATTGACTTAGCGTATGTTTTCCGCGTTTTGTTGGGGGGACCCCTCAATAAGGAAAATAAAGGAGGAACCTTGATGTTAAACCGATTACTTGCCGTCATCTTGACCACCACGCTCGTTTGCACCGTCCTAGCATACATATCCTATACACCGCTCTGAGATCGGACATCGGATACGATGTATGAATCATTCGGTTCAACATTTTTGTTTTACGTCTTAGCGACCTTGCCAATCATCTTGCTGTCCGGCTTCTTACTCGACTTCCTTATCGGCATGATCATCAACCGGTCATCGACGACATTAGCGTATGTGCCGACAGTCCTCGGTTACGGAGTGTACGGTATCGTGATCGCGAGTCTCCTGATTCTCTTGACGACGAAGGACGCATTTGACCTACCGCTTTCTTTTACGATCGCTGCTCTGACAGCAATGATCTATTACAGTCTGTCCGTCGTCTTTAATCGATTGTCACAGCATGCGCACTAAAAAAACGAACAGACACGTCTGCTTACTCGCGGACGTGCCTGTTCGTGTTATTCTGCTTCCGTTCGTTCAATCGTGATGACACCCGGTGGACGATGTGGGAAGGTCAACGTCAGACCGGCAAAGCGACAAATATCATCTTCGTTCGGTGCCCGGTGCACCCACTCGATCGTCTCTTGCCTTGCTAGCGCGTGGCGGATCCGGTTATCGGCTTGTGTACGCGAGATGCCGCGGCAATCAACGTTCGTGATATACGTTGCTTCGTCCGACTCGATCTGTTGCCAAATCCCGAGGATCAGTTGACCAATCGGACTGACGGATTGACCATCCGGTTCTTCACTGCTGACGGCAGCATCGAGCATTTCGATGACAGCGTCACAAGTCTCACCGGAAGCAAGCAATCGCGTCGATCCTTGTTGTAGAATCCGGTAACGCGTCACGCCGTTCTCGAGCCACAAGCGTTGTGCGAATGGATTGACCGGAACACCGTGGAAAAATGTCTGCGTCCCGCGCCAAGCAAAACCAAATGATGGGTCGTACGCCCGAATCGTAGCCATGGCACGATCATGGAACTTAGCGATCGTCTGTCGTTCCGTTTCCAGTAAGTTTCGGATCGCCTCTTCATCCTCTAACGGTACCGACTTTGGTGTCACAGTAAATAATTCCGATTCCGGTAAGCGGTGTGGGGACAAAATCGTTCCGTCGAAACGATAATCGTTCGCCGGACGTCCAGTACGCCCGACGGATAAGCGCCACGTCCGTTCTTCCGGCATGAAGGCATAACTTTGATGGGCAAAAGGTGGTGCGACGAACAGTCCCGGAAACGGATCGAATGTGTCGACTCGCAGGACGTCACCGTCATACCAGCACTCTTCGATCAGACGGACGAGCCGTCCGACGGGTGCATTACGGTCCGTCAGGTAACGACCGGTATTAGCATGGAAACCGAGCAGAAATTCCCGCTCTTCTTCTTGGAACGTCACCATCAAGAGTTGGAACAACGAGGCAATCTGCTGCTCGACGAGTTGCGGATCCTCCCCCGTCTCTGCCTCAAACGCGACCATCTTCCAGCCGGACCGTTCATAGAGATGAATCGTCACCGGGAAGAACAGGAAGGCACCATGTGTCGCTTCGAGTTTGACCATGTCTTGCATCGCTAGGCGTTCCGTCAGTAAGGAAAAGCCCATTCGTTCGAAATGATCTTGCAGCCGTCGTTTCCAATGTGTGAATTCCACGCAACCATCCCCTCTCGCAAATTACGCGCCGCGTTTTCGTAACGGATTCTTCGACCAGTAGATATAAAGACCGACCAGCCCTGCAATGCCTATGATATAAGACTGCAATCCACTGACCTGAATCAAGACGTCCGGTGCCGGGAAGATCGTCACGAGCAGTGCCTTATAGGTTGAAAATAGAATGAAACTGATGACGAATTGAATCCAGACCCGCGACTTGACTTGTTTAAGCTTCGGTGCCGTGATGACTTGAGGCATCGCATCGATCAAGAACAAGGCGATGATTGAGAAGAATAAGTAATCAATCAAGGCAAACTGGAATAATCCGTCGATTCCTTCGATGAAGATGAACATCAAAATCGACGAGACGTAGTTCCGCGTCCAGCGTTTCTGCGTTTCCATCCGGTGCCGCTGCGGTAACTCGGCAATCATCTGGTCGAGACGTGCCTCAACGGAAAGACCATGAATCTCTTCGAATGGTCGTTGTTTCCGCTGGGCTTCGTAGATGTCTGCCCGTAAGCGGTCTTCGATTTCCGTCCGGTCCGGTTCTGCGACGTTCAAATTCAATCGCGGTAAAACGGTTTCTAATAGACGTGTGTTGGCTTTCGTTAATTTCAATCGATTTCCCCCTTTTTCATGTTTAAGTATACTGGGTTTTTGGGAAAAATACGTAGTGGAAATAAAAGATTGCTTGACGAAACGATGAAGAATGTTCAGAATTATTAAAATATAACGTCAGAAACAGACAGAAAGGACGTGTTGGACCATGCGCCAAACATTGACGAGCGCCGCCTTGATCACTTTGCTGACGAGTGCGGGCATCGCCTTCCCATTGGCTGAAGTGAAAACACCGGTCGACCAAGAACCGGTTGAACTCGATCAGCAACAGCAGCAACCAACTGAAACAGAATGACGACACCCCGCGCTCCAAAAGGAATGCGGGGTGTTTTATGTATCGCTTGGTTGGGTGACTGATTCTTCGATCGTGACGGACCACGCAACGACGGTCGTACTGTCGCGCACGCCCAACGCTTCAATCGTCGAGAGCAGTTCTTCGACACCCCCTGACTGTAAGTCTTTATCGATTTGCATTGCTTCGACATACGGTGTTCCCGGGCACTCGAGCAAACCATCCGTCGTCACGAACAATCGGTTGTCCCCTTGCCGCAACTCGCGGACGCCTCGTGTGTAACTCGGGACCGGTAACGCAAAGGCGTTCGCGCGTCCAATCCATTCATAGAACTGCCGCTCATTCAAAGCAGCTTGTCCCATCTTCATCAAATCCGGGTGAAACAGATACAAGACGACGTCACCAACGGAGAACCACCAGATGAAGCGCCCTTTGCGAACGGCAATCAGACAGGCGGTCTCCCCTTGTAACGTTGCGCATGCCGCTATGAAGTCAGGATCTTGAAAGAGATCCAGCACGGTCGTCTCCATTCGACCAAACGCTTCAGTGAGTGGGGCATCTAGATCATCTCGAATACGCGACTCATATTGCGCTAGGTGCTGTAAGACAAGTGCCGCACTATCTGCTGTCTTATGAGCGTCTAAGACGACGGCCATCTCCCAATCGTTGCCGAATAAGATAGCAGCTCCGTCTTCATTTTTATATTGACCGCTTCTCGAGCAGCCACCGAATCGTCCGAGCATCATCCGACCAAACCGGTCGATTTGTTGCGTATCGACGAACGGTTCGTCGGAGCCGACCCAGTAGTAGGATGATTGTCTCGTCTGCATGCTTCCGTCTTCCCTTCTTTACATATCCCGCAAGTAAGGTTGCAGGAACAAACGCAATCGTTTTTCATAGTTGTCCGGATCAATCGTATATGTCTCGTCATGTCCGGCATCACGAACCGGATACAATTGTTTTAATCCGGTTTTTGCTTGATACAGCTCGTACATCATCCGAACCGGGACGAGGTCGTCCTTCAGTCCATGGATGAACAGCGTCGGAACCCGGATTTTCGTCGCTTGGCGCGTCACCGAGACGTCGCCGAAGAAGAAGTCCTGTTCCCCTTTGTTCCACATGCTTGCGACCGTCAACGACGGCAGCGCTGGGTAATGGATCTGATCGTCCGCAAGGAAACTGAACCAGTCGTCGAGTCGGGCGTAAGCTCCTTCGGCAACGATCGCTCGGACTTGCATCGGTATGGTCTCACCAGCAGCAAGTAAAACGGTAGCAGCGCCGACACCGAGTCCGTGATAGACAATTCTATCGTCTCCGTTTTCAGCCACTAAGCGCTTTGTCCATTCCAAGACATCCAGTCGATCGAGCCAGCCGTAGTTCCGAACGCCGCCACTGCGATCCTGCCCACGCCGTTCGATGAGTAAGACGTTAAAGTCAGCCTCATGATAATAACGAGCTAATGCGTAAGCACCGGTCTGTGAAAACATCATCTCATCCGGGACGAGGAGGACTGTCTGTTTGCTACCGTCAACCGGTAGATAACGACCGAAGCGGACGAGCCCGTCCTTCGACCATTGCTGTGTCTCGCTCGTTTGTTTGAACCATGTCTCGTCTTTCGTCACCTGTCCGTCCGTTCTCGTCGTCTTCAGAATCGGAGAAGCGTCCGACTGACCGATCAATGTTTCTTGCATCCGGTATCCATCATAGACGATGAACAGTAGCAGACACGTGACGAGCAACACGATGCCGATTCCCCATTTGCGCATGTGCTTCGCTTCCTTTCCGACAGTGAGTCTTTCCTTATTCGTCGTCGGTTTTCACTTCCCCTGCTAACGGGGTCGAAAGGAACGATTGTTTATACCAGCGCTGTAAGGTATCGATATCCGTTCGTTCAAAATAAAGCGCGTTAAAAGCAGTATTGCCCCGTAGTTGAATCTCAATCCGGGCAATCTCCTTTGCTTCGAGCCAGCGAGAAACGGACCAGGTCAATTCCTCGATTTTCAGTCGTGGCGTATAGACGGTCTCTTTTTGGACCCATTGTTTGCGTAACATCAAGAGATCGTGGCCGGTTCCGAAACGGGTCTTTCGGTAACCGCTACGCACAGCGAAGTAATAGAACGGTAACCAGATGAACAGAAGCAAGATCAGGAAGCGCCATGAGGAATCAAGGACGATGATGACGACACTGCTTAATGCAGTAAACAACAGCGCATAACCGAGTAACGGCCAACGAACCCGGTAGCGAAAGCCAATCGGTGCGACTTCATGCTGCGGGCTGAACTGTCGAAAGCGCGGCAGATATGTCGCCAGAAACGGATCAATCTCGTTCGTCCGGATGAACGGATGGAGCAACAGTCGCTCCTTCTCTCCGGTCGCCGAGATGATGTGCAAGGACAGGCTCGCTCGTCCGATCAAACGCTGAATCCAGCTTTCCTGAATGACGAGGGCTTGGATCTTATCAGCATGAAACGCGACCTCGGTCCGGTTCAACATCCCGTACCCGATCAACAATCGGTTGTGTTGCAAGACGGCACGGTACGAACCGTATTTCAAGATATAGACGATGATTGAGCCGATGTAGATGACGAGTAAGACGAGTACGCCAAGTCCCGTCAAAACGAACAACGATAAATGAGCGAGTTCTGAGAACAGTCGATCGACATAACGTTCAATGAACTGATCGATGAATTGATAGGCGGTCCCGATCCCGACGAGCGCTAGTCCGACGCGTCCTGACAAGGCACCGGCTAATGCCAAATCGCGGATTGGAATCGTATAGGCGACTTCCGCCTGTTGTTCTTCGACGACGAGCTGTCCCTCGTTTTTGATCGACGACTTCAGTTCTTTCGCAAAATCAAGACGGATCCCCTTCAGTTCGACTTCCGGTGTTCCGCTCTCAGACGATGTCTCGACGGTCAACGTCGCAAGACGCAACAGTCGTTCGATGACGTTTTGCTGAATGCCGATCGACTCGATCCGTTTACGTTGCGTCGTCCGTTCACTTTTTTGGAGAATTCCTTTGCGGACCCGAATCGTCTCGGCATCAATCGTGAACGTATAGAAATACCAGGAGGCGATCCCGTATAAGAGGACGAACACAATCCCGACACTGATCCCGATCCACGTATAGGTGTTGATCTCGCCTTTTCGGATCGCATTTAAAATCAAGGCGGCGAACGGAATCAGGAGCGAGCGGATGATCGAGATACTCGACATCACGATGAACAGCGGGTGGACGCGCCGGGTCATAACGATTCCTCCTCCCGCTCCTCGAGTTTCGCGAATCGTTCGACTTGTTTGCGCAGATCCTCCCCTTGCGCACGATCCAGTCGCGTCAACGTGACGAAGCCGGATGCCGTTCGAATATCAAGTGTGATCAAATCATAGCGACGCAGAATCGGTCCCGTTTGGCTATCGATCAATTGCACCTTGACGAGCGGCACGGTGACTTCGCGGCGGAAGAAGATGCCGTTTCGGACGACGAGAAATTCCTCATCGATGCGATAACGCATATACTTCAAGCGAAGAACGGGTATGTAGACGATACGGGGAATGAAATAGATCAGCCAAAGCAGACCGACGATGCCCATCCACCAAGGTGTCAGGTCGAGCCACATGACTTGAGTAATCGTCGTTCCGATCAAGATGACGGCGATTAAGCCATGTAACGGCAACAATCCGAGCCGTTCTGCTCGAATCGATCGTTCTGGCAGCGTATGCCATTGTACAGTAGACATCAAAAAACACTTCCTTTCGTTTCCATTTACGGTTAAAAACGTCGCTTGGTTTCAGACAGCGGTTGACATTTTGTTTGATTTCATCGCATATATAGAAGTGAAGAACTGTAACACCAAGGAGGAACCATGTTAACTTTTGAAGAAAAACTACGAATTATCGAGACCTTCCCACAACTCGTCCGAAAAGATGTCTCGCTGAAGCGCGTCAATTTCCAATTTCCAGACAGTCAGTATGAGAAGAAGAATCTCGTCTATCATTTACATCCGAACGGTAACGGCTTCGTCTATGCCGCTGGTCTACCAGGTTATGAAACGGACGAAAAAGGTTTCGTCAACATCCGTGAATTCTCAGAACCTGCTTTAATTCTCTTATTAGAAGATGCAATCAAAGCACTCTCAACAGTCCAATCGGTCGAAACACTCGAAGAAACATGGGTCAACGATAACCAGTTCGAATTGACGTTGCTCAATGAAGACATCGACACGTGGCTCGTCTACGCCGGTGATCTTTTAGACGGTGCATTCAACTCGTATAAGGAAGCAGCGAACTATCTTGAAGAAGAAGGCTTCCGCCGTAAATAAGACAATGAGCGATCCGGTTAATCCGGGTCGCTCATTTTCATGACGAGACGATTCAGTGCCGCTTTGACGACGCGTAAGTCTTCTTCATCGACGTCGAGTGTTTGGACGAGATCAAGTGGAACGGTCTCTGCTTGTTTCCGTAACGCACGACCGGCATCTGTCAAAAAAATCTGGATGTGTCGTTCGTCTTCCGGCTTACGGACGCGTCGCAACAAATCTGCTGCTTCGAGTTTCTTGAGTAACGGCGTCAACGTACCGGAGTCAAGATGGAGCCGTTCGCCGATGGCTTTAAGCGATTGTCCCTCCTCCTCCCAGACGACGAGCATGACGAGATATTGTGGATACGTCAGACCGAGGGGTTCAAGTAACGGACGATAACGACGCGTGATCTCACGCGAAATCGCATAAAACGGAAAACAGAGTTGTTCATCTAAAGCTAACGGGTTCATAAAAAATTCCTCCTATCGTGAGCAAACGATTTGCATTTCGATTTAAATTGTATACAATCTAATTGTAAGCTACTTATTTGAATCTAACAACGAAAGGGAGTTACACACATGAAACCAATGTTCACATCATCTGCAACAGCTGTCGGAGGTCGCGACGGACGCGTCGTATCGGAGGACGGAATCCTTGACGTCGCCCTCGCAATGCCAGTACCAGGATCGAAAAAACAAGCAACGAACCCAGAACAACTCTTTGCTGCAGGATATTCTGCTTGCTTCGACTCTGCCTTGAACATGGTCGCTCGCAAACAAGGGATCAAACACGATGGCAGTGAAGTCACAGCACACGTAACGTTAAACGAAGCAGCTGACGGATTCATGCTTTCAGTCGAACTCGATGTTCTCGTCCGCGGGATCTCAGAAGAAGCTGCGGCTGAACTTGCAAAAGTCGCGCATACGGTCTGCCCTTACTCGCGTGCAACTGCTGGAAATATCCAAGTTGACGTCTACACACGTACGACTGACGCAGAATAAGTGTAGCATTTCTAGCCAGTCTGAGGTTTACTCTCAGCTGGTTTTTATTTTTTGTTATAAATTCGGTAATTGAAATAATTTCATTTTAGATGATAAACGGTTGCTCTCATGAAAAGAACAACCGCCCTTTTTTAAAGTTGATGGACTGATAAGATGACAAGTTCCCCGGACACAGTGACATAATAGGCATCCTCGAACCGATAGCGTTCATTGTGTTCTGCATCATAGACGGTGACCATTGGTTCCGCGTTGTCTCCAACCGCTTCGTGTAGATAGAAACGTCCGCGTAAGACACGTTCGAACGGTTCTTTATCAAGGAATCGGGCACCGTTGCGTAAGTTGATTACTTCATGATGGTGCTCGGAACGGTCATTAACGATGAAGATCGTCGACTCAACGTCATCGTAAGTGAAATCGAGCGGTTCATAGTCACTCCACTGGATCCGGGCGACCTCTTCGACACTCGCTTCCGTATCGATCCGGTAAAAGATTTCTTCGTTCAGACGATCGGTATAGGCACTGAAGATAAGATGCCCTTCTTGTTCCCCGAGATATTGGACGGTATCCCCTTCCCCATCTAATTTCAATAGTGTCGCAAACGATAAATGTTCGACACCTTGTTCAATCTCCTCAATCAAGGTCGAAAGTGGTGCGATCAACAGACTTTCGGAGTGATCAATCGGATCTTCTGGTGAGATGACACCACTTTCAAGGGCGTCATAGAACGAGAACTCATCGAGCCGAGCGTTACAGACGATGTACTCCTTGTCTTCGAGCGTGACGAGAAAGAAATAGAGTTCCCGGTAATTCTCCGTCATCCCGTAGAGCCGTGGATCGCGAATCGTCTGCCGTGATTCGTCCTTGACGTCATACAAAAACGCGGACGTCGTATCCGTCGTCTGCAAGAATACGAGATAGTTGTCATTGAGCACCCAGTAGAGCGTCAAATCCCCTTCCACGTAAAACGACGCAATCTGCTCGCGTTTCCCGGACAAGAGATCGAGGACGAGCACTTCCGTCTCCCCGCCTTGCTCTTGCGTATGTTCATTCAGACAATAGACCTTTCCATGACGAACAAACGGACGAGTTGGTCCGTGATCCGTCAAAGCCTGCTGCGTCAGATCGACTTGTTCTTGATCTTCAAGATCATACCGGCTGATGTGGTAACGGGCGTCATCGAGGCGACGTCGAAAATAGATCGACGACGGTGTGACATGCAAGACATCCATATGATCGGCAGGTAAAGCACGGGCATCCACTATTTCCATTTTCAATCTCCTCCTGAACACGTACTACTTGTCTTTTTCCCACGAATCGTATTGCTTCAAACAGGGTTTTCTTGTGCGTTTAGTAAAGCAGAGTGCTACAATATGGCTAGATGACTACAGGATGAGGAAGGTGCAAAACGGTGCAATCACAAGATTTAAATACGATGATGCTCGAATACGTCAATGATAAGGAAGAATATGATGCCTATGCCGACAAGTTGAAGATGCTTCTGTCCGAGCTGTTAGACGCGGCAGGTATCAAGTACCACTCAATCGTCGCCCGGACGAAAGACTCCGAGAGCCTGTATCAAAAGGTCTTACGACAACCGAATAAATACCGTTCGCTCAAGGACGTCCATGACTTGACCGGGATCCGGATCGTCACCTATTTCCATGATGACGTTCGGGAAGCGGCGCGCATCATCGAGAATGAGTTCGCGATCGATCGTGATCAATCGGTCGATAAGTCGACCTTGCTTGATACGACGGAATTTGGTTACCTCTCGGTCCACTTCGTCGCGTCACTCAGTGAACAGCGGCTTGCCTTGAGCGAGTATGGACGTTTCAAGGACTACACGGCAGAGATTCAGATCCGCTCGATCCTCCAACATGCGTGGGCCGAGATCGAGCATGATCTCGGATATAAAAATCCGAACAGTGTCCCGGCAGAAGTCCGGCGTAGCTTCAGTCGGGTGGCAGGATTACTCGAGATCGCCGATCAGGAGTTCGTCAACATCAAGAAACAGTTGAAACAATTTGAAGACGAGACGGTCCAACAAATCTTGTCTGATCCGCATCAAGTCCGGATCACGGCAGATAACTTGAATTACTTCATCGATCACTCCCCCGTCATCAGCGAACTCGACAAACGTCTCGTCACGTCACAAATGATGCTCGATTCCGATCAACAGTTGATCAACGAACTGATCCGAATGTTCCATTACGTCGATATCCGGACGTACGGTGAACTGATTGAAGCGGTCTCGACACATAGTCCGCTCGCCTTACGTTGTGCAAAGGTCATGCCGAATCCATTCCTGCCTCGTCAAGGAATCGGGATCGCCTATATCTGTATGGCATTGACGATCGCTGGTGAAGATACGCACCGCATTGACTACTTCTTCCGCCGTTTCTATCCGGAGTTACGCAACGTCGAAGAAATCGTCGCCCAAGTCGCCCGTGTCGTCGAGTCAGATGATTCAAGAGAAAAATATTGATTAAACTAAAATTTTTCACTATACTAAATCACGAGTGAAAGAAACTACGGTATAGAAAGAGTGAAGGATACATGGCAACTACACTAGAAGTAGCACAACGCGATCAGTTGATCGTTGATACGGAAAAAGGATTACGGATGAACTACCGCGCGATCAAAAAGGACGTGCGTAGCATGTTTACGACTTACTTGACACGTAACGAGTTCTTCATCTTAAAATCACTTTGTGCGAACAGTCCCCAAATTGCTTCAGCGCTCTCGCAAGAGTTCCAATTTTCAGCAAGCATGATTACGGCTCTGGCAGACGAATTGACGAAAAAAGAGTTGATCTCACGTGAGCGAAGCGAGCTCGATCGTCGCGTCGTCGAACTGCGGGCAACACCGAAAGGCATTGAGCTTTACGAAAAACTCGAGTCGATGAAGATGGATTACCTTGCAGACGTCTTTGAGGACTTCTCGGATCAGGAACTGGAGTTGTTCCGCTCGCTCTTAACGAAGCTTGAAAAAACAGTCTAAGCTGTTCGATGGAACGGATCCGGTCAAAAGCGATCGGATCCGTTTTTTAGTAATCGATTAGGAGGAAACACGATGTTTGATTTCGAATCAGTGCAACACTTACGAAAGACGGGACAGTATGAAGCAGCAAAGGAACTCGTCCGTCAGTATGTCGAAACAGCCCCTAACGATCCGGCGGTCCTCTATCAGATGGCCTGGTGTCATGATAGTCTTGGTGAGGAACAGGCTGCTGTCCCCTACTATGAACAAGCACTTGCGCTCGGTCTTGCTGGTGAGGACCGCTTGCAAGCTTATATCGGGCTCGGCAGTACATACCGCGTCATCGGTCAGTTCAAACAAGCATCAAGCGTTTTCCGAAGCGCGTTGCTTGAATTTCCAGACGCCCACGCCTTACAAGCATTCCTCGCGATGACGGAGTACAACCTCGGTCAAGTCAATCAGGCTGTCGGTCGGTTACTCAAGAGTCTTGCTGCGACGTCGTCGGACGCCTCGATTCAGACATTTAACCGGGCACTTCGTTATTATGCCGATCATTTGGACGAGATCGTTACGGAATAAAGCAACAGTTGACGATAGATTGGTTCGCACAGCATAATGTAACAGCCAAGCGGACTCGCTTTTGGCAGGAAAGGAAGTTAATGATGTCATCAAAAAAAGTATGGACAGTAGAAGGTTATGAAGAACAAGGGCAAGAAAAACACGGTAAGGCAAGTAAGTCAGAAACCTATACGACTGAAGCGGATGCTAAGAAAGCCGCTAAGAAGATGGCGGATCAAAACGATCATCTCGACGTCTACGTGATTTATACGAATACGGTAAACGGTAAAACAGAAGAACGGTTCTTCAATTCGAACGGCAAGTATAGTGAAGAAGGATTCGAATGGTAATCTCCCTTTTCATTTAAAGGTCCACTCAAAAAATAATGGATTCGTTTCTCTTCAAGTGAGAAACGAATCCATTTTTTTAGTCATGATTTTGCCTCTCATACCAAAGCGGTGTTTCACACTGAAATCCATCGTGGTCTCGGATGATCCGCTGAACACGTCGTTGCATTGCCTCCAATCCGTCTACATCGAACCGTTTTGCCCAGACGAGAGACGAGAAAACGACCATCGCCATATAGAGGCTGTAGATCTGCCAAAAGTTAGACGGTACTTTGCTCTCGAAGTATCCATCGATCATGTGACGGGCAAAGACGGGACTCGTCTCGACTTGAAACAATCCACATTTGACGAAGTCATGCCACGGATCGCCGTAATCATGGTTCCCGTAATCGAGGAAGGCACAGAGATGTCCATTCTCAACAAGAAGATTATCGAGATGGACATCGTCATGTTGCAGTTGATTCGGACGCTCAGCTAAAAGTGAAAGCCTTAGAAGGATGAACCGATCGAGTCGCTCGATCCACTCTGGCTCAAGCAACCCATTAACTGCTGCGCGATAGCGGTCATGTTTCGCCTGACAACGTTCTTTCCATGCCGCCGTCCCGCTCGGTGCTATCACGTCATGAATGCTTCTCAACGCTCGCCCTGTCTCCTGACCGAGTCGAGGAGCTAATTCTGGTGACTCGAGAAGCACGCTCCGAACGGTTCGTCCGGGTAGGTATGGATAAATGCCGTACGCGGTCGTCGCAGTCCGTCCGGTCGCTAGCGGTAAGGCGTGAGAAATTCCCTTTTGTTCTGGGACCATTAAAGCCGCCTCTCGTTCAAACTGACGACTTAATGGGTCCGTCACGACCTTGACGATGTAGTGTGCTGTTGTTGTCTTGACGAACCAGACAGCTTGGTGCGAGCGTCCGGCAAGCCGTCTAACGCTATCGATATCGGTCAGTAATGGATGATCTGGTAGCATGAAGACTCCTTTCTGAAGACAAAAAGAGGACGCTTACTTGCGTCCTCTTCGTCATGCCTGTGGGATATAGCTGGCAATGATCTCAAGCAGATCGGCATACGCCGTTTCGAAATCGATGTTTTCGATCATATAATCGTAGTGATCGCGGTCTTTCCACGCTTCCTCGTAATCGACGAGTCGCGCTTCGAACTCCGGTGTATCACCGCGCATCAACAATCGCTCCTTCATCAAATCGGGTGGGACCGAGACGAAGATCGTGATGACTTGGTCACCAAACAGACGTTTAAAGTTTGCTGCTCCTTTTGGATCGATGTCCTTGATGACGATTTGATCCTGCTCGAGGACATCGACATACGCTTGCCGTGGTGTTCCGTACCACGCGCGGTGAACATGGGCGTATTCGATGAACCCGTCCTCTTGGATCAGTTGCTGGAACGTCTTGACGTCGACGAAGTGATAGCTTGCTCCATCAATTTCCGTCGGACGTTTCGGTCGTGTCGTCACTGACGGGATGAACCGGACGTGTGCGTATTCCGTCCGCAGACGTTTGATTAGGGAAGACTTTCCGCTGCCCGATCCACCAATCAAGAGAATGATTTTACCTGACATCGTTTTCCCCCTATTGTTGTGTCGTGAAATAACCTGTAAAGCGGAGCGCGAACTGTTCTAGTTCACTATCAACGACCGTCCCGTATATTGGTCGGATGACGATCAAGTAGCGTTCATACGAGATGATCCGGGACGTCTCATTACGTGTCATCTGGACTTGGGCTTCCGGGTAACTCTCAACATAGTACCAATCGACCGCAATCCGTTCATCGGATGGGGTCTCATAGATCCAAGTCACCGTCGTTCCATTAGCAGGAAGGGTGCTTTTCAAGGTGAAGCGCTGAATCTGCTTCAATTCACGTTTCGCTGATGCAAGTCCTGCCTCATAATCCGCAGGACGCATCGGTGTCGTCGTCACTTGCTTCGGTTTTGGTTCCGGCAAGCGGGCAAAGCCAAGCTGGAGACCGACGAATAAGGCGACGAGCGACAAACTGATGACGAATACGTATTCCTTGCGCATCCCTTCCCCTCCTCATCCTTCGAGTGTGTCGCGCATTCCTTTTGGATCATTGACGATGACGGCGTCAACACCGATCGTTTGCATCTGATGGACATCGGCGATCGTCTTCGGGGTATAGACCCGAACCGTGACGTCTTTTGCGTGAGCGAACGCGACATCCGCCTCCGTCACGCGTCGGTAATCGGGATGAATCCCCGTCGCACCGATCCGGAGGGCTTGTTCTTCCGGATGATAGATCGGATAGGGATACAGAATCGCCGTCTCGACGCTCGGGTCAAGCTTGCGAATCAGAGCAACCGAATAATGGTTGAACGAACTGAACAACAACCGATCCGTCGCAATGCCGTGCGCCGCGCAACGCTCGAGGACATACGCCTCAATGCCATCATAGCGAATCGTATCCGTCTTCAGCTCGATGTTGAGCCGCAGTGTCGCTGGTGCGAGGATTGCGAGTACTTCGTCAAGCGTCGGAATCTTCGTCTTGATCGCTTCTCCTTTGAAACGTGCTCCGGCATCGAGTGCTTGCAGTTCAGCGACCGTCATGTCGATCACACGCCCTGTCCCGTTCGTCGTCCGGTTGACAGTCTCGTCATGAATGATGACACCAACACCATCCTTTGAGAAATGGACATCGAACTCGACACCATCGACGTCGTCTTCGATCGCAGCGGCGATTGCTTCGAGCGTGTTCTCAGGAAAACGGTCACTGACACCGCGGTGTGCAAACCATAACATCAGAGTGCCTCGACGACACGCGTGTATTTCTTCGTCAAGTAGTTGACGAGGGGTGCGACCGAGATCGATTGACCCGTTGCTGCTTCGATCAGTTCAGCCGGTGTCTTCGATTTCCCGTGACGGTGAATGTTTTCCTTCAGCCAGCTTTTGATCGGTGCGAGTGTACCAGCTGCAATCAGACCATCGACGTTTTCGACGTCACGACGAAGCGCTTCGTTCAATTGTGCCGCGTAGACGAGACCGAGCGCGTAACTTGGGAAATAACCGAACGATCCACCTGACCAGTGGACGTCTTGTAAGACCCCTTTATCGTCACTCGGGACATCGACGCCGAGATACTCTTTATAGAGACGGTTCCATTCTTGCGGGAGATCCTTCACTTCGAGTTCTTTCGTCATCAGGCGCTTTTCAAGCTCATACCGAATGATGATATGAAGGGCATATGTCAATTCATCGGCTTCGATCCGAATGAGTGACGGCTTGACTTCGTTGACCGCTGCATAGAAGCGTTCAAATGGGACATCAGCAAGCGACGGGATTGCTTGTTGTAGACCATGATAACGTGCTGATAAGAAGCCTTGATTACGTCCGATGAAATTCTCGAAGAACAGTGATTGTGATTCGTGGATCCCCATCGAAGCACCTTCACCGAGACCAAGTGAATCGAGTTCCGGTTCGATACCTTGCTCATACGTCGCGTGCCCGGCTTCATGCATCGTGCCGAAGACGGAGTTCCGGTAGTCGTTCTCATCATATTTCGTCGTGATCCGCGCATCCTTCCGGTTGATCGTCGTTTGGAACGGGTGAACCGTCTCATCCAATCGACCGGACGTGAAGTCATAACCGATATCACGGAGCCATTCTTGATTCAAGGCGATCTGTGTCTCGCGGTCCGCTGACCAATCAAGCGTCGGGAAGTCTTTTCCTTCGAGTTGACTGAGCAAACCAATGATTGCTTGACGGAGTTCCGCAAATAATGGATCGAGTGTTGCGACCGTCATCCCTGGCTCATAGTCATGCAGGAGCGCGTCATACGGGTGCACATCATAACCCCAATACTCGACGAACTGGCGTTCCATCGCGACGATTTTCTCGAGATATGGTTCAAACATCGACCAATCATTCGCGTCCTTCGCCTTTTCCCAGACACTCTCGGCTTCCGAAATCAACGTGATGAACGTTTGATACTCGGCTTCTGGAATCTTCGAGTCGCGATCGAATGCTTCTTTTGCTTTCGCGAACGAGATCGCTTCGATGCCCTTCAGCGTCTCTTGCTCCATCGCTGCCAGTAATTGTTGGTACGTTTTCCCTGTCCGGCGACGGAAGCTCTCTGTTGAGAGGAATCCGATCGAAGCGGAACGATTCGCTGCACCTTGATCCGGCATATATGTCCGCATATCCCAGTATAGTAATGCGACGGCTTCTTCGTATGCGCGAAGACCATCAAAATGGTCGCGCCATTGTTGTGTCGTTGACATGATTATAGACCCCCTTGAAGTATGTAACAGTGTAGCATTTTTAGCATATCACAAAATGTTCAAAACTTTCACACACGAATGATTTTTGAAACTTTTCCCGTCAGATAAGCGTATAATGACCATACGATCAAGCAGAGCGAAAGGAAGTGGCAACAGTGAAGACAGACGCTGAGATAGCCGAGTTGATTCAGTTGAAAGAAACGGGACCGGTCTGTACGATCGAACATCTCCCAAAAGAGCTCGACTGGATCGGCACCGGTCGTAGCGCCTATGTATTCCGGGTTCGTGGCACCGACCGCGTCATCAAGAAGTTCTATCCGTCATTTCGTCCTCTCGCTGAGTTAGAAGGTGGCATTTATGAACAACTGACGACGTTTTCGACGTATGCGAGGATGTTCGAATATGGACCCGATTACCTTGTGCTCGAATACATCGAAGGACAAACGTTATTCGAATGCCTCGTCAGCGGGACCTATATTCCAGAATCCGTCTTAACGACTGTCGATGCAGCGCTAGCAGAGGCACGTGCCGTAGGTCTTAATCCATCAGATATTCATCTACGCAATATTTTGTTAACGGCAAATGGAGCACGGATCATCGATGTCGCAAGGTTCCGTCAAACCGAACCGTGTACACAATGGGATGATTTGAAGAAAGCCTACCAGTATGTCTATGCAAAACCGTTCTTCCCGAAAAAACTGAGCGAGACGTTCCTCAATACGATCGCTGATGTCTATAAGGGACGCTTGTTCGAATCGATTCGAAAGACCGGTTAATTGAAAACGCGATGCTCCTCCTTGTGAGGAAACATCGCGTTTTTTCGTTGATTATTGGACGCGATGTGAGACAGCATCCGCAAAACGAAACGTATTCTTACCGTCTTTTTTTGCGGCATATAACGCACGGTCTGCCTGTTGAATGATCGTTTTTAGCTTAATGGTTTCATCATCAAATAGCACGATCCCGATGCTGGTCGAGACAGCGTATGGCGTCTGCCATGGTCCAAGTTTCTGAAGGAGCTGCTGCGCAATTCGTTCGTACTCCTTTTTCGTCTTCTGATGGGTGAAACGAATCAAGAACTCGTCTCCCCCGATCCGGACAGAAAACGCGTCTTCATAAGAACGTGTACTATCCTGTAGTCGTTTCGCGACGTCGATCAAGACTTTGTCGCCGGTCTCATGCCCATACACGTCGTTCACTTGCTTGAATCCGTCAAGATCAAGATAAAACAGCGCACCGGAATGTTGCTGTTCCGTTTCCCACTGTCTCATCAAATAACGTCGGTTATACAATTGTGTTAGCGTGTCCTTCCAAGCAAACTGTTCGAGCTCAAGGTAATACGAAAATAGTTTCGCGATCCGTTGGAGAAGTTGAATGCTCTTCTCTTCGAATTGACTTGCTTCATAATGGACAGCGCACAACGTACCAAAGGGTTGACCATTCGTTAAGCTGATCGGAATCCCGAGATAGGACTCGATCTGTAACGCTTTTAATGCGTCCTGCATATCTTCTAAGCGCTCGTCATCGCTGATGGACTCATACCAGATGGGTTCGTTCTTTTCGAAATTGATGTGACGACAAAGTGTCTTTTCCATCTCGAACACTTGTCCTGCTCGAATCTCGATTCGTTGATGATCATTTGAGAGTCGTAAAATCATCTGTTGGTTTTCTTCGATCGTCGTTAAATACAACAATTGGTCAGGTAGAATCTCTTTCGCTAATTCCAATACATCATCTGCCAGTTCGTTAAAATTCCGATACAGTGTCATTTCTTGCAACGTATCACACCTCTTTCGTTATTCGTTCTTTTTTAGATCATATGTTTCACGAAGCAGCCCATCGATTGCACAATCCTTATATTTTCCAGTCGCATTGCGAATCATCACCCATACAGTCCTTCTTGAATCATACCGACCTTCTGCATGATTCCTCCTGGAGCTTTATCGATATTATGGGCGACTGAAACCTTATAAAGGAGCATTTCTTGAAAACCAAAGGCAAGGACTGCAGCTAATGCATCGCTACCATTTCCATTGTTCCACAATCCGTTCTAAACATCGCTTCCGTATCAGCCAGTTGGATTTTTCGTAATAAGAGTATTTTAGTATGTAACGCCGTACTCCTTTGAAACTGCTTCATTTTATTTTTGTTATAATAAAGGTATTTGAAATAAAATAATTATGAATAAACAAGTCGAAAGACGATCATGCTTGCGACAGCTAATAGACGTATATTCGTCTCACAATCAAAGTGAAGTTGCGCCCCGTGTCGTGAACTCGTCGCAATGCAGTCCCCGTTCTGATGAACACCGATCTTTCTCGTGACTGTCGAGGAACGAATCTGATACTCCTGACCGGCATACGAGACGAGTAAGACTTCTTGTAGCCGCAATTGCTGACGAAGTGCCGGATCGGTACGGATTGTACCGACGTCACGTCCATCTTTACGAATCACGAAATGTGTCGTATTGCGAAGCCATTCCGTTCTCGTTTCTTTAATTTGAAGACGGGTTCCTTCTCCGTCGAACGTTACATCGAGGAAAAACGATTCAAACTTCTTGAAGCGCACAAGGATCGCCTGCCACCACGTGGCATAACGTCGTGAGAACGTCAGCCATTGTTCATGCGCGAGAAAACCGTATTCGTCTTTTGCGTCGCCCGGTCCGCTAAGCGAACGGACACCTCTGCCTCTCGTCTACGATAACGCAAATCACACCGGATTTGCCACCATTCGACTCTACCGTTCAAGAAAGCGACGACGGTTAAACCAAGTAATCCGTACACCTCACGTGGAGCGAGTTCCCCTGTCGTCAGGTAATGTCCGATCAAAGCGAAAAAGCATTAAACAATCAATAATAGACTCTGCACCATGAACCTTCCACACCTCCAACTCTATTTTTCCATAAAACGTCAAAAAAGTCCTCCTTTCACATGGAAAGGAGGACTAAATCAGAGGGTCGCGGCGACTTCTTGTAAATCATCCGCTGTCTCAGCAATCGCTTCTGCAATCTTACGCATGCCTTCGATCGTGCCGGCGATATCCTTCGTATCAGTCGATAGTTCATGAATTTGCCGCGAGACATTGTCGGTCTGTTCCGAAATCCTTGAAAAGGCACGGACGACTTGTTGCATCTCTGTCGTCGTCCGGACGACCGCTGTCTCCGTCGTTCCCATCCGCTCTGAGACGACGAGCATCTTTTGCGTAATCTCTTTGGCGATCCGCGACGTCTCTGTTGCCGACTGTTTACTCTCTTCGGCAAGCTTCCGAATTTCTTGCGCAACGACGGTGAACCCGCGTCCCATCTCCCCGGCACGTGCCGCTTCGATTGAGGCGTTCAAACTGAGTAGATTCGTCTGATCAGAAATCGTCGTCACCATCCCAGCGATCCGTTCGATTTCCTGCGACAGACGAGACAGTTCAGCGACTTGTTCGGTCGTCCGTGATAAATCTGCAACGACATGCTCAAAGCGCCGTGTCTCTTCTTCAACCAGGACGACGCCCGCTTCTGCTTCACTGACCGCTTCCGTCAACTGGATCGAAATCGCGTTTGTCGTCGTTGAGACGTGTTTGGCGTGCCGTTCAATCTCTTGGAAGTTTGCTGACGACTCCTCACTCATCGCAGCGAGTTCCTCGGTCGATTTTTGAACGCCATCCCCGACGTGATGTTTTGCTGTCGCGATCGCTTGGCGTTCTTCATCGATTTGATCCTCATACATCGTCATGACGATCTGTTGTTCGAGGTTGAATAGTTTTCCCGCTGCCCGCATGATTCGGACACGCTCTGCTTCCGGCCAAGCACTGTCGTCAATCTTCTCACTGAGAACGTTCCAGACTTTCTGGAAGGCAGCGATGTACCATTTATTGTGCAAACCGATCCGAACATGCCGTTCAGCAATCCGGCGCCGGGCTTCGATGTAGTCCATTGTCACCTGACCATCGAACATTTGTAAGATGTGCCGAGCGAGGGTGCCTTTCAACCGTTCAAGTTTCGAATGTTTTTCAATCAACTGACGGAGAGACGGAACCCGGATTAACTCCTCGTAGAACGCATCGACCATGCTCGGCATCCAACGGGAAACATCCTCGCGGATGACTCGTGCAATTTGTAAATCGATGGCGTGTAGACCGATTAGACGTAATTGTTCATGTAAGGATGCTGGAACATTCAATATGACATGAGTGCGTTCGACTTCAATGAGCGCGTCAAAGGAAGGTGAAGGTGATTTCTTAAACCAATTCATATACTCATCTCCTTGTTTTAATTTCATTTCACCTCTTATATCGTCACCGTTGATTGACCTTTAAAGGGATACGTTAGTCTCTTTCTACATGTCATGGTAATTGCATGTTGGAATATTTCGGACATTTTAAAGTTCATACGATCATTAATCATGTAACTGTAATACTAGGTTTTTCATTGTGACTTCCCGGATATAAAAGAGCTATGCGCGTAAGAAACTTGTGGTGAAGCTATGCTATTCATGAACATCTCAAACTTGAAAGATTAATTTGGGAGAGGTAGTGCTGATTACGGAAAAAAACAAATAAAGGCTTTTCATCCCACTTCCGAGCGGAAGCGGACGATGCGGGTCGTAACATTTCATGGAGTTCAATTTTTGCCGGTGTGGTATCATTCTTATCTTTATTGATTCTTTTCAGTCTGATTGGATCGGCGATCGGTCTCGGCGTCACGGACGTCACGTCGTATAACCCGTTCGATGGCGTCGGAACAGGCTTGATCATCTGGGCGATTCTGTCATTGCTCATTTCGTTATTCGTTGCCGGATTCGTTCCTGGTGTGACGTCAGCTCGACCCGGTCTCATTCACGGATTTTTGACTTGGTCGACGAGCGTCATCCTCTTGTTCGCTCTCTTGTCGTTTACGACCGTCAATACGTTACAATCGGTCGGTTCATTACTCGGAACAGTCGGTGGAGATGCCGGTAGCGGCATCGAGTCTGTCGCGTCGACTGCAAAAGACGCTGCGACGAAAGGGTTCGACTCCGTTACGAAAAACGTCTCAGATATCGATACGAAGGAACTCGATGAAAAGAAAATCGCTGACGCAGTTGCGAAGAACACGGATCTTACAGGCGCCGAGGCAGATAAAGCGACGCAAAACATTGTCGATGGTTTAAACACGGCAACAAAAGAAACAACGCATCAAATCAATAATGCGAAACAAACATTTGACGAGAGATCAGCTGACTTGAAGAAAACGGTTCAAGATGTTCGTCAGCAAACGGAACAAGCGACACAAACGGCATCGAAAGTTTCGATCTGGTCGTTCGTAGGTCTCCTTCTGACTCTGATCTTCACGTCGTTCGCTGGGATTGTCGGTTCACGCGTCGCAACACGCGGTCGTGTCATGAATAAATAATGATTCCTTATAAAACTGATTCCGCCATGGCAGAGTCAGTTTTTTTGTGTGGTAAGACACTCTCATTGACTGCCCATGAAATTTCCTGTTACAGTATTACCTAACGACCGTTAGGAAGGTGATTTATCTGAAAGCACAACAATTATTACAGACGAGCATCCATCATTTTGCAGCGCACGGCTATGAAGGAGCATCGCTACAAGAGATCGCAACAGAAGTCGGTATCAAAAAACCGTCCATCTACGCGCATTATAAAGGCAAAGACGACCTCTTTCTGCAAGCGACGACATATGCCTTGCAGGAACAAAAGCGTCGTTTCGCTACGTATTTCACAAAAACACGACAGCAACCGCTCGAGCAATCCTTGCACGGCTTCTTCGATTGGTTCATATTAGAGCAGCAGGATGATGTCCTGATGCGATTCATCCTTCGGGCAGCCTATTTTCCACCAGAAAAACTCGAACAAGAGATGACCGATCGCTTCAACCCATTCTTCGATTCACTGCATGATTTATTGACGCGTCTGTTACGCGAACGTGACCGAACGGAACAGATTCTCTATTCGACGGACTACAAAAGTGCAGCGCTTGCTTATTTGACGGTCGCTGAAGGTACGCTGACAGAACTTGTCTATAACGGCGTCGACGCCTTTCATGCTAGACAGCAAGCCATCTGGCCAATCGTCTGGCGTGGCATGTCGAAAACGATTCCAAACAATTGAGGTGACCTATGCAAAACAATACATTGATTTTAAGTACACTCCTGCTCAACTTATTCATCGCTTTTCTCGGAATCGGACTTGTCATTCCTGTCACACCGACGATCATGAATGAGTTAAGCATCTCCGGGGCGACGGTTGGTTACATGGTATCTGCCTTCGCCTTCGCGCAATTGATTCTGTCCCCGCTTGCAGGACGTGCCGTCGATAAGTACGGACGCAAGCCAATGATCATCATCGGTTTATTCATCTTTAGCATGTCTGAGCTCTTGTTCGGTCTCGGTCAACAGGTCGAAGTCCTGTTCGCGTCGCGGATTCTCGGTGGTGTCAGTGCGGCCTTCATCATGCCAGCTGTCACCGCTTTCATCGCTGACATCACGACGAACGAAACCCGTCCGAAAGCGCTTGGCTATATGTCTGCCGCCATCTCGACCGGTTTCATCATTGGACCCGGGATCGGCGGGTTTCTTGCTGACCTCGGCACGCGGACGCCGTTCTTCTTTGCTGCCGCGTTCGGTCTGACGGCAATGGTGTTATCTATCTTTACGCTCAAGGAACCTAACCGTCATTATGAGGCGACGACCATCAAACAACAGACGGGTTTTCGGAAAGTATTTAGTCCGCTCTATTTCATCGCTTTCCTAGTCCTATTGATCTCGTCGTTCGGCCTCGCCTCGTTCGAGTCCTTGTTCGCGCTGTTCGTTGACCGGAAGTTCGGTTTCACGGCAAAAGATATCGCGCTTGCGATCTCCCTTGGTGCGATTGTCGGTGTCATCGTCCAAGTCGGGCTGTTCGATCGTTTGACACGTTGGTTCGGTGAGATTCGCTTGATCCGTTACAGTTTGATCGGTTCGACGTTGCTCGTCGTCTTGATGACGTTCGTGACGAACTATGTCTCGATCATTCTCGTGACGATGGTCGTCTTCGTTGGCTTTGATTTGATGAGACCTGCCGTCACGACCTATCTTTCGAAGATTGCCGGGGATGAACAAGGTTTTGTCGGTGGAATGAACTCGATGTTTACGAGTATCGGGAATATTCTCGGACCGATCGTCGGCGGATTATTGTTTGACGTCAACCTTAACTATCCGTTTTATTTCGCGACGATGATGCTTGCGGTCGGTATTTTACTGACATACTTCTGGCATGCACCACGTACTGAAGTAACTGAATCGGATCGTTTGTCTTCTTAAAAAAACAGCCCCGTTCCCATCACTGGAAGCGGGGCTGTCGTTATGTCAGTAATCGTTCGTGTAATTGTTCAGGCGTCGGTACCGTATAGGTCGCAACCGTCTCATTTGTTCGTTCGTTGATCAGACATGTAGCAATACCCGCACGATGTCCCGCTAAGACGTCGAGTTCCCGGTCCCCGATCATGATCGTCTCGTCTAGAGCCATCTGATGCCGATGAATCAAGTACGTGACAGCTTCCGGATCCGGCTTACGGACGAAGCCATGTTCTGCAGTCAGGATGTCTTGAAAATGATGCGTCAATTCGTGTTTTGCAAGCAACGCATGAATGGATGTTCCGCGATGGGTGACGATATGATGCGTCGCACCACTTGCCGATAATGTCTCAAGCAATTCATGAATTCCTGGAAACGGACCGGACCGTTCGCGCTCGATCGTCGCCTTTTGTTGTTTGTAGTTCGTAATGAACGCTTCGGACACCGCAAACGCCTCATACATCGTCTTTGCCGAGATCGCCATCAGCTCAGCGACACGTTCTCGATCGACCGATTGCCCCTCGCTCTCGAGCATGTCCACGAAAACATCGATCAACACCGGATAGGTATCGAACAAGGTGCCGTCAAAATCCCAAATGAAGTGTTTCAACATCTGCCTCTTCCTCTCCCACTTTCTTAACACCAACAAAGACGGCTTTCCCGTCCATCTCGACCTTCCAGTCGTTGTGATTAAGTCCTTGACCGGAGACATGGATTCTCACCTGACCTGATCGTCCTATCTCATGTCCTTGCTCGACGGTGATCATCGTTTCTGAGACGGATGGCTTCATGAATTTTCGGTAATAGACACCCATCACACCACTCGCCGTTCCTGTTACCGGATCTTCAACGCTACCTGATCCCGTTGCTGAGAAGCGACGTCCGTGTAAAGTCGCCTGCGCATCATATGTATCGAAACAGATGTGGTGAATCGATGCTTGAAGATAGTCAGTCAAAACGGATGCAAATTATTGATGATCTGGAATCATCCGTTGAAAATCGACGTGACGGCGAATCGGCGTTTAAGACGACTCCGGCTGGATTACCGGTTCCTGGTGTCGTCGTAAATACATCATAGTGCAATAGTTGAATCTTTTGTCTCCTCCTGTCCAATTTTCAAATCACGCACCATGTTGTTATGTGTCTTTGATTTCTGACATCCTGATTTCATGTTTATTAGATAAGTCTAACAGAACAGATGAAAAAACAAGGACGAGACGCCCTTGCCTTAGGATGATTGCATTTGTTGCCAGTCGTCTTCTTCATAAATCGACTGGACCCATTCGATCGGTACATAGAGGGACCTTGCAATCGCTTCGTCTGTTTTACCCAGTTTTCGCAACAGATGGACGATTCGAATCCTTCGTTCGAGCTCCCGGTCATCCGGTATCAGTTCAGGCATCATCTTCTCTTCTCCTTTCCACTGAATCGGCGATGGTGTTTTCATGATGATACCCGATTATTATCTGAATATTCCGATTGGTGCATAGAAGCAAGGATTTTTGATAAAGTTCCGAGAAAGATAACAGACAGGAATTCGATTCATTTTGACGAATGACTAGAAGGTAGACGCACCGATCACGAAGTCATGCGTCAAACAAACAGATTAGGAGCATCTATATGATTAAATCAAAAAAACGGTTTCAGCTAGCGATCGGTTTGCTATTGATTGGTGTTTTTAGCGGGATTCTTTTTGATGTATTGGGCTACTTTCCGCACGCGACAGCGTATCTATTGAGTATTCCGATCGCTTCCCATGACACGGAATTTCTTTTAGGATGGATCGTTACTGGTGTCACGATCGCAGGGCTTGTTTTGCTTCCCTTGTCCTTACGACGACATCACGTCATTACGATGTTCGTATGTCTCATAGCCATCATTGTAACGCCGCACGTCATGTAATGTTTGCGAATGGCTCGCTTCATTCCCATTGCAATATAAACCAATTTGAATGTATCGCTTACGACTACGCCAATGGATCGTCTTGATTCATTGGCTTTTTCTCATCTAAAAAGTAAAGTCTACTTTACAAAATGTAAAACAGACTTTACAATACAGATAACTGGAAAGGAGGTCGCTGGATGAAGCTGACGAATCAAGTCCGGATTTACCGCCAACAACAGAAGTGGACGCAAGAACAGTTCGCTGAACGGATCGGCGTGACACGCCAGACCGTCATCTCGCTTGAAAAAGGCAGCTATACGCCATCCTTATTACTCGCAATGCAAATTGCTCGCGTCTTCGATCGACCAGTGGAGGAATTATTTCAATTAGAGGAGGAGTCTTGATGAACCGCGTCATAACCCAATCTGTTTTAAATTGTTGTCTCTATTTTTTAGCTGCGTCTCTCATCAGTGCGATTCATGACAAACTTCAATTATTTCAAGATGATCCTGTATCCGGTACCGGTCTGTCGTTTGAGCTCGATCTCAGCATCATGCTGCCACTGATCATCATCGCTATTGTCGTCTCATGCATTGGCTATCTCTCACGAACGGATCGCTCCCGGTCATTTTCAAAATGGTCGACGTCAACAGCAGAATTCTCTGACTCGGACGAACGAGAAGCCCTTATCACTGGTAAGGCGACCCGCGCGGCGTACGTTTCTTTTTTGATCAGTCTTCCTATCCTGATGATTGCCTTTTTATTTGAACAGCCACTACTTGAACGGTATCCTTCGTTTCCGTTTTATGCGATCGCGCTCGTCCTATCGGTTGGAACCTTTACCTATATGACCGCTTGGATCGTCCACGTTCGCCGCTAACATCGTTTGACGAAGGACTATTGAGTTTGCGCCTACTCCGGATGGTCCGTCAGTTGACCCTCTTCGTGATACACCGTTTCCCTAGCATATACATGTGACCGATTACAATCCGACAACAATGCCACAATGATGGCATATTCTATCTAGATGGGAGGTTAATATATGCAGACGACGCACCACTCATTTAATACGCAACGTTACCACATTCGTCCGGCTCGTCTTAGTGATGCTGAAGCACTTGCTGTACTACGTCAAGCACTCGACGCGGAAACGGAGTACTTCGACCGGATGCCTGGTGAGGACGTGATGACGGCGACCGATTTCGTTGATCAGTTACACAATTCATTGGTTCCGGATCAAATCCTCGTCGTTGAACGGGAGGAACAACTCATTGCTTACGCCAGGTGTCGTGGATTTGCATTAAAGCGCTTTGCTCATAAAGCATCGTTCGGCTTAGGTGTCCTGCGTTCGGATTGGGGACAAGGAATCGGCACCCAATTGACGATCCGGATGATCGCTTGGGCGAAGACGCAGTCGCTTCTGAAAATCCAACTCGAAGTCGTCGAGACGAATCACGGGGCGATCCGACTCTACCAGCGCCACAGTTTCCTAGAAGAAGGACGACTACGCCACGATCGGTTGCTGTCGGACGGCTGTTATTATGATACTGTCCTGATGGGCTTAGCATTATGAGTTTCTCATTATCGATCGCGACGTATAACATTTGGCATCATCCATACAAGCGTCAGGAACGGTTTGCGGCATTGTGTGCGGAAATCAATCAGCATCAACCGGATGTTCTTCTTCTGCAGGAAGTGATGTCGACGTTTCATCCGGATGAACCGTTCGTCTCAATCGCCGAACATCTCGCAGAGGCGACCGGTTATCCTTATTGGATGATGGATCCTTATATGGATTCACCGGATGAAGGACTTGCCATTTTAACGAAACTGCCGTTTGAGCGAACGGATGCGAGTGCCGCAGCGACAGCAAACATCAACCATCACTGTGCGATTCGGATTCCGTTTTCGATTGAAGGTGTTCGATTTGCCGTGACGAACATTCATTTCAACTGGCGTGCTTCAGACATTCGACTCGATCAACTTCGATTCGTCAACGAATGGATTGCCTCACAAACAGATGACGCGACGGTCGAGTTCCTTGGTGGTGACTTTAATGATTGTCCAAATTCTTCTCTGCATCAAGCAACGCTTAAGGAGTGGGTCGATCTCGCTGACAGTTTTGCCATGCGGACCGGTCAACTTGCTCCTGTGACTCTTGATCCTATGACGAATTCGTATGCTAAAAAGAATGACGGAATCACGACACCTGCCCGGTACGATTGGTTGCTGTGTCAACGCTCACCGGCACCAGTGACCTTACAACGCGTTCAATTGATCGGACATGAACGACTGCCCCATCACGTCATACCAAGTGATCATTATGGGGTCCTCGCTCATATGACGATTCACTAAAACGACGAGGCTGACTCAAAAAAGAATGACGCGTCTTTTTACGCCTTTTCCTCAGGCGAGACACAAGTCAGTTTTCTTGCTTCATTCAAGCAGGAAAGCGGGTCTTGTTCGTCTCTGACAGCGCATAATGCACTTTTTCCTGTAGGAGTGGCGTGTGACGCGTCATTTTTTTTACGAGATAAGGGTGGCAGATCATCATTCTGCCACCCTTATCTTTAGAGGACGACATGTGAGTCAGCCCCGTCGTTTATTTTTTATATTCTTTTTCTGTTCCGTCCGAGAAGTCAATCTCTACCTCGAGGCGGGACGCATCTTGAATCGCAAATACACGCTCCACTTCCGCGATGACATCTTTCTCAGATGTATCCGCATCTACTTTTAAGTTCTTGAACTTCGCGTCGAGTTCCGTCATCGCCGCGTCCCCGCGTTTGTTTTCATCTTTATACTGGTATTCGGCTTCCGTGCCGTCATTCTCTCGGTCATAGCTGATGTCGATTGCGTCCATATCCCCGTTGACGTCCGCTTCAATCGATAAACTGGTGAATCCATAATCCGTATCTGCATTTTTCGTGACCGCATCCTTATCTTTCATCGTATTGTCGGTCGTATTCGAGTTTGTAGATCCGTCCTCGACCTTGTCCGTCGCCGTTTCGTCGTTCCCACATCCTGCTACCATTAAACTCATCGCAAATAAGGTCGCAACACCATATCCTGTAACATATCCTCTCTTCATTCCATCACATTCCCTTCTGCTGGAATCGGATGCACTTTCAATAGCCGAGCAAGATGCAAAAGATTGGCAGCTAAAAACTGGGCATGCCGTTTCGTGAAGTCATTGTCACGTCCGGCTTCGATGTAAGACGGTCCAGGTCCCGCTTCACCGACCCAGTACGCATCGACATTGGGGGGAATCGTGAATCCGATGTGCGACAGACCGTATAAAATCGACGCGGACGCGTGTTTCGCCCCATCCTCGTTGCCGGTGACGATGACACCACCGACCTTGTTATAATAGATGGCTTGTCCAACGTCGTTCGTCAAGCCACTTCCCCCGTATAACCGTTCGATGACTTGTGTCGCGACACTACTTTTTTCACCGAGCCACAGCGGTGTCCCGATGACGACGATATCTGCTTGTTTGACTTTGTCGAAGAGTGCCGGCCACTCGTCGCCGTTTCCTTCATCTTCCGTCACACCGAATGCGACTTGATGATCGACGACACGGACGATTTCTGAATCGACGTCCTCATGCTCCCAGTACGCGATCACGTCACGAATCAACTCTTCCGTGTTCGATGGTTCTTGTGATGCTTTTAAAGTACAGTTCAAAAATAAAGCGCGTACCATCCATTCATCCTCCCCTATTGAATTGACATGTTCCTCGTCCTTAATCCTTTCCTGATTCTAATCCGAAGTAAACAAAAAAAGCCTCCGCCTTCGCGAAGACTTTCCTCGTCAGAGACAAGACTTGATGTGTTGATAGTTTTGATTGCCACCGGATAAGTTACAGACGTCCCTGAACCCGAGATTCTTCAAGACGTTCTGTGCCGCGTTTCCTGTGACACCTTTATTGCAGTAAACGATTGTCGGTACCGTCGGATCCAGTTCCTGCGCCCGCTCACGTAACTCACCGAGCGGAATATGGATTGCCCCGTCGACATGACTCTTCTCGAACTGAGCGCGTGACCGCGTATCGATGATTTGGAAGACATTGCCCGCAGCGACCTCTTCCATCAAAGCGTTCGGTGTTTTCAGACGGGCCGTTCGTTTGATCGCGTTATCGAGGGCCATCCCGGTATAAAGAACGGGGTCCTTCGTCGTCGAGAATGGCGGCGCATAAGCCAGATCAAGATGGAATAAGTCTTCTGCTTTTGCTTTGAAGCTGATCGCGGTCGCAAGGACATCGATCCGTTTATCGACCCCTTGCGAACCAACGATTTGGGCACCGAGGACACGACCATCGCTCCGATCTGCGATCGCCTTGATGACCATTTCTTTGCCGCCGAGATATTCAGGACGATCGGGCTTGATGTTGTGCAATACTTCAATGTCATACCCAGCGTCGCGTGCTTCTTTCTCAGTCATTCCGGTCTGGGCGACCGTCAAATCGAATGCTTTAAAAATACCCGTTCCAAGGATTCCCCGGTGTTCAATCGTTTCACCGGTGATGACCATCCCAGCGATTCGTCCCATCTTGTTTGCCGTCGAACCAAGCGGACGGTACAGTGGTTGACCGGTGATGACGGAGAAGCTCTCGGCGACATCACCGACCGCATAAACGTCCTCGATGTTCGTTTGCATCTGTCGATTGACGGCGATCGCACCGGTCTGTCCAATCGTCACGCCGATCTCTTGTGCGAGTTGCGTGTTTGGTTTGACACCGACTGACAGGATGACGAGATCCGTCTCGATCCTCTCGCCACTCGCAAGAACGACTGCACGAGCCGTTTTCTCCCCTTCGAACGAAGCGACGGACTCACCGAGTCGCAAGATGACGCCGTTCGCTTCGAGATGGTCACTAACGCGTTTTGCCATATCAACGTCTAGCGGTGGCATGACTTGCGCCAATCGTTCGACGAGCGTCACTTCGATTCCGCGATACGTCAACTGCTCCGCCATCTCGAGTCCAATGAATCCGCCGCCGACGATGACAGCACGTTTTGGAGCTTGCGCGTCGACGTACCGACGAATCGCTTCCGCATTGCGGATGTTACGTACCGGAAAAATGTTTTCGAGATCGACGCCCGGTAGCGGCGGAATAATGCTTGAAGCACCCGTCGCGAAAACGAGCGTATCGTACGTATCCGTGAATGTCTCACCCGTATCCAGATGACGGATCGTTGCTGTCTTCGTCTCATGATCGATCGCTTCGACGTTATGACGCGTCTTAACGTCGATGTTGTAACGTTTCTTGAAGAACGCCGCATCGCGTGGCGTCAATTCATCGAGCTCAGCGATCTCACCACCGACGAAATAGGGAATGCCACAACCGGAATAGGAGATGTCCTCGTCCCGGTCGTAGATCGTGATCTCTAAGTCTTCACTATTGCGGCGTGCCTTCGCCCCGACCGATGTGCCGGCAGCGACCGAACCGATGATAAGTAGTTTTGTCATAGAAACGTCCTCCTTTTAATAGAGCAGTAAGCTGATATAGAGCCCGAGCAACGCGATGGCGAGCGTCGGAATCGTCAAGACGGTACCGATTTTGAAATATTGTCCCCACCCAATCCGGACTCCTTTCGAGCGCAAGACATGGAGCCACAATAATGTCGCGAGACTGCCGATCGGCGTGATTTTTGGACCGAGATCGCTACCAATGACATTCGCGTAGATTAAGGCGTCACGAATCGCTCCCGTGGTTGCTGTATGCTCGATTGACAAAGCATTGATCATGACAGTCGGCATATTGTTCATGACTGAGGATAACAGGGCGGCCAAGAAGCCCATCCCGAACGTCGCCGATGCGAGATTCGTCGCCATCCACTCGATTAACTCTGCGAGGACTTGCGTCAGTCCGGCATTACGTAGACCGTAGACGACGATATACATACCAAGGGAGAAGAAAACGATCGCCCACGGGGCACCGGCAAGGACCTTCTTCGTCGGGACGCTTGGTGATTTTTGCGCCAGGAATAAGAAGAAGACGGCGATGATGCCAGCAACGAGACTGACCGGAATGCCGATTGCATCACTCGTGAAATACCCGATGAGCAACAAACCAAGGACGATCCACGAAGCACGGAACATCCGCATATCTCTAATCGCAGACGTCGGTTGCGCCAAATCCTCGACAGCATAAAGTTTCGGGATCTGCTTCTTGAAATAGAGATACAAGACGAGTAGACTTCCCGCGACTGAAAAGACGTTGACGAAGACCATCCGTGCCGCATACTCTGTAAAGCCGATTTGAAAGAAGTCCGCCGAGACGATGTTGACGAGGTTCGAGATGACGAACGGAAGACTTGCCGTGTCGGCGATGAAGCCGGAGGCGAAGACATATGCCAGGACGACCGCATCCGGTAACTTCAAGTGACGGACCATCGCGAGGACGATGGGTGTCAGGATCAAGGCAGCCCCATCGTTCGCGAACAAGGCCGAGACAAGGGCGCCGAGTAACGTCATGTAGATGAATAGTTTCAGACCGCCACCGCGGGCGATTCGGGCCATATGTAACGCGGCCCATTCAAAGAAACCGATCTCATCTAAGATCAACGAGATGACGATCAAGGCGATGAAGGTGAACGTCGCGTTCCAGATGATCCCCCAGACGGTCGCGACGTCTCCCAGTTCGACGACGCCCGTTAAAAGTGCGACAATCGCCATCCCGATCGCCGAGTACCCGATGCCGAGCCCTTTCGGTTGTTTGATGATCAAAAATAAGGTGATCAGAAATATTCCGATCGCAAGCCATTGTGATGCTGTCAATTAATTCACTTCATTTCTTCATTTGATAGCAGTCGTATGAGGACTGCGATTAACACGTTATTGTATTAGGAACGTCTGCTACGCCCACTTGTTCGAGGATTCGTCGCAACAGGTCATGCTGCCCATGCTCTGAATTTAGTCGAAAGTAGTTCCATTGGCGCTCCCGTCTTTCCAAGATGACACCAGCTGACCGAAGTAGTTTGAGATGACGACTGACTGCCGGTTGTGAGATGCCAAACAAATCAACGAAGTCACAGACACAATGCTCTCGCACCGCAAGACGTCGGATGATTTCAAGTCGGGTCGGATCTGAGAGCAACTTCAGAAACTGACTGACTTCTATGGTCGAATGATCGGCGGTGATGGATGACATATCGGTTTCCCCTCTTTCTCGATTTCGTTCGATGACATAACCATATTATTATATAACATGATAGTTATGCAATGTCCTTTCACCGTAAATCGTTTCGTCGTTCCAACAACAACACATCGCGCCATACTCCATGATGTCTTGCAATCGCACGCCGTCGACCGACAAGTTCGAATCCGAGTCGCTCATGCAAGCGTCTGCTTGCCTCGTTTTCAGGAAACAGTTGAGACTGAAGCGTCCAGATGCCTTGAGTGTCCGCAAAATGAACCATCGTCTCTAACAAAAGTCGACCACCGCCTTTACCACGGACGGAGCGTTCTACATAGATACTGACTTCTCGAATCCCACTGTAAACAGTTCGTTCAGATATCCGACTCAACTTTCCCCAACCGACAATAGAGTCTTCCTTTATCAATACGAATCGTTCACATTGGGTGATCGCATTCCAAAATGCATCCGAATCAATCGTCATCTCGAATGTCGCATTTCGATCTTCAATCCCTTGACGATAAATCTCAATCACTTGAAGACGATCCTCTTCTTTCATCCATCGAACGTACATCCAAAATCCTCCTTTTCGTCTGATTAATTAAATCATCATCTATTTACTTGCAAAATGCAAATATTTATCGTATAACTGACTCATCAACGATATTTTGAAAGGAGACTTTACATGACTGAGACACGTGAGTTGTTTCAAACGTTCACCCGCCGCTTTGGTTTGCTTAACAAGAATTGCTGCGCCTTTCTGGATGAAGATATTTCACTTGTCCAAAGCCATTTATTATATCAAGTCGCGAAACACCCAGATTCCTCGATGCAAGAAATTGCTGACCAACTCGCTCTTGATATCACTACATTCAGCCGACAAGTACAAACATTGATTAAACGAGACCTACTAGTAAAGCGTCCCGCGATCAACGATCGGCGAATTCACCTACTTCGCCTGTCCGAAAAAGGATTGCGTGTTGCTCAAGCCATCGACGAAGAGATGAACACGTATCTGGATGCCATCTTCTCATCAATGACTTCCTTCGAAAAAGCACATGTCCTCCAGGCAATCGACTTGCTTAATACGAAGATGGGCGAGAGTGACGTCTGTTGTAAACCATGTCTCTAATACTTGCAATTTACAAACAAAAAGGAGGTTTTATTCATGCCATACGGTTCTTCCCACCCAATCGTCATCATCGGTGCCGGACCGATCGGTCTTGCAGCTGCAGCTCAACTTGTAGTGGAAGGTCAATCGTTTTTATTATTTGAGAGAGGTCCTTCGATTGCGCATCAGGTCAAACAATGGGAACACGTTCGGATGTTTTCAACATGGCAATACAATATCAGTGATGCAGCACGTCATTTGCTCGAGTTGACGGACTGGAGCGCCCCAACGGACGATGCTGTGCCGACCGGTACTGAATTAATCAATCAATATCTTGCCCCACTTGCTGCTTTACCGGAAATTGCTCCTTTCCTACATTTCCAACATGAGATTCTCTCGATCTCACGGGCAGGTCTAGACAAGATGACGAATGCCTCACGCGAAGTGACGCCGTTTGAATTAGTCATGGACACGCCGAATGGACGTAAACATATTCTCGCTCGCGCGGTCATCGATGCATCTGGCGTCCTCCGGCGACCAAACCCTGCTATCAGTTCTGGTCATCGAGTCGAAATCGAGCAGAACTTACCTGTCCGGTATTCGATCGTAGATGGGAAACGTGATACTGTTGTTTTCGCGAATCAATCCGTCGCTGTCATCGGTAGCGGGCACTCGGCTTTGAACTCGCTCCTTGAACTCGTTTCCATTAAAGCGCACCACCCTGAAACGGAGATTCATTGGATCCTTCGCAAATCGGACCCCGTTCAAGCTTACGGCGGCGAAGATAAGGATGCACTGGAAGGTCGCGGGGCACTCGGTTCACGTATCCGTCAGCTCGTTGAAGGAGATCAGATTAGGATTCACTCCAACTTCAAGACCCAATCCATTGAATCAAAAGGACAGTCGTTTGGCATCACTGCGCAAGATGGTCGATCCCTCCATCACATCGATCAGCTAATCGTCAACGCAGGAAGTCGACCCGACTTTTCGTTTCTCGAGGAAGTACGGCTTGATATCGATCCTGTCACCGAGAGTAGTCGAGTACTTGCTCCTCTGATTGATCCGAACTTTCATAGTTGCGGAACTGTCCGTCCACATGGGGAAGCGGAGTTACGTCATCCTGATCACGGACTTTATCTGGTCGGTGCGAAGAGTTACGGTCGTGCTCCGACCTTCCTGCTTGCTACCGGTTATGAACAAGTTCGATCAATCGTTGCTTTTCTTGTCGGAGATGAGGCACGTGCCAAGCAGATCAATTTATCATTACCAGAGACGGGTGTGTGCAACGTTTCTCTGCCACAATCATCGACTTCCTGTTGCTCTTAAAAATATACATCGGACCAGTCTTAGACAGGTCCGATTTTTTCTGCTAGCTCTATGATCACACCTTCTGGTCCTCTTATGTAACATAGGCTATACTCATTTTCGTAATTCGCGACGTCCCCAATCGGTTGATATCCATGATTCGCTAACCGTTTGAGGAGTGTATCGAGTCCTGTCACTTCAAAACAGAGATGACGCAATCCACTGGAATAAACGGTCTGGACGACAGTGGACGTCTCAACTGGTCGTTTGAACCGAACCAGTTCGAGCCAGATTGCTTCACCTGGTAACCCAAGAGCAACACATTCCGTCTTTGCCCCGTCTAGATTCAACAAACGTTCGAGCAACTTCCCTTCCATTTCCCATCGTCCACGTACTTCGAGCCCGCAAAGCGAAAAAAAGTGAATCGCTTCTTCTAGGTTCACGACGTTCAGACTGATATGATCCGTTCGTTTAATTGGCATCCGTCATTCCTCCTCAAGTGTGTCAGAATGTTGTCAAACCGTCGCTAGAAAGCACATCTAGAGCGTTTCGACGTGGTGTCTGCAGTTTGTATCGTCATTAAAATATAAGTATGAAAGATCGTGTCCACTTACGAAAAGGAGTCGAAATAACATGGAAGACGTCAACCTTCTCGTCCTTGCGACCTAGAACATATTTTGGGTCAGATTCGGTCTGATTACCTTCTCTGCCGTCAAAACGATGTCCGCAACGAAAAAATTGAAATCCACTTAATCAAAAGACCGGATGTTTTGAGCATCCGGTCTTTATTTGAATTCATGCTGTAAATCCTGTGGAAATCCTCCGTTTTTAAAGATAAAACTTGACAACCTAATCCGGTTCCCATCCATATCTAGAAAATAAGTTACGTTAGGTTCATTTGCAAATTCGACTTCGATTGAAGCCGGATTCGCCGAAGACTCATACGAAAATTTTTGTGTTTTTATATTGTAGACTTCATCAGGGAATCGACGTGCTAGTTCCACCTTAAGCAATTTCTCATTCTCAGCAATCTGTTGATTGACGAGCGTCGGTCGGATGTACCAAAAGGAACTGCACCCGATTGCCACCAAACCAAGTAAAATTAAGCCATATCGCTTCCACCGCTGCGGCAGGAATATCACGCCGCAGCTGATTACGAGTAGTGTAAAAACGATCGTCATCCCTTCGATTATGAAATTTGGTACCATCTCATTCACTCCTTTCGTTCTATCCTCGACTAGAAAACCGTGATATGATCAATTCCTATGACAAAAAATAGAAGGTCTATGATGCGAAAAATCATCCTGATTGGTTCTGGTGGGTCCGGTAAATCGACGTTTGCCCGCGAGATGGGCAAAAAACTAAGTTATCCCGTTGATCACCTCGACAGCTTATTGTGGCGTCCGAACTGGGAGGCGGTTTCGCGTGAGGAACAACGCCAGATTCAACAAACACTCATATCGCGTGATACATGGATCATCGACGGTAATTACGGTGGAACGCTTGACTTACGAATCGATGCCGCTGATACGGTCATCTTCCTTGATCTGCCGCGGACGCTTTGTCTGTACCGTGCGATGAAACGGACCTTGCGCTATCGTAAGACCGGCCGACCGGATATGGCGGCAGGCTGTCCCGAGAAACTGTCGCTTGATTTTCTGAAATGGATTTGGCGGTTTCCGATCGATAAGCGACCGAGTATCCTTTCAACGCTTAAAGCGACGTCCGATAAACAAATCGTTCATTTGCGGTCCCGCCGCGCTGTCAAACAGTTTCTTCAATCACTTTCATAACATCCGTCCATCTGTTACCTTTCGTCATCCTTAGTGATGTACATACGACGAAACAAATTTACTCTCCTGCCCGTTTTCCAGTCATTACCACAAATAAAAAAACGACCATGACGGTTACCCCTCATGGTCGTAGTGCAATATCTTACACGCTGAATCTGCCTGTGACTTGTTTTAAATCATCCGCCATCGTCGCGAGCGATTGCGATGCAGACGAAATTTCTTCCATAGACGCCATCTGCTCCTCGGTCGAAGCGGAGATGTTTTGTGTCCCAGCAGCGGTTCCTTCCGTCACCGCTTGAATCGTCCGCATGACAGAAGCGATCTGTTCACTCGCTGCCGCCATTTCCTGAACTGCGCCGGACACATCTTCGACGTGCCCTGTCACGTCGGTGATCGCTGTCTCGATTTCCGAGAAGGATGTCCCTGCCTGATCGACGACGGCAATCCCGCTCGTCATCTCGGTTGAGACTTTCTCCATCGAGGCGACCGACGCCTCCGTCTCTTGCTGAATGATCCGAATCAACGACTCGATTTGTTTTGCCGAGACCGCCGATTGTTCAGCAAGCGTCTTGACTTCCGCTGCAACGACGGCAAATCCGCGTCCTTGTTCGCCGGCGCGTGCCGCCTCGATTGCGGCGTTTAACGCGAGGAGATTCGTCTGCGCCGCAACACCTTTAATCGAATCCGTGATTTGACCAATTTCCTGTGATCGGTTGCCTAGACCATCGATGACTTGGCTGAGTTGCGAGACGTCTTCTTGAATGCGTCCCATCTGTGTCCCAAGTGTACCGACGACCTTTCCACCGTGGGCAACTTTTTCCATCGCCTCTGTCGTCCGTTGCGTCATCTGTTGCGCATTACCGGCGACGTAACGGACGGACGTCGTCAATTCTTCGATCGTCCGTGAAGCATCGGACACTTGATGCAGCTGTTGACTTGCGCCGCTTGCCATCTCTTCCATCGTCACAGCGACCATCTCCGTCGCTTTCGTCGTTGATTCCGCATTGACGCTCAGTTCATCCGACGCAACAGCGACGCGGTCTGCCGTTCCCGTCAGTTCAAGGACGACTTGTTGTTGTGAGGCGATCATTTCATTGAACGATGTCGTCAATTGACCGAGTTCGTCTTTCGAATCGTAATGACCTCGGACGGTCAAGTCACCCTTACCTGATTGATCCATCCAGCCTTGCAGTTGACGAATTGGACGCGTGATGAGACGTGTGATGTATATGGCAAGTCCTGCAAACAAGAGGACCGTGAGTAAAAAGATACCGAGCATTATGTAAAAGGCGGTCTCTTTTTTCGCTTGGTTCTGGGCGTCAAGCGTCTTCGCTTGTTTCGTCATCGAAGCCATCAATGACTTTGCTGAGTTTGCGACGTTATCACGAACTTGTTCCAGACCATCGGAATACGCCGTGTAGGCTTCCTCTGTCTCGTTGCGCGTCGCCGCATCTTGAACGAGCGTCATCGAGTTGTCGTAAGCGAGGACATTATCCTTCAACTCCTCGAGTTGTTTCTTTTCTCGCGCATCGAATTGCCCCGTTTTTTCAATCTTCGTGACCGACGACCGAATCTGAGCCTGACGTGTATCGATATCAGCTTGAAGTTCTGTGATGCGTTCCTCATTCTTCGTTAGAATCATCTCGACTAAAAAGGAATCAAGAGCCCGTGTATCGATCCGAATCTGTGCTACTTCTTGGATCGGAATCAAGTTCTCCTGATACATCGCTCGGGAAGCGCTGGACATCTGATTCAAGAAATAGAGTCCTGCTCCCGCAATTAGTAGCATCGCAACGACGGCTGTTGCGATCAAAGCTTGTATCTTCCGTCTGACTGACATGTGTTTCATTCCATCCCCTCCCGCTTTTGTTATCGGTTCAGGATTGAAAAAGTTGACTGTTTTTTCAATATTCCCATATTTTGATGTGCTCCAATAAAGTCCTTCTATACGACTTTCGGTCATCCATTCGATATAATCAGCGTACAGCAGTTGAAGAAAGGGTGAGTCCTATGCAACGTGTAGCCAATGAAATCACACAATTCCGCGGCAGTCACTATGACTTCGGTCGCGAACAAGGGCGTTACGTTAAACGAAATCAGTTACTCCATAACCGCGAGGACAACTGGAAAATCCGTGTCCCCCGTTTTCAAGTCGATCCGGTCGAGACAAAGGAGATGTTTCTTCGGTATGCCCCGCATATTTGGGACGAGTTGCTCGGACTGCAAGACGAACTCAAACTATCATTGCCAGACACATTACTCCATTTCGGACATTACCGGGTCGAAGGACCGAAAAGCGGTTGTTCAATCATGACCGGTGATAACTTCCTCGTTCGAAACTATGACTATCATCCGATGACATATGACGGACGATTTTCCGTCTTTCAACCGAACGATGGCGGTTCAGCGATCATCGGTCCGGCATCTCGGGTGACCGGTCGAATGGACGGGATGAACGAACATGGTCTTGCGATGGGTTATAACTTCATCAATCGTCGGCGGCCGGGAGATGGATTCGTCAGCTTCATGATCGGACGGATCATCCTCGAGATGTGTACGTCGGTCGACGATGCGATCTCACTCGTCAAAGAGATTCCACATCGCGGATCGTTCACGTACGTCGTCCACGATAAATCCGCGCGTTCGTTCGTGATCGAGGCGACGGCGCGAGACGTCCAAGTGCGGGAATCGAATCTATGTACGAACCATTTTGATTTGCTACAACACGAGAACCGCTATCATCTCGATGACTCGAAACGTCGAATGATGGAGCTGAAGACTCATCAACATATGATTCAAGATGCAGAGTCTGCTTTTCGACTCCTGAATGATACCGATAAAGGCGTCTTCGCTGATTTATATGCGCAGTGGGCAGGAACGATCCATACGTCTGCCTACTTCCCGGAAGAGTTAAAGGTATGGTTCGCGCTCGGTGGTGATCAAGAACCGGTCACGTTCGACTTTGCTGACTGGCTCGCCGGCAATGACTTCACAGCAAGTGAAATCACAGGAGAACTTGAGACGAACATCCAGTTCGCGAATACACTTCAGACATGGCGTTAAACGAAAAAGATGTCTCCTGCTTGCGCAAGAGGCATCTTTTTACTCGGAATCATCTAGTCGTTTCGACATATAATAATCCGTTTTCTCATACCCGAGCGAGTTATACACATGAATCGCCCGTTCGTTATGCGCGAAGACGTGTAACGAAATCTTTTTGACGTTCATTCGTTTTAACATCACTTCCAGTAATCGGAGTGCTTCTTTGCCGTACCCTTGGTTTTGTTTATCGGACGTAATCTTGACATCGAAGATGAAAGCGGAACGTCCGCGTGATTCTTCTTTTACGTGAACCCAGACCATTCCGATGTCGCTGTCTGTCTCGTCACGAAACGTAAACAAATAATGATTCTTCGTTTTCAGACCTTCAGGCAACAACTTCGCGAACTCTTCTGTCGACTTATCATGCGCCTCGTTCTCTGACCACGTACCGGCGCGACACTTCTCTGCCGCATACCCCTCGATTGCCACGGGTAGATACACCTCATAGGTCGCTTGTTTCATTGGCTCGATGCGCATGCTGCTACCTCCTGCGTTTTCGTCCAGTCCCGTCGTAACATCGCATAGACCTGGAGGTCGTGATAAGTCCCGTACAATTTCTCAGCGTCCCGTAAGACGCCTTCTTCCGTGAATCCGAGTCGTTCCGGGATTCGTCTGCTCCGGACGTTTCCCGTCGCACACTCGATGACGACGCGGTTCAAGCCGAGCGTCTCGAAACAATAGTTCGTGACGAACCGGACGACGTCCGTCATGATACCTTTTCCGAGTCCCTTTTCTCCTAAGTAATAGCCGATCGACGTTTGTCCGAGGTGCCGATCGATTGCATGCAAACCGATCGTTCCGACGAGTTCCTCCTGAAGATAGATGCCACACGTAAACCCGTTACCATCGGCAAACTGTTGCAACCATGCTGGGATGACTACTTCCTGATATGTACTTGTCTCTGTTGTACCATCAACCCAACCGAGCCATTCGCGAAGATGTGCGCGATTGGCATCGACAAGGGCGAATAATGTCTCCGCATGGTGCCGTTCGAACAATTGAAGCGATACGTGATCGGACACTTGTAACCTGAACATGACCTCTCTCCTTTCTAGTAACTGTTGTTTGACGTCACGACGTCGTTTCCCTGCTAGACGTCACGTTCCATTCCATCCGTCTTGAGCGGACAGACATTCCGAGTGCCTCGTAAAAGGCGATCGCTTCTTGATTGGCGTCATCGACGCCGAGTTCGATCCGGTCGCAACCAATTGTTTCCGCATGCGCGTAAGCGGCTTGCATCAATCGCTTGCCTACTCCTTGCTTCTGATGCGTATCCGCAACGACGAGACTGATGACCCGTAAGTAATGTTTATCAAAGACGAAGCCGCTCCCTTCGATGATATCTTCCTTTAAGACGATCACACCGGCAAGTCCTTTGTATTCCGCGACGAGGATTTCGAAATCTGATCGGTCGAGTTGCGACAAAAATAAGTCTTCCGAAACCGGCATCTCGTGCGGACGGTAGTGATCAGGGCGTAAAGCTACATGCTGCTCATGAATTTGTTGGAATAGCGGAATCAACGCCTGAAAATCGTCAGGGCGGGCGGTTCGAATGTTCATTAGAAAATCGCTCCCTTTTCGTTTTGTAGTATATTAACATATTATTCCAAAGAACGGGTGGACTTTCAAAAATAAAACGGCATTCCAGTCGACCGGAATGCCGTGTATCATCTATAACGTTATATCACTTGTGTAAAGTCCCGCGCCGTCTCCGTCAACGTGGATGCCGCACTCTGCACGTCATGGAAACGATCGACTGTTTCTGCGACGACGGTGACGCTTGCTTGTGCATCATTCGTTGCTTGCGTCATCGCACGGGCAATCCGCTGCAGTTCATCGTTCATGCGTTGCGTCGTCTGGCGGACATCGACGACAGCTTGTTCAACGAGTTTCGAGAGATTTCGGACTTCCGTCGCAACGACGTTAAATCCTTTTCCGTGTTCACCGGCTCGCGCTGCCTCGATCGATGCATTGAGTGACAAGAGATTCGTCTGTGAGGCGATCGTTTTGATCGTCTCGGTCACTTGGGTGATGTCTTGCGCTTGGCGCTGCAGTCGTTCAATCGTCAGATGATTATCGCGGGTCGTCTCGGCCATCTGTTCGATCGTTCGCCGTAACGCTTCGCTTTCTCGCTCGCCATGCGTCGACCGCGTATTCAAATCACTAGCAATCATATCAAACGAAGTCGCAAACTTTTGAATCGTCTGCTGACGATCAGTAATATCAGAAGCGATCTTCAAGACACCTGTCACTTCCGTTCCATCGTAAATCGGCATATAGGTAGCTTCTAGCCAAATCGACTGACCATGCGCATCGATTCGTTCAATTTTATCTGCGGTACTGAAACCACTGTAAAGCTTCTGCCAAAATGCCTGGTAACTGTCACTCATTGCAAATTCGGTTGTGCAAAAGAGATGGTGTTGCATCCCGATCATCTCTTCTCGTTTATATTTCATCGTCTTAGCGAATAAACCATTGACGTCGACGACACGACGTTGTCGGTCGAATCGAATCATTGCGACATTATCTCGCAGGGAGGCTAAAATATCTTGGGATCCTAGGTCGGTTGAAAGTTGGGTGGTCATGATTACAAGCTCCTCTCGCCATCTACCTCCCGTTACAGGCTATCCAATATATTACAAATCGGAATAGTATGAATTAAAGATATATGACTAAAATTTTTTTCACTTCTTTTATTATTATCCAGAGAGAGTAAGAATGAAACATGATTTTCAGTGGATTTATTTCTTTCCTCTTATTTGTTGTCTATATTTCCCGCCCTGCTATACTTAAATCAAAACTTATTAAAATATTTTAATAAGTAATCCAAATTGGAGGTTTATCCTTTGACTGAAGTCCTCTCTCGTACGCGTCACGCTTTTTTGATCGACCATCTCGATACGATTCCGGTGATTCGGAACGTCCTAGACGTCAGTTTTCCGACTGCGAGCAAACAGATTGATCAGATGATCACTGCTCGGGAAATTGAAGAGACACCACTTGAATTGGTTCGCGGTGGTCGTCCGGCAAAACGGTATCGCTATCGCGTGAATCACTTTCACGGACTCGCTCTTTATCTCGAACGGACGTATCTGCAGTATCGCATCCACGACGTCGGTGGACATGTGATCGCAACTGATCGCCTGAACTTCGATTCGACGGATCATGTATCTGTTTTATTGAGCACGCTGACAGCATTACTTAACGATCATCCACGTATTCAGACGCTTGCGATTGGTGTCGCCGGTGCCGTTGATACGACCGGCACGATCCTATTCGCCCCGGATTATCCGACGCTAGACGGTCGCCCCTTACAACAAGAACTGACTGAACGGTTCGGGCGACCCGTCATCGTCAAAAATGATATGAACGCCGCGGTCCGTGCGCAAGCTTCTGATAACGAGACGACCGTCTATATGTATCTCGGAACGAACGGACCGGGAGCCGGTGTCGCCGTTTCAGGTCATGTCGTCCACGGAGCGCATCACTTCGCTGGAGAGATCTCGTTCATCCCGTTTGACGACAAGCGAAATGTCGGACAAGCCCTCGCGACGACTACACCACACTCTGACGACTGGTATGAGGCGTTAAGTCGAATCATCCTCTCGTTTAGCGCCACCTTAAATCCGGATGTTATCTTGTTCGCAGCGTCAGATGTCTCGGATGACGGGTTAGCTCGATTGACGGATCGATGCGCCAAGCGCTTTCCGCTCAGCAAATTACCTCAGTTGCGAAAAGGCGACTGGGAAACCGATTATTTAGATGGTTTGATGCAACTCAGCATCCAGTCATTCATTGAACAAATTCCGTTAGGAGGTCTCGCCCGATGACCCGTCTACTATTATCTTTGATTTATCTCGCTTTTATCAGTCTTGGTCTTCCAGATGCGTTACTCGGTACGGCGTGGCCTGTGATGCGGCTCGATCTCGACGCCCCGCTCGACATGGCAGGTTGGCTCTTCATGACGATCGCTGCCGGAACGATCGTCTCGAGTCTGTTTAGCGGTCGACTGATCGAACGTTATTCAACAGGTCCGATCACGGCAGCTTCTGCCGGTTTGACGGCTCTGGCATTGATTGGTTTTTACGTTGCTCCGTCCTTGATTTGGCTCTTCGTCCTTGCGATTCCGCTTGGACTGGGCGCTGGAGTCGTCGACGCGGCGTTGAATCATTTCGTCGCCACGCATTATCAAGCGCATCATATGAACTGGCTCCATTGCTTCTGGGGCATCGGTGCGACGGCTGGTCCGCTCATCATGGCTGGTGTATTGCTCGATTCCGGCTGGCGTTTTGGTTACCTTGTCGTCGGCGCATTGCAACTCGTCTTGATGATTGTCTTGATCGTCAGTTTACCACTCTGGAAGCGGGCTCCGAAACATGTGTCTCAACAGGTTCAGACCGTGAGTACGTCGTCAGGAAAACCACGCGGATTTATTGCCGCTCTCGCTGCCTTCTGCTTTTATTGTGGAGCCGAAGCGGTCGTCGGGCTGTGGGGCAGCAGTTATCTTGTCCAAGTCCGGTCCTTTTCCGTAACATCAGCAGCGACGTGGATTTCCGTCTACTACGGAAGTATCACCGCGGGGCGCTTCATCAGTGGTTTTCTATCGCTGCGCTGGTCGAATCGTCGTTTGATTCGTGTCGGTCAATGGACGGCATTCGTCGGAGCCACCTGTTTCATCCTCGCACCTGCTGCCTGGATGCCGCTTGGTTTCGTACTTGTCGGGCTTGGTCTCGCACCGATTTATCCGGCAATGCTCCATGAGACGCCGGTTCGCTTCGGGGAGGCCGCGGCGCAACGGCTGATGGGGGTACAAATGGCATTCGCCTATACCGGTAGTACCTTCATGCCGCCATTGTTCGGATGGCTGGCGACGTCCTACTCCTTATCGTTGTTCCATTGGTTCACGATCAGTCTCATCTTCTTGATGCTGATCGCTACGGAAGGATTGAACCGGATGTTATTCAGACAGCGATTGGCAAAAGCGTCTTGAAAAAAGGAGGAATGGAGATGAAGATTGAACATATCGCCCTCTTTGTGGCAGACCTGGACGGGAAGCGTCAATTCTACGAAACACATTTTGATGCTACGACAGGCGAGCGATATCATAATCCGATGAAAGGGTTCACGTCATATTTCCTGACGTTCTCGAGTGGTGCGCGTCTTGAATTGATGCAACGGACGGATATCACGGAACGGACGATGAATGCGCTCGGTTATGCCCACCTCGCCTTTTCGCTCGGCAGTAAACAAGCAGTCGATGACTGGACAGCTCGGTTACAGGATGAAGGTATACAACATCTTGACGGTCCTCGGACGACGGGTGACGGGTATTATGAAAGTACGATCGCAGACCCGGAAGGTAATGTGATCGAGTTGATGGTCTAATTTTGAAACGAAACAATCCCTCATTCTGATTAGAGTGAGGGATTGTTTGTCGATTGATAGCTGTTCCATCGTTTGCTGCTTGTTGGTATATCTCGTGACGAGTAGGTGTATGACACGCATTTCATTCAGACTATCTTTAGGCGACGATTACAAAACTCTTTCACTGTAAACATTTGTAATGATATGCTAAAAAAGAACCAAATTATGACTATACGTATTCATTTTAAGAGGAGGCAGTTTATGCGAAAACATCTAGGATGGATCTCGATCGGCATCGTAGTCTTTACTTTTATAACGTTCAAGTTCTTGCCTTTCAATGGCTTTTGGGGAACGAACTATATGTTAGCTGGACTAGCGCTTGCGCTAGTGTGCGCCATCATAAGTCTAAGAAATACGGGGAAAATCCTTGCGTTAACATTACTCACTTCTCTATTGGTGCTTTTTATTTTTTCAGTGATCGGCTTCTTGGCACTAGCTTAAGTATTTCTAGAAGCGATTACATTCGATTAGCTGATATCATTACGATATTTCTTCTTGAACACGTCATACGTTGCTGAATCACCGAACAGTAGGAAACAACCGCGATCATCATAGATATTCATGACGATTTTTCGATCTACGTTCACGAAAAAGACTTCCGGATAGTATGTATATGTTTGACGAAATCTTGGTTGCAGCGGTGGGAAATCCTGATGGCAAATCGCTTTGATTAAACGCTTGTAATCTAATGCGTTTTTGTTCGGTAATAACACGGCATATTCGATCACTTGCTCTTCCTCATCCATCACTTTCTCTACAAACTTTATGTTGTATTTATCTGTTCTACGTCTTAACTGACGAAACACTTTCGTCGCTGACTGTTGATACTTACCGCGCTCACTTCTCACATGCACAATTAAATAAAGGGACTCCTCTTCTCGGAATACATCTTCAAACAGTTCGTTTGATTTTTTGTATACCTGTTTGAAGTATTCTTCATTGATTTCATCTAAATTATCCTTTAGCTGATAAAGATCCTTCACTAAATCTACGTGGAATACTAAATCCTTCTTGACAAAGGAACGATCAAATAAGTTCACCTTCCCAAAATGTTGTTGCAAGTATTGTTCTAAGTTCATTTTAAAACTCCTTTATTCTGATGAGGACAGATGTATTGTTTTAAATAACTGTTGCAGGACGGATCGATATAACAATTGTAGAAAGGAGGATGAAAAGATGATCATTGATACATTATCGAATCATCCTGAACAATTAGATGTAGTTGCCACAATGATTCATACCGAATTCGTTCAAAAGAAAAAAGGAACGACACCCTATGAACAAATAAAAGCCTTTTTGGACAAAAAATCAGATGAGTCGTATCCTGTGACGTTGATTGCCTTAGATGATGTCACTGTGTTTTCAGCTAGGTGTTGCACTTAATATTACAATTCGTCGTTTAAAAAAGAACAGAAAAATGTTAAATATCAAGAAAAGACCAAGCAGAACCCACAAGACAGAATAAAATTCTGTATTCGGGACGAACAAATAATCTATCAATAACACGATTAAAAAGAGAATGTACCCAACAAAATATACTTTTTTCTTACGCGGATCCATCGTCTCATCTCCTTTATACATATGAGTGTTCTGTCGATTACTTCGTATTTTTAATAATCACTACAGTTAATACAAGAGAAGGAATGAAACAAATCAGTAAATCCAAGAGTGAGATCGAGAGTGAAATAGGATGAATCAGCATCTCTACTCCTTTAAAAATGGCATCGAGCACAATAAGTAATGATAGGAGTACCGGAACGGAAGTACGCATCCATCTAGGAATACTCAGCCACATACGTAAGATTTTTTGTGTTTTATCATCCATGTCATTCACCTCTTTTACAATTTTAAATAAATCAGTATATCATACGTATGATTTTTGTGAAAAAATGTCGAAATCACAAGTCGATTGAATCTCCTTCTCCACGTACAAAAGCAATAAAAAAGACACTTACACATCATGTAAGCTTCTTTTTTACTGCTTAATAGGATACATATCAATGTCTCTTCCCCTGCTACTTTGAACTAATTGATCACACCTTCTGCACTACAATAAAACTCCAGAGGAATGTTATGTGTGGAAGAAATACCATGTTGAATGAATTCTCCACCGACTGTCACATCGTATGTTCTTCCGCCATCCATCAAAGTAGCGGTATAGCCAAGCTGTCTCCATGTCCCCTTACTCGATGAAGCGGTTGACGTCATAGACGTAACAGTTTTAAAGACTTGCCTTCCTGCCTCCTCACGAAGTGTGGTATCAAATGTACCAGTGATCGAAATGGCAAATGATGTCCCCTTCGCATGAATCGTTTTTGATTTAGATGTGGATTCTTTCTTTGAGAAATCGAACGTCGATGCGAACTCTACTTTGACTCGATCTTTCGCTATCTTTCGAAAACGGTTCGGCGTCACCCAATCATTTGCCTTAAAGGATTTTTTGTCGACGAGTTTTAAATCTGTATCTGGTTGATGCAAATTAATAGTACGAAGAATAACCGCATACTGCTGATAATATTGGTTTTTTTGTTGTGGAGTCAGTGCCTTTTGTTTTCCCTCTGCAAATGCCTCGTACATAAAGGAGCTGGTTAAGGTAACACTCAGTGCTGTTAAGAACGTCAGCGTTTTACGCTTCATTTTTTCCACTCACTTTTTTTAGATTATGTAATATATTCTTAAATTATCATGTTATTTGTTCTTTTCCTATACTTTCACTGTCTGTTTTTCTATTCTTACTCACACTTCAATTTTATAGTTATTTTCGAATTGAGATTTATGAATTCAGCGTGATGTAATCATCTATGACCCTTATCTATTCACAGATTCTGTGATGAGGAGTTTAAAGTCATTTGCTCCTTTTATTAATAAAAGGGTGGAAGAATATCACCGTATGAATTGGAGTCGTTTTATATTAATTAACGTATATTCATGTAATGTATTAGAAATCATGACCTTAAAATGACGAAAGTAGTAAATTGAAAAATAACGATCTCTTTCAAAAGTCAAGTTGTCTCTTAAAGGAACTATATCGAGACTAAGAAAATATTTTGGACACTTTAATAAGCAATATGCAAATAAATCAATTCAGACGCAAGGCACGATGGATGAGTTGCGGGAACACCATGAGAAGAACATCACCGTTCATGTAAAACATGCACCGCTCGACAATGATACACGACAACATCTGCAGACCAAGTTGTCGACACTTGCGAAAGACGTCAACGTCCAATGTGAACACGATATTGCTAATATCAATAGCTACCTCGTCTCGCAACAGGTTAACGTGTATCGACTCGAAGTCGAGGAAGTATCCTTGGAAGAAATCTTCTTGAATCTAAGTTCAGAAATCCGCTCTGCATAAAGACATCTCTATGACGGACAATGAAGTAAAGAAAAATCAGGCTACCTGACACCGATTAAATACGATGCACTGCTAGCCTGATCAAATTGTTTATGATATCAATTAAGGACCCGTACCGCAGGATACAGCATATTTTTCCGCGTTGACCTTCTTCGAATAACAGATAAAAGGTGTTCCTCCCGTTTCACTTTTCCAATCATACCAAAACATATGGTACCGTTCTGCAACAGGATCTTGTTCCGTAATGATCGCAAAGTAATTTTGATAGTAATAGCCTTGTTTGTATAGTTCGTGTCTAAGAGCACCTCTAGGCGTAGCATCCGTAAACAGAATAGGTGATAGTAAAGGCATGAGTAATACAATGAGGGCTATGACTCCTAAAAATAGTGCCAATACTTTCTTTTTCCTTTTTTTCTTAAAATTCGATTTACTCATTTTTATACCCTTTCCTTTTTTGGTTTTTTTTGTTATATAATAACATGAATCAAACAATAGAAAGAGGTCGCGATCGTGAAAAAAACTATTTTTTCATCCCTCACTTTAGGTGTCATCCTATATGCTGGTTTCTTATGGAGTAATGCGATTGCCGATTCTAATGTTGCACAAGAAAAATCTAAGAGTAGCATCACAGAGGAACAAGCCTTCAATTTTTTCACTACAGTGCTTGAGCAACAAAAAGCAGATTTCTTGAACAATACTCCGTTAGCGCATACTAACCTTTCAAAGTTATCTGAAGGGGACGAGGCTGTATTGATTTTTCTATCCACTACGGAAGTCGATAAAATTCAGCTGAATTCATTCAAATACAACATTTCTGATGTCAAAGTCTATTCAGAGAATCAAAAAAATTATGCTGAAGCGTATGTCACACGAACTTTTAACTTCGGAAAAAGTGGTCTTGAAACGGGTTTAGGTGATCAATTGGTACTTGAAATTCCATCACATGTAGACGATCAAAGCACATCGGTTTCTTCGAGTAAATTAACCATTGAATCGAATCCAAACGCTAATAACGTTTCAGTTGATGAATTTTTAGAAAAGTATAAAGAGGAAGTAGAAAAATCAAACCAACTTGAAGCCAAATAAATATAGAAAGATGTCGCCATGATTCGTCAAGTGCGTACTTCTTTCCTTTCATAAAAATGGAGTCCTTCGCGTAATCGCTAGGACTCCATTTTGGTAGATCGAACATCATGCCGTCCGTTCTCTCCGTAAAAGATACAGGAAATACGGAACACCGATGATCGCTGTGATCAATCCGGCTGGTACTTCAAGTGGTGGATGTATCCCTCGACCGAGTGCATCCGCGACGACGAGTAACCCGCCACCGAGCAACAGCGCCATCGGCAACACAGCAAGATGCTTATGACCAACGAGACGCCGTGCCATATGTGGCGCAATCAGTCCGATGAAACCAATCGCACCGACCGTCGCGACGGCAACACCAGCTAGAATGACCGCGAGCGCCAAGAAGATGTGCCGCGTCCGCTGAATTGGTAATCCGAGACCGATACTGACTTCTTCACTGAGTGATAAGACATCGAGTTGACGATGTTGATAGAAAAGAATCGCGCCGATTACGACGAGCACGGGCGCTAAGATCATCACTTCCTGCCACCCTTTCCCGAACAGACTCCCAGCGAGCCAGACGAGTGAATCGTTTGTCTGAAGTGGAAACTTGATCAACAAGTATTCCGTCCCTGAAGCACAAATCGCGCTGACCGCGATACCAAGCAACGCAAACGAACTACGGGAGACATTCCCACCCCGCTCAAGCATCATTAAGGCGATCATGACGAGTGCTGCTCCGATGAAAGCAGCGATTGGTGTTAACAAGAGCGGACCATCCGGCACGAGGGCAATCGTTAAGACGGCGAACAGTGACGCACCATTCGTCACACCGATCACATCAGGCGAAATCAATGGATTACGGATGACACTTTGTAAGATGACTCCGGCAAGTGAGAAACTCGCACCTGCTAAGAAAGCAAGGACAGTTCGCGGCAGACGATAATTTTGAACGATGAAGGCATCCTTTCCACCAAAGAACGACTGCCATAGATCCGATAACGATAACTGAATCGAGCCGACCGACAGTAAGGCAAAACTCGCGAAGAACACGAGCACCGTAACAATCAAAATCCGACGCATGTCTTTCATCGTAATCCCCCTTTCATCTGACGACGTGCCAGAACAAGGAAGAATGGTGCACCGAGCAATGACGTCACGATGCCGACCGGTGACTCATACGGATAGGCGATGAACCGCGCGAGGACATCGGCATACGTCAGCAGAAGTCCACCGATGACGGCAGTGACCGGCAGAACGATCCGGTAATCTTCCCCGACGAGGCGCCGCGTGATGTGCGGAACCATTAATCCAATGAAACCGATCGCTCCGGCGACTGCAACCGTCACCCCTGCGAGTAAGACGACGCTGATCCCAGCAAGCAAACGAATTCGCGTCACTTTTTGACCGAGACCGACCGCGACGTCTTGTCCCAGTTGGAAGACAGCGAGTGATTTCGCGAGACTCGCCGCAAGAAGCAAACCGGCAAGTGACCACGGTAAGACGATCCGTAGTTCAAGCCAGCTTGCGTCACTGAGCGAACCGGACAACCAGTACAAGACGTTCGTGATCCGGTCGTTAAAGAGAATCAAGCCTTTCGTCAGCGACGTCAACAAGAGATGAATCGCCATCCCGACGAGGGCAAGTTTTAATGCTGTCATCCCGCGAACGGAGGCAAACGAAAAGACAAGCACGCCACCGACTAAGGCACCGGCAAAGGCGAAGTAGATCAAATTTGCCGTTCCGAGCGACGGAAAGACGAGCAGGCTTAAGACGACGAGAAATGACGCACCGGCATTGACACCAAAGACTTGCGGTGAAGCGAGCGGATTTCGTGTCACGGCTTGCATGATTGCCCCTGCAACGGCAAGATTCGCTCCGAGCAACAATCCGAGTAAGAGCCGCGGTAAGCGCAGATTCGTCAGGACGAGCCCTGCTTTTGATGTCGTGCCACTGATCCACTCTTGGACTAAGTGAATCGGATTCATCTGTGTGATGCCAAAGAACAGGCTACTATAAACCGCCAAGCAACCGAGTAATAGGAGTACAAAAATCAGACGTTTCCGCTGCACCGGATGTTTCCCCTTTCATCAAAACGAAAAGCCAGATTGCTCCGGCTTTTGTCGTTCATTATTTCTGTTGTAACAATTGAATCGCTTCGTCAACGATCTGTTCTGCAGCGTCAAGTCCTCGATAGCGTGTCCAGAGGTCACGATTGACTTCATAAACGTCTTTGTTCTTAACCGCTGTGATCTGTTTCCAGAGCGGGTTGTTTTTCCACTCCTTCAACAGCTTTGGATCGGCTTCCGCCATGAAGATGACGTCCGGATCCCATTTGACCATCTGCTCTAACGTAATCGTAACGGTCGGTTCCGCTGTTTTCGTAACAGCGTTCTCGATACCGATCTTCTCGAGTAATTCACCATCAAACGACGTCTCACCGTGTGCCGTCAGTGAATCGGCGCGGAAGACACCAACCATCACTTTTCGATCGTCGTTTGGATCCACCTTTTTCTTCGCTACATTCAATCGTTCTTCATGCAGGGCAAGTCGGTCATCCATCTGTTTAGTTTTCCCGACTGCTTCCGCAATCGTCTTGAACGATTCGATGTTCTCTTCGTACGTCGCATTCCGACTCTTCAAGATGATCGTCGGTGCGATTTTTTGCAGTTGCTTGTAGATTCCTTTATGACGGTTGAAGTCGCCGATGATTAAATCCGGCTGCAAGGAACTGATCACTTCAAGATTCGGTTGTTGACGTGTACCGACTTCCGTGAACGCGATGTCTTTTCCGAGTAATCCGGAGACATCGGTCTTATTTTCTTGTGCGATTCCGACTGGTGTAATCCCAAGTTCGTCTAACGCATCAACGAATGAGTATTCAAGTGCGACGACCTTCTTCGGGTGCTCCGGCACTTTCGTTTTTCCTGCCTCATGCGTAATCGTCCGCGTCTTTTCGTTTGTTTGTTCTGCTTGACCTGAACAGGCCGCAAGCATCAAACTGCTCAACACGAGGAGCGTCAACGCTGTCATCCAAGTTTTCCGTCTCATGATGAGACCTCCTTTAGTTCGTGATTCGACATTGAGAATCATTCTTAATTAATCCTGTCTCAGCATATCAAAGATTCCCATCGAACAAAAGGGTTATCCTTATTTTCAGATAATATATGCTCGAATTCACATTTTCTGAAGCAATATGGGATAATCAGGTAGTATATAAAGGAGGGATTACAGATGGATTGGATGAAAGACTTGGAACAACGGCTCGGATTTCCGCTTGAGACGATCACGTTTGATCAGTTACCTCGCTTACTCGAAGCCTTTGCCTACCAGTTACCGTTTGAGAATACGACTGTGCTCGAGAAACGAATCCGTCCGTTTAACGACGAGCGCTTCATCGAAACGTTTCTGACGGAGCGACGTGGTGGTGTCTGTTATGACTTGAACGGACTGCTGCATCGTGTCCTACAAGAACTGAATTGCCCCGTTCGCCTCGTACAAGCGACCGTCTATGATCAGAAATCAGCAGCCTGGTCAGCGACGGGACCGACACACGTTGCAATCATTTGGAATGAGACACACCTACTTGATACCGGCTTCGGTGTCAATTTACCGCTCGTTCCGGTTCCCTTGAGTGGGGAGACGGTTCATTCCGCTAGCGGTAGTTACCGGATTGGCAAAGGTGATGTTCTCGAAATGCAGCGGACAGGACAAGCCGAGTTCGTGACTGGCTACAAGTTCGACCGTGAGAAGGCAATTACAAAGGGTGACTTATCGAAGATGGAACAGATCATCCAGCAAAGCGAAGCTTCACCGTTCAACAAAGGTCGTCTCATCGCAATGCGGACTCCAAGCGGTCAAAAGACGTTGACCGAGCGGACGTTACGAATCGAAGACACGACGACGACCGAATTGCCGGTCGCAGGTCCCGCTCAATTCGAGATGCTGTATCAGACTCACTTTTAGGACAGGAGTAATGAACATGGATCGATATACGCTTTGTTTAATTCGCCACGCGGATAGTTTTTTACTCGTCAACCGCCAAAAACGACCAGCGATGGGCATGTGGAACGGTGTCGGCGGCAAGATTGAACCGGGCGAGACACCGGAAGTTGCTGTCATCCGCGAGACGTTCGAAGAGACCGGCATCCCGTTAGATTCGGTGACACCAAAAGGCATCGTTCGCTTACACGGGGAAGAAACGTCTGGCATGTATCTCTATCTTGCTGAACTAGAAGACCGCCCGTTTCCGACACCGGTCATGACGATCGAAGGCATCCTTGATTGGAAATCGCTCGACTGGATCTTAAACGATGAAAACATGGGAATCATCAGCAATCTCCGGCATTACTTACCGGTCGCTTTGTCAACGGATCAACCGTTGTTGCATGACTTTTATTACGATGGACATACAATCACTGCTTACGAGACACACGAATTGATCGAGACATAAACAGAAAATCCCCACTCGTCCGCTTTCGGATAAGTGGGGATTTTTCATGAGAACAGATGGAGACCGGTGACGATAACTGCGACGATGACGATACCCGGTAACAAGTTCGCAACACGAATCTTCGTGATGCCAGCGAGATTAAGACCGATTGCCGCAATCATCACCCCACCAGTCGCTGTCATCTCAAGTATAAATTCCTGCAGTGCGGCGTCGGGAATGAATTTCGTGATCGCAACGGCACTTAATGCAATCGCCCCTTGATAGAGAAAGACGGGAATCGCTGAGAACATGACACCGATCCCGAGCGTTGAACTAAGGACGAGTGCCGTAAAACCGTCAATCAATCCTTTTGTATAAAGGACGTCGTGATCCTGACGTAGTCCACCGTCGAGGGCTCCTAACACACCCATCGCGCCAATGACGAAAATTAACGTCGCTGTCACGAATCCTTCCGCGATGTTCGACGGACGACCCCGACTGATCTTACGTTCGAGCCACGCTCCCATCCGGTCGAGCTTCTCATCGAGCCGGAACCACTCGCCGATTGCACCACCGAGAACAAGACTACCGATGACGATCAAGAAGTTCGTGCTTTTCATCCCCATCTGCATTCCGAGCACGACGACAGCAAGTCCAATCGCCTGCAGAACGGTCTCCTTCATGCGTTCCGGAATCCGGTGGAACATTAATCCAAGCAACGTCCCGATGATGATCAGGACGGTATTGACGAGTGTACCTGTTAAAACCATCTGACAGCCTACTTTCTCAATTGATTTTTCGTTTAGCGGAACGAACGACGGTTCGCTCTGCCTGATTCAAACTATGCAACGTCATCCCGAGCATGACGAGGATGATCCCGAGTGTTGCGAGTCCCGTTGGTAGTGCCGCGTGGAGGAAAAGAATCTCTCCGAGAACAGTAAAGACGATCTCGAACGATTGCGTTGCTTCGATCGCTGCTAACCGGATCGGATCTGTCCGAACGAGCGACGTCGCGTAGAAGAAAAGTGACGTTGCGATGACGCCGGAGAACAACGCGACGAATCCGGACTGGGTCACTTGATTGACACTCGGTAAGCCGACCTGTATGTAGGCAATCACAGAAAGAACGATCCAAAACGGTAGACTGGCAAGTGTCATTCCGAGGATCCGTTCAAACACATCGAGCTCGTTCCCATAGCGTTCCATCATCTTCCGGTTCCCGAGTGGATAGGCAATTGCCGCGACGAGGACCGGCAAGGCACCGAACAACAGCGACTGTAGCGATAGGCTTCCCGCGACCGATAGTTGCATGACGACGACACCGAGGACGATCAGGACGGAATACTTCAGTGCTGACCACGGGATCCGTTGGTTGAACAAGGGGGCAAGGAGCGGTCCGGCTAAAATCGTCAACTGCCACGTTCCGGCAATCAGCCAGCCCGGGGCATGATCGGCAGCGAGACAGATGCTGCCGTAGAACAGTCCGAAGCCGATCGTTCCATAAAGTAACCAAAAGCCGATATCGGCTCGAAGCGCCTGGAAGACGCGCTCAATCCCCCGTCGCATCATGACGATGACGACAAAGAAAGGCAACATCAGGAAAAAGCGGAGCGATGCACTATAAATCCAGTGACCGCCTGCCCCTTGCATCGATTGATTCAAGATGAAGGTGACCGCAAAAAACATTGCCGCTAAAATTCCATAAATGATTGGTCGCATCAGCTCTCCTCCTTTAATGTCGAGACGAGTAGACGCCCGAGTCCGTTCCAGTTATGCTCCGTCGCCTGGACGAGCTGCTCGACATCCTGTTGTTGACATGCATCTAAAATCGTTGCATGATCGGCAATCGACTGGCGTCCGAGACGATCAAACTGAGCATATTCGAGCCGGCGGATCAACGGGGTCAACCGACGGATCGTCTCGCGTAGTTGATCGTTTTGACTGCGCTGCACGAAGACATCGTGAAAGGCATCGTCAAGTGCTAGTGCCGCCTCTGTATCCTGCTGATCAATTGCCGTCGTGAATTGTTGATGAATTGACCTCAGACTTGTTAGATCGTCATCCGTCAGCATTGGTCCTGCTAAACGCGCCGCTAACCCATGCAGTGTCGCAATGATTGGATAAGTTTGCTGTGCCTGTTCAGCATCGAGTTCCGTCACGATCGTCCGTGAGCCCCGTTTTGCTAAAATCAATCCCTCCTCTTCGAGTCGTTTCAAGGCTTCGCGGACCGGTGTCCGACTGACACCGAACGCTTCCGCGAGTGCTTGATCGTTTACCTTCTCTCCTGGGGCAAGACGTAAGGTGATGATGTGGTGTTGCAAGCGTCGATACACTTCCTCACTTAAAGGAAGTCGTGCAATGGCTAAATCATTTGTAGGTTTCATACAAGTAATATATTACATATCAATTCATCGTGAAAGCACCATCCTAAAATTCATTGGATTTATTTTACTCACTACCTTGCAATACAAAATAGCATAACGTATCATTACCTTGTAATACCAAGTAGCGAAAGGAAGATGCGGATGTCATCGACGCAAATGTTAAAAGGAATTCTCGACGGTTGCTTACTCGCACTGATTGCGGAAGAAGAGATTTATGGCTATGAACTGGCGACGAAACTGAAAGCGTACGGTTTCGCCGACATCAGTGAGGGAACGATCTATCCTCTATTGATTCGGATGCAAAAACTGGACTGGATCGAAGCAACCTCTCGCGTCTCCCCGTCCGGTCCAAAACGAAAGTATTATTCGATCACGACGAGCGGTGTTGAAGAACTCGCCGCTTTCAAACAAAGATGGCATCACCTTTCAACGAGTGTCGAAAGCATTTTAAAGGAGGATGAATGAGATGACCCTATCGACGGAATCAACACGATTTTTGGAAGACTTAAAGGTATACCTACTTGCTTCGGGTAAAAATGAATTGGCGACGAACGAGATTGTCAACGAACTCGAAGATCACCTGATCGAAGCGGAAGCAGACGGAAAATCCGTTCGCGCGATCACGGGTGATAGTCCCGCCGATTACATCCAATCGATTTCTAAAGAGATGGCATTTGATCCAAAAGAAGCGTTTTGGATCGTCTTGCAAGTTTTTCTCTGCGCATCCAGTTTTCTCTATCTTCAAAACCTCTTGAATGGTACAACGACGTTCAGTATCTTGCTAGTTGGCGGTTTCCTGTTGATTAGTGCCGTTTACCTGACCACCCTGGCGTTTCTCTTCCGTCAAGATGCTTTACGTGATGGAGCGCGCCCTCGTATCATGCGTTACGGCATTCATGGTAGTATTCATTTTCTGTTAATCATCGGACTATTGATCGTCAACGGACTTGTCGATTCACAAAAGATCACGTTATCCCCAAGCGTCAGCTGGATGGTTGGTGCCCTATTGATTCTCTGGATTCTCGTCACGGCATGGAAGACGAAGACATGGATTTTACCGATTGCAGTGTCCATCTTTTTCGTGCCTCAACTGCTGCTTTTGTTTGTATTTAATTTGTCAGAGATTACCGCCGTCCTCGTGAGTTATGTTTTGACCTCGATTACGATTGCAGTTATCTTTCTTCGAAAATCTAAGCAAGATCAGTCAAACGTCTCAAAGCACTGAAGCAACGATTTGGTTCTGATACTTAAAATGACCTCAGCGCTAAGATCATTTTTGTATATCATTAAGAAAAAATTGAGGATAGAATTAGAATAAAATATATTAAAAAAGAATAGGTGGTTGTAAACGATGAATCAATGTGTGAAAGATATTCAACATTCCATTAAGATCAACAAGTCCATTGAACAGGTATGGGCGAATGTCTCGACGGCTCGCTCTTTATCTAAATGGTTTATGCCAAATGACCTTGTCGCACAAACGGGATGTGTGTTTCATATTCAATCTCCTTTTGGTCCGTCTCCTTGCACGGTCTTAAACGTACAACCAGAAAGAGAATTATCGTTTAGTTGGGATGAAGATGGATGGATCGTAACCTTCTCCCTAACTCCATTGAACGACCTTACCCTTTTCACTGTGACACACAGCGGATGGAAAAACGCTGATGACCTTGTGCCGAAAGCAAATCAGCCACAAGGTCGTGTCCGTAACTTTATGGACCAAGGTTGGGATGGGATGCTTCAGAAATTAAAAGCAACATTTTAAAGGAAGGCATGTACATTTTTTTACGACAAAATATAGACTGTGATTTTAAAATACATTCTCTTGTAATTTTTTTAGATCATTCAGAGATCATCAAAAATAAAGGGAGTGTCGTTATGTTCAATCGATTTAGTAAAGAACAACAACAAATTATCCAGTTTATTCAAGATTTTTTCTTAGAAGTGCCATCTAAGTTCGCCGCAGAACGTGTTTTTGATTTCATCAAAGAGTCAGTTGCTATTCACTTTTATAATATTGGAATTCAAGACGCTCATGCGGCTGTGTTAAGTCATTCGCGTCACTCGACGATGAATTGTTAACGCTCAAGCGTCCCGTATCTCCATAATATATTTTTAGCAGAGATCTCTTGTCATGCTCTATAAAAAAGTATGCGCCGGCGCATACTTTTTTACTCTTTAGCGTTCACTTTCAACTATGTTTCATTAAAATGTATCTCATTATTTTTTTATCGAACCATCCATTGTTCATTTTATAGGATGACGGATCATTTCAGTCGAATGTATTGAATCATTTTGTAAATAAAGTATAAAACGACTATAAAAATAAAGACGTTTCCTAGCATACTTATGGTTGCAACCTGATTCATTTTTTCCCACTCTCCTTCTTATTTAGATAAGGACTTTATTTGAATTGAACCGAATTTTAACATACTTCCTTTTCCATACGTAACCCTTGATTTTACATTTTTATGATTCATAAGTAATTTTCATTTTTTTGGTGTTAGCTTCCCGACTTCAAAGTGGTAGCTGTCTTATCGCCGAATAAATTCTTAAAGAAATAGGTCAAAATTACATATTGAATTAGATTTACAATCCAAACATATCTAATAAGATATGGAAAATCACAAAAAGTATGCGCGATGCATACTTTTTTCTTTGGATTTTGATTCAATTCATTACGAAGTACTTTTTAATCTCTCCATAGAACGAATAAATCAATTATACTAAACGTAATTATTTGTATGGAATGACGGTTCAAACTATAGTCGTGCTTAATACAAAGGAGAATTTTTTGAAACTCGAACGATTACTGACTATCATATTTAAGTTACTGCATCGCTCTACGATCTCGGCCGCTCAATTAGCTAGTGAATTAAATGTCTCTCAGAGAACGATTTATCGAGATATCGAAACCATTAGTGCAGCTGGAATTCCCGTTACTTCTTATCATGGAACTAATGGAGGTTTCGGTATTATTGAGAATTATAAATGGGATAAGACCTTTTTAAATGCGTCTTCTATGGTCGATGTTCTATCTTTAATGAAAAGTTTATCAGCGCAATTACATGATCAAGATTTAAAAAATACGCTAGAACGGCTATCGATTCTTACGACAGAAGAACAAAATAACCATTTACACATTGATTTAGCTGATCAATCCGTTGAGCCTACTTTCTTAATTGATCTTCAAAAGAGTATCAAAGAATCAAAAAGAGTTCTGTTTCAATACATCAGTGCTCAAAAGGAACAGACCATTCGAGAAGTAGATCCCATTTTTCTACGATATAAATTTCGTACATGGTACCTTTATGCTTATTGTTATTTAAGAAATGATTACCGCGAATTCAAAGTGTCACATATGCTCAACCTTCAAAGACTTTCAACATCTATTCAGGATAACCATCCCATTCCTGGAGACAGAGCTGTCGTGAAACCCGCACGGGAAAGTATCACGTTAAGAGTTCATCCTGAATCCATTCATGTAGTCTTAAACTATTTTCAGCATCAATCGATGGTTTTTGAAGAAGATGGTAGTGTTACGATGACTTTATTGTTACCTTCACCTTTACATGCGGAATGGTTAATCAACATTTTATTAAGCTTCAGATCAGGTGTAGTTGTTATTCATCCCTTGTACTTACAAGACATATTAAGAAATGAAGCCAAAAAAATAGTTAATCTATATGAGGATATATGACACTCAGATGTCATATATCCTTTTTTATATTGAACGTAGTTAGACAGTTCTTACTACAATTAAAGGAGCGATTTGGATGAATGCCGGAAAAACGATGTATGAATATCACAACTGGGCGATGCAGTTGATGTTAGATCATATGGATGCATTACCTGAAAATCTATTAAATAAAGAGGTGAAAAGCTCTTATCCGACAATTGCTAAAACACTTAGTCATATTCTTGCAGTTGATACTATGTGGATTCATGTTTTAGAAAAAGTAGAATTTCAACAAGCGCTACAAGATGCGATGAGTCAATTACCATTAACTGATGCATATACAATTGAAGAATTCAAAACAGCATTCAAAAATATAGCATCAAAGTATCAACTATTTATAAATCAGAAATCAACTCTTACTATGGCGATACATGTGGATAATCCTTGGTCAGGTCCACGGGAAACGACTTTTGAAGAAATTCTTTTACATGTAGCCAATCACGGTACGTATCACCTAGGGAACATTACTACCATGTTAAGGCAGCAAAATGAACCCTCATTGATGATGGATTATTCTCTTTTTTGGTATGAAGATATGAAAGTTAAGCCATAACAGAATGTATTCGTTTTTAATGTCTATTTAGACATCAATATATAAAATAAGATGGCGTGCACCGGTGCACGCCATCTTATTTTATATATTTATCAATTCCCTTGTATTGCTTCATACCGCTCACGCGTCCAGTTGTAGACATGGCTCGTCACGGTCCGTCCGTCGATTCGCTCTAATACGAATGGTCGGTCAAGAACAGGTGTAAAACCAAGTTTCTCAACGACACGGCGTGACTGGTCATTAAAATCAAAGTGACCACACCAAACGACATCGATCGGCAGTTCCCTGAAGATGAAATCAATCATTGCTTCAACGATTTCCGGCATCCGCCCTTCTCCCCAGTAGTTAGGCGCGAGGACATAGCCGATCTCGACTTGACGGTCATGGGTGATTGAATCGTCCGGCCGACGATTAAAGTGAAATCCGAAGCTCCCGATGACTGCCCCCGTCTCCTTATCGGTCACGGCATATTCACCAGGTGACGCTTGGAAAATGCCAATCACTTCCTGGCTTTCGCCAAGCGACGCATGCGGCGCCCAGCCTGCCTTCGGTCCGACATTCGGATCCTTCGCGTAAGCGTAAAGTGCTGCTGCATCGTCGTCTTGCCAACGGCGCAACACGTGCCGTGGTGTTTCTAAAATATCTGGTAAGTTCATCTGTATTCCCCCTTATTAAGATACGTTTCGCTGTCGTTCGACCGATTCCTTCACGAAAAGACTTGTATAGATTAAACCGAAGCCCGTCAAAAGGATCAATCCGAGGTAAACACTCATCATCGACGGGATTAAAAATGTCCCAACTAAAATCGTCGACCGAGAAAGCAAATCAGCTCCTGCGAATGACGTTCCGGCGAAGGCCGAGTACGCCCCGCGTTGATCCGCCGGCATCATGTTCGCTTTTTGTGTGTTTAAGACCGGGGAGTAGAGCAACTCGCCGATCGTTGCGATGAAGATAAAAAGCATCAGTGCCGTCATACTGTTAGCACTCGTCACGACGACGTAACCGATCGTGTACAGCATCAGACCTGCAGCGAGCGTTCGGCGCGGAGAAAGACGCTTCGCAAGCTGCTGAACGACGAACGTTAACGTGACGACGAGCAACGTATTTTCGATGTTGATGATACTCATCATCCGAACCCCGTTGATCGACCACCCGGCAAACGATAGCGGTTCAAACGAATCAGCGAGGCGGACGGCGACGTAACTGCCCATCGAAAACTCAGCCGCTAAGATACACATCGAACCAAAGACGACCTTAACGAACGGACGGTCCCGCCAAGCGAGTTGATAGCTTGTAAAGATATCCGTGATGACACCACGTAGTTTCTGACGTTGCCACGTTCGCGGTGTGTCGTCGAGAAACAGGTAGTAAGCGATTGGTAAAACGGACGACGTAAAGCTCAAGATCCAGAACAACAGCAATTGATTGCTGACGTAGAGCCAGCCCCCGAGCGCTGTTCCGATGGCGATCGAGAGATTGATCAACCAGTAGTCGAGCGCATAGACCGCTTGGCGGTTCTCCTTCGTCGTCGCATCGATGATGATCGCCCCCATTGCCGGACGACCAAGATTACTCGTCACCGAGAAGACGGCGTAAATGACCATGAACAGCAACATCCAGTCGAGCGTCAACGAAATCGCCATCGTGATGAACGTCAACGCCGTGAGCGCAGAAGTCGTGACGAGTAGGCGTTTACGGGAAAAACGATCGGCAAGATATCCGCCGAGTAGATTCGTGATGAAGCTGACGAAGACCATCGCGATCAAAAACGCACCGGCGATGACTTCGTTGAATGCCTTGACGAACAAGAGAGCCATGAACGGCATGATCGAAAACGAGACAGCCCGGTTGAAAAACGATGTGATGAGACGTACTTTAATTGGCTTCGGTATTTCTTTCCATTTCATATTGTCACCTTCCATTCCCTACCTGTATCATAAACAAGACAAGACACAAGAAAAATGGACGTCATTTAAAAAAGATGTCCCCTTTTAAGGAGGAGAAGGACGATGGATGCTTATCTTTTTATGTTATGGAAGACTTGCCGAAATGGACACTACTCGATCGTGACGCTTGCCGACGCCATCCATCTCAGTACTAAACAAACGAAACGATATCTCAATAAATGGCAGGAAGATGGCTGGATGAATTACACGAGTGGTCGCGGACGAGGCAACTTAAGTGAACTCGTCTGGTTGCGCCACGTTGAACGGGAGTATGCGAAACGGATGCTCGAGCGGATCGACAGTGATTCGATCGAATCAGTGACGGAGGAATTGACGTGGGACTGGTCGCCGGCGCAAGCCGGTCGCTTCATGCGGCAACTCGAACGAAAATTCGGCTATACACAGACGACATCGGACGCCTTGCTGATTCCTCGGAAACGGAACTTCTTGACGACCCACCCGTTAGAAGCAGCGGATATCCATAGTGCCCATCTCGTCCAAAACGTCTTCAATCGTTTGTTTACGATCGACGTCGACGGCAATATTCAAGGTGAACTGGCGCATCACTATGTCTGGAATGGTCCGATGCTCAGTCTCTTCTTACGGAAGGATGTCCGCTTCCATGACGGTTCGCTCCTGACGAGTAAGGAAGTGACGAAGAGTTTCCGTGCTCTGATCAACTATCCGGCTTACGCTTATTCCTACCGGCACGTCAAACAGATCGTCTCGAACGGTCCGTACCGGGTCGACCTCACACTCGATCAGCGCCGGAGTTCGATTTTGCCGCAACTTGCCTCGATACATACGAGCATCATCAAGGACGGTGTTGGGACGGGACCATTTCAACTGACGCAACATGACGATAAGAAGACCGTTCTGACGGCATTTCCGAATTACTTTGGCATCCGCGCCCTGCTCGACCGGATTGAGTTCATCCAGATGCCGGAGCAATATGACCCGGTCTACCGGACATCGGCTTCTGACTCTAGTCCGATTGATACGATCGCAACGCAATCCGGGTTTGGTCTCGTCTTACTCCATCCACGTTCTGGTGGTCCGTTTGAATCAAAAGCCGCGCGGCATTATATCCACCGGCTCGTCGCGGAAGTCCGTGGTGGCATTCATGACTTCCATGAACGGACACAACCGAACGACTCTGGTTTTCTTGAGTCCTATAGTCCATCGTATACCGTCCCGGACGGTCCTGCTGTTTTGTTCACGCAACCGATCCGGATCAAGTTGACTGATTTTACGGACAAAGTAACACGTTGGCTCTGTCAGCGATTTGATCAGGACAGGATTCCGTATGAGTTCGTCGAAGTCGGATTCGAAGAGAGTATTACGGATTTTCATGTCTACGATACGATCGATCTCGCCAATCATGCCGAAGTGTTCGAGCGAAATATCCAGTACGCCTTCTATCAGTTCATGACGAATACGTTTTCACCACCGATCCGACTATTTCAGCAGATGCCCGAGATGCTGACATGGATTGAACAATACGATACAACACCGTTTGAAGACTGGCTTCCGATTCATCAAACGATCGAACGCTACTTGATTAACGAATCGTATTTCATCCCGTTCTATCACGATACACGACTAATTCCGTATCCGATCGAGCTGCAAAATATCACGATCGACTCGTTCGGTTATTTTGATTTCTCAAAGCTCTGGATTTCCAATCAATCGTGACGAATCCTTGTCGATATTTTGACTTGCTTGTGACAAAACGCACGATATTCTTTAATCTAGTATTTTAAATGTTGTATTAATGACGAGGCTACGAAATACTAAGACTGTCTTCATTACTTAGTGAAAAGGAAGTGGTCTTATGTTATCAAACTCTACCATTCAAATCGTTCAATCGACGGTTCCCGTCCTTGCGTCGCACGGTGCCGCGATCACGAAAGTCTTTTATCAGCGCTTGTTTCAAGCTCATCCGGAACTGAAACACGTCTTCAATCAATCGAATCAACGGAGCGACCGCCAATCGCAAGCACTCGCTACAGCCGTGTATGCCGCTGCTGCTCACATCGATCGACTCGAGACGTTAAAACCGGTCTTATTACCTGTGCTCCATAAGCACCGAAGTCTACAAATCAAGCCGGAGATGTATCCACTCGTCGGTCAAGAATTACTCGGAGCGATGCAAGACGTTTTAGGGGAAGCCGCAACGCCTGCAATCCTGCAAGCATGGGGCGAAGCGTACGGGGAGATTGCCGATTTGTTCATCACACTCGAAGCCGAACTATACGCGCAGGACGAACAGGCGAAAGACTTTTCCGGTTATCAGTCCGTCGAGATTTCTGACATTCAGGAACAAGCAGACGGCATCCGCTCGCTGACTTTCAAAACGGACGGTCCGCTCCCTGATTATCGAGCAGGGCAATACATCACGGTACGGATTCAGGATAGCGACGGCTTATGGCACAATCGTCAGTACAGTCTGACGACGGCATCAAACACGACGACTTATACGATTGGTGTCAAACGAGAAGGCATCGTCTCGGACTACTTACATGCAGCGCAAGTCGGTGACACGGTATTGATCAGTGCGCCAGCAGGTGCCTTCACGCTTGATGCATCAGGTGAACCCGTCGTTCTGATTGCTGGTGGAATCGGCATCACACCGATGCTTGCAATGGCAGACGAAGCGTTAGCTGCTGGTCGACAGGTAACGTTACATCACGCCGTCCAAGACGAACGCAATCGTCCATTTAACGAGCAACTTGCCTTGCTTGAGCAACGTGGCGCACGCGTCATTCGCTACGCAGAGCATCAGGCGACGGATCAAGTAGGTCGCCTGCCGAAAGACGTTATCGCAGGCATCACGGATCCGACATACGTCTGTGGGCCGGAAGCGATGATTCAATACGTCATTAAACACTTCACGGCGTCTTCGGACAAACTGCATTACGAAATCTTTGGACCTGCACTCGCTTTTGCCGCGGAAACGCCAGTCACGCAGTAAAAAACATCCCGCTCTCTTTGATACAGGTCAAGGAGAGCGGGATGTTTGATTAGAGTGGCAATCGTTCTGACAACGAACGGACCAAAACGACATCTGTCGCCATCCGGTTATCCCGGCGCGGTTCATCGACTGGTTCAATCGTCCAGTTTTTCGCGTGGAGTGTATTTAAGGCATGCGCTAAATCGTACATCGAATAACGATCGTTTCCGTTCAACTGATAAAGCCCCGCTTCGCGTTCAAGTAAAATCGTAACGAGCGCTTCTGCTGTATCTTCAAGCAACGAACTCGACGGATACCAGTTTCGACTTGCTTGAATGACACCGTGTTGCTTCATCTCGTTCGTGAAGAAGTCGACCATGTTGTTCGAACCTGCCTCCGTCCCGATCTGCCAGCCGATTCGGACGATTTTTGCTTGAGGATCAATTGCTTGAATCGCTTGCTCGCAAGCAATCTTATAGGCACCATACTCATCGGTCGCATCCGGTACAGCGTCCTTTTCAATCGGTGCTGGTACGTCGTCCGAAAAAACAGATACTGTACTCGTGAAAAAGAACGGAATCTGATATTCCTGGCACAAACGGACGAGCGCTTCCGTCCAACTGACGGACCCCATACCTATATGTAGGAAATAATCCGGTCGTTCCGTTTCTAAAAACGTCCGCATCTGAGACTCGTCAGTCGTTGAGACTTTCGTCCGATCCCACGCGACTGTCTCGATATCGTGCTTTGCTAAGACGTCCGCAACGACGGGTGCCACCGTTCCGTTCATGCCTGTAATGATTGCTTTCATTGTGATTCATCCCCCTTAGTTTCGATCGAAAAAATCATAAAACCACTTGCTACTTCAGTTTACACGCGAATCGCTGTATTAACGAATCTGAGGTTATTCTTCTACGACCAGTCATGACTCAAATGAAAAAAGCGCCTGCTATCCGATCTAATCTCGGTAAGCAGGCGCACTGTTTAGTTCATGATTACTCCGAAACGCCTTCCGTTGCCATTCGACGCCATAGTACATTCAAAAAGACCGTCATCCCACTGATCGGAATCAAAAACAATAATGCCGTGATCCATAAACTCTCCATCGACTCCACTCCTCATCGTTCATTTCTATCTCTAGTGTATATAAGCGCGAAACCGCTTACCTCCACCTCAAGGCGGATATTTCATCCGACCTTGTCCTGTCGTGCCTCGGTAAAGGAAACGTTACGATGAATGAGTAACCAGATAGCTGTCAACACGAGACCACTTAAGGAAAACAGTAGGAAAACAAATGAGATGTTAAAGAGCGACGTCAAGTACGATGATAATCCGTAACAGAGTGCAGAACACGCCGTTGATGTTGCGACCATCGCCGTTCGAACCCGTCCAAGCAAGTGCGCAGGCGTCGAGCGTTGTAACAATGTCGCAAACGGAATCCCGAACAATGTCAGCGCCATGCCGAGTAAAACGAATCCGCCAATCGCAAGGGGCACGGACGACATATAAGCAACGATTGCAATCGCGAGTCCTTGCAGTACGACTGCGATCCGAAACAGCTTATCCTGTCTGATCGAGACGACCCACTTGCCGTAAAGGAGCGACATCGTGATCCCCCCAATCACCGTCGCCAGTTCGAGTGCAGAAAACGTCTGGGCATTTCCCGACAAGACATCCTTGGCATATGGTGCAAGTAAAGTATTCATCGGTGTGATCATCCAGTTCGCAAGGATCGCACAACCAAGGATCCATTTTAAGCGACCGTCACGCGCGACGTAATGAATCCCTTCGAGTAACGCTTCGCGGTACGATCCGACACGCGCTCCTTCTGCGACCTGTCCCGTCATGTGTCGGACGAGCAACCAGGCAACGAGATGCAGTCCCAGATCGAGCCACAAGATACTCGCAATCGAGAAGTGGGCAACCATCATCCCACCAAGTAAGAATCCGCTTAACGTCCCGATCCGTTCGATTGTTGCGAGATAGGCATTCGCTTGCGGCAATTGGTCATCTTCGACTAGATCAACGACCCACGTGAAGACAGCATTTCCACCAACGATTTGCAGGATCGTCTGAACGACGAGCAAGCCGAGTAACCACGGTAAGACGACGTCTGTCAGACCGATTCCCACTAACGTAATACCAAGCGCTAGCAAGCGAATGAGTAAGGACGTTTGATACAACGATGCGCTGACGAAACGGTCAATCCACGGTCCAACGAACGTTGAGACGAGAAAACGAATCAAAAACACACCTGTTGCAAGCAAGGCGACACCTGAAGCACTAATCTGTTCCGCGCTCAACCAGTAAATCGCAATATAAACAAAACTCGTCCCGACAGTCGATAACAAATCGGAGACATACATAAAACGAAACGCACGTGACATGATGCTTTATTCCTTTCCTAAAACGACTTCTTGTTCATCTTACAATTTTTCTCAATTGCTGCCCATTCTTTTTTCGTCATCACATCGTCATCGTCTGTTAAGGCATTCTTACCCATCTGTAACAGAGCCGACATGTTCATTCGCTATACTAAAACGCATAGGGAGGTGAAGATCCATGAAAACGCAAACGCGTTATGACTATGAAACCGAACAGGAACAGGTCGACGTCCCGTCTGAGGCACGTCTAGGCTACTACTTTCTTTTGATTGTCCTGCCGCTTGGTCTCGCGCATCTTGTCCAGTCGCTTGCTCCTTCGCCGGATCAACACCACTCGTCCGTATTGACGGGTTTGACGTTCTTATCCATCGTCTTTTTCATGTACTTAGGTAACCGAGCTGCTGGAAATGCCAAAACGACCTTTTTCGGATACTCGATGTTCTTGAGTATCAGTCTGTTCGCGACGCTGTTTCTACCAACGGTGCCGATCATTTGAGCATAAGCAAACGAGCACATGTCCGACTTTGGACGTGTGCTCGTTTTTTAATGCGTATGCGATTCGTGTTTGCCGTCACAATACAACGTATTGCCATGTGCATGTTGATCCGTCTCGACCTGGATGGTCGCGTGGGTAATACCGACATGTTTTAAGTCGTGATCAATCTGTTCGCGAATCGACTCCGACTCCCGGACGGTCATGTTCTCCTTGACGACGACGTGACACGATAACGCGTTATAACCACTCGTGATCGACCAGATGTGTAGATCATGTAGTCCAAGAACGGCTTCGTTCGTCTGAATCGTCGAAACGACCTCATCAATGTCGACATCACTCGGCGTTCCTTCCATCAAGACGTGAACGGACGCCTTCGTCACGTAATAACCGCTCCGTAAGACGAGGATCGCTACGATGATACTCGCAAGTGGATCCGCCCATCCCCAACCGAAGAACAGGATCAGCAAGGCGGCTACAATCGCACCGACCGATCCGAGCATGTCGCTTAAGACGTGCAGATACGCACCGCGCATGTTGAGGTTATGTTCGTGCCCACCGCCGCGTGTCATGATCCAGGCAACTAAAATGTTGACGAGCAACCCGAGGACACTAATGATCAGCATCCCCGTCGTTGCGACAGCGGGTGGATCGATGAAGCGTTGAATGGCTTCAATGAAAATATAGAGAGCGATGACAATCAGCGTCACGCCATTTAGGATTGCGGCTAAGATTTCAAAGCGTTTTGAACCGAACGTCTTGTTCGCATCCGGTGCTTGACTCGAGAACTGGAAGGCTAACAGGGCAATCGCAAGTGAAATCGAATCACTTAACATGTGCCCGGCGTCTGATAACAATGCCAAACTGTTCGTCCAAATTCCGCCGATGACCTCGACGATCATGAACACAGTAATGATCAGGAACGACAGGCCGAGTACCTTTTTATTGTCCGTATGAGGATGGTGATGATGATGATCATGTGCCATGACATTGCCTCCTTTTACCTTTCATTCAAACGTCTATTCGAATTATAACGTGCCACTGTTCTTTGGTCAACGGGCTCATCCTTTATATCCCACAAGCGCTACCGTATGAAACGAACGAATGACTGGTCTACGTTTCAAAATGACTGATTCGAATCCCCTTTTGTTTGCAAGCAGGATGAATTCCCGTTCGATCCGCTCATGTAGTTCTTCCCCCTCTTCCCCTGCTTTTCCATCACAGTATGTTAAAACGAATCGTCCGTCTGGTCGTAAGGCTCGATACATTTCTTGAAGCGTTCGATCGACGGATTCCCAAAAATAGATCGTATAAATACTATAAATACCATCGACCGTCTCATGCACTAACTTCAAGTGAATCAGATTGGCTCGCTGAATCGTCGCTCGGTTTGCTTGAATGGCTTGTCGATTACGAAGCGTCGCAGAACGAACCATTGTCTTCGAAGAGATCAAGTCCCGTAACATGCGTTGCGTCCGTTTGCGAAAGGAGAATGATAGAAAAGTAAATTTCCGATATCCCTTATCACTGAAACCTAACACTATGAAATCAGAGAAACATGTAATACTATACATAGACGTTTTTTTATGGAGGGAGTCAGCAAATGAACCGTTTGAAACAATTACAGATTGTCTTGTTAGTGTTAATAACGATTTGTGCTTTTTTCTTCTGGGCAGGACATGGATTTGAAGTAAGTTCTCATCAGATCAGCGGAAACGGCAATCCAGGAATTTTATTTGCTTACATCATCGTTTTCCTGTTTCCACTTATCGTATTAGGAATCATCGTTCTTTTTTATTTGATTGACGCTCGTCCCCTCTCTTTGATGATTACGATCATTTTAGCCGCTATCTATACCTACATCGGTTATTTTCATCAGCGGGAAAGCTACGTTACATATCAGCATCTCAAAAGACAACATATGATCGATGCCGGATTAGCTTTAGATTACATCGATGATGTTTTAGTCGGATTCTCCGTTTATCTAAACTCACAATTTTTTAATCTGAACACATTTCTGATATATATCTGTTTGGTATTAATGACCGCGTCCGCTTTGTATCTTCTTCTTTCTACCATGATTCGTTTGATGCAAATAATTCGATTTCGTTAAATGACTCAGACGAGCGACCTTTTTCAAACGACTTTTATACTTATACCATCAAATTGACGGGAAGTGACCGCATGAAAAAAGAAGTACGTCCACTAGTCTATACCCTTGTCGTTCTTGTCATGCTAATTGCCGCCTATCCAACGTATCGATTAGGATCTAAGGTGATTACGGAAATCAAGATTGAACGTTTGTTGGCTGAAACAGGATACGATCAGGATATCTCTAAAAAAGAAACGGTCTATGATTCAAAAACTGGGAGATATGAGATGAAAATCACATACACGAATGAACTGGATCATACATACTACTATGAAATCATTGAGGGGCATGTACTGACGACCGTATACGACCAGCATAATGTTGAAGTGACTGTCCCTGGTCAACATGAATTAAAATAACTTGTCTTTTCAAATCAAAAACGAGTCCTCTTCACGATTTTCGTGAATGGACTCGTTTTTGGTAACTTAACATTCTTCTTTCATGTTCAATGATTCTGCCGAGCGTATCGTAATCTGTTTTGCAGCATCATCGATGGATATGACACAATCCCACGTCGGCTTTAATTGCAGTGTGCCTTTTTGATCCAACCACAAGACTGCAGTTAGTTCGATGAAGTTTCCCATGACTACCATTTTTCTCGCCTTCTCATCAATGACGGCATATAGTTCATCATCCAAGCTGATTTTCCAACCCAAAAATTCATTGACGTTCATGTATCATTTCCTCCAAACAGTCATCTGTCGTCCTAATCAATCCCTCATTAAAACGAAATCTTCCATTTGTTCCGCGCAATCAACACAACGATCAGCGAAACCAATAAAGATACTTTAAGCGTTATATCACTGATTACGTGAAATCCGTAATGAAGTGAAAAGAGTACCATGAGTAGCGCAACGACGCTTCCTAAAAAAACATGTTTTTCATTCGATCACCTCGTTTCTTCAAAGGATTTAACGTGTTGTCAATCCTTTGAAATATACCGTCCTTCTTGTTTGTTCGTAATCTGTACGCCGTCTTTATATCCCGTGACGTCAATATGACTCGATCCCGATTGATAAATCTCATATTCATTATTCGGTTCATCTTCGAACACGACGCGTGCGAAGAATTCACCTGTGCTCGTATCATAGCGAATTTCTTTGTTCTTCACATATGTCATATAATTCTGTTGCTTCAAAAAGAGATTGATTTTCTGAGTGACCTCTTGTTTTTCATCATAGTACAACGACTTATAGGCTGAAGCACCGATGATGCCGACTCCTAGAATCATCAATAACGTAATCGATACATAGGTTCGTTTCATTTCATCACTCCTGAGAATCGTTTCTGTGTCATTCTTCGTATTAGACATTCTCCTTGTTTTTAAAATGTCGATATGTTTAAACTAATAGAAGAACACAAAAAAAGGAAGTCATTTATGATAAAAAAATCCATAAAATACTTTTTAATGTCATTTATGATCATTGTTATCATCTTGAATCTTTTGAATGGTCGAGTCATTGATAATGAGCGATTAACATTAGCCGTGAACATTGCAATAGTTTATTCTTTATAGGTTTGAGGTTCTCAAAACGAAAACGTAAATAGAATGCTTACGCCTCAAAAAATGTATGTAAAGGTGGTCACATCGTGGAACAATTCATGATTTTCGGCGCTCTAATAAATCTTTTGATCATCGGCGCAGTCGTCTATGTCGTATGGAAGTTAGCAAAGAAACTCTTTAAAAAATAAGTAATTGATGTCTTTTTTGATTCATTTATGAAATTCGTATATATAATGCTTACATAAAGAAGGTCCCTTTCTCATTTGAAAAAGGGATCTTACTTAGTTTTTATCCCGCGTAATTGAACAATGGGCCACGCAATTCAAATTCATACGTTTCGCCGTCAACGATGCCGACGATTGCGTCACTTTCGATTAACTGATGCAGGAAGCCTGCCATTTCAGCCGCCGTATGATATTTCTTAACGTTTTTGCTGTAGTCGAACCCTACTTCCCCGCGCGAACGATCGGCGAACTCTGTCTCGGTCGCTGCTGGTGCGAGCACTTTCGCCCGGAGTTTCGCGCCGCCTTTTTGCAGTTCTTGCGCGAGTCCTTCCGTATAGGCACTGACATAGAACTTCGTCGCGCAGTACGTGACCGCGTTCGGTACGATCCGGTAGCCGCCAGCTGACGAGATATTGACGAGCGTCGTTCCTTCGACATCATGATGGTCGCGGACGAACAGACTCGACAGAATCGTCAGTGCCTCGATGTTCAAGCGGAGCATCTTCTCGATTTTCCCGAGATCGATGTCCTGGACGAGATCAAAATCACCAAACCCAGCATTATTGATCCATGTTTCAATTTCAAGTTCTTTTAAGCCTTCATAAAGATCATGAACATTTTGGTTATCAGCGAGATCGACCGACTTGAGGATGACATCACTGTCTGGTGAAATCTGTTTGACTTCATCCCGAAGTTTTTCGAGCTCTGACGTCCGGCGTGCGACGAGGACGAGTGACTTTCCTTTTCCTGCGAGTAGTTTTGCCGTCTCATACCCAATTCCTGAACTTGCTCCTGTAATGACCGTGTACTTCATCTAGCATATCCCCTTTTCGATTTGGTATAGTCAGAGTCTAATCCTTAGAGTGAACTCTAAGTCAAGTAGAAAGGTGAGATTCATGTATACGATTTCTGAAATCAGTCGACTGACGATGACGAGTGCCCATACGATTCGCTATTATGAGAAAGAAGGATTACTGTTTCCGAAGCGCCAGAATGGTCAACGACGTTATGACGACCAAGACGTGACGTGGCTTCGATTTGTCCTCCGCTTACGTGAAACGCATATGCCGATCGAGCAAATCCGTACGTATGTGTCACTGTTTCTTGCTCACGGCGAGCAGGATACGACCCGCGAACGCCTTGCGTTGCTTGAAGCACACCATGCAAACGTCTTAGCTCAACTGGCAGCATTACAAGAAACGGAGCGAATGATCGCAGAAAAAGTCGACACCTATCGTCGCCTCCATCCTACGATTCCCGCCCCTGATGTCATTCAATCCTCTGAGAACGCCTCCGTCAATTGACGAAAGACGTTTTCGCGTTCGTCAGTCGTCAATGCAAGAAAACTATCGCCGATATTGATTTCCGTTGCGCAGCCTTTTTCTTTCTCGACAAGATAGCCGGCGATACCAATTTTTCCGTGCGACTGGATTTCAATCAATTTTTCCTCGACGACTGCTTTATCTGCCTCAAAGTAAAGATGAAACATGTTTGAGACCGGCTCAAGGGGACGAGTCGAGATGCCTGGTATCGCATTCAAGCTGCTCGCTAGTGCTTTTGCGGCTACATAGTACTCCGCCATCCGGTCTTTTCGTTGTTCATAATAATGATCCGCGGATAGAATATACGGATAGAGACTAATCAAATCACCGCCATAGCGACGTTTCCAGATGCGAGCCTCGCGACAAAATGCTTCCGGTCCGGCTAAGATTGCTCCTGCGACGCCGCCAAGACCTTTATAAAAAGAGATATAGACACTGTCAAATAACTCTGCGATTTCTTTTGCCGATGCCTCATAGTACGGTAAGATTTCAAGTAGGCGTGCCCCATCCAAGTGCAGACGAATTCCTTGTTCCCGTGCATATGCACAAATGATTTCAAGTTCCTCACGCGACGGAAGCAGTCCGCCGAGTTCGCGTTGTGGCAGTTCGAGTAACAGGCAGCTGACGTCCGGCAAGGCTTTGACGTCGTCTATCGTCATTAAGCGATCGACTTCTCCGACTAGTACTGGTTTAATCCCGTGTAATTCCTTCAACCCATCCTGCTCATGAATCTCGAGGTGACAAAGGCGATGGTAGGCAACCTTACGATTATTCCGTTCATCAGACCAGATCCGTAACGCAATTTGTTGCGCCATCGTACCGCTCGGAAAAAAGATCGCATCGTCGTGCCCGAGTAAGTCTGCTATCTTACGTTCGAACGTTTTAATCAATTCGCCGTTTCCATACATATCGCTTGGTTGATCGGCAGAAACGCTTTGCAACGCTTCTTGTAATACTCCGATGGTTCGACTTCCGTGTCCATCCAATCGTTTTGTCGTTTTTTGGTAACTCGATCGTAAATCCACACTATTCATTCCTTTCTCAATCAATGACTATTTTTTGAAAAAATCAAAATATTCCATCTCCACTTTTGCTATACTGTGTAGCGAACGTCTGTTAGTCGTACTCGTCAAAGGAGGTGTCCCTATTGTGCAAACGCTCCGCACTCGCCTGTTGCTTCTTATTTCAATCGTCTGTCTTCTACTGCTTGCCATTCAACAATTCGTCCCGACATTCTATACATCACTGCTTGGACGAATCGATCCAGCAACAAATACATACTGCATTGATCGCTGTGGTCCGAAAGCATCGATGTTTAGTGCAGTCGAGGAAGGAACCTCATACGGCGGAGACGGAAGTACTGTCACGATTAGTGAAGCCGATCCTCCTACTCCTTGGTTCCGGACCGGTTTTGACTCTTCGGTGACGACACCTCCTTATCTTCTCATCTTATGTCTCGTTCTCCTGTTTTGTAGCTGGTTTTTATGGCACTATCTCCAGTGGTTGCGTCGTCCGCGACTAGATGCATCGGGTCATGTACTTCCACCACGCTTCCCGATTTTCGTTTACGAGACAAAAGACCTACCTGCTGACTCGATTCGAAAACAACTCGTTCGTTTTAATGAGCAACTTCCGTTTTCATTACAGCGCAGGACACATGAGACCGTGACGGAATGGTTCGAGCGAATCGCTTTTCCGTCACCTGTTGATCCGCTTTATTTTGAAGTGCGGTACGGAAAGGTACCCGTTATCTCCACTCATCAACTGACCTTCTTCGTCCAAGCTATGGAACAATATTTAAAGAAATGCCATGTCCAGTCTTCGATATCTTGAATTTTTCTCTCCTTCCGCCCTGCTCATTGAAGCTTGGCGTTTTTTTTTGCGGAGTTTAAGAGGATTTCTTGAAATTAGATTTTGGAGGATTTCTTGAAATTAGATTTTGGATGATTTCAAAATTCGGATTGACTTTTTTTCAAAATCAGACGATTAGTTGCCAGAAAAATGGGTAATATAGACTATAGTAGAGAAAGAGTTGATTTACCAGGAGAGTGAGGTGAGAAAAGTTGATTAGTGCACAAGAAGCCTATTACATTAAGAAGGAATTGAATGAAAAATTCGAGGATCCACGGATTTCCTGTGATTTTTCAATCTTTTCGCTTGAACCGTTTCAACTTCTCTTGCACGTACAGGAAGATGTTGATGAGCTCAGTACTGAATTACGATATGGCTTAAGCCGTAAGATTCGTTCCCAGCTCACACAACTTAATGCGCGTGTCGGTGGTGAACCTGTCAGGACGGTTTATGTCATATCGGCGCCTCTCATTTCCGATCGATCGTATTGCGTCATCCTACAATGAAAAATCCCCCGTGTGAGAAGCAAACACTCACGCGGGGGATTTTATCGTATTCACCCTGCCACAAGTCCCCAATCTGATTCCGTCCGTTCTCTTTCGCTCGATATAGTGCTTGATCGGCTTGGTCGATGATTTCCTTCTCTGTCGTCTGTGCTTCGGGTACAAGTGACGTCAAGCCAAGACTGACGCTGACCCGGCAAAGGGGTTCGTACTGCTCGTGTGTGATGTTCAAATCAAGAATGTCCTGTCGAATCCGTTCTGCGATATGACGGGTTTCTTCTATGCCACGCGTCAGTAAAACCGTGAACTCCTCTCCTCCGTATCGTGCGACTTGTCCATGCCGAGCCTGCCGTTTTATGACGCGAGCCACTTCCTTCAAACATTCATCCCCTTTTAAGTGACCATACGTGTCATTGTAGGACTTGAAGGCATCGACATCAATCAGTATTAAGGAGAGCGGTGTCCGCTCTTGTTTGGCTTCTTCGAGAAGCTTCTCCAATCGTTCATCGAACGCTCGCCGATTCGGGATGCCAGTCAATGCATCATGCAAGGAACGATGAATCAAGACTTGTTTGCTGCGTTCCATTCGAAACGTCTGGATGAAGGCAATCAAAACAAGAACAGCGATGCTCGCGACGACAACGATGACCCATTTCGCAGCATTCGATGCTTGCTCGGAACGTTGTGTTGCTTCCGCAATGATTCGGTTGACGTCTGTCCGCAAACGGGCATCAACCGGTCGGAACGTTTCGATGAACTGCATTCCTTGATATCGTCTTGCCTCTGCTGAAGCTCTGTCACCGTCCTTGACGAGTTCAAATTGCTTGTCGTAAAACTGCGTCGCCGTCTCGATACGGGGAATTGCTTCCGTCCGAACGAGTTTTCGCATGATGGGATGGTTCGCATCGAGCCGGTTCAGCCGCGTGATCGTTTGATCCAGCTGATTAATCGTCCGTTCATACTGTGCTAGATCCGTTTTGTTCGGTGAAAGGATGTAACTCCGGACACTGAGTTCTAAATTCAACAACGCTGGAAACAGTTCTGCTGCTTCCGTCGAGATCGGAATAGCTTCTTTTAAGATACGGGCGTTTTCTCGTTCGATTTTTAGGAAAGCTTGATAGCTCCAAACACTTGTAAATAAAAGCGCACAGAGTGCCAAAAACAAATACCGTTGCAACGTTGACCATTTCACAAGAAGACCGACCTTTCTTTCTCTATCTACTTGACTAAAGTCTATTTCTTCAATCAGTATCTTGAAGTCAAACAATTAGTCATTTGTATGAAATAATGCCCGTTGCTGACACAATCCAAACGCTTCCCGACCGCTCAATCGGTTAAGGATGTGTTTTCCAGCTGTTCTTGCGACTGACGTCTTCTTAATGCCCTCTCGGTCACGTCGTTATTCTTCCACCAAGCGACGAACAAACTGATTACCCCAACCAGACCGGTCACGAACCGTTCGACGTCATTCGATGACACCGGTAAAGCGGTAAATCCGAGCGTCGGTAAGAACAACTCTAGAAAGACATAGAGCGGTATCATGAGGCGGAGCCATGCTTGAAAACGAATCATGGCGACACCGGAAAGAGACGACGCCATGTTTGCGGTCCAACAATCCCGTCAACCGCAAGTCGAGATGTCTGCTGGAACGCTTGGATGGCTCGCGTCAAACGTATATCAAAGATTCCTGTCACCATCAGACCCAATCGCTTCTCAATCGCTCGGACGAGTTCCGGTGCTTGAATTCGTTCGCGTAGATAGTGTCCTGGTTTTGGCACGTGATGCCGCGCAAGACTGACATGATCGTACAATTCAAAATGTGGATAATCGGGAAAACGGGACCAATCGCCTCCCCAGTCCATTCCGCGCCGTTTCATTGCCGCAACGATTCGGCGAAGTCGCGCGTCCGGTGGAGAAAGAAATAATGCACCATCTTCGTAAAGGAAGACGTCAATTGCAACACCAAAATTATGGTTTGATTGTCCACCACGGGCTTGCGTCACGATCGGTCCTTGGGTCGTCCGTCCTTTTGCGTATAACGCGTTCTGTTCCGCAATGCTCCGAAAACTTTGGGCTATACCGAGTTTGATTCCATGCGGATAAAGCTCTTGAATCACGTCACGGGCAATCCGGACGACCGACGGATGCATGCCGGGAACGGTTAGTTTTTGATTCGCGCGTCGCAGTAATTCTTCTAGTTGCATCAGGCTCCCTCCCTGGTCAATGTATGTAATAAAGCAGCAATCTCGTCATCGTCAGGAATGACTTGTCGTTCCTGTTGTTTTGCCTCGTATGCGCGTTGTGCTTCTTTTTCACGTTCTACCCAATTCGGTAATTGAAATAATGAATTATTCCTTCTCGAACGTTTGGTTACTTGTTTCGAACGTTCTGACGCGGATCCGGTTGCAAGACGCTTAACGACCTGTTCAATGTAACCGAAATGACGACTGTTCGCCCGTCCCGCTTCTTCAATTGCGTACTGGATTCGCTCGATTGGATGTTCGTTCGCAAGCAACAGCAACTCTTGTTCGATTCGTGGTGACGCCTTTCCGATATTCGACTTATACTGTTGCACCAGTTCCTTTTTTAAAGACGTCTTCTTCAAGACTTCTTCTTCGGAGCCAGCAGAAGTCTCGGGGGCAGTCGTCTCGTGACTCGCCGGGGATGGCGTATCGACACGGGGCAGGACACGATAAGCATTCGAGGTCTGTCCTCCGTGTTTCGTGAACCGTTCGACTTTCTCGATCCGACCACTTGCGATCAAGGTCTGGATACACGACTTGACTGTCGATTTACTGCACGGAACAGCATCGGCAATCGTCTGATAGGACGGAAACGCTTGACCATCTTGACCGCTGAAGCTTTCAAGGATCAGGTAGATCATTTTTTCATGGACGGACGCGAATGCCGTCCCGCTCCGTAAGAGCGTATGGGGAACCGGAAGATATGGAGCTTGCATGGTGATTCCTCCTTTCTAAGAAATATGACAGGAAGAAATCGAGGATTGTTCGAAAAGAGAGAAGAAGATATTTTTTGAGAGGAGTGACAGGATGAACGAACTATTCACCTATTATCTACAAGAACTTGATCGCTATCATCCGGAGGCGTTGATTCATCATCTCGATCATGACATGTGGTCGATTAGTCAAATGTACGATCATTTGATCGTCGTCAGTCATGAGTATTTGGATGAAGTCGAGTCGTGCCGGTTCGCACCCGTGACCACGTCCGGGAAGTCACCGTTCGGCGAACAGTTATTTGCTGTCGGTGCATTTCCGGCGACACCGATCCGGTTACCGGATGCAATGAACGCCCCACCGAACGAGACGGATCAGGTTGAACAATTACGGACACGTTGGTTGCAACTGATTGATCGTCATGTAACGCTCGCAACGATTGCTCAGGCGACACCCGTTGATCAAAAGACGCAACACGGTGGGATGGGCTGGTTGAACGCTGCCGAGTGGTATGCCCTCGTCTCGTACCATCTCGCGCATCACCGGCATCAAAAACGACGACTCGACGCTGCGCTAGCCAATTGAACAGGAAAAAGCGCTCTCCGCATGCGAAGAGCGCTTCGATTCATTTTAAGACATCCCAATTCGAAAAGTGTCGTGCCTCAAGATCGAGTTGTTGTTCCTCAATCCAGCGGAATGCTTCAAGTACGAGCGGTGACGCATTGTCGATTGAAACTTCACTCGCCTTGACCCAACGCGCACCGAGTGAGTCTTGTCCAACGAATTGCTTGGGAATGCCAAGCGTTCCATCGGTCTGTCGAACGAGATAAAAGACGGCGATATGATGGACTTCATCGAACTCTCGCCAGTCCCACGGGAACTTGAAGTCAGCGACGCCGATCTGTCGTTCGAGTGCTACCTCAAGCCCTGTCTCTTCCGTAAACTCACGGCGCATCGCCGTAGCGAGCGTCTCCCCTTCTTCTAGGCTACCCCCTGGTAAATCATAGCGATTGATATACGGTCTACCATTTTTATCGATGACGAGTAAGGCATCCTCTTTCATTAATAAGCCATAGACTCCAAATGCACGGTGACAACGAATCGTTTTCATTCATCATACCTCCCTTCACTTCTCTTTTACATTTTTTATTTTTTATCACAATGACACTTAAACATATTGATATCTAAAGAACGCGGTAATGCGGTTAGCTTTATAGTAATCGTTACAAAATCAGTCTAAAGTCTAACGTAATAGTTCGTATCTCATCATACACTTTACATAGATCACTAAATGAAAAGTCATATGGAAAGAAGGATTGCTACCATGAATCCCCTGAAGTTAAGTGTTTTTTTACTAAAGTCATGCCTATTTGTACTATCTCTTGGTCTACTGAGTTTAGCGGGCTATGCCATCCCTACATTGCTGAACGGAATCAAGAGTTCAATCATTTTTGAAAAACCAGGATATGTCGTATTGATCGTTGCTTATATTGCTCTTATACCGCTAATGACTTCTATTTTTCACGGTTTCCGCATTTTGAGCGCCTTTACAAAAAGGCAGGACACGGCTATTCGTATTTCTTCATCGTCGTATAGCATTAAAAAGGCATTCCTCGTGATTGCTGTTTTAGCGATTTCTATTCTTCCCGTGTTTTTTTATATAGGTCAGTTAGATGATGCTCCTGGATTAGTGCTTGTAGGAATAAGTATCGTCATCATCCCACTAGCCATCAGTGCCTTTTTTAACTGCGTGCAATACATGATGAAGAAACATATTGTTACTTCATGAATGAATCGTTAACAGATGAACGAATGTCCCTTAAAACGGCTTGAATTCGGTACTTTACCGGACTCAAGCCGTTTGTTCGTTGTTTAAAGTACGCTTGGATCACAAACGAACGTTCAGCGACCTCCATAACGTTACGTAGACGACGATACTCTCACTACAGGATATTTCAATGAACTACATGGGATCACTCTACTAAGACGAGACAAACAGGTGGCCCCCTAGCTTTAATGATAGGATCAAGAGAGTCAACGTATAGACTGACTCAAACGTCTTGAGACAAATGGGAACAGACTAAATGCGTAATATCGCGTTTTTTTATTGGGTATCCTTTCCATCATTCCTATTCATGACGGTCGGGATGAAAGCATCTAAATAGCCGTCAAACGGCTAGAATTCGAGACTATAGTTGTCGTATGTATAAGCGTCCGCCCTGGAATATTCGCGACGAGTAGATAATCTTTTGTCTGCTTTAGGACATATCCATCCCACGAATAGTGCGGACGTCCGTCAAGTTTCCGTGCCTCAATCATAAGACGTTTTAATTTCACTTCATCCCTCCCTTTTCCTGAAGCTCTCTTATTTTACCAAATACTTTCAATAGAGCAAGGATTTTCCTGAATCTTTAAAATTTTGAGTCTCTCTCGTTGACATCCCTTTTCAAACTGCTATCGTGAAAGTATCATACTCAAGGATGTGGAACTCATGTTCATTGCCGAGTTGTTATTGAATGCTTGTATCGCCTTCACCGGCTTTTATTTAATCGCTAAAATCATCTATAGTCAACGCCTCGCATCGAGCAGAATGAAGTCCCTCATCGTTGGTCTTGCGACCGGACTACTCGGTGTGCTATTGATGTTCAAAGGAATTGCAGTCAATGAATCGTTACGGATGGACTTACGTCATTTACCGCTCGTCCTGCTCGCTTTTTATGGCGTTCGTTCGCCTCTCATCATCGCGACGCTGATCATCGGTTGTTCTCGATTTTACTTCGGCTGGACCCCGCAATCAATCGTCGCCTTTCTCGCAGTCCTCGGCATCAGCACCGGGATGTACTTCATTCATAAGCGGTTACTCCATCGACCGCTCTTGCAAAACCTGATTATGAACGTCTGGTCCTTGTTCATGATCTCGATCGCTGTCTCGATCAATCTCGGCTTCAGTGACGCCGCTCTTCGTTTACTTGCTTCAACGTGGACGATCGGACTTGCGGTTGGACTGTTATCGAGTCTCTTGACGATCGACTTTCAGTTGCTCAACGAACAGGTCCAGCGTTATAAACAATCAGCAGAACTCGATCACTTGACAGGACTGTACAATCGGCGTGTCTGGGACGAACAGACGGCATTGCTTGAAGCAGAAGGACGCGTCTACAATGTGCTTGCGCTCGATATCGATCATTTCAAGCATGTCAACGATACGTACGGTCATGCGAACGGTGATCTCGTCTTGCAACAGTTCGCACGGATCTTACAGGAGGAGACACGTCCGCATGATATCACTGCTCGAATTGGCGGCGAGGAATTCATGGTCCTCATCTATGATCTCACGCCTCCAAAAGTCATGAAAGTCGCTAACCGGATTCGAGAACGGATCGCGAACACACACTTTCAGCTTGACGGATCCCCGTCGATAGCCATCACGGCATCCGTCGGGATCGCTCACGGGAAACATATTGCCATTCAACGAATGAATATTCTTGCGGACGACGCATTATATGCCTCAAAGGAACAAGGACGAAATCGTGTCATTCTGTATGAAGCGGATGACGAGGCAGCCGTCACGACAAACGAACGGGAACCGGTTCGCTCATAAGAAAGGAGTACTCGCCTATGTTAGAGCGAATGAAACAGATCGCTAAACGGATGAAGCAACAATTATCAGTCCTCTCTTATGCAATCGAACATCCTCGTTTACCTCGTCATATCAAATGGGGAATCATCGCCTTGATCGCCTATACTGTCAGTCCGATCGACTTGATACCAGATTTTTTGCCCGTCATCGGCCTTCTCGACGATCTCTTACTCGTTCCACTCGGTATCTACTTCATCATCCGTTCGATTCCTAAAGAAATCTTGACACAAGCACAACGACGACTTGAACAACAAGGAACTCGTTCCTTTCCATTGCTCCGACGTTATGGTCTAGCGTTCGTATTAGTTTGTTGGGGCATTGGTATCGGTCTTGTGATATGGTGGATAGCGTAAAATCAACCAAATCCACCCATAAGGAGTAGTTCAATGAATAATGAGTTTGAGTTCATGACGACATCGGAAGCAATTCTATTCGTCAGTTCCTTTTTCATGTGGCTTTACATTGGTCGGCATTTCGTCATGATCACGACGTTCGACGACTTATTTTTGACGCAATCTTGGTGGTTACTACTTCCGGTCATCACCTTCATTCTATTCTTACGCTCGTTCGTCGTGCGGCGCTTGATTCTCCATCATAGTCAAGAAGATGAGGACTTGTCACGCGAAGCATAATCCATGCAAAAGAGGAGCTATCCGGCACCGGATAGCTCCTCTTTTTTTACGTTTGATCAATGCGACGAAACTGTAAGCCGCGTGCTTTCCAGTTCGGCAAAAGTTCACGAAGCGCTTCAATCGTCTGCACAGGTGCTTGTGGGTCCGCGCCGAACGTATCCCCGTTATCGTGGAGCAAGATGATATCTCCTTCTGACACATTCGATAGTAGCCTCTTGATTTTTACTGTCCCGCCTTCTACCTTCCAGTCTTCCGCCATCTTCGACCAGAGAATCATCTTGTAAGCGGTTGGACAGAGGACATCTCCGGCATTGAGTGCACCCCACGGTGGACGATAGACCGTCGGACGTTCACCGGTGATCCGTTCAATGATCATAGCCGTCCGCTCGATTCCTGCCCGGACCGTCGACGGTCGCATCGACCAGTTCGGTCGATGGACGTAATTGTGGATACCGAGTTGATGCCCTTCGTCGTGTATCCGGCGAATGAGGTCCGGATGTGCTTCTGCTTTATGACCAACGACAAAAAACGTCGCCTGAATGCCTTCTTGTTTTAAGAGATCAAGCAGTTCTGCCGTATAGACGGGATCAGGACCATCATCGAACGTCAAGGAGACGTATCGTGAGTTCAGTGATTTTGTCACGCGCCACCCAAAGACGCGTGACGCCACGTACGGGACGACCGTATAAGCGATTGTCGCGAGAATTCCTGCTGTGATAAGACGTGAACGCATAGAAACTAACTCCCTTTTATTCATTTACTTTTCGGCGACGGTCTTGCAAGCAACCCGCAATCCGTTCCGCGAAGAACCGCTGATCGGCCATGACGCGATCATTTTGATACACTGTGACTGCTTGTTGCCAAGCATGCATGACGTCTGGGTTCTCAAGCGTCCGACGGATGACGTCCGCGAGTGTATCCGTTTGATCAAAGGAAAACGCGAGCCCTTTCTCCATCAAATACGTACGATTGATCTCTTCTTGTCCCGGTAGGACGTGCTGAATGAACAACGGTACACGTTTTTCGAATGCTTCACTGACCGTCACGCCACCCGGTTTCGTAACAATCGCATCCATTCGTTCATACAGCTGATTCATCTCATCCCGTGAATCAATATAGGTGAGCGGATGGATATGTGGATGACGTCGCGAAGCTAGTCGTTTATACAATGTTTGGTTCTTCCCACATAAGACATGGAAATCTGCTTCTGGACACTGTTCGATCTGCGTCAGTAAGGTCTCGAGTTGACCTAGTCCACCGTTTCCGCCTGCGACAAGAATTTGTTTGCGTGACTGCGTCGAGCGAAAAATGGAACCGCCAGCGATTGCTGGATGGACGGGGATACCTGTCACGAACAAGCGCTCAATGGGTACAGCATGATGCTCGTGCAATTCTTGCCTTGCCTCACGATTCGGCAACAGATGATACTCGATATGCGTCTTTCCCCAGACGCGGCTGACGAATAAATCCGTATAGGCATTGATGACCGGTACGTCACAAAGGTTTCGTTCCTTTAATTGATTCAAGAGATAGGAGGGAAACGCATGTGTACAGATGATGACGTCCGGTTGTTCCGTCCGGATGATCCGTAACATCTGTTGTTGGAAATAATGCGATGTCCACCCTGTCGACCGCGCATTGCTCGAACGTCCGGCAATATGCTGATGATAAAAACGGCTATAGCCGTTTGAGAAGTGTCGGATCCAGTTCAGGTAAAACTTCGATGTCACCCATTCCGCAAACGGGCTGATCGTACTGAGCAATTCTACTTCCTTGACTTCAATCCCTGGACCTTGCAGTCGTTCAGCGATCGCTTCGGCAACCAGATGATGACCGGATCGCATCCTTAAAAAAGGAAAGATCACTATTTTTTGCATCGTTTGTCCACTCCTTCAAACTGTTCCGACGATCCTTCAAAAAAGAAGTAACGTTTAGTCTTCTTTTCCCGCTTCGTTTTTCCCTGAAACGACGCGTTTCTCAAGTCGCTTCCGCTTGAGCCATTTCACGAGCACTCCGAGCAGGAACAATACGAGTAAGGCAAGTCCGAAATACGGTACGACTTCCGGCTTGATATGAAATGTCTTTCCTGCTAAATGACCGAGTAAGACAAAGGGGACGACCCACAGCGCGGAACCGATTGCTGACACAAAGAAGTACCGACCGAACGAAATCCGCTTCATGCCCGCAAAATACGGATTGATCTGCCGCACCCCCGGAATGTAAAGACCGCCGATGATCGTTCGATTGATTCGTTCCATGTAGCCGTTTGACACCCGCTCCCAGCGTTCCTTCGTCAATCCGAGGAATCGACCGTACCGTAGGACGGTCGGTCCGAAGAAGCGCCCCGCTCCATATGCCGTCAGCATACCGACGAACGTCCCAGCATACGCGGTCAAGATTGAATAAATTAAACGTTCTTCGTTTTGACCACTTAAGATGCCAATCAGGACGAGTAAGGATTCTTCCGGTGCTGGAATCCCGACAATGCCAAAAAATAAAAAAATGAAAATAACGCCATATCCATAGGCATCGAGATACTGATTGACCGTATCCATATTCATGTTGTCACGTCCTCTACTGCTGTCTTTCTGTACTGTTTCAACGTCTTCTGACTATGTATTCGTTCCTGTTGAAGCAATTCCTTTTTTAGAAAAATTAAAACCTGGTTCATTCGAAAATTGACCTGTTCTCGCATCTCTCCTCGTGACAATTCTTAGTCTGTAGGAGATGATGAATAGAGTGAAGTAGATCTCTATAGAAAGAAGGAGGATGACAATGAAAGAGACTGAAAAGCTGACGATTCAACCGCTATCGTTCGAGAGCATTCCATTCGTCAATCATGCCAACGATTCATTCCCGATCATCGGACGCATCGTTCCGCAGTTTTCTGGTACCACATGGTCCTATACGGAAGAACTCTATGAAACCGCTACTGAAACCCGTTTCCCTGACGATCGACTCGATTGGGCGACGTATATCGAAAACGAGAATCGAATCGTCCTCCTCGCATTTTCCGGCACTTCTTGTGTCGGACAGATTCGTCTTGTTCGTGACTGGAACCGTTTCGCCTACATCGAAAACATCGCGGTCAAACAAGCGTTTCGTAAACTAGGCGTCGGACACCAATTGCTTGTCGCTGCATCAAAATGGGCACAGCAACGTGAGTTGAGTGGTCTGTCACTCGAAGCACAGGACGATAACTTGATTGCTTGCCGTTTTTACGAACGAGAAGGTTTCGTGCTCGGCGGTGTCGATAGTTTAAAACAATTCGCCAATCCACATATCGATCTGACGTTGTATTGGTATAAACTATTTTGAACGTCAGTCGGAAAGGGCTTATCTCATGTTATCTATCGTAAAGAACAGTTTCATTTCCGCGATATTGTTCGCTTTCTTGTATGCACTCATTGCTGGGTTTGAGATGGGTGACCCAGCAATATACGGCACTTCCTTCACCGACTTCTTTATGATTGGTCTATTGTTTGCCGGTCCCTTCATTCTGATCGGTGCACTCTTGACAGAAGGGCTTCCGCGCCTGTTATTTCGTTCGGATATTTCATTTGCACAACGGGTCATCCTCAATCAAATCGTCGCGTTATTCGCAAGCATCGTCCTCTATCTACTCATGCAACTAAATTCGTTTTCGCTCGTTCTGATTTTATTCTGTTCTGGTGTAGCGTTGCTCTATTTCATCGTCTCCGAGTCGGCGCGAAAGTATCCGTCATTCCTCCCCTATCTGTTCGGGTGGCTCGGTCGGACCGTCTTCAGCTTCTTTTTATTTCTTAACTTGTTTGGCTCGATGACGATGATGGTTCCGTGTTTGTCTCACACGGTGCAGCTCGTCAATGAACAGTTAGATACTGTGATGCTATTATTCTTCAGCGGTACCGTGATTGCTGACATGCTAGTAGCTGTCCGTTTCACAAAGCGTTCGCTACCGTGGATGACGCATCTCCTCGTTCATCAAGGTACAGTCTTCGTGTTTGCCGGTGCGTTCATCTTGTTCAGTTCACTTCCCGCGCTATTTTTCATCGGAAACGTAGTCGCTGCCTGTTTATATGTAATGATCACCCGTCTATTCATCGTCATGAAAACCGGGAAGGAGGAGTACCATGATGCGTCTGTCATTTCGACTACTGATGAGTAATTGGATTTTTTTGATGCTTTATCAACACCTCCTGTCGTCACCACGACTTATGCCCGATACAGACACTGGGTATTATCCAGGTGTCTTCGAAACCTTGCTGTCGTTTGTGATCGTCATCACGGTCGGTGGCATCCTGACCGACGCGATTCGTTACTTCCGATTTCGCTCACGTCCACTACCTTGGATAACACACCTCCTCCTGAATCAAGGCATCGCTTTATTACTCGGTGGCGTACTGTTACTTGTATTCAAAGGTCTGTTTCAACCGATCTATTTTCAGGCAATCGCGAGTAGCGCCGCTTTCCTTTACTTTTTGATGACGCGTTTGACATTGTTATACAAGAAAGATTCAGCTGTTTGAAATCAGCCACGTTCTTACATTTTTGTTAGGTAAAACAAGAAGACCTACGCTTTATACTAAATGTATCGTTTAGTAAAAGGAGACATGCCGCATGTTTCGTCAAAAATCGCTTCTGTATTTACTCATTTTTTTGTCCTTCGGTTTAGCTTTCGATACGATCACAGGATCGTCTCTCGTTCCGTTCGTCGAACCTCTTCATCTCTTGATGACTTCTCTTGCGTTGACGATCACGACCGCCTGTTTGACACTGTTCTTTCTGCTTTACTACGGTCTTCGTCCGCATCTCGAATTACTGATCGTCCTCCCCTTTTTGATTTTGACGAGCGGCATCACGTTCTTCTTCGTCTTCTTGAGCGCAATGACTGTCATTTAACGTCCCCCAAAAGCCCGTCTTCTTTAAGGAGACGGGTTTTGATCGGTCATATGTAGATCACGGTTTGGCATGAAGCTCTAGCAACGGATCGGTGTCACTCGGCCAATTGATTTGTCCTGCGTAATGATCCTCAATCGTCGCGACTGGTTCCGAACGTTCGAACCGAGACGGTTGCGTCGACGTCGTACAGACGATCAAGACAGCTAACAGACTGATGATACTAAAATATCGTCGCATCATGATGTATGCTCCTTTTGTCGTTTCTCTTCTCATTTTAAGCAAACCGCGCCACTTCGCCATCCGTCCTCCGCTGTATCTCTCACTCCGCCCATCAAAAAAGACCGACTAGATACGTCGGTCTGACAACGTCATTCTTGTTCACCAACGACGGAAAACCGTTCGTTGAGGTGTTGTCCTTTTTCAAGCTCATCCACTACAGCAATAGCGTAATCCGCGTAACTGATGTAGCTCTCCCCTTTTGCATTTAGAATCATCTGCTCACCGCCGACCGAATACGTTCCTGTTCGTTGACCGCTCGGATCAAAGAATCCAGCGGGGCTGAGATACGTCCACGTCACGTCTTGCTGTCCTTGTAGTTCGATCAGATTTTTCCCCATGTTCGAGGCTGTCGGATAATACGCTTCCGGGAAATCCGGTGTTTCCATGACGCGTGTCGAATGACTCTCGTCGACGAATAGGCTTCCTGCTCCACCGACCACGAATAGGCGCGTCTCACTGCCTGCTAACAGATTGATCAAGTGACGCCCGACTTCGATATGTTTCGTCTCCTCACCGGGTGCTGCGTTAAACGCATTGACGATTGCGTCAAACTCGTTCAAGTCGTCTTTCGTCAGAGCGAGGACATCGCGCTCGAGAATCGTGACGTTAGCCGTCACTTTTGCCGCATTACGGACGATTGCTGTGACGTCATGACCGCGCTCGATTGCTTCTTGTAGAATCAATTGCCCTGCTTTTCCTGTTGCACCGATAACTCCAATGTTCATGATGATTCCTCCTTTTGATATGTAACTACTCCGATCACATGTAACTAATATAGTTACAATTGAAGTGCTTGTCAACATTATTGTCTCTATTCCCCGTTTCTTGCCAAATGAACAATACGACGTATAATAAGAGAACACTGTTTTTAAGAAGGAGGGGTCATCCGTTGGCCATCAGTACACGTTTTTCCGTCGGTATCCACATTCTCTCGTTGATTGCGACCGACGAGAAAATGACATCCGACTTGATTGCCGGCAGCGTCAATACGAATCCAGTTGTCATCCGTAAAATCATGAGCATGCTCAAAAAAGCCGATTTGATTGAAGTTCGTCCGGGTGTTGCCGGTGCGCGGCTCGCCCGTCCATTGTCTAGCATCACGCTGCTTGACGTTTATCACGCTGTCGCTGTCGTACCGGACAAGGAATTGTTCGGCGTCCATGCAGCACCGAATCCAGACTGCCCGGTCGGACGAAACATCCAATCGACGGTCACGCCAATCTTCGAGCTTGCACAATCCGCCCTTGAGAAAGTGCTGGCTCATGTCACGCTTGATGATATCGTCAATGAAATCAAACAAAAAGAAGCATCGTCCTCGATAGGATGATGCTTCTTACTTTAGAAAAACCATTGGTATAGCAAATATCCTCCACCAAGGATTACGACGACTGCAAGCATCTCAAGTCCGCGCATTCCGTCGTTTTGTCCACGAGGTACGGCACTACCAAGACCTTGATCAACACCATCGCGTAGATGATCGAGTGTTTGTTTCTTTTCTTGTTTGTAGCGAGACAATCGAATAACCCCCTTTTTACATATTGTACCATTATGTCCTTCTCTTGTATGATGATATTAGTTGATTAAATAAAGAGTTCATCATCAGCTGTTGATGTTGAAATAGCGAGTTTCAAAAAACGGAATGAGTAAGATTGATTTGTTAATCGATAATCGTGTCCTTCCCTTCTGCTCGTAACCGCTGAAGCGATGCTTTCATCGTCTCAATCTCTTCGTCCGCATGCCGTTCCCACGTTCCGAGTTCAGCGATGATCTTCACAGGTTCAGTCGAACGATACGACCTGGTCGGATTGCCTGGAAATCGTTTGTTCGTCAAATTCGGATCATCTTCATACGCTCCGAGCGGCTCGACGAGGTAGATGTGCTCTGGAGCGTCAGATTGTGCGAGCTCCGCGCCCCACTTCGCTGCATCGAGCGTTGCTGTGAAATAGATATGTTGAAGCGGATGTTCTCGAAAATTCGATGCATGTCCCGGCTTTAATTCGTCACCGATTTGAAGTGTCGCTTTCGTGCCATGGAAAAATGGACCTTCGACTGTTTTCATATACTCGCCTCCTGACTTGATACATTCAGTATAGACAGTAGATTCATCGAGATGTAGTCTGTTTCAAAATGAAATTTCAAGGTATACTTATAGCAAAAGAAGACAAATTTGTCGTCAGATTGTAAATCGTTTTTCATCTACCCGTCAGGCATGATGGGATAGTCATTTTATATAGGAGGTCATCCGTTTAACGTGAAGTTCTTTAAAGCTTTAGCGAAAACCGAAGAGGCTGTCTGGATTCCAGAAGCCGAGTGGCAAACCGTTTGTAAGCAAGAAGGATTGACAGTGCCGAATCATCCACAAGAACAACTCGTTGGGCTTGCATATAATAATCAACGCCAGATTGTTGAGGTCACTCGAAACTTACGTCTCCCTTCACTAAGTTATTACGTTACGATTCTTGAACCACCGAATAGTCGATCGCTTGTCTCGAAACGATCCTATTTGACCGTTCTTTATGAAGGTACGAAACAGACGGAAAATACAGAATATGGTACGTTTTCTTTAATTGAAATCAATGTCAGAGAAGAAGGTCTTGGCGAACGTGGTTTGTTGCTCGAGGCTTTGATTCAAGACATTGTGAAAAAATTTAAGTCTTTTGTCATTCGTGGCGACTATGCGACGATCACCTTACAAGGACGCGTCTCTGAGATGTGCTTTACGAAATATGGATTCCAATTGAAGGATTCGTATCTCACGTTATCAAGCGGTATACTTCCTGATCGGATTTGATTCGATCAGGATTTTTTATAGGTATATCGAAATAATGGAAAGTGATGGTTTTTCGCTCAAACTAGTAGCACGAGATATTTTTAATATGGTATGGTGAAACTAGTTCAACAGCAGTACATTCTATATTTAAGAAGTTCTCCAGGACAACAACTACAGAGACATATCCAATGGCATGCCGGCATAAAATTGCGGCCTATCATAATCAACAAATCAAGCGTGCCAACGATTTCTTAAAACACTGGGATCTTTCCCATACGAATCTGGAAGTATTACGTTGCTTACACACGACCTCATGCACGAGTCAGAAGGAAATCGCCGAACGGATCCAAGTGACCGAGGGCACGATTTCACACGGAATCAAACGACTGTTCGACCGGCAACTGATCACGCGTCAACGGAAATGGAAGACGAACTATCTTCTGCTGACGGAAAAAGGAACAGCCATCCTACAAGAAGTGGTGCCCGCCTACGAACGTTTCATCAAGAACAATTCGCCGCTTTGACGGCTCGACAACAAGAAGAATTGGTCCGTTTCTTCGATAAGCTCAACCCTGCGTGACGAAAGAGGAGGAAAAAATATGACCTTCACATTCGAATCCTCGATGCAGCACTGGAACGCCATTCAGCGACTCCATGGCCGTTATTCGAAAGAAGTCAACGATGTGTTGAGACCAAAAGGACTCTCGAAGTCCCAATTCGATTTATTGATGACCTTGTATCACCAAGAAAGTGCGACGCAAAAATCACTTGAACGAACGCTTGAACTCTCAAGTGGCGCCATTTCACAAACGGTCAAGAAATTACTTGCTGAACATCTCGTCATCCGGAAACGGATCAATCGAGAAAAGCGGGTTTTGTTGACAGAACAGGGAACGAAGTTGATCCAAACGTCCGCTCCTGAAATCGAGGAAATCGATGATCGTTATTTCCGCGCCTTTACATCAAAGGACCACGAAACGTTTGATCAATTGCTGCATAAGATGCAGAGCGATCATTTTTAAATACTTCTAGTCGCTAAAACTTTGCAAGTCCTTCTCTCTTCTGCACGGTACAGGAGAGAGAAGGACTCTTTTTGTTATTCATTGGTAACATCATGTCGCGCGATTTTTTAATCTGACTCAGATATTTGCCATTCCTCTCGAGTCCACCATGCGATCAAGCTCGCCATTAATAAGATGCTTGCCCAGTAAATCAAGAAGGTATTGCCGTTAAAGTATTGACTGTTCATATAGGGCGAAGGCATCGACGTAATACTCGTTAAATAGTCCCCATCAATCGTTCCACGATCTGCAATGACTTGTTGTTTGACCAACACTTGATACTGGCTGAACTGTTCGATTTGATAAAGGATGCCACACACAAGATAGATTGTCGTGCTGGTGGATAGACCAATCAAGGATAAAAAACGTAACTGCGCTTCTCTTATCCATTTCAACATCAGAACGATCCCAATCGGAAAAAGTAACAGAAGTAACAGAAGCGGAAGAAACCCTAGATTCCCATTGCCACTAATTTGTTGTGGATATATTTGCGTCGAGCGACCCAAGGATACAAGAAGTCCACTAAAGATGCTCAATGCTACTATCAATTGGTCTATCTTCACGATTCTCATCCAATCGTTCCCTCCTTTAAAAAATGTTCGTGATCAATATGATTACACTCATTATACAAAAAGGAGATATTCAAAATTTCCTTTTTCAGGAATCAAGAAAATGTGTTATCCGATTTCAATTATCTTTCAATTTCATTTTTTGAATCAATTTCTTTTTAAAATTTTTCTCGATATTCTGACGCCGACGCGTAATAATAGATGAAAAGGAGTGGTCTGACCATGCTATTACGTCATATGACACATCGGCATCATATGAAATCCATCGTGTCACGCGGAGGATTATCGCCGGCATTCCAAGTCGACGCACCAAAAGGCTGGATCGCGTTTGAAGTCGATCCCCCAAGCGAAGCGTACCAAATGCACTTTCATCAATTAAAGAGTGAGTGGCAAGATGGAGATATCGTCACCCTCGAATTCGACGGGGAGAGAATGCAAGCAGCAGGTTTTGAAATTCTGCACTCGAATGAAGATTTCCGCAATCAAGATGCAGAGAGATTAGGGGTATCCATCAAGGAAATTGGCTCGTTTGCATTCATTCATAATTTCGTCTCACTTGATTATCTAATCGAGTCTTCACGCGAGAAAATCTCAGAGTATTATTGATTTAGAAGAGAACCTGTTATCTTTTTTTAAAGATAAGGTAATTACGATACTTTAATACACCTTTAGGGTATCGTTGGTTGTATAGAGTAAATATTTACTAAGTAAATCATTTCATTGTAATTATCTTCCATAAACCATTCGAGAGGAACACGAACATGTGGAATACATTGAATCATCTCATCCTCAACGTCGCTTTAACCTTTTTCTTCGTGCTCATCTCTCTATTCTTTTTTAAGCGGTTTCAATTCCGAAATACGCTCGACAGTTGGCTGAAAAAAAATCTGTTAGTGCTCATTCTTGCAACCGGTGCCGGCTACTGGGTCATTCACAATGCCATCACCTATGAGGGATTTCGTTTCGATTTGTCGATTACTTTAATCGTCATCGCCTTCATCTATGGAGGCATCAGTAGCGGCTTCATCACGACGCTCGTCTTCGCTTCCCTTCAAACGTTTATTTTTCATTCCAATCATGCATTTTGGCTTGTCGGTACGTATCTAATCGTCAGCATCGTTGTCTTATACTTACAAAATGAAGCACCGGATCGCTTTATCTCGTTTCCGATCATTTTTTCAATCGCACTCATTCTTTGTTTACCATTCGTTCAACATGTTCGTCCGAATGACGTGACGGCGAAGACGGTATTTCTCGTCGGAAACGGCTGTGCCGGTCTCCTGCTACACAGTATTCTGCATCAAGTCCGCTGGCACTTCCATCAAGTCCGGATGCATCGGCGTCTCGCTTTGACGGATATGTTGACGGGACTTGATAATCGGCGCCATTTAGAAGAGACGGTCCAACGATATAAATCACAACAGATGAACTTTTCAATCATGATCATCGATGTCGATCATTTCAAACAGGTCAATGATACATATGGTCATGACCGAGGGGATCATATCTTACGACAAATCAGTGCCTTGCTTACGTCCTATTGTCCCCCTTCTTGTGTGCTCGGGCGATTCGGCGGTGAAGAATTCATGATGCTGTTACCGGAATATTCATTGCCTGAGACGCGTCGAATCGCGGAACAAATTTGTGAAGCCAGTGCCACGCGAACGTATGAGTTATCAGCGACGGAACCGCTACAAGTAACGTTATCGATTGGTGTGTCTCGCCAAACCCATCAACCGTCTGAGATCTACAATTTTCTACAGACAATCCAGCAGGCAGACGCTGCCCTCTATCAAGCGAAAAAGAGTGGTCGGAATTGTGTCTTTCATCATGACCCGTTACGATAAAAAAGTGAAATCCCCCCTCGTGTAACGCGAAGGGGGATTTCGATATGAACAGGAGGAACGAGCATGGAGATCACGGACGTCTTACGGTTCACTAATCGCGAGGACTTTAGACAGTGGTTATCAGAACACGCGGAACATAAGTCGTTTTGTTGGATAATCCTCAGTCGAAAACAGACAAGAGAAGGTTTACTCTATCTTGATGCCGTCGAGGATGCACTTTGTTTCGGCTGGATTGATGGAATTGTGAAGAAGACAGCGGACGGTGAACTGGCGCAACGGTTCACCCCGCGTCGAAAGAACAGTAACTGGACCGAACTAAATAAGGAACGGGTCCGTCGCTTAGAACGGCTCGGTTTGATGCAACCGTCCGGACGACAGGTTCTCCCGGATATGCGACCTGATGCGTTCGTTATTGATGACGTAATAAAGACGCGTCTACAAGAAGACCCGGTCGTTCATGAACAGTTTAATGACTTCCCGGAGCTCTATCGACGCATCCGGATTGATACGATTCAAAGTGTACGTAAGGATCCCGCTCTCTATGAAAAACGTCTGCAAACGTTGATTGAAAAAACGAAACTGAATCAGATGTACGGTCAATGGAATGACGGAGGTCGTCTTTTACTCGAAGAGCTTCCGGAGACACAATCCGTTGCTGATTGGTCAGACCGCTAAGAAAATCTCTTTTAACGATTGGCGTGCGATTTGCACCTCGTACACTTTGACATCTTGTTTCGCAAGCGAGATGAGTAAATTCGGAATATCTTCTTTTGACGTTAACTCAAGTCGTGTACATTCATCTGTTTGCGACAAGAGTCGAGCGTATTCTGGCAGATGTGATGGCTTTAACCGTGGAACAGTCCGAATATGGATTTGAATCTCCTGCCTCATCGCTTCTTGTAAGGACGCAACGGTTCCAGAGCGAACGATTCCACTGGCATGAGCGCGGTACGACGACCGCTGCGATCATACGTGCGCTTCAACATGATGATGTTCTTGATTTTCTCCCGGAGGTTCCACTAACAAACATTCAGTTGTACGTCGCAACATTACCGCTGGATCAAGCACCCATCCGTCAGCAACGGATTCTAGAAATTTAAGAAAGGAATAGCCTTTCTTTTGAAAGACACCTCCGCTTGCTTTGTTTTATTTTGATAAAATAAATAAAAACAAATGGAGGTGTCTCATGAAACGTACCTTAGTGTTAGCCGTTCTTCTTATTCTAGTCGTCTGCATCATCGTCTTCGAACCGTTCCGTGGTGCGCCGCCAAACCCTGACGTCGAGGCAAACGGAAAGGATGTCCCGACCGTCCAAGGCTCTTATTGTTGGGATAGCTTACTTCGCAGTCAATGTGTCGATAAGACGTACCGTGACGGTCTTGATCTAGCAAAGGAAAAAACGTCAGTTACCGTCTCTGCCGGAGCCCCCATCCGTGTCGAATTATCCGGTGATCTTAAAAGCGTGAAACTGATACAGTGGAACGATCAAAAACAAGAGTCTCGCGTCACTTTGAACAATGACCAGTTCAATGCTCCAACAAAGCCTGGTATCTATGCTTATGAATTAAACTCCCGCTGGAAACAAGGAGACGGACAATTTGGATTCATATTAAACGTTCAGTAATCACAATAACCCCTCTGTCGTCTTATTGCGTCAGAGGGGTTTGCTATCATCCAGTTTGACGGTACAGTTGCAAGATTCCGAGGACAGTCAAGATGAGATGGCCGGTTCCGATGAACAAAAAGACCGGACGAATCAATTGATCCTTCGTTTGTCGCGTGATGCCTTCGAAGAAACAACTGACGATGAAGCCGAGGACTAAGATTCCGCCATACATGAAGAGGAACGAGACGAGAAGACCGATGGGACTTGTGTGCGTTAGTGAAGGTGCTAGCCACAAGATACTACCAATGAATACGGCAAGCATGAGGGTACCCAGTACGATCCCGATAAGTGGATGGATCGTGTTCAGTCGCCGGATCACATCATGATGTTTGACAAGACGCTCCACTACTGTCATCGCTGACAGACAGGTCAGTAAAAATAAGATTAAGAAATAGATTGTTTGCTCGATCGGATGGAACGTCGTAAAAAAGACAGCTCCGCTAAGAACAAGGAGTGGAGATATGAAAAAAATCAAACGTTTCACTTTTTTCCCACCTTTCATATACCTTTCTTGAAAGTGAACACATAACTAAGACAATGTAACATATAGCATGTTACATATTTTACCACTTTTATCATTTTTCAAATTTTGATACCTATGTACTTTTTTCAACGATTGTAAAAAAATGATAAAAATTCTTTACGGTATCATTTGGCATATGCTAGGATGAGACAAATCATATGAATCAAACGCATTGAAGAGAACAGTACGTCATTTCGACTTTTCCTAGAGAGCTCCGATTGGTGGGAAGGAGCAAAAGTCATTGACCGAACCAAGCCTCTGAGCAGCACGATGGAACCGAATCGGGGATATCGTGACGGGTGCTCCCGTTATCGAGCTCAGGTATTTGCCGTTTAAAAGCGGTCGTACCAATGAAGGCGGTACCGGTGACGGTCTCGCGAACAGGGGTGGCACCACGACACGCACAGTCTCGTCCCCAAGACCAACGTCTTGGAGGTGGGATTTTTTTTATTGGCTTAAAACACAATAAAAAAAGGATTGTGTCATATGTCGAATTGGAAATACCCTGGATTGCTGTTACTTAGTGTCGGTGTCTCGAACATTGGCGCTTGGGTCTACTTCATCGCCTTGAATTTAATCGTCCTCGAACGAACGGGATCGGCGTTCGCCGTCTCCGTTCTCTATATCCTGTTACCGATCTCCGCGCTGTTGACGAGTCTTTGGTCCGGCAGTGTCGTCGATCGAATCAATCAACGTCGCTTGCTCGTCATGCTTGACGTCGGGCGCGCCGCGCTCGTCTTTTCACTGACATTGATCGATTCATTGTATGTTCTCTATGCGCTCGTCTTCATCCTGAACATCGGCAACACACTGTTTGAGACATCCTCATTGATCTACATGACGAAGCTCGTGCCGGAGACGAGTCGCCAACGGTTCAATGCATTAAAGAATTTCATTCAGTCGGCCGGTTTCATTCTCGGACCTTCAATTGCCGGGTTCTTATTTTTGGTCGGTTCCCCAGAAACAGCAATCGTATTGAACGCGGGAGCACTGTTGAGTTCTGCTACTTTATTGTCCGTCTTGCCTGACGTCCGCTTGGCGGCGACTACTACAGTTCCCTTTTCACTCCGAGTGATTCTTAAGGACTGGAAAGAAACCTTTCAGTTTGCACGAACGCGGCGCTATATCACGTTCGTCTATGCCTTCTATGCGCTGATGATCGTCCTGATGAGCGGTCTCGATTCGCTTGAAGCCTCGTTTGCGACGATCGTTTTGCAGATGGATGAGAGTACGTATGGTTTCCTCGTCAGTATCGCCGGAATCGGCATCACCTGTGGCTCTGCCGTCAATGCGATCTTCACGCATCGCTTGTCGCTCCGGTTCTTGATCCAGTTCGGGGCACTGATGACGCCCGTCGGTTACTTGATCTTTGCCTCGGCGACGTCATTCCTGACGGCAGCAATCGGCTTTTTCTTGCTAAGTTTTGCCCTTGCATTCGCAAACACGGGCTTCATGACGTTTACTCAAACACATATCCCCGTCGAATTGATGGGACGGTTCCTCAGTAGCATCCACGTCGTACAATCGACTGGTGTCATTCTACTGACTGCCTTGATCGGTCTATATGCCGAGACATCAATCCGCTTGACGTATACCGTCGCTTCAGTTGGCTTCCTCCTGATTGGTGGATTGATCGTCTTCATCGTGCAAGACCGAACGAAACGTCAATATTTTACGACGGAAACCGATGAAACGATTAAACTTTCGTCATGAGAAGGAAAGGAAGATATTCATGCAGTTGACTGGAGAACGAATTTTTCTACGCCTGATTAACGTGACGGGCGCGCACGTCTTATTCGAACAAACACGAAATGAGACATTACGTTACCTGATCGGAACGACAGCGACATTTTCGCTCGAACAAATTGAACAACATATTCTCTCGATTCAAGCTGATGCGACGCGTCATGATTTTGCAATTTGCCTGACGTCGGATGAGATGATTGGTGAGTGTTCGATACTTGATATCGATTTGGATTCAGGAATCGCCGGCTTTCGGATTTCACTGCGTGCCCTCCCCTGGACCGGTCAAGGATACGGGACAGAGGCAATCGCGTGTATCTTTCGATTTTGTTTCGAAGAACTTCAGCTGAGTCAACTTGAACTCGAAGTGTTTTCGCACAATGAACGAGCAATTGCAGCTTATAAGAAAGCCGGTTTTCAAATCATTGAAATGATTCCTGATGCTTTATTGTACGATGGCGTTTCGTTTGACGAAATCATCATGCGGAAACGGAATCCACGCGTTGTTTAAAGAGTCAATCCTGATGTAGCACCTACTCCGTGAGGTGCTATTTCTATTTCCTTAAAACTAATATCCATAATTAACAGATTTTTTAGTCAATTCACTATTATTTGTATATAATGGAAAAATAAAAAGAAATATATGGATATGTACATAAGTGATAAGGAGGTCACATTACACAATTTTCTTCAAATCAAACGAAAGCGAGGGATAGTACATGCTGAGATTCATCTGGAATTCATGGTGGCGCAACAAGGAGCGGTTCATTCTGCTCCTCGTCGGCGTCCTGATCGTCAGTACCGGACTGAGTTACTTGATCGGTACAACGCAAGCAAATAACGGAACGGTCGTCGATGAACTGCAAAAACGTTGGGGATCGTCCTACGATATCGTCGTTCGTCCGGAAGGCAGCCGGAGCGTGACAGAAGACTTGAACCTGCTCGAACCGAACTACATGAGTGGGCTCGACGGCGGGATCACCCGCAAACAATATGAGACGATCAAGCAGATTGCTGACGTAGAAGTCGCAGCACCGATTGCGATGATTGGGAACTACAATACGAATGCTGAAACGGATACCTATAATTTCAAAGAACCGGGCATTTACAAAATTTCGTTTACGGATATGCAAGATACTGGGCTAAAGAAAGAAACAGAATCTTATTCATTCTTTGCCGGAGCCGGTTGGTTCCCTCCTGAGAGTGACGGATTGAATCGAGATGTTTCACCGCAAGAATTAGGCGAGTTTCCTATCTACGGTTACGGGAGCGCAGTGATGCTTGCCGGGATTGATCCGGAAGCAGAAGCACAACTCGTTGGACTCGATCAGGCAACCAAAAAGGCTACGCATAGTCGTTATTTCACGAAGGACGATGTCGTGAACGATTATGGTGACGGTGTTTGGGACATCCCATTGATCATGAACAGTCAGGAATACGTCAATGCTTCGCGGACCTATCGCTACGAGAAAGTCGATATCCCGCTCGTCAAAGATTCAATGGTTGAAACGGTACGCAGTATCATGAAAAAAGGTGGCGAATCCTATCTCAAGACGCTTCCTGTTAAAGATACGAAGGAATACTATATTTCGACAGAGCAAGCATCAAAGCAACTTATTAAGAACATTCTCGAAGATAAGGTTCCGGAAAAAGCAAGTGGTAGCTTTGACTGGATGTTTTTAAAGCCATCGTCTGTCGAGTATCAAACGATTGCTAGTCCCTTTGCCAAACGTTGGCCGTTCACCTATCAAGTAACACCTCAAGAGGTCGATAAGGATGCCCTCATTTCGAAACGATCGATGTATCGAAAAGCTCGTATCTTCGGTGACGGCACGGGTAGCCTAGAAAACGTCCCGAAAATGCATTTGAACTACATTGGTGTCTTTGATCCGAAAAAATTGAATATCTCGAAGGATCCATTGACGGAACTGCCGATGGAGACCTATTTCCCGGCGAAAGCCCAATGGGTCATGGACAAGAATGAAAAACCGGTCAATCCAGTCCGGGAAGTCAAACCGACGAACGATCCGTATGACTTCCTAACGAAACCACCATCGATGCTGACGACGCTTGACGCCGCCTTTAAGTTACGTGGTGATAAAGCCATCTCTGCCATTCGTGTCAACGTCAAAGGTGTCGAGACGATGAACTCGACGAGTGAGAAAAAGTTGAAAGCTGTTGCTCAAGAGATCGAGGACAAGACCGGTCTGATCACCGACGTCACGCTTGGCTCCTCGCCACAGCTCGCGCTGACATACCTCCCTGGATTAAAAGGTGAATCGCCACTCGGTTGGATCCAGCAACCGTGGATCAAACTCGGTTCATCGATGGCCATCTTCCAAGAAGCGAAAGTCGGCATGAGCGGCATCATCGCCAGTGTCATCGCCGTTGCACTCGTGTATGTCTTCAGTTCAAACATCATCTTACTTTATGCACGAAAGAAGGAATTCGCGATCTTACTGTCGCTCGGTTGGCGTCCACGTCAGCTCTCGAAGCTTCTATTCCTAGAAGCGACACTACTCGGCACACTCGTCGCCTTGATTTCTTGGACGATCCTCGGTTCGTTCTGGCTGACGACGGATCATCCGATTGCCTTATCACGGATCATCTTGATCGGACTTGCTGGTCTATTGATTTACTGGGGCGGTACGCTCGTCCCGATGACGCTCATCCGCCGGATTCAACCATTCGAAAGTATGCGTTCTGGTGAAGTTTCAAAAGGTCGTCGCTTCGTCCGGGCACAAAGTGTCCTTGGGATGAGCATCAACCAACTTGCAACGTATTGGCAACGGACGATCCTCTCGACGATTGCAATCGCCTTGCCGACGAGTCTGTTCATTTTCTTCCTGTTCATCACCTTCCGACTGAAAGGTGTCTTGTATGCGACATGGCTCGGCGAATATGTTGCCCTCGAAGTCGGCATGATGCATTACGTTGCGATGGGTGTCGCTTTACTTATCGCCATCCTGACGACGACCGAGATCATGTGGCAAAACGTCAACGAACGAAAGAGTCAGCTCGCTGTCTTAAAAGCAACCGGCTGGCGGAACGGACAAATCCGGACGCTCGTCTTAAGTGAAGGATTGATGACGGGACTGTTTGCTGGAATTATCGGCTTGCTGATCGCTCTTGCGATGATTGGCTTCGTCTATAACCAGTTCCCAACAGGTGAGCTCGGTTTCTTGAGTGTTATGTTGTTGATTCCTGCCATCACGGGAGTTCTCGGTGCCCTCTTACCCGCGCAACGCGCCGTCAGCATTACACCAAATGCTGCGATTGGAAGTGTCGCAACGAATACGAAAGCGACGGAACGACGTTTCCGACTCGCCTTATCCGCAGTTGGTGGTGCCCTTGTCGTTGGTGTCGCTTCCCTGTTCTTCTTTGCTACGACAAAAGAAGGACCTGCGTCCACGAAACCGGTACAAACAGTTGCACCAACGGTCAGGACGACAGGAACGAAATTGGCAGATGTAAAAGACAAGAAAAAGAAAGCGTCCTCTACGAAAAAAGTCAATTCGAGCAAGCTCGATCAACTAATGGATCGTGGAGTCGTTCAAACCTATCCGGGAGATCCTAAAACAAAAAGCAATATTTTCCATGTTAATAAACTTCTCCTGTCACCTCCAAAGGAGTTGAAATTACCAACTCTTGATGATGAACAATATGTTACCGTTCCCGTCATCCTTGAGAACTACAAGGATAAAGACGCAGATGGCGGATATGCTATTTATAAGCCAAATCTATTCACGTTAGAGGATACAAACGGTAACGTTTACGAAGCTGTCGATTATGAGAACCGGAATCCAAACGCTTGGAAGGACGGCTATCGCTATTTCCCACCTTCCGTTTCTCGCGTCGATCTTGTGTTCCGTGTTCCAAGCGATAAAAATACGTATGTTCTTCTCGCGACAAGTGAAGCGATTGCGAAACCGACGACTGTCAAAATCGAAGTCGATGCTGTAGATGTTACATCAACCACCGTGAAGACCGGACAAAAGAAACAGTCAAAGAAAAAGAATACAGACGCCATCGAAGAACTGATGAATAAAGGTGGTCTTCAGACTTATGCTGGTGATAAAAACTTAATGAAAGAACGTGGGTTCATGGTCAGTTCGGCGAAACGTGTTCCACTTAAGAATCTTCCGAAAAATAAACAAGCTATATCCGTCAGACTTGAGACGCAAGTAAGGGGTGAAGATTCAGCTGACTCTTATATCGACTATAAACCCTCTTCTTTCCCATTGATTGATCGTCACAAGAAACGCTACACGCCTGAAGAAACGATTAATCTGAACAAAAAAGCTTATTCAGAAAGCTTAGGTTATTACGCTCCGTTACTCTCAAAAATTGATGTCATCTACATCGTACCGAAAAATGAAAATACCTTCGTCATGAACGTAGAAACAGGATTCACTGGTTTTCTCTACACCGTTAAAATCAAATTATGATTACTACTTAATCACTGGCTGTCATATGATGGTCAGTGATTTTTATATTTATACCGAAATTAATTTCTTAACGTTCTACTTTTGGTAAGATGAAATACAGGAAAAGAATTGGAAGTAAACTACTTAAACGAGGACCGGCTAAGACATACTTCATGTATCTATTTTGTTTGATCGTCTGGGGACTGAACTTCATTGCCGTCAAAATCCAAGGAACACCCGTCGCCTTGGAAGTATCCCTGACCTATCGATTAGCGATGACCGCTGTTCTATTCATCCTATTCGCGTTATTCGTTAAACGAACGAACAAACCTACCGTGACGGACATGCCCTTCATCGTCGTGTTTGGTGTCTGCAACTTTGCACTTAGTTACTTATGTCTCTATTACGCGACGATATTAAGCTCTGCTACGATCGTGACGTTGATTTTCTCACTTAAAGTCATTCTGACACCGATCGCCCTGCGCTTATTCTTAAAAGAGACACTCCATGCGCGTGTCTGGGTCGGCGGATGTTTTGGTATCATCGGCGTTGGTGTCCTGATTGTTCCGAGTCTAAATAGCATCCATGGACTGACCGATTTGAAAGGTGTCTCGATCGCCTTGGTCGGCACGCTACTAACGTCAGTGGGTGATGCCAGTTCGGCGCGTAACGCCAAGCAACGGATCAATCCCGTTCATGCCAATGCAATCGGATTCACTGTCGCGAGTCTATTGATGAGCGCCATCGTCTGGTACCAAGGAACACCGCTCACGCTCCCGACAACCTTCACCTATCTTTCTGCTTTACTATATTTAACCGTGATCGCATCATTTCTCGCATGGCTGTTTTACCTGAAACTCGTCGAACGAGTTGGTGGTGCGAAGAGCGGCTATATGGTCGCGCTCTTCCCCGTCATCGGCGGAATCGCATCCGTCATGATCGGCGAATCCACACCCTCTCTGTATTTACTCTTCGGCTGCTTATCGAGTTGTCTTGGAGCTGCTATTGCTTTAGGAATCGGTGTATCGCGTCAACGAAGAAACGCCATACCGGATACGGCGGACAAGATTGGTTAAATCAAATCAGTTTGTATAGTCGACCATCAAAAGGACAGAGGTTCAGCGAATTCGCTTATGAACCACTGTCCTTCTTTTAATTTAAAGGATGAGTCAATAATATCAGACTATCCCGAAACTCCATCCACCAGTAGAAGGAATTCAATTGTTTCTTGTGGAAAAATATGCTAGATACAACCGACTGATCCACTCTACGATACTGATTCTAAGGAGGTGCTCCTATTCTGAAATACATCTTGACTAGTTGTTTAATCGCTATGATTGCTTTTTTCATCTATTTTGAACCGTTTCGAATTGAACCGTATGATTCAAACGTCGAAGCAAACGGTAAAACGATCCCAACTGTCCAAGGTTCTTATTGCTGGTCCAGTATGTTCAGCGCTCAATGTGCGGACATGGTTTATGTCGATGCGCTACATATGACTGAAAATAGTAAACCCGTCATCGTCTCACCCTCTGACAAAATTCATCTCTCGTTTGATCGAAAACCTGATACGCTCGAAGTCGTGCGCTGGGATTCGAAAACGAAAAGTGAACAGGTTTCATTAAAAAACGACATTCTTAGCGCACCGTCTGCTCAAGGTACGTATACCTATGAGGTCGTTGCCGGATGGAACGAACATGGTGACGGTCTATCCGCCTTTTTGATTCAGGTCCGATGAACCCCCCACTCAAACAGGAGATGAATAATAATGCGTAAAGTTTTTCGACTCTGGCTACCCTTGCTCTCACTTGCTGTCTGTCTGTTCAATGCCTTCGGCTACGATGATAAAAACATCTTGTTGTTTCTGACGAGCCCTGTTTTCTGGCTTCTTGAATCACGATCCTTTCTTGGAACATGGCTAGATTCCTTCCATGTCCCACTTTTTCTGATCTACATCCTGACCTTGATCAGTTGGTTCTTGATCGGCTTACTGATTGATGTCATTTTTAGAAGATCGTCTAGACGCATCCATGATTAACTGAGGAGGAAAATACATATGGGACCAACCAATGACATGTGGGTGTGGGTACTTTCCTACGCATTCTTTTTCATCACGCTTATCAGTGCAATCTTCGTCGCGATCAATCATCCAGCCTTGAGAAAAGCGTCGATCCGAGCGGTGGTAGCGATGCTTTTCCTGTATGCATTATTCATTTGGAACTCTTTGTACCGTCTTGACATTACAGAATTCAAACATTTTTACGAAGGATTGACGACACTGCGACCGTGGGCATGGATGTGTATCTTCTTATTCGCCTACACATTAAAGTGGTGGTATCTCGTATTTCTTTACACCCGTCGTTCGAGTCCTTCTTCACATGAGGTACAGCAATGAACTACATTTCCAAAAATCTTCGAAGGAGCTATCCGATATGAAATTACATCGATTCGCATCCGTCTTTTTCCTCTCGACCATCGTTTGGACGACAGCGGGTTGTACCATGATGGAAGAACAAGCGACACCGCGTGTAGCACAAAAAAATATCGCGTCACCTGAACAAGTAAACACTTCCTTGAAGAAAGCAACGACCGACTCCAATAACCAACAAGCAATCAAATTAGAAAAGCAAACGAAGCGCGTCACGTTAGGTCAAACGAAAACGTACGACCTTTCTTCATTACTGAGCAAACACCGTGTCTCGATCGATCCACAGTATTTCTACCAAAACCAGATCTTCTACTTTGACCTACAAGAAAACAAGAGTGTCATCTATACATACGATACGAAACGACAGCATAACAAAATCGTTCATGCGACGAAGCATGCAATCCCGATGATGACGGGTATAGGTGCGTTTTTACTATGGGTCGAAACGGAACAGCCGACAAAGACCGGTGTGAAATGGTCGATTCGTCAAATAAATATCACGACTAATCAAGTGAAAACACTTGATACAGGCGAAAGTCGCTTCGATACATCCCCTCCGAGAATCGATGTCACGTCAACTCGTGCGTCCTGGATCACGCAAGAGGCGACTGCACAAAAAACGGTCTCCACGATCAAGACGTATTCCTTAAAAACCGGGAAGATCACGCCACTCCAATCTTTCATCTTAACAACAGGAAAAACACGAGACGGACTATTCACGTACGAGCACCGCGATAGCGATGACGGCGTGACCTTATACACGTCTCACTATAACAACGGACAGAATATCCGTGTGCTTGAGACTCTGGATGGTGCCTATAAAAAAGAGATATCCGGATTAATTGATTTCAGTCGCAGTGGCACCTATCTCGCTCTCGGCACAGAAGGCGACGCCATATTCCAACCCATCGGATTGGACGAACAGACGCTGAACTATTCTGCTTCGAGCGCCCAGACGACGATCGACGGCATTCAGTTCCTCTCAAATACACAAGTCGTCTTCCGCGAAGGCATCCATCAGTTGATGTATGCGGACTTAAAAGCGAAGACCGTCGCTCCTCTGACTAACTTTGAAGAGTTGGTATCTCTTCCTCTACTGCAAGATGGGAAACTCACTTACTCCATCACGAACCGGAAAAAATCTACCTTGCATGTCGTAAAGCTCCTCCCGTCTAACTAAACGATCATGATCTTAATCTAACGAAAGAAAGTCGTTTTCCGTTACTCGATACGGATGACGATTTTTTTCTTACATGCTGTTTTGTATTCTTAAGAAGGACAGAAGTTCACAGGCTTTTTCGTAACGCTTCTACATCAGCTATTGTGGCAACAGAGTGAAACTGAAGCCTAAGACAAACATATATCAATCGATCCGTGAGGAGAATGAATATGAACATCCGACAATTATCCGTCCATGAAAATCCACCGATGGACCTCTTGCTAGCAGCGGACCCGTCTCAAAAGTTAGTCGAAAGCTATTCAAAAAGAGGTTATTGTTTTGTCGCTGAAAGGAATGACCAATGGATTGGTGTATATGTACTTCTCCCGACAAGACCTCAAACGATAGAAATCGTAAATATCGCAGTAGATGAGTCGCATCAAGGACAAGGTATCGGAAAAGGTCTTTTACGACATGCGATTCGTACAGCGAAAGTACTGGGGTATACGACCATTGAAATCGGAACGGGCAATTCAAGCATTGGACAGCTAGCACTTTACCAAAAATGTGGATTCAGAATCGTTGGAGTCGACCTGAACTTCTTCTTGAGACACTATGAAGAGGAGATTATCGAAAACGGAATCCGGTGCACGGATATGATTCGGTTATCCCAAGACATATAAGGATTTCAGCATTCTTTTCGAAAAGTATATTCCGCTATCTCGCATTAGAGCTCGAACGATTGTAGAAGAAACATCCTGAGGCTCTTGACGTTAAATAGGATTGCAAAAAATGGATTCATCCCCCATAATATGAACATACGTTCTTATTATAAGGAGGTCCATCATGCAGCACCTTCAAAAAGAAATGACTCATCCGTTGTCGTTATCCACTATGAATCCGCTTATTTGCCTCTCCATCGATTCATCCATTATTGGTTCTTCCGTTTCTACGGCTTATAAAATGGAAGTCATGTTATTCATCGCTTTACGGGAGAGATTATCCTTAAAACTGCTTCCTCCCCATCATTCCGGTGGCATTACAGAACTTGTCTACATAGAAGAAGTTGACTTCGAGAGTCGACAGTTGACGCTCTTTCATATGAACGATTCGTCATTGTCCTATCATCACTACGTCGCAAAAGATCACTTACTCTCCCAACAGCCTCAACTATTACTAAACTTGTTGTAAAATATAATAAAATCCTTTTATATGACGCGTTCAGAACGTTCACATATGTTTTTTAATACTTTATATCTATCACTACATAATTTAAAGACACACTATCACTATTTTTAAGTCACCAAACAATCTTCCCACTTTCTTAACGAAAGGATGTTTTTATTCCCTTCTGAAACATTGTGATGAAAATTCACGATTATAATTGGAATTAATTTTACAGAAATCTTACTTAATGGCATAATAATGGTAACCTTTTCATGAGGAGGAGATCCATTTGAAAAAACAGCTTGCTTTTGCCGGTTCTTTTGCGCTCTCAGCTATCACAATCGTCATCATTCTTAAATTAGTTGGAGTCGATCTCTAAAGCAATCACTCAAATGATGTAGATTTTCAAATTAATGATTCAATCGCTGTTATGATGCATCGTCTTTCGATCATCTGTAACAGCTTTTCTAGGTTTAATGCTATGGAACGATCGGAAGTGATGAATTGAAAAAAGTCGGAATGAACGTTTTGGTTGTTTCACTCCTATTAGGAGGACTGCTATTTTACTTAGACGTCCGATACGATGAACGATTCGAGCAGCACGTCAGCACTAAGGTTGAGACTTATGTCGAGAAAAAATACGGTCCAGCTCGTGTCGTCTCACTCCACTCTGCTTATGACGACAAACACCGCGATAAGGAAAAACGCTATAAGATTGCCGTAAAAGTACAGGGGCAAGGACTCCAAAAAGAGGAATATTTCTTATATCGTCTTCAAGATGATCACGTCGTCGAAATGGGCACGACGACTAGTTTGCCGAAGCGAAACTAGAGTTCACGATGATAACTTGTTTCGCACTACATAACATGAAAAGTCAGACGATTCCTTTTTACATGGAATCAGCTGACTTTTTTATTTAATCTGTTTTATGACTCCGAAATACCGTAAGCCAGTAACAGCAAATAGGACATCATACAAAACGTAATAAGATGGATACCAACGAATAGCCATCTAAGCACTCGATGCTTCGTTTTGTACCCTGTGTATACGCCAACTAACGGAACGATAAACAGAAGCAGGATATAGATAGTTCCAAACCCTTTCAAACTGACTCCGCTCTTCATCACGAAAAATAAAAAACAAAAACAGATGAATGCAGATAACGAAAGAATACTGTAACGATTCATAAGCCCTCCTCCACTACAAACACAGCTTAGCGTCTTACCGTCTGAAGATTGAAGTATTCCGATAGCGGCACGATCCGCCCCTGTTCATGCCAGTTCCGATATGCTTCGAAAACACGTAAGACGTCCCCGTCATATCGCTCTTCGATGAGATGGTGGATTGCGAGAAAGCTTCGCCAATAATCAAACATGATACTCGACAGACTACCAGCATAGGAGGCACTCCCAAATTGATCAATCGAGCGCGCTCCATACTCCTCCTGAAAGAGCTCGACCAGCTCTGTCTCGATTGTCGTAATTCGCTTGAATGCTTCGTCCGACAACAAATTCTTTCGGGGCAGGTACTCACACATTCCCTCTTCGAACCAGATCCCGTCTGCTCTCTCATCGTCGAATTCATCAACGAACAAATCCAAGTGATGCGTCAGTTCATGACCAGCAATCGTCAAGACGTGATCTTCCGCGAGCGTTTCGTAGAATGCTCGAATATGCGGTACGTCCTTCCCGTCGAGTTGGGATAAAAATAACGTTCGCCACTCTGTAACATCTGGTGATATGTAGATCAAGTCCTTATTCGTAAATGCTGGAATCGGAATGTCCGAGAAGACGGTCGTCGCGAGTTCCGCTGACGTCCAAACAATTCCTTTCGGCACGTCGATCAGTTGATACGTCTCTTGTAAGATCATTTGATACTCGTCTAACCGTGCTTGAAAGCGATGCGTGACCGCTTCGTATTTGTCATAGTCCGTTTTTGTCTCAAACGCATGAATCTGTTTCATCATCGCTATATCCCCCATCCTTAAAAAAGCCTATTTCATTTTAACATATATTGGATAAACATAAAAAAACCACCTGACCCAGGTGGTTCGATGAATCATTCGTTTGCTATTAACACGACGACGTTACCGAATTTTTGTCCGGAGTCAACGTAACGATGGGCTTCGACGATCTCATCAAGAGAATAGATATGGTCGATGACGGCTTTAAATCGTCCCGCTTCAAACAGTTCATTTAAATAGTGTAGATGCTCTTTCCGTTCTTTCGCCACACCTTGCCCCGCGACAGATGTAAAGGCACCGTTTTGTTTGACGTGTCGTTTCGCTTTCGTCTTATTGATCTTTCCGGATGCATCGAAGACGGCATCGTACTTCAGCAACAATCCATCGTAACCGTCCTTTGTATAATCGATGACGTGATCGGCACCGAGCGCTTTGACCCGCTCCGTGTTTCGTCCACTACAGACAGCCGTCACCTGCAGCCCTTTTGCTTTGGCAATCTGAACGGCAGCCGTCCCGACAGCGCCCGACGCACCGTAAATCAAGATCGTCTTCATCTGATCGATTTGGAGTTTCCGGAAGAAATGAAGCGACGTCGTGCCACCGAACGGGAGACAGACCGCTTCCGTGTACGATGCGTGATGCGGCATTTTTGCAATGCAACGCTTCTCAGACACGCACGCATATTCGGCGTATCCACCGAAGCCAAATCCCGTCAAGGCATGGACACGGTCTCCGACTTGAAACTGTTTGACGTCCTGACCGACTTCGACGACTTCACCGGCAAGAACAGCGCCAAGGATCGGTTGTCGCGGTCGTTTGAAGCCGACAGCCAGACGCATCGGAAGTTTCCCTAACAGCGGGACATCGAGCGAACGCATGCGACGATCTCCGGAATGGACGGCAGATGCATGTACTTTAATCAGTAGATCGTTTGATTTTGGAACCGGACGAGGTACCTCTGTGATGTGCAAGACGTCCGGGGATCCGTAGCGGGTACAGATGGCTGCCTTCATCATAATTCCTCCTCTGATCGAGATGATGGTATTCCCTTAATCATACGCCGATTTCAATCCGAATTCCTGTTGTTTTGGAGTAAGAAAGTTTTTTAAATTCGCGTCAATCAGTATCAAAACTGGTAAAATTTATCTAATAATACGTTTTTATCTAACCTTACTAACTGACGAAAGTAGGTGCCTGGTTCATGCCGACGCGTCGTTGGCTTTTCGCTTTTATTCTATTCCTTTGTATGCCGCTTGGTTCCTGTACACACGAGAACGATGCACGTGTTGTCGAAGAGATTACAGGGGACACGTTATTCGTCGCTCCGAGTGAACAAAAACCGGACGAACAGTATGCTTTGACAAAGATTCGCGTCACAACGGATACGATCGTGTATGGCAAAACAGATAACACGGCTGACATTCAGACGGGTGACACGATTCAAGTGACGTTTAAAAAGGACTCAATTGTCGCGACTGAAATCTGTCGAGCAGACAACTGAATCAGAAGGGATTGTCCACAATGCGTCAAATACTTCGCCAACTACGCAATATTTTCATGATTGCCACTGCGATTTTTGGTTCATCCTATTTTTTTGAAAATAATATCGGAAATGATCTCATTGGTTTCTTGTATATCGGAATACTAGGTACGATTGGTTTTTGTATTACCACAGGACTACTCTGGTATCTCAAACGAAAAGAAACGCACGGTTTTTAGTCATCTCATCAAAGGAAAAATGTTCGATTATGACCTCTTATACTAAAAAATCATACCTCACCCAGTTAAGAGTACTCTTCTTAGTGATGGGCATCCTAGCGATGATTAGTTCTGAATTCATGCCTCATTCTGTCGACGCAGCGACAAAGGAGTATACGTCTTACAAGAAGCTAAAACTCGGCATGACCGCGACAAACGTTGCAAAATCGCTCTACGGAAAATCGTATAGGAACTACATAAAGAAAGAGCATGGCGTCACAACACTCAAACAAAAAGCTGTATTACGAGAAATTGAAGATGACTATGCTTTGTACGCTTTTGCCTTTTATCCCTATGAAGTAACAGACGATCATTGGTTTAAGCAACGAATGCATCTGATTTTCAAGACGAAACAAAACGGTCACACCTTATACCTTGCGGAAAAGGAATACATCCCTAAAACACCGTCAAAGAAACGACTCTTACCAGGAAAGAAGATCAAGCCTGGCATGACAATAGCTGACGTCGATCGAATTCTTTCAGGTAAAGGACTTGGTGTCTTGACGCTTCATCATACAGAAGATTACTCGACGATTGGAGAAATCTATGCTGAGGGCACAGTCGTGTACCGAGAAAAACAGGCGACGCTTCTCTACTCGTACCGAAATCCAACAGGTGATGAATTAATGATCGTTACATTTAAATATGATTTCGATCAAAAGAGATATATTGCTCAAAAATAACGCAGGATACCAAATTTATCTTCACTTGAATTTTTCTATGCAAATAACCCCTCATTCCGCTCGAGGAACGAGGGGTTATTTACATGGAAATGCACGAATATTACAGAGCGTCATTTCTGCGCTTTTCTTTTCTAATCATTCTTAAGCAGGATAACAGGATCATCTGGCCGTCTGTCGTCACCGGGAAAAAATTAAATACATTTGATAAACATAAAATTTTAACTAAGACCCATCCACCGCCATCTCCTTCTATCCAAATACCGAACGAAAATAAAATCGCAGGTGCAGAAGCAGCAATGATTAAATTTTGCCAGTCATTCTGATTATTCTCATAGCGGACGATTGGCGTTAAAAATCGATCGAGTTTCACTGTCGGTCGCCGTCGAAACACCCATGCGAACAATAAATGGATCATTTCGTGTATCGCTACGACAATGAAAATCAGAAGAATATAGCTGATAAGATGCAGAACTGTCTCAGCTGTCATGACGCGCTAACGTTCGCCGCTTCTGTAAGAAGACACCAAACAATGTGAATAAAACGATAAATACCAAATAGAGAACAAGCGCTTGAAGTGTCAACGCGAAGTGTGTATTTAATTCTTCTTTTGTCATTACCGTTGTAATTTTTAATCCTGTCATCGTCGTCACGACACTCGTTTCATTGATTTGAAACAATTCATAAATATAATCGACCAAAAAAATAATTGCCCACAAAACAGTACCAACACCAATTAATTTCGTGATTTTCATTTTGCCACCTCGTATTCTTTCTTTAAAATGAGATATAAAACACCAAGTAAGATCGCTAATGTCGGATACAATGCTCCATCGATACTGACGAGGACAGACAGTAAGACAATTAAAATGATCGTCAACACGGATGCAATCGTCTCATTGATATTACTTTGAGATTTCGGAAATAAAAATCCTGCAATTGTAGCCGCGAAAAAGATATTGATTCCATACATATATGGATTCAAACTGTTTGTCTCAATGATACCGACATATAGTGCAGGTGCCATCAAGATGATGGCGACAGCAAGGAGTGACATGAGTTCCATCAAGGGATGGATCCGGTACAGTCCGTACAACTTTCTAACTGCTAATGTTGCGTCTGCATATGTAATCGTCACTACTCCAAGTATCGGCAATAAGAACAACCAGAGTTGAAAAGTCCCCCCCCACCCGACTTGGTACCATGCTCCGATTGACATCACACCAAGTAATGCCCAAAAGTACAGAAAGTTTTTACTTCGGATGATGGCAGGCATAGTAGTCGCTAAACCAATATTGAAAGCAGGCAATCCTAACTTGAAGTAATTCTGCCGGACATACAAATGGTTTCGAGCAAAGAAAACTGCATGAAGAGTATAGGCAATCGTGCCAACGACAAGACTCGCCATCAACATAACTAGCGTGATCGTTAAAATCGAATACGGTAACGTACTAACCCATACATCAACCTGAAATCGTGTTTTTAATAAATGAAGTGTCACGAGACCCACTAATACTAGATCAAGAATGAAACTGAAAATAGTACGCTTCATACCTGATAAACGATGCAATACTGCAGCACGGAGACAATCCAATAACCAAAAGCTGCTGATGAATACAGTATGGAGTGTTATTAAAACAAGCAGTGCCGTTCCTAAGCGCATAGGAATTAGTTTCAGTGCTGGTGCAACGATGATCATCAGTAATTCAAAAAAGACTAGGGCAACAGAGAGTTTAAATAACCGTTGGCTGATATTAACTTCTCTTTCTGAGAATGGAAGTGTCTTCGCAAAAAATAAAGAGTTCCGATTCAATGAGACGGTTCCATTAATTAAAATGAACATAAAAGTACCTAAAATAAAGACGACATTAAAATAACTACTGAGTGTCATCTTCCCTGCCAGCAAGCGTGTTGTTTCATTTGCTTCCACTGCATTATTTGATAGGGTGGAGAGCTGAACCATATTCAGATAAAAGTATCCAAGATAGATGCCAATTAGAAGAATACCTAACCCGTACCGATTCATCCGACTTTTAAAAAAAGGACGATTGAAAAGTCCATGAAACGTATCATTATAGAAGAATTTCAGTAGACATAAAATGTTTGCTGACGATGTCGAGCTTTTCACGTAAGACCTCCTCTTGTTTAATAACATCCGTCAATTCCTCTGGAGTTCCTTCAAAATTGACAAGTGAACCTTGTCTCATAAGTCGTATATCTTCTGGAAAACGATCAATCGTATTTCGTTCATGAGAGACGATAATCACTTTTTTCGTCGTGCTGACTGCTGCAAACAGTTCCTGAACGAGCAAAGACGTATCAAAATCAAGGCCGCCGAAAATTTCATCAGCAATTATATAGTCAGTATTGGCAGCAATGGCTGCGACAATTTGAATTTTTTTCTTCATACCAAAGGAATACGACTCAATGGTTTTATTTTGACCGTCCGCCAAATCGAGTAAGTCTATTAAAAGAGGAGCTTTATCCTCTTCACTTGTCTCATATCGACTTAAAACGAACTGTACATATTCCTTACCAGTCATGTATCCTGGTAAATAAAAGTCAGAAGGAAGATAGAAAAATTTAGATTTGTATGCCTGACTACCAGGTGTAATACCATCAATTCGAATGCCGCCACCGTCAGCTTCTAGCAAATTCGTCAACATATTCAGTAGTGTCGTCTTTCCACTGCCATTTGTTCCAACTATGACAGAGACACCCGTTGAAGAAAATGATGCTGATAACGCATCGATAACGCGATTCTTTTTAAATGATTTTGTCAAACCATCGATTTCAATCATGTTTCTACCTCCTGAAAGAAGCGGGAGCTCTACGAGCCCCCGCCAGTTAAGTACGTTACGAGGCTTTACAGCCAATTCCCATTTGCCAGAACTTTGGCCAGTTTAATTTCACGTTTCCATTAAAGCTATAACCTCGGCTTGTGCAATAGAACGCATATGCAAATACTCCTACTAAAATGACAAGAGCGAAAACCATCCAGAACCATTTGTTTTCGATCATGTTGAAGAACTTTTCTTCCAAAGATAATTGATACGACACGAACATAGCAGACATCCGAACTCCTCCTTTCTCTGTCAAGATAGAAAGTCATTCACTCTGATGAAACATGGCATTAGTTCTTGAAAGAGAAAATTAAAACTTTCTTCCACTTGATCGTAACAAATATTCCAAAATCAGGAACCCGCCCTATAGACTCAAATCAACCATGTTGTATTCATGACTTTCTTATCAAGGGATTTCTCAATACTAGTACTTTATTGACTTGTTTTATTGATATCTGATAAAAACCGCCCAAAAAAATTAAGGATTTTTCACAGTTGATGGAGTAAATATAATAAAAGATTTTTCTAATGATCACTTACTGTACAACTTATTTATTTCTAGAAAATTTGAGCGCAAAAAAAGGATCGACCATAATGTCGAACCTTTTTTCTGGCGATTAATACGAAACGACCTCTCCGCCTGTCAAATTGATATGTCCTTCACCCCATGCGCACATCGCGTCAAGAATCGGCTTCAGCGACCAGCCGTACTCGGATAACGAGTAGACGACTTTCGGTGGGACTTGTTCAAAGACCGTCCGGATGATGACACCGTCTTCTTCTAACTCCCGTAATTGTTGCGTCAGCATCTTTTGCGTGATCGTCGGCATCAGCTTACGGAGCTCACTCGTCCGACGCTCACCTTTGATCAAATGACACATGATGACGACCTTCCACTTTCCACCGATGACTTCTAGTGTTGCTTCGACCGGGATATTGTATGCCATATATGATCCATCCTTTCGAGATTCCGTTGAGAACATAGGCACTTTTTAGTGCCTATCGTACTTGAAAGTGCGTACTTCCCAAGCGGATTGGCTGGCTATATGATAGCAATTGTCAACGGAAAGTACAATCTCCTTTTAGACCTTGCATCTAAAAGAACGAGTAGGGTACTTTTTAGTGCCTATCGCACTTTAAAGTACGTACTTCCCGAAAGGAACAACCCCCATTATGCTGGGGTCATGTCAATCGGATCATGTTTGGTCGGGCCCACCGGACACGATCCCTACTGAAATCATTTTAGGAGGAATCCCCATGAATCAATTAAATCAACAGGTACAGGAGGAACAGGCTCCAAGAAACGGCGGACTTGCCCTACTTGCCTTAGCAATCAGCGCCTTTGGGATCGGTACGACGGAATTCGTTCCTGTCGGACTGCTCGCAGCGATTGCTGGTGACTTAAATATCGGTATCACACTCGCTGGTCTCATCATCTCTGGTTACGCAATTGGCGTTGCTGTCGGAGCACCTATTTTGACGGCACTGACGAACCGGATGAACCGGAAAACGTTACTGATGGCATTGATGGTCGTCTTCATCGCCGGTAACCTGATCTCCGCGATCTCACCGACATTTGAATTGTTGATCGTCGCCCGTTTCATCACGGCGTTCTCGCACGGTGTCTTCTTCTCGATTGGTGCGACGATTGCCGTCCAGCTCGTACCGGAGCATAAAAAAGCAAGTGCCATCGCCTTGATGTTTACCGGTCTGACGGTCGCGACCGTCACGGGTGTCCCGCTTGGTACATTCATTGGTCAATCGTTCGGCTGGCGCGCGACGTTCTTCGCGGTTGCTGCACTCGGAATCATTGCGATCATCGCAAGCTTCTTCTTGATTCCAAAAGACTTGAAACAATCACCACCTGCGAAGTTCTCCGACATGTTCAAATTGTTGACGAACGGACGCTTGATGCTCGGCTTCTTGATCACTGCCCTCGGTTACGGTGGGACGTTCGTCGCGTTTACCTATTTAACGCCAATCATGCAGGACGTCACGAAAATCAGTCCGAGCTTAATCAGTATCATTCTGCTCGTCTACGGAATCGCGGTTGCAATCGGGAACACGGTCGGCGGAAAACTCGCGAATGGTAACCCGATTAAAGCATTGTTCTATATGTTCATCATCCATGCCATTGTCATGATTGCCCTCTCATTCATGATTCCGTTCAAGGTCGCTGGCATCATCGGGATCATCTTAATGGGACTTCTTGCCTTCATGAACGTCCCTGGACTCCAACTCTATATCGTCCAGTTGGCTGAAAAATACGTCCCAGCAGCAGTCGATGTCGCCTCTGCCTTAAATATTGCAGCCTTCAATATCGGAATCGCACTTGGGGCAACGATCGGTGGTCTCGTCACCGATACGATCGGACTTGTCCACACGCCATGGGTCGGCGCTATCATGGTCATTCTTGCCGTCATCTTGACTGGTTTCTCACGTCGTCTCGAACAGCAGTAAAAGAAGATTTTCATGTTTAACGATCGCATGAGTGTACGATGAGCTCGGCTACAATCATCGATACGCTCGCTCTGTATGTCGTACCGTATTCTTTACCACTCACGTAATCCGCCAAAGGCACTGTTCGCATGAGCAGTGCTTTTTTTGATTTTGTTCACAATTTCAAAAAAGAACACACTTACCTCTTTACTTTTGAGTTCTTATGAACTTATAATAAATTCATGATAACAAATTACTTCAAAGGAGGAAGCGCTGTTGACACTACTCATTGCTTTTCTAGCCATCGTTTTCATCATGCTCGCCCTTGACCTTGGAGTCTTTCATCGCAAGGCACATGAAGTTTCGCTTCGGGAGGCTTGGACGTGGACGTTCGTCTGGATCGCGATCGCTGTCGCCTTCGGAGGCTGGCTCTATATTGATCAAGGTAGCGCCGCTGCTGTCGAATATACGAGTGTGTACTTCATAGAGAAGGCTCTCGCGATTGATAACGTCTTCGTCTTCTCACTCGTCTTCGCGTACTTCGCAATTCCATTGAAATACCAGCACAAAGTCTTGTTCTGGGGTATTCTCGGTGCAATCTTCTTCCGCGTCATCTTCATCGTCGCTGGTGTTTCGCTACTTGAGAACTTCGCTTGGGTGTACTACATCTTCGGAGCGTTCCTCGTCTATACAGGTTGGATGATGTACAAGAACATCGGTCAAGAGACGTCGCTTGAAGACAACAAAACGATTCGTTGGTTAGAGAAACGTTTACCGATCACACAAGACATCTCGTCTGGTAAGTTCGCGAAACGGATTGATGGGAAGCTGTTATTCACGCCACTCTTAATCACACTGCTCTTCATCGAAGTATCAGATATCGTCTTCGCCGTCGACTCGGTCGCTGCAAGCTTCGCGTACTCACGTGATCCGTTCATCATCTTCTATGCGAACATCATGGCAATCCTTGGACTTCGTAGTCTCTACTTCGTCCTCGCGAACTTGATTGATCGTTTCTACTACTTGAAACACGGTTTAAGCTTCATGCTCGTCTTCATCGGAGCGAAGATGATTTTCAGTGACGTCTACAAAATGCCAATCTGGATGTCGCTCGGTACGATCGTCCTCGTCATCTTGATCAGTGTCTTCTACAGCTTCTACAAGACGAAGCCAGGAAAATAATCAATATTAAAAAAAGTGGAAGAGATGATCATTTCATCTACTTCCACTTTTGTTTTATTTAATTATTTCTTTTACTTTTCGTTCATCTTCAATATATGGCTTCGTAAATGCCTTCAGCGCTTTCTCATTATCGTACACCGTAAAGTCTTTTCCATACCAATCACGGAGTTGTTGTTTCGTAAAATGATACGAAGCATCTTCGATCGTCATGTTGACTTGATCGACGTTCGGAATCAGTGTGAACAGTGCCGTCGCATTATAGATTGCCGTGCGATTACTTTTTTGCTCGACCTGTCCTTCTGTATATCCACCGTAACGCAACGTCAGTTGATACGGCTTTTCCTTTGTCGACAGTTCCATCTTCTTCAACTGATTACCGTGTGGTAGCTGTTGGACGATGTCTCGTACGCTACTATTATCTCCTAGATATGTACCTTGTTGCTCAAATAAATCGGTTTGCGTTGCTGCTGTTCCGCAACCACCGAGTATCAACATGCCGCTCGCTAAAATGATTGCACCAACTGTCTTTTTCATTTTTATTTCCCCCAATACGTTGACTCGTTCTCATCCTAATAAACGAATCAAGCAAAGAAAAGTTTCAAAATAAAGGAAATCAACGCTTTGATAAACTCGATGCCCTTTGTTTTAAGTAGAGTATGCTGTACCGAGTACCTCCACCTGTAGCAATCAAAAGCTTTATAATTTTAAAACGAGTGAACCCTTCATTGACGTACCCTTTTATCTTTTGAGTCAAAGTTGCTTCGGGAATCCAATCGATCGTATATCCGATGCTAAAGGATAAAAGCAAACTGAGGAATAAATAAGTGATGACAAAACTAAGAATAAATCTTTTGATGATCATGTTATCCCCTCTTTTTCTAAATGTAATAAAATAACTTATTTTTATATAATAAGTAAATAAATTAAGAAATATCTAAAACAACAACCTATTTACCTATATTTTGTTAATTACTATGTTACTCTATTACTATTCGAAAAGTTCGAAAATCTAGCTGTACCTATTCATGGAGGTCTTAGATGCTACAACTGTCTAACTTACTCATTCTGCTTCTTTTATTCGTTTTACTGACAACCGGACTCGTTTTTTCTTTATTTTGGATCATCAAAAAAATCAAATCGTAATCACGACAACCCGGTCTCTCAAAGGAGAGAAGCCGGGTTGTTGTTCGTTTCATAGAGTTGTTGGATACGATTCACGATGTCGTTCGCCGTTCCCGGTACAGGTGGCATCCAAAGCCCTGTCACTGGACCGTAGACGACGGGATTGATTGCCACTTCGTAACCCCCATACGGATGTTCTTCCGCAGTTGGCAAATAACCGATGTAACCGTTCGTATAGCCCCCAAAAAAAGCGAGTTCCGTTTGACGGATTTGCTTTATCTGTAGCGCTGTCTCACAGAACGGCTCCATCGGAATGCCTGAGAACGACCCTTCGTTTAGTTCAAACAATTGAACTTCGAGCGGGATGGTGAGTGTTGCTCCCGATCGTTCCTGAACGTATGCCAACCATCGTGCTGCACTGACGCCCCATGTCTGTTCAGCGTAAGTTGCCATGTCTTGTAATTTGTTCATCTTTGGTATTTCTGTTAAGCGCATCGGATGAATCACCGACTGAATCCGGTGGTGCGTTAACGGTTGAAACGATACGTCTGGAATCGTCGTTAAGACGTGTCCACTTAGAGCAAACGCCATCTTCTGTAGACTTGCTAGGTCACCGCGATATTTCGCATTGACGTTTCCCGTCGCCCCCTGGACGATCACGACCGGGCAGCCGAGTGCCTGTTCAAGTAGCGTTCGAGCGACACCCGGATATTCACCGGATAAGACGACACTGTCTGATTTCAAGACGTTCGGATGCGCTGTACAGAAAACGAAGGCTCCGATGAGACCCGCATCATCGGCACGGCGAACCAACAGGGTCCCGATTCGGTCATCCGTCACACCAAGCGGATTCGTCCCCATCACCGCGTGACCATTCCTTTTCTCCCGTCGGTTGACGCCGAGTTGTCCAGACGTCACACCCCAACCCATCTCGACCGGTTGCATCGCTTCGCTTGCGTTGACGGCAGATACAATCGCTTGTTGCGTCAAGATCGTTTTATAGGCGACGGTCAACGGTTCGTCTCCCGCTGTCGCTGGTCCCGAATGCGTATGCGTGTAAACGACTGTGATCTGTTCCTTCGACACGTCTAGCTGACCCGCGATTCCTTCACGGATGACATCCGTATCGGCGACGAGCATGCCGATGTTATCGATGCTGACGAAGACCGATGTCGTCTGCTCGCTTTCAAAGATACTCGCTGTGACATATAGCGGATCGTGTATGCTTGCAATACCGACTTCTCGGTGATAACCGATGAAGGCGGCACCGAGCGGCGGATTGATTTCTTCCCGATGAATTCCAAAACGACTCATGTCTGACGTTCCCCCTTGAATAACATACCACTTCTTCCATATACTAACATTAACTACAGTAGAGGAGGAGATGCAGATGGCGATTCGTTGGAAGGAAGAGATGCTTCAGTTCGAGACGCTTCGTGAAGCAGAAGTCTGGGCGGAGTCGATCACGAACGAGATCCATGGTCGGTCAATCACCGGTTATTGCACCCCTGACTTTAAAGTTGCGACGATTCTTACTTTTTATTTAGCGGAAAACTCAGATTATCGTGTACGTTCGGCAACGGTCCACCTCGATCAAGAGATCTATTATCAAGTCTGGGTCGAGATAATTGATTCACTCTGACTTCATGAATTGTTCCAAGACGATTTCCTGAAACGCTCGCGCTACAGGTGAACCCCACTTTGACTGTTTCGTGAGCAGATGGGCATACATCGGACAGGATTTAAAACGAATGGAACAACAGAAACCTGTGACCTGTTTTGCCGATAGTCCGTTGTTAAATGGTCGACATGGAGTAACATACAAAAACGGGAAAGAGGTTATGTCATGAAAAGAATCGTTTTCTTATGCGCTCTCTCAATTATAACTGTATGGCCGTTAGCTGCTTGTAGTAATGAAGTGAAAATGCAACATACAAGTGAAAAACCGACAGCACTAGACGCATTAGGAGAAGATTCTACTGCTGACATTTTTCAACTAAATGATACGATCTACAAATCAGATGTAACATGGGCAGAGAAAACAGAAGTCACTCAGAAGAAAAAAGTCGGAGAAATCAAGAAAATGAGTTCTGATCAATACGATTTTGATAATGGAATTGCTACGAAGCTCTCAAAGGGTACCGTCATATACTCTACGAAAGAAAGGAATGAAATTCTTTTGGTGAGTTTTAAAGGGAAATTAAAAAAATACGTTGCTTTAGGAGAAGGTTAAAAGGATTACAACTTGTAGAAACCCCTTATTTCAATCACGAAACGAGGGTTGTCTATAAGAAAAGGCATCCTCAACTGGGATGCCTTTTCTTATTAAGATAATAGCGAATCTGATCAGCCGTTAACGACTTTTTCTGCTACTTCCTCATTCATCGATTGACGATTAATCGAGAGGTGTTCGCCTTCTTTCAACCGTTTTCGATATTCTGCTGTCGCAGTGAATAAGACATCTGTTGACGAGTTGAGTGCTGTCTCAAACGAATCTTGTAACACACTGACTAGAACACCCGCTGCTACGACTTGCATCGCGATATCATTCGGAATCCCGAATAAGCTACATGCGAGCGGAATCAAGAGGAGCGAACCGCCAGCGACACCGGATGCGCCACATGCACAAACGGCAGCGAGAACACTCAAGATGATGGCTGTCGGAAGGTCGACTGGGATACCGAGCGTATGAACCGCTGCTAACGTTAAGACGGAAATCGTGATGGCCGCTCCCGCCATATTGATCGTGGCACCGAGCGGAATCGAGATCCCGTACGTCTCTTTATTGAGGTCAAGTTTCTTACATAATTCCATGTTGACTGGAATGTTTGCAGCTGAGCTTCGTGTGAAGAAAGCGGTAATCCCACTCTCCCGGATACATTTGAAGACGAGTGGATATGGATTCTGACGAACGTTGATGAACACGATGAGAGGATTAACAATGAGTGCTACGACAAGCATCGTGCCAATCAATACCAATAATAAATTCCCGTAATCGAGCAATGAAGAAAGACCGTTTTCCGTAACAGAGCCAATGACGATTCCCATGATACCAAGAGGAGCAAGTTTGATGACCCATCCGACCATTTTCGCAATGGCGTCAGAAAAATTCGAGATAAATGTCTTCGTCGTATCAGACGCATTTTTTAAAGCGATTCCTAACACGATCGCCCAAGTCAGAATGCCAATGTAGTTCGCTTGTATGAGCGCATTGACTGGATTATCGACCATATTCAAGACGAGTTTTTGAAGAACTTCAACCGTGTTCCCCGGAGCAGCCAATTGTTCCGCACCTTCTGTCAATCGAATGTTCACTGGGAAAAGGAAACTGACAATGACCGCAATGGCTCCCGCTAAGAACGTCCCGAGCAGATACAAGAAAATGATTGATTTCATATTCGTTTGCTGACCTTTTTTGTGTTGCACAATCGAAGCCATAACTAGGAAAAAGACCAAAATCGGCGCGACTGCCTTTAGTGAGGAAACAAATAATGTTCCAAAGATGGTCAAAGAACTCGCTACTTCAGGAATCGTGACGGCTAAAACAATCCCTACGATCAAGCCAATCGCGATTTGTTTCACTAAACTGATTTGGTTCCACATCTTCAACAATTTCATACGTTCCCCTCCAGGCTTACAAAAAATAAGTTATTTAGAATTCGAAAAACGATGACTTCTCTCTTCTACTCAAAAGGATGAATAGTCTAGTCATTCACTTTTCTAAAAATTCTCGCAGTTTGTTGTGTTCTATTTTTGCATAAATCGTGTGAAATAAAAACTAGTTTTTTGCAAAAAATATGATTCCTTTTCCTGGATGTTAAATGAGAATACGAATGCAATCGATTGCATAATTACAAAAAAAAGTAGGAAACGGATCATACTGTCTCCTACTTCATTATGTTAACTAAATCTTTATGTATGAGCGTTAACTGACCTTCCTTTACTCCTCATGAGACAGTTGATTTTTTGCGTTTGACAATCAAAAGAACAACAAGTAATAAAATCTCAAGAATCAAAAATATCTCCACAAAGGAATAAACACCAAATGTGTCTCGCGCTTGCGTAATGATGATGACGAGTGCACCAATCGCCCAGACAAGTAAGGTCAATTCTAAATATATTGATCATTTGATATGACATCCATAAGTTCCTTACAGTAGACTGACTAAAATGATTTAAGTGATACCTATATTTTACAGCATCAAAAAGTCTTCCAGTCTTCCGAAAGTTAAGTGAATACGTTTTTAGAGATCTAAGTCATCCGGATAGTCCTTCATTTTCCTAACCCGACTACTTTCCTTCTGACCGATGTGATCAGTCTCTTTCAAGCGGTGCTGTACGACTAGAAGAACCAATACAATTGCTGATATCACAAAGATCGTCGCATAATACGGTTGAGCAAATCGTTCCAACTCAATCGCAGATAAAACCTGTAAAATCGTCAATCCAGCAAGCATCCCGTGGAAATATCTCTGATAGTTGCGCGGTATTCCGGCTTGTCCAAACGTCTCATACCAGACGAATAAGCCGAGTCCGAACGCGAGTCCGTTTATGATCGGTGAAGGCAGGAAAAACAGGAGGATTCCGAGACCAAGCATCCACGAGGCATAACGAATAGCTGGCTTGAAGAAAGCAGGATCGAGCGTCGGATCTTCTTCCTCGATGACAGGCGTTGCTTTTTCCTCTTCGGTCAACAGTCTAAAACCAAGTGCTTCTTTCTCTTCCGCTAACTCGAGCATCCGCTTTTTCATTCCGAAATAGAACGGAAAACGTTCTTTGACGACCTCCCCTTCATCCGTTTGACCATCCGCTTGTTCTTGCACGGATACCTGATACAGCGTGCGCCCCATCCGGTAACTGACCCAGTAGTCGGTCGTTTGACCATTATTACGCTTGAGTTCAATCACCTTCGTTTGTTGATTCGTCATGATATGTGATTCCTTTCGTCGCAAGTTCCTGTAATTGTTCTGACGCATACAACAGGAGAATGAATCCTGAGATGAGACAGACTGCTCCGTTAATCGAGAGATTGATCGGTGATAAATAGTGTTTCGATGAGCCGGCTAATGCGAACAAAAAAAGTGCTCCTGACCATCGATACATGCGAACATGCGCGGATTTCCCTTCGAGATGCATCGGCCAGAAAAGCATCAGAACGACGAGTGTTATGTATCCAAAATCGGTAAGATATCGGTCAGCGTCAGTAATCCACTTAATAAGACGAGTAAAGCGCTTAAAATAAGCAACTATATGATGCGTCGGTCGGCTCGACAATCTATCGCTTTAGACAGAGCAAACGGAGAACGGGTGTAGCCATCGTTTAATTTTTCACGTATCCATGCTTTTTTCTGACGATACGCGAGGAACGAGTTTTGGAAAACGATCCGCTTCGTTGCGGACTCTTCATTTCTTTCCATCATATCCTCGCTATCGATCGCCTGCAACACCTTCCCGGCAGAATAAAGTACACCCTTTTTGGTGAAAGACGATGTGATACACACGATCGTCGACTTGTTTTAGTAATTGAACCATGATTTGTGCTCCCTTTATCTTGCTTTCTACATTCCTATAGGTCTCACCATGCTGCGCTTACCACGTATAATATGAACAGTCCACCTAAGACACAGACGTAACCGTAATGTCTGACGGTCAACGAACAAAATAGGATGACGCCAATTGACAAAATGATACAGATGCTTAAACAAATCTGTACCTTGATCTTTCTTCAATTTAAAACACTTTTTGTTTTCTTGTAACCGATACGGGCAGCATTTGGATGCATATCCTGTTTTCGCAAACGAGGAGAATGTAAGGAATTATCATGATCATCACCTTACTAAACATGGTCAAATCGAAGATGAATGACTATATTTCCTTTAATTTGAACATAATTTCATTCACTTTTTTAGATTCAATCGTGCTCATTTAGGATGTTTACAAGGCGAATCTCAGCACTTCAAAGAATCATTATTTAGGATTGTCACCCAATCCTATGTACTAAAACCTTAATGTGTATTACGATGTATTACAAAGGAGCTGATAATCATGAGTACCATTTCCGTACGTCTGGATGATCAAGATACACGACTTATCAAGGAATATGCGAAGGCAAAGAACATCACGATTTCTACACTTGTTCGTGATGCCGTCCTCGACCGTATCGAAAACGAAATCGATTTACAACTCTATCATGATTCGATGGCAGCACACCGTAAAAAATCAGAAGCGATATCTTTCGACGACATGATGAAGGAACTTGATTTAGAATGACAGCTTATAATGTAGAATTCGAGCGTGGGGCTCAAAAATCTCTCAAGAAGATGGACCCACAACAAGCGCGGATCATCATGTCCTGGATCAAGAAGAACCTTGTCGGGACGGATGATCCGCGTCGTCATGGGAAAGGACTCGTCTCGAATCGCTCGGGCGAATGGCGGTATCGCATCGGCGACTATCGTCTGATTGCTGACATTCAAGATGAAAAAGTCGTGATTTTGATTCTCAAGATCGGGCATCGTCGTGATATCTATAAATAAGACAGGTAGAACTCACATCTGAGGAAATATGTGAGTTTTCATTTTTTGTTTTTAAAACGACCGTTATGTATACAAAAATGATTTTTCTTTCACAATAAATGAATCGAATGGATCGATTTCAATATCAAAGTCTATAAACGCATCTTTTTATCAATGTATTTTTAATAGTCCTTTTATGAATAAAAAAGATAAATAACTTCGGTCATACTTTTCAAAAAGTGCGACAAAAAGGATCAACGTATAGATACCATCGAGTATCTGAACGTTGATCCTTTTTCAATTATCCATCTAATCGTTGTTCAGCCATTTTATAAATTTCATCTTTATCCCGTTTACCGATCGCTACAATTTGAATGATCTGGAGTTTACCCTCTACTTCTCTAAAAACAACGCGTAATCCCATTTTTCTATTTTTTAACTTATTGCAATGCGACAAATTTCCACTGAGTGGCTGTCCTGCCGCCATTCCTATAGAAATGATACGGTTCAATGCTTTGTCTACGAATATCTTTTGACTACCATCAAGGTTATCGTAATCTTCTTTCGAATACTGCGTCCACTCAAGTTGATACAATGATCACTCCCACCCATCCATTTCATCAATAGTCGTAGGGTGAGTTACCTGTTCTCCACGGACTTCTGAATCAGTATAAGTGCGGACATTTTTATTAGATAGTCGCATCTCAACAGTCAAATCATCTAATCGACTGTACAATTCTTCAATTTCTTTATTGAGTGATTCGTATTGCTGTTGCGTCAACATGACGCCTGCAACTTTTTCACGGTTAAAAACATATACGCCGGCCGCTTCACGATCTGCTTTTTGGAAAGCTTCCATAGGAGACCGTTTCACGTCAGATATAGAAGTGGTTGGAATATCAAGTATTCGCATTCCCATCATTATGCCCTCCTCTTATTTTTCTTTAGTATACACCTTTTAAAAGACTTTTAAAAGACTTTTAAACATTCCTTTTGATTCTTGTACTATCTATGGTTAACCCCTATTTTTGCAATAAAACCCCAAAAAACAATAGGGTTCTCATTTACTGAGTTCCCTATTGCTTGTTAGACGCTATTTTATTTATATACAGCAATCTGAATTACGTTGAATATAAGTTTACAATACAAACACCAGTTGATTATTTCTACTATAAATTCATTGCTATTTTCGAGTATTCGTTAATTCGTAATCAAAAGATTATTCAATGACCTTTAATTTTACATCTGCTTGAGTCTCTAATACATCTCCATCTTCCCCAAAGAATGTATAAGAGTTTACTCCATCCACACCGAGAATCGTGTTCACTTTCAAGTCTCCATCCATAGAATTAACTGTAAAATTCGACCCTTCTCCAATACTTTCAACACGGTATCGATTGACTGGCACATCATCACCGATGATATATTGACCAGGGCTCAGTGTAATGGGCTTACGCTTTGCGTAGATGACTTCAAAAGTTAAATCACTAAGAACATCTTCTTTCTTACTAATTTTTTCTTCGAGTGACTTGTTCTTGTCTTTTGTTTTCTCATAATCTTTTTTAATGGCATCACGCTGTTTCACTAAATCTAATATGTCTTTATTCTCTTCTTTAAGAGCGTTATTTTTCTCTCGCAACTCATCACTATAGAGAGCGCCATCCTCGATTTCAGTCTGTGCACTATACGTTCCAAAGAGTGATCCGATAAAGAAAATAAAGACAACAATGATCGGAAGTATGACATACTTCTTAAATTTTTGTTCCACTTGCTAATCTCCCATCCTACCTAATTCATGTTAAGAAAAGAAATTCAAATAAAAATCCCAATTTCTAGACTGAAATAATTTAACAATACTTTTTTAAAATAGTCAATAACTATCATTTAAATCCAATTTACGTTATTAGAGTCTTTATATATGATTATGGTAATTTATTTTAATCATGCTTCTAACGCTCCGTGTCCTTCGTCGCAAGGAACAGGAACGTAGAGATGCCTCGCGCAAGCGAGTCGCAGCTCTCGTTATCGATTCGGCAGAAGGGCAGCGGTGCGATGAGGATGTCGCTGCGTGCAGCCTACAGCCTCACGCATGAGCCCGAAAATTCTTCTTCTGTTGTACATCCAGTAGAAAGAGCATCACTACCTATCTACAAGAGGATCGATTCACTTCAATCAGCTATCTCTCCTCGAACCTTCGTACACTCCACTACTGTCTCACTACTGCATCCTCCATAACACCCTTCTACATAGAACAGACCAGATGTACGTTCTCACCCGCAGTGGATCATCCATCCACTGCGGGTCTCTCATTGCCCTTGGATTCGGGACGAATCCATTCCTTACTCGCTTGCGCTCTCTCAAAAGAAAAACGACGTCGTTTTTCGTCCATGCTCTTGCGCGCGCGGACAGGACGGAGGTATCCCGTCCGTCTACGCTCTATCGTCTCTTTACAGCACACCTTGTGCTTTCAAGCTGACGTATTCGTCTCCGGCACCGACGATGATGTGGTCAAGAAGCTGAATACCGACGATGCGTCCGACCTCGACGAGCCGTTCGGTCACCTCGATATCTTCCCTCGATGGATGCGGGTCACCGCTCGGATGCTGATGGCTGACGATGAGCGACGTCGCATTGTTGAGGATGGCGGACTTAAAGATTTCTCGAGGATGGACGACACTCGAGTTGATGCTACCGACGTGTGCCCGATGGACGGCAATGACGCGGTTCTTCGTATTGAGTAAAATGACGAGGAACACCTCACGGTCATCGTCCTGGATGAAGCGTCTCGCGACACAGAACGCGTCCTCTGGGGACGTGATGTGTGTCGTCTCGAGCGCGACGTCCGGTTCACGGACCTCTTGGCGGATACGGGTGATTTCAACGAGTGTAGTCAGTTTCAAGGAAAAGCTCCTTTCGCGAGTGGGATGCAGTCCGACACGGTGCCGTCCTGTTGACGGGAACGTAGCGAGCGTCGCGAGACGGCGCAAGGGTGACCGCAGGGAAAGATCAAAAAAAGCGGACAGCGCACCGGGACGAAGGCTTCCGAAGCCCGCGAGCGAAAAGCTTTGCTTTGAGCCAAAACGCGGAGGAAGACAAGGAACGGCAGCGGCTTTTTTTGATGACCCTTGCGCCGACGAGGAGCGAGCTAGAGTACGGAAACAGGACGGCTTGCGGTCTCTTTCCATCAGACAGAGCGGGGCCGCTCTGTTCCATGCTTTTATCTATGGGATCCTATCTGATTGAAAAAAAGAACACACCCTAACTCATGAAGTGAGATAGGGTGTGTTCATACACAAAAAAGAAAAAATATACCAAACTTCTATTAAATTCTTAATGTTTTCGCATTGATAGCGACGATGACCGTACTCAAACTCATCAAAACTGCTCCAATCGCTGGTGAAAGAATAATGCCGTATGGTGCTAAAATACCTGCAGCTAAAGGAATCGTAATGATATTGTAACCAGCTGCCCACCATAGATTCTGAATCATTTTATTATATGTTTTTTGCGATAGTTCGATGACAGATAAGACGTCCTTTGGATTACTTTTGACAAGGACAATATCAGCCGTTTCTACAGCTACATCTGTTCCACTACCAATCGCAATCCCTACATCCGCTTGTGCGAGAGCTGGTGCATCGTTAATTCCATCCCCTACCATCCCTACTTTTTTTCCTTCTGCTTGCACCTGTCTCACTTGACGTGACTTATCATCCGGTAATACTTCTGCGTACACTTGATCGATCTCAAGTTGGGAAGCGACCCACGAAGCGACTTTTTGATTATCCCCAGTCAGCATGATGGATTGAATCCCTTTCTCCTTTAATTCCTGTACAGTCTTCTTAGCTTCCTCGCGAACGAGGTCGGCAAGGGCGATCATACCGATTAATTCTGTGTCCTTTAAGACAAAGACGACCGTTTTCCCTTCTTCAGACAAATCTTCGAATGTCACTTCGTCGATTTCGAGTTGTTTGTCCCGTACGTATCGCGGACTAACGACGCGGACTTGCTTTCCTTCGACTGTTCCTTCCAATCCTATGCCTGTCATCGATCCAAATCCTGCGACCGATGGTAAATCAAGCTTTCGTCTTTGAACTTCAGTCAAGATCCCGCGAGCAAGTGGATGTTGCGACGACTGTTCGATGGCTCCTGCGAGTCGTAATACTTCTTCCTCACTTATACCTGTACTTGCCATCACATCCGTTACTCCAAAATTACCTTGCGTTAAAGTACCAGTCTTATCAAAGATAACCGCATCTAGTTTTCGTGCCTCTTCGAATTGTGTTCGATTTCGAATCAAAAGACCTCTTTTAGCGGAAAGTGCTGTAGAAACGGATACGACAAGAGGGGCTGCTAAACCAAGAGCGTGTGGACAAGAGATAACCATAACCGTTACCATGCGCTCGATTGCTGTACTAACCGAATATCCAAGTACAATCCAAATCACGAAAGTCAGAACACCTGCTCCCACCGCGAGATAAAAAAGAATTTTTGCTGCTCGATCAGCTAAGTTTTGAGTCCGTGATTTGGAAGATTGCGCTTCACTTACTAAGCCGATGACTTTTGAAAGGTAGGTGCCTTCACCAGTACCTGTCGTCTCGACTGTCAGACCACCTTCTTGATTGATAGAGCCAGCAATCACGGTGTCATTCTCCTGTTTATCTACCGGAAGTGATTCACCGGTAAGCATTGATTCGTCAATCGTTGTTGTTCCTTCGACGATTTTTCCGTCTACCGGTACCTGTTCTCCCGGCTTGATCCGAATGAGATCTCCTGCCTCTAATTCATTGACCGGCACCTCTTCAACCTTCCCATCCTTCACTCGATGCGCCACACTCGGAAGTAACTTTACTAATTCCTGCAACGCATTTGAGGCACCCATGATTGATTTCATTTCAATCCAATGCCCTAATAACATGATGTCGATCAAGGTCGCTAACTCCCAAAAGAAATCATGTCCTTGTCCGAAACCGAATATGATAGCGACACTATAGAAATAGGCTACACTAATCGCTAATGCAATCAACATCATCATTCCAGGATTTTTTTGGCGTATTTCATTAATACTACCTTTTAGGAAGGGCCATCCACCGTAGAAGTAGACAATTGTGGATAGCAAAAGCAAAACAACGTCGTCATATGGAAAGCTAATGTTGATACCCGACCATTCTTGAATCATTTTGGAAAGTAGCAGGATTGGAATGGTCAACATTAACGATACGAGAAATCTTTTCTTGAAGTCTCCGATCATTCCTTCATGTTCATGATGTGAAGCACTCATTTGTTGGTCTTCATGATGAGTATGTTCGTGATGGATATGGTGATTCATAAGAAAACCTCCTTTTAAGTACTATATACCTGTATGGTGTATATAGAGAGATCATGACTATATAGAGCTACATCTCGTTTTTACTTCCAGTTAAACTTATATATATAAATATAAAATGTATTTTGACACACTAAAAAATAAAAATTATCATACAAGTATAGGATATATTTTAAAAAATGAGACCATTTGTTTGAATAGGACTATTTAGCGCCAAAATCACAAGTACTGAAACTTTAAAAAGAATTAAAGGACAAGTTCGAGGTAGACATCAAATGATTGATGACAATTCATGAATTAACTGAACTGATGAAGACTATGGTCAAATGAACGAATAGGTACTATCGTGAACAGACAAATGAGCTAATACAAAAAACGCAATTAAAAAGCTTTGTTTTATACACCTACAAAATTATCTCTAAGGAGAATCCAATCGTGAAACTTAACATACTCTTAAAAAGCGTAAGTCTTATTAGCCTATCCCTGATTGCGGTCGGCTGTGCTCAATCCCCGATGAAGTCTTCTACTCCCAATCATTCAAAGGAGGTAGATCATGCGAAACATATGAGCGGTGACAAGATTGAAGAAACATCATCATCGTTGATACTTCCCACGTTTTTAAAAACCCAACCTGAAGATGTACGAAATGTTTATCAAGCTGTAGGGAAAAATCGTAAACTACTAGAGAAAATACCTTGCTATTGCGGTTGCGGTGAAACAGTCAATCATAAAAATAATTATGATTGCTTTATAGAAGAAAACGCGACGAATGGATCTGTGAAATGGACAAGTCACGGAACGACATGCAGCACCTGTCTCGAGATTGCTGTAAAGTCTATTTTGAAGCAACGGGACGGAGAATCGGTTAAAGATATTCGTTCTGCAATCGATTCTTCATATAAAGATGGATACTCGAAGCCGACACCGACTCCCTTATGATTTTTATGATGACACTTTTGCTCCTATAGTAAGAGTGTCATTTCGTTTCATTCTCACTCCAACGATATCCTCTCCCCCAAATTGTTTTCAGATGCCTATCGATCGGGTAATCTAACTCTCTTAACTTTTCTCTAATCATCTTAATATGAGAATCAACTGTCCTCGGATCCGATTCTGACGTATAAGACCAAACGAATTCATAAAGCTCTAGTCTGTTGAAAAGCCTTCCAGGATGTTGAAGGAATAGTCGCAGTAATGCATGTGCTTTTGGTGTAAAGTCAATCGACTTGCCATCTAGTAAAATTAAATTGTTGCTCTCATCGAACGTAAGTCCGTGGTAGATAACGGGTTCTTTTGCTTTCCTTCTCATGACAGACCGAACTCTTGCTAAAAGTACGTCCCCGTTAAACGGCTTTGTGACATAATCTGTAGCTCCAGCATCTAGTCCTTTGACGATGGATTCAGCATCATTTAGAGCCGTTATCATGATGATAGGGACTTCCGGGTGAGAATCCGTTATTTTCTTACATACTTCGAATCCATCGTACATTGGCATCATTACATCCAATAAAATCAAATCGAAGGTTTCTTTTTTCACTTTCTCTAAAGCTTCGATCCCATCATTCGCCATACTACATTCATATCCTATTGGTTCTAGATAGAGTCTTAATAATTGCCTCATTCTTATTTCATCATCAACAATTAATATTTTATCCATCCTAGTCACCACCTCTTACATTAAAATTTTTTAATAATAAATGATTGTTAGTCTATTTCCTCATAAATTTCACGAACTTTCTATATAATCAATTCAACCTATAGAATGGAGTTGATTTTCATGAAAGTGTTTATGAAGAGTTTGATCGTTATCCTCTATGTATCCTTATTTTCTCTCACCATACTACTGGTCTATAAGGGTTATGAACTTTTTCATAACTAAGTATCTTAGTGCTTATAAATGAAAGAGCATCAGCTTTTTAGCTCATACCTTTTTCGGCATGGCGACATAGATGCTCCTTCATTTTTAACACTTCGCTTTAAGCAATTAATTTACGACAGACTTTTGCACATTCATTACAGGCCTCAGCGCACTTTTTACAATGATCATGATCATGTTTCGAACATTCGTCGGCACATCTTTCACAAATTTCAACACAGCTTCTTGCAAGAACATCAATATTGCTGCTGTTTCGAGAAATAGCTTGTACTAAAAGACTACAAATTTCAGAACAATCTCTGTCTAGACGTATACACTCTGCCATCGAAGAAACATGATGTTCACTCAAACACGCATCAAAGCATTCATTACAAGTCACTATACAGTTGTGTAGGGCACCTAAGATTTCTTGTTGTCCAGTATTCATTCTAAAATACCTCCATTTTCCGTCTTTTTTGACTTACACAAAGTCTATTTCCTTAGTTTGTGAAGAAAAGATGAAAACATTCACCTATTTTTTAGTCCACTTTCAACTGACCCATCATTCCGTTCTCTTCATGTTCAAGGATATGGCAATGGTACATGAATACCCCTTTTTCCTTGAAAGTCATCTGAATCTTAACTCGTTCATCTGGTTTTATAGCGATAGTGTCTTTTAGACCTGCTTCTTGATTATCCAGTTTCTGTCCGTTTCGCTCTAATACTTTGAATTGGACTCCATGAATGTGGAAGGGATGAGTCATTCCACCCATCATGTCTTTTTTATTATAGACCTCCCAAATTTCGGTTTCTCCTTGTTTCGCTTTAATATCGATTCTCTTCTCATCAAACTTTTTCCCATTGATTTCAACATTTTTGCCCATCCCGAAAAGAGTTAACTTTTGATTCACTGTAGACAAGGTCTTTAGCGGCTTTTCATATTCACTTTTCGGCGCCATTGCACTTAGGTTCGTCCCTTGTTTATCCTTCAGCTTGAAGTTAACGACCCTTACTCCATTCGTCTCAAATGAAACAGTCTCACCAATTTTTCTTTTTGAAAAGTCTACCAATACCTCTATACGTTCGCCTGGACTTAATTCAATTTTCTTTACGTTTTTCGGTTTTGAGATGTAACCACCATCATCAGCAATTTTTTTTAAGGATGAACCGTCAGATAGCTTCACTACGTAGTTACGTGCATTGGAGCCATTTATCAATCTGACTCTAAGTTGCGAATATTTTACGTTGAAATATGGATTAATCGTACCGTTTACGAGGAGGGTATCGCCTAAAGCCCCATCTGTTTTTTCTACATCAGCATATCCAAGGACATTCCTGTTTTTAACTTTTCGATCTTGAAGAATTAATGGAATATCATTTTCACCATATTTTTGAGGTAGCATGGTCTCTTTAGTTTTTTCATCTTTTACGTACAACAATCCTGCTAACCCCTTGTATACTTGTTCAGCAGTTTTCCCCATTGGATGTGGATGAAACCACAATGTCGATTCATCTTGCTTCACTTTAAACTTTACTACCTTCGTTTCACCAGCTTTCACGACTTGATGTGGTCCGCCATCTACGGATGATGGTACAACAAGACCGTGCCAATGGAATGTAGTCGCTTCTGATAAGCGATTCACCGTACGGATTGTTACCATTTTTCCTTTTTTCAATTCCACTACAGGACCTAAATAATTTCCGTTATATCCTAGAGTTTCAGTTTTTTTACTATCTCGGAAGAACTGTGTCTCCCCTTGTTTAGCGACAATCGTGTATTGAATGGAATTCTTGGTTTCACGATCGGATTTTAGCATCTTAGGGATGTTCAATCGTCGCTCTTTTTCTTCAGTTGATTTTAAATCGACACTCGCGCCATGTCCCATACCTTCCATCATAGTCTGATTTGTAGTAGTGTTCCCTCCATTCATCATAGATTTCATGTGCTGTTTGTTATTTGGCATAGTACCTCGGATAAAAAGTAAATACGAACCGCCCACTATAATCATGAGAGTAAAGATACCGATAGTTGCGATTAACCATCTTTTCTTCACATGGATCATTCCCTTCAATTAATTATTATCTTTAACTTAAAGAATGATTGTGAAAAAAATATGTCTTTCCACCCATGAATTTTATAGTTTTTTTCAATGTGTTACTTTTCTGCTCTCTGCAATGTTTCTGCAAATTTATGTGATAGAGTCTATGGAAAGCATAAAAAAACAATTGGAGGTAATTTTTATGAAATTAAAGAAAAAGATTTTTATGACAACTATGGCTGCTTCGCTTTCTTTAGCACTCGCTGCGTGCGGAAGCAATGATGATGATTCTAAATCAACAGGAAGCATGGATAAAAATATGGACGGTATGGATCATTCGACGATGGACATGTCTGGATCGAAAGAGGTTCCGAAAGGGCTCCAAGAGGCTAAAAACCCTAAATTTAAAGTTGGCGACATGGCGATGATCAAAGAAGCACATATGGAAGGCATGAAAGGGGCCGAGGCTAAAATTGTAGGAGCTTATGATACTACTGCTTATAGCATTTCTTATGACCCTACAAATGGCGGGAAACGCGTCACGAATCATAAATGGATTATTCAAGAAGAGATTGTAGATGCCAAGTCATCTCCTTATGAAGTAGGCGATGAAGTAAAAGTAGACGCGGATCATATGAAAGGAATGAAGGATGCTACGGCCACTATCGACTCAGCTAAGCAAACAACAGTGTATATGATTGATTTCGAATCGACTACAGGTGAAGAAGTGAAAAATCATAAATGGGTGACTGAAGACGAACTATCTGCAGAATAAACGATAAACAAGAGAGGAACGGTTTTTTAACCGTTCCTCTCTTGTCTTATTTCTCCTTATTTAAGGAACCCACTTGTAACCAATTCCCCATACTGTGCGAAAGTGTTCTTCAATAGGAAACTCGAGTTTCCTAAGTTTTTCTCTTAAGTTTCTTACATGAGAGTCGACCGTTCGTTCATCTGTCCACTCATTTGCTAACCATAAACTTGAGAGCAGTTCCTCTCTTGAATAGACACGTTCTGGATTTTTTAATAACTTAGCAAGTAATGAAAATTCCTTTGGCGTGACTTTGACTAAATGATTATCATAATACAGCTCATGGGCGTCTTCATTTAAGATTAGACCCGACGATTCGATTTTTGATCCTGAAGAAACTGTAGTTCGTCTGAAAATCGATTGAATTCTTGCCTTCAATTCCGCCTCGTCGAACGGTTTCACAATGTAATCATCTGCTCCCAGTTGTAATCCTTTTACGATTTCTTCTTTTCCGTCGAGTGCTGTCAATAAAATGATTGGTACATTCGAAACTTCCCTTATCCTTTGACAGGTCTCAAAACCATCCATTAAAGGCATCATCACATCCAATATGATTAAGTCAGGCTCATCTACATCAATCAAGTTCAATATCTCTCTTCCGCTGTTCAGCTTAATACAGGTATAACTGTCTTGCAGATAGAGTTCAATCAGTTCTAACATTCGATTCTCATCATCTACCAAAGCAATGGTTCTCATCCTGGAATCCCCCTCAAGTCAATGACAACTTTCAGCCCGTTTTCTACATTAATAGCTACGATGGTCCCTTTGTGCGCTTCAACTATTTCTTTCGTGATAGCCAAACCGAGCCCAGTACCTCCTGTTTCACGATTTCGTGAAGAATCTACTCGATAAAAACGATCAAAAAGATACGGGAGTGATTGCTCATCCACACCACCACCTTCATCCGTAACTTCAATAAAGTTTTCATCAAGTTTTAAAAATACGCGTTTGTTCGCATGTGTATATTTTAGCGCGTTATCCAGTAAATTTAAGAGAACCTGATCAAATCTAGCTTGGTCTATCTCTTTGTAGATGGGAGTTTTATTAATTTGAAGAATTAATTTCACTTGTTTCTCCTCAAATTTAAAAATTATTCTTTCACTGATTTTTTTTAAGAAATCATTCATCTCTGTGATCTGAGGATCTATTTGAAAATGTGGCTCTTCCAATCTAGCAAGTTCAAACAAATCCTCAATCAGTTCTTGAAGTCTTTCGGATTCCTCATAGATAATATCTCCAAATCTCGATTCGTCTTTTTTGAGGAGTCCTGCATATCCCTTAATGTAGGTAATCGGCGTACGCAATTCATGTGTGATTGAAGTCAGAAATTGCTTTCTTGTATTTTGAATGTGACGTAAATCAACAGATAACTTAGTGATCGCTCGTGCTAAATCTCCTACTTCGTCGCTTCTCTCAGCTTCTCTGATTTTCAGCACCTCGCCTTTACTTAACTTTACCGTTGCCTCTTTCATTGATAAAAGTGGCTTTATAATGATATAACTCAAAAAATAAACACTTACTAATAGAAAAAGTACTAACAAGAATAGAGAGAACACTACTTGTTGTTTCAATTCCCCCATCAAATGCTGTATATACTTCGTCGGCTCTAACATGATTATTTGACCGCCATCTTCAATATTACTCACCGTCACTAAAAATTTGCCCTCTCTCCAATTACCTTCTACGATTCCATCCTTTTTTTGAATCCAATCCGGGTTCAAAAATTGTTCAGCGTCGTTAGATGAATCGACGACTTGATTATTTTTGTCTAAGATAATCACATCAGTCATCGCCTTTTCCTCCATTAAAACAACGTGTTCAACTGTTTGCTTGTCGAAGTTAGTGGAAAGAACATCTCGATGACTATTGCCTCTCTCTTGAAGGCTCTCCAGTTCACTTTCTACTTGTTGATGCTCAAGAATGTTGTATACAATAGCAGATGAGAGAATGAAAATCATGAGAATCCCGAAAAAATAAAATAACGTTATTTTAAATGAAAGTTTATTCATAAAGTACCTTTCTCATTTAAGATGATTACATATAAAAACAAACTGTTGAGATTTAGAAAAGAAAGTATTCTTCATTTAGGCGATACACAAAAGAGCTTTTATCATTTGATTCTTTTAAAAGGACAATTCCTTGAATATTGCTCCACAAATAATTAGCGAAATCATAATCACTAAAAATAGCCTCACGAGTAGAATGCGTCATGAAACATTCTATTTTTGTAATCGTATACATTCCCTCCGAATCACGGTGATAATCGAAAGAAAAAGAACCCTTTATATTAAGCCTTTGAGCAATTATTGCTACGCACTCCTCTAAAATCGAGTTGGCAAACACCTCGTATGAAAGAACAGTATCTTGGTACCGTTCATACTCTTCTCTCATAAAACAGCAAATCACTTCACTAGATCGATAATCGACATATGCATCAATTTTCCCCACCTTTACACCTTCAGGCGCATTCTTTATCTGGTCAAAAGAATAAGTGAAAGTATTACCTTGAACCGAAAATGAATCATGAAGTACTGTTTTATCCCAGTCAAAGGATGTTATAAACGCTACGTTATTTTTTCTCATTTTCAACTTATGTTTTGATAACGTAGATGCTTCTTGTTCGCTTAAAGGGATAATCCAGCCTATTTCTTGAGAAGTACAATATTCAATCAGATTACTAATATACCCTTCTTCTGATTCTTTTTTTGAAAATGAATCAAAATATTTAAAATCAGGAAATAGCTTTCGAACCCATCCTTCTTTTGAAGAAATATGAATATCTATACTTACAGGTTTAAGTTGTTTTATGTTCTCCATCACTTTCCAGTTTTCCTCTACTCCCATTATCAGGACATTTTCACGAGACATTTACGATGCATCTCCTTTCGAAATAGAAAATAGAGCGTCAGAACCCTCTAAACCCTGTAAAATCAATCAATATTGTAGTTAGTTTCGTCAGACCATCGAAATACAATATGATACCTAATAAAATCATAAACCAGCCACCTATTTTCATAACCTTTGAAGAATAATTCATTAAGTATCTGGATTTCCCGACCAAAAACGACATCAAGAAAAATGGAATAGAAAAACCTAGTACATAAAAGAGCATATATAAAAATCCATTACTAGGATTCGTGGCGATCAAAGCAATAACTCCAGCGAGGATTGGTCCTGTACAAGGAGTCCATCCAGCAGCCGATCCGACTCCGACAATAAACGTTCCGATATAACCACGCTTTCTTTTTCCTAAGTTCATTCTTCGCTCTTTAAGTAAAAATATTGGGGTCCACAGACCAGTTAAAATAACACCGAACATGAATAAAATAAGTGCACCGCTCATCCGTAGAACATCTTTATACACTATAAAAAAATCAGCCAAATATGACGTTGAAAAACCCATCACTAAAAATACGCTCGAAAATCCAAGTAAGAAAACGAATGTATGGGGAACACCATTCCAGTTCCACTTTTTATTTTCTTTTAACTCTGTAACTGAAATTCCTGTAATGTAAGATAGAAAAACAGGATACAAAGCTAGGCAACATGGCGAGATAAAAGATAAAAACCCTGCTCCAAAAGCTAACAAAAAAGATAACTCCATCAAATTCCTCCCGAACTCTAAAAAATAAATCTTTTTTTAAGATGTATAAAAAAGAAATGTGTTTAATTTTAAACATAAAATCTGTTTGTGAAAAAACTATGCATTTTTTGATTAAATCTCGTATCAATTTTTGAAATGAATTTGATACACTTTTTTGTAATATAGTGATGCTATACTCCTTTTAACAAATCGTTTGTCACCGTATCTTTATCTTTAAAGGAGTACAACTAATGAAAAACAAGGTAATACTTATCGCTTCTAGCGTCTTACTCACAACAACTTTTTCAATGCATAGCCCAAAAGTTGAAGCAAGTAGTGCATATAAAGTAAAAGTAAAGACAGACAATCTCCGTGTTCGGACTGGTCCTTCTCTCAATTACAATATAGTCGGCGTGACTAACACTGGTCAGACTTTTTCTTATTTAGGAAAAAAAGGAGCTTGGACAAAAGTACTTTACAAAGGGAACACACGGTATATCTATAGTTCTTACCTAAAAAAATATAAGAGCTACGTTGCAAAAAAAATGACGTATAATGAGTCTCTTTTTGCTTCTCCTACTAAAGGGAGGCTGACCCAAGGATACGGAAAATCTAATGGCGCTTACGGTTATACATTCCATAATGGCGTTGATCTAGCTGCAACAAAAGGCACACCTGTCTATGCTTCTGCGAGTGGAAAAGTCACTATCTCTAAAAACAGCGGTGCATATGGTAAACACGTTATGATTTCACATAGTCTAAAGAATCAAAAATACGTAACCGTTTATGCTCATATGAATAGTCTTTCGGTAAAAAGTGGTCAGACAGTCTCTAAAGGTATGAAGATTGGAACAGTTGGGAATACAGGAAACTCGTTCGGAAATCATTTACACTTTGAGATTCATAAAAACAGTTATAAATACAGCAGTTATTCTGCAGCGAATAGTGTCAACCCATTGAACTATTTGTAACCTAAAAAAAGAAGAGAGGATGTCCTAAGACAGCATCTTTTCAGATCATAGAAAAACCCTCATTTCGACGTCGAAATGAGGGTTTTTCTATGATCTGAAGCGACTTCATCAAGTCATTTATTTTGAAGTGGATTGCTGTGATCTAGCGTCTCATAAGACTTGTCTCAAAAGTGAGGTGATATTTTGCGGAAAATTGGTTATGTACGTGTCAGTTCAACTAGTCAAAACCCTTCAAGACAATTTCAGCAGCTAAGCGAATTCGGAATGGATATTATATACGAAGAAAAAGTTTCTGGGGCAACGAAGGAACGTGAGCAACTTCAAAAAATGTTAGAGGACTTACAAGATGGTGACACCATTTATGTTACAGATTTAACTCGAATTACTCGTAGTACACAAGATTTATTTGAATTGATCGATTACATACGAAGGAAAAAAGCCAGCTTAAAATCACTCAAGGATACATGGCTAGATTTATCAGAGGATAATCCATACAGCCAATTCTTAATTACAGTAATGGCTGGTGTTAACCAGTTAGAGAGAGATCTTATCCGTATGCGTCAACGTGAAGGGATTGAGCTGGCTAAGAAAGAAGGAAAGTTTAAAGGTCGGATAAAGAAATATCATAAAAATCATGCGGGAATGAATTATGCAGTAAAGCTATATAAAGAAGGAAATATGACTGTAAATCAAATTTGTGAAATTACAAATGTGTCTAGGGCTTCATTATATAGAAAGCTATCGGAAGAGAACAAATAGTTCAGTCCTATTCCATTAATTGGCCAGATAATGTTATGTACTCAAAGTCTTATGCAGTTTGGTTATTTTGTTATTAGAATTGGGTACTCCAATTCTTTTTTTATGAATTTTTTTACTCATTCAAATAAACACTTGAATGAATTATTAAAAATTGTTATACTATATTCAAATAAACACTTGAATGATATTGGGGTGAGAATGTGATTAAGAAAGATACTTGTGAAATTTATTGTTATGACGAAGAAAAGGTCAATCGAATACAAGGTAATTTACAGACAGTAGATATTTCTAGTGTTGCCCAAATGTTAAAAGCTATTGCAGATGAAAATAGAGCAAAAATTACCTATGCTTTATGTCAAGATGACGAACTGTGTGTGTGTGATATAGCAAATATTATAGGTGTTACGGTTGCAAATGCCTCTCATCACCTGCGAACGCTCCATAAGCAAGGGATTGTTAAGTTTCGAAAAGAGGGAAAACTTGCATTTTATTCATTAGATGATGAGCATATCAGACAAATTATGATGATTGCATTGGCACATAAGAAAGAGGTGAAGATCAATGTCTAGTGGGAAAGCAAAACTGTCTGAAGAAGAAATGAAAGCCTATCGTGTTCAAGGATTTACTTGTACTAACTGTGCAGCCATTTTTGAAAATAATGTTAAAGAACTTCCCGGTGTTCAGGATGCGAAAGTAAATTTCGGAGCATCTAAAGTTTATGTTAAAGGGACGACAACCATTGAAGAATTAGAAAAAGCAGGAGCATTTGAAAATTTAAAAATTCGAGATGAAAAAGAACAAAGGGTAGAACGAGAACCTTTTTGGAAGCAGAAAGAAAACATTAAGGTATATATATCAGCTCTTTTACTTGTAGTTAGCTGGTTCTTAGGAGAGCAGTATGGTGAAGAGCATGTTCTACCGACAATTGGTTATGCAGCGTCCATTTTAATCGGTGGATATTCGTTATTCATTAAAGGTCTCAAAAATCTAAGCAGATTAAATTTCGATATGAATACGCTTATGACTATTGCAATTATAGGAGCTGCAATCATTGGTGAATGGGGTGAAGGGGCAACCGTTGTTATCCTATTTGCGATTAGTGAAACATTAGAGCGTTATTCAATGGATAGAGCACGTCAATCTATTGAATCTTTAATGGATATTGCCCCAAAAGAAGCGTTAATTCGACGAGGCAATGAAGAAATGATGATTCATGTTGATGATATTCAAGTTGGAGACATCATGATTGTTAAGCCCGGTCAAAAGTTAGCAATGGATGGAATAGTGGTTAAAGGTACATCGACATTAAATCAGGCTGCGATTACAGGTGAAAGTGTTCCAGTAACGAAAACCACAAATGATGAAGTATTTGCAGGAACCTTGAATGAAGAAGGGTTACTTGAGGTTAAAGTAACAAAACGAGTTGAAGATACTACTCTTTCAAAAATCATTCACTTGGTAGAAGAAGCCCAAGCAGAACGGGCCCCTTCTCAAGCGTTTGTCGATAAATTTGCAAAATACTATACACCAGCTATTGTCATACTAGCTCTTTTAATTGCGGTAGTTCCACCATTATTTGGCGGAGACTGGAGCCAATGGATTTATCAAGGCTTAGCTGTATTAGTGGTTGGTTGTCCTTGTGCCTTAGTAGTCTCAACTCCAGTTGCTGTGGTTACAGCAATAGGAAATGCAGCGAAAAATGGTGTTTTAATTAAAGGTGGTATCCATTTAGAAGAAGCAGGACACTTAAAAGCGATAGCCTTTGATAAAACAGGAACATTAACCAAAGGGATTCCTGCTGTAACAGACATTGTGACATATGGTAGAAATGAAAATGAATTAATGACCATAACAGCAGCCATTGAAAAAGGATCACAGCACCCTCTTGCTTCAGCGATTATGCGAAAAGCAGAAGAAAATGGATTAAAATTCAACGAAGTAACAGTAGAGGATTTTCAATCCATTACAGGTAAAGGCGTTAAAGCCAAAATAAATAATGAAATGTATTATGTGGGAAGTCCAAATCTTTTTGAGGAATTACACGGAAGCATTTCAAGCGATAGGAAAGAAAAAATTGCCGATATGCAAACTCAAGGTAAAACGGTGATGGTGTTAGGAACAGAAAAAGAAATTCTTTCGTTTATTGCCGTAGCCGATGAAATGAGGGAATCGTCTAAAGAAGTTATCGGCAAGTTGAACAATATGGGAATCGAAACAGTGATGCTAACAGGCGATAACCAAAGAACGGCAACAGCCATCGGAAAACAAGTTGGTGTTTCGGATATTAAAGCTGACTTACTTCCAGAAGATAAGCTTAATTTTATTAAAGAACTTCGAGAAAAACATCAAAGTGTGGGGATGGTCGGAGATGGCGTGAATGATGCTCCAGCCCTTGCGGCATCTACCGTTGGTGTAGCAATGGGTGGTGCTGGAACTGATACAGCTTTAGAAACGGCTGACATCGCCTTAATGTCTGATGATTTGAGTAAATTGCCATATACAATAAAATTAAGCCGTAAGGCTTTAGCAATCATCAAGCAAAACATTACCTTCTCTTTGGCGATTAAATTAGTGGCATTACTTTTGGTCATGCCCGGTTGGTTAACACTTTGGATAGCTATATTTGCTGATATGGGAGCAACTTTACTTGTAACATTAAACAGTTTACGCTTATTGAAAATCAAAGAATAGGTTCTAAAATGGGCGTCAACTATCGGGTGCGATCATTGAAAACAATGTTATGCTTCAAAAGGGATATTAACAGGAAATATACAACTAAAGGACGCTTTAACTGAGCAACGGAAAAAGCCAAATTTCTCAATTGATGTTGAGAAATTTGGCTTTTTAGTATGGGAATTTCCTTAGCATTGTAAATCCGCATTTTCCTGACGCTACCCCTTATAGAACCACTCTCCCCAACTACCAAGTTGGAGTAAAGGTGGGACGATCATCAGCAACAATGCACCTAGGAAGACGAACGGTGTATACACTTTCGCGAAACGATCGATGAACGCTTCACTCGGTGCTTTATTATCCTGCGCTTCCTCGACCAGTTCAATGATGTGCGCAAGCGTCGTCTCTTGATACGTCTTCTCGACGATCATGTCGAACGAACGATCCATGTTGAGCGTTCCGGCAAATACGTGATCGCCTTCCTTCTTATCGACAGGAATCGATTCGTCCGTGATCGGTGCTTGATTGATGGTCGTCGTCCCGTTCAGGATCGTGCCGTCCAGTGCAACCTGATCACCTGGTCGAATCCGGAGGATTTCTCCGACTCGCACCGCTTCCACCGGTTTACGTCTAACGTCCCCGTCCGTCAGCACGAAGGCTTCCTTCGGAGACAGTTCGATCAGTTTCTGAATGGAATTGCGCGTCCGCGCAAGGGAGCGATTCTGAAGCAAATTGCCGATGGCAAAGAGGAAGACGACGGTCGCTCCCTCGAGCCACTCCCCGATACATGCGGCACCGATGGCTGCTACGCTCATCAATACTTTCATGTCGAGTGAGCGGGCACGGGCGGCATAATAGGCACTCCGGAAAACTCTCCCCCCACTGAGGATCAAGGCGATACCGTACAAAACATTCGGAAGATACGCTACTCCGCTCGTTTGGATGAGCAATCCCAGACCAATCAAAATCCCGGACAGGATCAAGGAGATCCCCTCGAACGACCGGACCGGTGCCTCGGACATTTTCTTTCCCTTGACGTATCCATCGAAACCGATCTTGTTCAGCTCGCTTTGGACTTGTCGAGCATCCAGCTGATGGTCGATTTCCATCTCCCCACGGGCAAACGAAACTGTGACGGTCTGGACATTTTGCATCTTTTGAAAGTGTTGTTCGATCGTCTTAGCACAGCTACTACAGTCCATCCCGGAAACGGTGAATGTTTGGACGAGCTGATCTGATTTATCGGGAAGGGGCGGAAGCGATGACCGCGCTCTATCTGATCGGCGATACGCTCCTCTACGGTTGTCTTGCGCTGTTGATCGGTTTCTTTTCCGTCCAGCTCATCCCTCGTTCTTACCGACCTGACGTATCGCTTTCAATCCGCTGGGTTCGCATGCTCATCGTGCTGATGCTGTTATCCTTTTCCCTGTCCGTCTTACGAATCGTACTGTATTTATATGAAGAGATCGGTTTTTGGATAACACTGCAATCCGTGTTACTTACATTCGAGGCAGGGAACGCTTGGATTCTGATGGCTCTCTGGAGTGTACTCCTTCTCATCGTCATCAATCGTTCATCACTCAGTCCTGGACGTATAAAACTAGGGGTATTCCTTGGTATGGCGATGGTCGTTACGTTCGCGTGGTCCGGGCACGCCTCTAGCATCAAAGGGGCAGAAGGCATGCTCGTACATTCTATTCACGCACTCGCCGTCTTCATCTGGACCGGTGGATTGCTCATACTCGGCTTTTGGAGTCCATCAGACCGTAACTGGGGCATCTTCCTCGAATGGTTCAAACCACTCGTGACGCTATGTTTCTTACTGATCGTCGGTTCCGGCATCTATCTGATGTCTGTCGTCGTGCAGGTAGAGGAGTATTCCGATTCCTGGATTTTACCGTATGGACAAGCCTTACTCTGGAAACACGTCCTGATTCTATCCGTGCTGATCATCGGTATCATGAACGGGAAGTGAAGTTACGCGTCTCCTGAACGATCGTTTGAAGTCCGACGGATGCGGATGCGCATGGAAGGCATCTTGATCCTGCTTCTCTTCACAGCGACTGCGTGGCTCGGTCAACAGGAACCCCCTCACTCGATCAAGGATACTCTTCACTCCAGCGGGGCTGGTCCACTGTCAGGGTTTCTTTTCCCTAGCTTGCGTTTCACCTATTCTGATATCCGGTTCGAGCCGACCATGATATCCCTCTTCTTGATGGCAATCAGCCTCCTTTTCGTGGGATTGTTGGTGTACGTCATCCGATCAACCCAAGACTCCATCAAGACCCTCTATCTTGGATTAGGCGTCTCGATCTCATTATTTTTCGCAGCGTTGTATAGTATTTCCGTGTATTTATGATCCTCCACATGAGCATTTCAGCGTGTGCGACGTCTTATACAAAAAAAAAGGCACGCGATACAGCAGCCTTTCTTTTTTCATACTTATTCATCATTTTCATACTAGTTATAACAGGTTCAATCCTATTTTAAATCGGTGCCATTTCTAGACTACTACTGGAATATGTATTACAATGTATTACAAAGGAGCTGATAATCATGAGTACCATTTCCGTACGTCTGGATGATCAAGATACACGACTTATCAAGGAATATGCGAAGGCAAAGAACATCACGATTTCTACACTCGTTCGCGATGCCGTCCTCGACCGTATCGAAGACGAAATCGATTTGCAACTCTATCATGATTCCATGGCAGCACACCGTAAAAAATCAGAAGCGATATCTTTCGACGACATGATGAAGGAACTTGATTTAGAATGACGGCATATTCGGTAGAGTTTGAGCGCGGAGCTCAAAAGTCTCTCAAGAAGATGGACCCACAACAAGCGCGGATCATCATGTCCTGGATCAAGAAGAATCTGGTCGGGACGGATGATCCGCGTCGTCATGGGAAAGGACTCGTCTCGAATCGCTCTGGCGAATGGCGGTATCGCATCGGCGACTATCGTCTGATTGCTGACATCCAGGATGAGAAAGTCGTGATATTGATTCTTGAGATTGGACATCGTCGGGATATCTATAAATAAAGCATCTAAAACTCATATCTTAGGAAGTACATGATAATCAATCAAAAGCCTTCTCTTTTGACGATATGATGAAAAAGCTAGAATTAGAATGACAACATATACAGTTATTTTTTTAGGTGTGGATTCAAACCTCCCTTCAGAGGGTGGATTACTAAAATAAAGATCATGATGTCCTAGTTAAGGCAAACTCTGACTAGAACTGATGATTCGCGTTTTATGTAAAATAGATAGAACGTGTCATGAATCGTTGGATGAATGAAGACACAGCAATAGTGAAGGTTTCCGAATCACTAACACTTAATAAGAATTGGATACACAAAAAAGATTGTATACATTTCGACGTCGAAATGTATACAATCCATTTTCAGCGAGTACTTACTCATTGAGTCCTCTTGTCCGAACCCAAACTCTGATGCTTAATCCATATATTTTTTCAAGACGATGGCGGCGTTATGACCACCGAATCCGAAAGAATTGGATAGTCCGTACTGCATCTCCAGCGAACGAGCCCCTCCTGCTACATAATCCAGGTCACACGTTGGATCATCGACTTCAAGATTAATCGTCGGTGGAATGTTGAAATCATCTCATTCATGCTGATTTAAGATATTTTAGATAGCATTTATCTGATATTAATTATCTATAGTAATTATTATTTTCGTGAAATCATTCTAAAGCCTAAATTAATATTTTATTTGTAATCGTACACTTTGTATTATCAACCTGATTGTCAAGTGGGAGAATACAGTCTAAATAATTGCAGATATAAACAAGCTCCAATGATAGCAAAAAGGAGAATGATAGTGAAGATACCAAGCGGGGCGATCCATCCTGATGCGTAGATAGCGAGAGGTGCTAGCGTCTTACCAAGTGTGTTTTGAAGACTATCAGCAGCTAGATACTGACCTTTTGCCTCCTCTGGAGCATAATGACCGATGAAACTCTGCGTGACTGGTGTACGCATGATCTCACCTAACGTGAAGATGAGCGTACAACCAAACAAAAACCAGATGTTGTTATTCCATCCGACTAAAAATGTACCTCCTCCTGCAAGTAAGGTCGAAACGACGAAGAGACGTCTTTCTGACCAATTTTTAAGTCGATTCGTTACGGGAAGGATCAAGATGACAAACAAAAGACCATTAAAGCTTACCAGATAGCCAAAAATGGATTGGCTCGTGAGCTGAAAAGAATCCAGCAAGTGCGGTACGAGAGGTTGTTTAGGCACATTCTCTATCACGTAAACTGGTAAGTAGAGATCGAGTTGCATCACTGGGAAGAGTGAACAGGTTCCCGCAATTACGTATAGCAGAAAAATACGATCTTTGAGAATAAGTCGATAGCCAGACCACTTAGACTGAAACGCATATTTAAGTGGGGTCGTTACATCTTTTTGCTTGGATCGGACAGGTAAGGTTTCACTAACAATAAAATAGATCGTTATGAAGTAAAGAAAGAGAACTATTGCACAGGTCCACAATAACAGTTGACGATGTTGAAAAAAGAAGACTGCTCCAATGATTGGTCCTAAAACGGCACCAATATTGTTCACGGTCATAAATGTCGCATACACTTGGCGCAATTCATCTTTTGGAACTGTGTCCGCTATCATCGCTGAACTAGCAGGACGATAAAATGCTGCGCCTATATTAATTCCGATAAAGGCAACATAATTAATCCAAGGAGAAGAAGAGACAGCAAATAGAATAAACATGGTCATTTGCAAAAATGTTCCGATCAGCATCACAGGACGTCTCCCTAACGTATCCGCAAAGCTTCCTCCGGTTAAACTTCCGACAATACTTATTAAGGGGGGCAGTGCCATTATTAATCCAGCAGTCTGTAACCCTAGTCCTTTACCAAAATAGACCGTTAGAAAAGGAAAGTACATCCAAAATAGCAGATTGAAAAGACCTTCTCCTATCAGTCTGACTTTCACATTAGGATTCCATGTAGTTTTGTTCATAATAACTCCTCTCATAGTTAACGAATAGCGTTTTCTTTTCGTAGCTTTACTATAGAGAAGATAGTTATCAAGATATAGACTTATATTTTGATATGGATTATACTAATATTATGAAAATTAAGTAAGGACACTTTTATTTAAATTGTCACGTAAAACGAACGTATGTTTGTTTTGAAACGAAGTGACATATCTTTCTGTCTTACTTTTTTCTATCTCTTAAGAATTTTAGAATTACCGACGATATAATTGTTCGATAAGAAGCAGTTCCTGTCTTTACATGACAGGAACTGCTTCTTATCGTTTAAGTTCATAGACTTTTACTTTATCGAGAAGGAGTAATAACGGACCAACTAAAAAATAAAAATTTCTTATTTTTAACAGAATTATTTACTACAAGAAGAAATTGCGATTTATTGATGTCGTTTGTAATAAATTTAAGTCTGTAAATTAGATTTCACGGATACTTTACTTTCATTCTTCTTTTGGGATTCGTTCATCAACGATCATTTAATGTGGTGGACTGAAGGGAGTCGATGAATAAGGAATAGGCATGGTCGATTACATGAGAAATAGCATATCCACCCATATAACTATGTGATGCATACGTTGAATGCGTCATTTTATCAAATTGTAAATGACTTTCCCCACTCTAATCTGAGTGGTTGATTTCTATAATTTGAAAATTCATTTGTCAGTCTTTTGATTTGCTACTATGCTTTTGCAAGTGCAATTGAGAGGATAAAAAAAAACAAGCTACCTCTATAGATAGCTTGTTTTATCATGATTTGCGAAATACCCAATAAGACTGACCTAGATAATTTAACCCCGTATAGATAATCATCCCGATCAGAATTGCTCCAGTCTCTTGTAGATTTGGCAATACGTAATGCACTCCCCATAAACTAAGACGATAAGCGATGAGATAGCTAATCGAAACGACGATCAAAAAACGTATCCAATAGGGCCATCCTCCAGCCTCTTGACGAAAGGTGAAGCGACGATTTAGCATATAGCTGACCCAAACACCACATGCATTCCCGATCGCCGTCGCTCCCCAATAACCAGTATGCAAGACATGAAAACAAATCAGTGTCAGCGTCAGACCAACCAGCGTATTAAGAACTCCTACTACTAAGAAACGAAGAAAGGTCATCATTCTCGTTTTTTCTCGACGACATAACGAGGACGTCGTTTGACTTCCTGATAGATTTTACCGATGTATTCTCCTATCAGTCCAATACCTAGTAATTGAAGTCCGCCGATGAACCAGATCGACATCATTAAAGACGTCCACCCATCCATCGCTTCTCCTTCATATCTACGATAAAGAGCATATCCAACAAAACCGATCGAGACGATGAGCATGAATAGTGAGACTAAAAATAACAACTTAATCGGACGAACACTAAACGAGGTCACCCCATCCCATGCGAGTGCCATCATCTTTCGTAATGGATATTTTGATTCGCCTGCTGGACGTGATTGACGTGTATAGGTCACTTCTGCTGTTTGAAAACCAAGCGAAGGTACCATCCCCCGCAAAAAGAGATTGCGTTCCGGATGTGCACAAAGTGTTTCGACAGCTCGTTTGCTCATGAGACGATAGTCTGCATGATTGAAGATGGTCTCTACACCCAACCAGTCGATGAAGCGATAAAAGCCTTGAGCAGTCGACCGTTTAAACCAGCTATCGGTCTGACGATCTTCTCTTACCCCATAGACGATATCATTCCCTTTCGCAAATTCACTTAAAAACTGTTCAATCACATTTACGTCATCCTGAAGGTCCGCATCCATTGACACAACACAATCCGCATCGGTATGTCCTTCGACAAGACCTGCGAACAAAGCATTTTGATGTCCTACGTTATGTGCTAATTTTAACCCTCTAAACCGACCATCTTGTGCGTGTACATCTTCAATTTGGGACCAGGTATCATCCTGACTTCCATCATCTACGAACAAGACAAAGGAGTCCTCAGAAATGAGGTGTCGTTCTCGCCACTCTGTTAAGAAACGGTTCATCGTATGGACCGTCAAGTGTAATACTTCCGTCTCGTTATAACACGGAATAATTACGCCTAGCGTAGGGATTGTCGTCATCGTCATACCATTACTCCTCCTTAAACGAACTTACTTCGTATTCTCTGTAGTAGCTTGGATACGGTATAACCTAATCTTCCAAGCAGAATGTTGATCTTCAAATGTTTTTTCGTACTGCAATCCAATGGCTGCAGCATTTTTGATTGGTACAGCAGACAAAAGATATGTCGCACCGATTTGCTTCAACTGTGCTGTATTGATAGATAAATGTCGAACCGGTACTTGATGCTCCTTTGTGTACTCGTATTCCTTACCGAGTTCAGATGAAAACACATAGACTCGATTTCCCCACGTATCAAAATAACGTTGTAATAGCTTACTTTTATCCAATTCTCCAGCAATCACCTTTCGGAAAGATGCTTTATAGCGTAATGGATAAAAGTTCACATAACCATCCACGGTTTGCATACCATTGTATTGTGCGATCGCAGGGTGCAATCCGAGAGAAGCGACCTGATAGTCTTTCGTTGGTTGGTTGATAAAGCGTTTAATGTCAGAAAACTGAGAAGTCGCATAAAACGCTTCATAGGATGGATGATGACGATAGAGGAACTCGGGATTCCATGCAAGCAAGACAAGGGTTTGGGCTACGAGCAAACAAGTCACCCATTTTCGCTTGGCAGTTCGCCATAGCCAGTCGAGCATCAAGTAAAACAATGCATACCACAACATCGGTTGAAGGAAGTGGAAACGTGAGAAATTGAAAGTTCTGATGAGAGAGACATGTTGCTTTAACGGGTTCCATCCCTCATAAAACCAAAACGCATACCACAGCGATAGTCCAAATAGAAACCACATCAAAGTTCGAATTCGTCTTGCTGCATGATCTTTTTGACGAAATACTAGAAATCCAACAATCAGAAGTGTTAGGAGGATGATGGGCGATTGTACTGCGCGATCATGTGTATGACCAAACACCAAATTCTTAAAAAATAAACGAATACTTGCCCAAAATCCGTTATTCCCTGTTTCGAAGTCATTTCGACTTGTAGGCTCTTCTTCCCACAGCATCGAGAAGACCAGTCGATATTCAATTAATAAGTATAAAAGGACCTGAAGGCCATAGGCGATCCAAAAACGGTTATGAAAACTACGTGCGCGTATCTCCTTCACCATATGGTAAATGGCAAGCGTTGCTAAAAAGAAAACGATTCCTAGCACGAAGCTCGAATAGAACGGAACCACTAACAATACGAATGCACTCGATTTTATTTTCCGTCCATGCCAGATATTCCAATAAGCCCACAATAAGAGTGGCATCCCAAGCGTGCTGAGCATGCCCGATGGCCAGAATGGTGTCCAAGAAAATAGAACTGCTACCCACAGCGCATATGATTTAGGAATAACCCCTTTCGCATGATCACGTAGTAATAAGTACATTCCTAAGAAAGCAAAGATTCGGACCAACGTTTGACTGATCACGTATGCCGTAAATGGTTGGAACCATTGATATAGCCACACGATACCTGTAAACTCACTGACGAAAGCATTTCTCGAGACGACCCCATTCAATAAGTCAGGAACATTTGCATGAAGGCTTGCGTAAATACTATTGGTATCGACCAATGTTTTATACCACGTGATGTTTGAGTCTAGATTATCATGAATACGGACATGTGCATGTTCCCCCAGTAAGACCATCGGTAAAATATAGAGGCAAGCTAGTAGCAGCCCGATTAATATGCGAGTTTTTTCTCTCATCATACCTCTCCTTCATCTACTTTAAGATTTAATTCTTTTGTTAGTAGTTTCAAGAAATCAATTGCCTGTTCTTTTCCTCTTATAACTTTCTTTATGGTATATACTCCCTAAGAAACTATTTCCAATGATACCTTATATCACAATAGGATAGGTGACATTTATTAAATTTACTTTTCAGAATTAAAGTTAATTCAAATAATAAATTAGTTAAATGGAGATTAGAAGAATTAATCAATCTTGACCAGACCTCTTCTTCTTATTCTACTTTTCCCTTTTATGAATGACTAACTATAGATTTTTTTAATTCTATCGAGGAACTACAAAGAAGCATCGTACCATTTCTGTTAAGAAAAGATACGATGCTTTTGGGTTCTTAAATTTACTTCATCAGCCTTCGAAAAGGAGAACAAGATTTGGAGACTTTGTTTTTTATATGACGAAGTTCCATAGGTACGTGTAAATTTAAAAATGATTTTAAGATCGAACTAGAAAGTAACCTGAATTACGCTATTCTCCTAAAAAGCACAAAATAATTAATTACTCAAATGGAGTGCGTTAAAATGCATATTCAAACTATAGATGCTTCAAAAAAGATTTATTATGATGAACTTGGCTGGTTAAGTGCATCTGACTGGTTGCATTGGTTAGATATGCATTTACAGTGCCATTTAAGAAAAAGATAGGCACTACATTACTCCCTATTTACAAAACTAATTATTTTTCATGATCGACTACATTTTTTGAACTGAACCAAAAAAGTTAGACAATAAATAATTTGTCAGGCGACCTTGAGGACCTGAGTCCGGTATTCCACCGGGCTCAGGTTTTTT